>NZ_LR655696.1 GCF_902168065.1 Mycobacterium tilburgii | reverse complement strand
GTCAACAAGACCGCCATCGTGGCGAGTATCAGCCCCAAAAGTGTCGGTCCGCGTTGGGCTTTGCGGTTACGCGGCGGGACGACCGAGGTGGTGCTGGATCGGGCCAGGCTGGCCGCGCTGCTGCAACACATCGCGCGCCTGCCGATCGCCTGCGTGAAGGCTGGTCGACCGTGCAGACCTGGAGCGGTGTCCGGCTGGGCGATCTGGCCCGCGTCGCGGGTGTGCCCGGCACCCCGCATGGCGCGCGTAGTGTTGCTGCAGCGCGGCGGGGCGTTCGGGGAGGCGACGTTGCAGGCCAACTAGGTTGGCGATCCCGACGCGCTGCTGGCGATGCGGGTCGATGGCGAGGACCTGTCGTTGGATCACGGCTACCCGGACCGGATCATCGTTCCCGCGCTGCCCGGTGTGCACTGCACCAAGTGGGTGGGCAGCCTCGAATACTAGGCGTTAGATGTCAAGAATCACAACACTTTTCACGACGCTTTACGGATCACATCTGCTGCATCTGCTGACTATGGCGTTCGGTTTCGCGCTGCTGGGCTACATTTTGGCCACCTTCAAGCCGGCCACGCTGTGGAATCCAGACAGCCGGTGGCAGTCCATCGCGGTGTGGTTCGCCGCCACCATCGTCGCCCATGACCTGCTGTTCTTCCCGCTGTATGCGGTGGCCGATCGGGTACTCGCCGCACGGCCCAACGGAAGCGGTCGCGTGCGCAGCCAAAAGTACTGGCCCGAAACTATATTCGGGTTTCTGCCCTGTGCGCGGGGCTGACCCTGCTGATCTTCCTGCCCGGGATAGTCGAGTAGGACGCTCCCACATATCAGGCGGCGACGGGACCGACCCAGCAGCCTTTCCTGGGAAGGTGGCTGCTGCTCACCGCGACAATGTTCGGCGTGAGTGCGGTCGCCTACGCGATCCGGCTGGTCGTGGTGCGTCGCCGCGCGCCGCTCAGCAAAGTGAAGCAGGCAGTATATAGCTGGTAATCCGACATATAAGCAAACATAACGCCGCCATCTTCGCGGTTTCGACGCAAACGTCAGTTTGTGTCGACAACCTGGAAGTACAGTCCGGTACATGACGGCGCGGGTTTCGGGCATGACACCTTGTGTTGAAGTGGTTACTGCGGGCGCCGCTAGTAAGGTCGCTGCTGAGGGGAAGGGGCCAGCGATGAAACAGCTCAGCGACTGGGACTCGGTCCTGCTATACAACGAGACCCCGAACGTGCACATGCACACCAGCAAGGTTGCCATCGTCGAGATCGACCCCGAGCATCGCGATTTCAACATCGACGCATTCCGTCAGGTCATCGGCGCGCGACTGAACAAACTCAGGCCCTTCACCTACCAACTCGTCGACATCCCCTGGAAATTCCATTACCCGATGTGGCGCGAGCACTGCGCGGTGGACCTCGACTACCACATCCGGGCCGATGCGGCTGCCCGAGCCGGGCGGGCGCCGCGAGCTCGACGACGCGATCGGGCAGATTGCCAGTACCTCGCTGGACCGCAGCCGCCCGTTGTGGGAGATGTACTTCATCGAGGGCCTGGCCAACAACCGGGTCGTGGTGGTCGGCAAGATCCACCACGACCCGGCCGACGGAGTCGCCCCTCCGCCAACCTGATAGCGCGCGGCATGGATCTGCTGCCCGACCCCGGAAAGCGGTCCCCGTATCACCGATCCTGTACCCACCAAAGCGCAGTTGCTGCGGTCGGCGTTCGCCGACCACCTGCGCCAGTTCGCGAAACTGCCCGGGACGGTGCGCTACACCGCGCGGCATCAACCGGGTCCGGCGCAGCTCGCGAAAACTCTCGCCGTAGCTGACCATGCCCTTCACCCCGCCGGCCACCTTTCATCAACCACCGGATCACCCCGGAGCGCCGGTTCGCCACGGCCACCCTCGCGCTGGCCAACATCAAGGAGACGGGCAAGCGGTGCGGCGGCTCGTCGACGCCGCATGGCCCCGGCCTGAGAGGCCCGGCCGCACGCCACGGCACGAATTCGGGTAACAGGACTCTCTCCTGATGCCAATACCTTTTCCTTCAGCAGCTACCATCAGTCGATAGCAGCCCTGGTTTGCCACGACTACCGAGGAGATGTGCAACGCCGTGAGTGGAAACGAATGAAGCCAACGAGCCCGAGGTCATCGTCGAACAGCAGGACCGGATCTTGATCATCACGATCAACCGGCCCAGGGCCAAGAAGGCGGTCAACGCTGCGGTGGCCAACGGGCTGGCCGCGGCCGTCGACCAACTCGACGACGACCCCGGTCTGTCCGTCGGCATCCTGACTGGCGCGGACGGATCGTTCTGTGCGGGCATGGACCTCAAGGCGTTCGCCCGCGGGGAACTGCCCATAGTCTAGGGCCGCGGCATGAGCTTCACGGAGCGTCCCCGGACAAGCCGCTGATCGCGGCCGTCGAGGGCTACGCCCTGGCGGGCGGCACCGAACTGGCCCTGGCTACCGACCTGATCGTGGCGTCCAAGGATTCGGCCTTCGGGATCCCGGAGGTCAAGCGCGGGCTGGTGGCCGGCGGCGGGGGGCTGTTGCGGCCGCAGCGCATCCCGTCGGCCATCGCGATGGAGCTGGCGCTGACCGGGGAGAACCTGAGCGCCGAACGCGCGCACGCGCTGGGGATGGTGAACGTGCTGACCGAGCCGGGCGCTGCCCTGGACGGCGCGATCGCGCTGGCCGAGAAGATCGCCGCCAACAGGCCGCTGGCGGTAGCTGTTCACCTCCGGCACCACGTCGCAGCCCAAGGCCGTCGAACTCTCGCACAGCAACCTGACCACTTACGTCACCGGAACGGTCGAATTCGATTCCGCCGCAGCCGAAGACGCGGCGCTGATCTGTCTGCCGCCGTATCACATCGCCGGTGTCGGCGCCGCGCTGTCGAACCGCTACGCTGGTCGCAAGTATTATGGTGTACCTGCCCAACTTCGACGCGCACGAAGGTACGGCTGATCAACGCTTAGCACGTCACCACCGCGACGTTGGTGCCCACCATGCTGGACCGCGTCGTCACGGCGCTGGAGTCTGGCGGTCACCAGTTGCCGTCGCTGCGCAACCTGGCCGACGGCGGACTCCAAGGTCGGCCTGCCCCTGGTGCGCAGCGCGCTCGAGCTGTTACCCGGGGGCGGCTTCATCAACGCCTACGGGCTGACCGAGACGAGTTCGACGATCGCGGTGCTGACGCCCGAGGACCGTCGCGCGGCGCTGGCCGCGTAGGACCCCGCCATCAGGCGGCTCGGATCGGTAGGGCGGCCGGGTGGCCCGGCGTCGAGATCGAGATCCGCGACGACGGCAACGTGCTGCCCGTCGGCCGGCGAGCTCTTCGTGCGCGGCGAGCAGGTCTCCGGCCGCTATACCGGCATCGGGTCCGTCCTTGACGAAGACGGTTGGTTCCCAACTAAAGACATCGCGATGCTGGACGACGAGGGCTATCTGTTCATCGGCGGCCGCAGCGACGACACCATCATCCGCGGCGGCGAGAACATCGCGCCCGCCGAGCTGGAGGAGGTACTCGTCGAGCATCCGCAGGTGCGCGACGTCGCGGTGTTCGGGGTCGAGGACCCGCAGTGGGGTCAGGCGATCGTCGCCGTGGTGGTGCACCGGCCCGGCGCCGATCCCGACCCCGAAGAATTGCGCGAGCACGTCCGCAAGAGCTTGCGCGGTTCGTGGACCCCGGACCGCGTCGTGTTTCGCGACGAGCTGCCAACCACACCCCACGGGCAAGGTGCTGCGCCTTGTTAGTGCTACCAACTCACATACCACGGAAACATGTGACACAGGTCATTTACTCGCGGTGAGCATAAGCTGAGCAGATCCTAAGGATTAGGCTTATTGCATAATCTGGCTTCTGGGTTTGACTGACGTGATGACACACACATTTCGTCGTAGCGCGAGCGCGGCGCCAGGATGCGGGTCTAGCCCACGCAGGCCTGCCCAGTGTCCATGATCCCGGAGAACACCAGCATCGGATTGCCGACGCCAGGTCGACGTCCTCGAGGAGGATGGCCGCTGACTTGCCACCGAGCTCGGGCGTGTACGGCTTGGGCAGTTCCGCGGCGCGCCGGCCGATCTCTTTGCAGACCGCCGAGCTGCCGGTGAACGTGAACATGTCGACGTCCGGGTTCGAGGTCAAGGCCTGGCCCGTCTCGACGCCGTCGGGCACCACCGACAGCACGCCCTCGGGCAGGCCGGCCTCGGCGAAGATGTCCGCCAACGCGTTTGTGGTCAACGGGGTTTCGGCGGCCGGTTTGAGCACCACCGTGCAGCCGGCCAGCAGCGCGGGACCCAGCTTGTTGACCGCCAGGAACAACGGCACCTTCCAGGTGACGATCGCGCAGACCACACCGCTCGGCTCGCGGTAGACGTATTGTCTGGCCGTAGGACCCGTTGCGGATCTTGCGCCGCTTGACCTGGTCGACGGCCGGGCCGGCGAAGAAGTTCATCGCGCCCACCGAACCCATCCAGTGCATCGTCTCGACGGTGGTCGGCGGCTGGCCGGTTTCCCCGGCGAGCCGCGCGCTCAGCAGTTCCTTGCGCTCCTCCATCAGCTTCACCGCGTTGGCGATGACGGCCGCGCGCTCTTTCGGCGGCGTGGCGGGCCAGGGGCCGCTGTCGAACGCGGCGCGGGCCGCGGCCACGCGGCGTCCACGTCGGCCGTCGCGGCCAGCGGCGCCTTGCCGAAGTACTCGCCGGTGGCCGGACAGTGCACCTCGATTACCTCGGACGTCGAGGGCTCCGTCCACTTGCCGCCGATGGAAAGCTTGTCGTATTCGGTCTTCAACTCGCCCATGGGCGCCACCCTACCCAAGGCAAAGCAAAACGAGAACATGTTTCATTCTCTAGGCGAGAGCACTAGCACGAGATTGCTGACCAGAAACTCGCGCAGCATCGGCACCGCGGTCAGCCACCAGGCCCATCGTGGGTGGTAGCGCGGAAATGCGGCCACCAGCGCGCCGGTGTTCTCGGCCCAGCTCAGTCCGTCCGCGGCCGATACCGCGAACAACGATGACCCGTAGTCGTTCTTGGCCCGGTGGCCGTGTTTACGGGCGTAGCGGTCGGCGGCGCGGGCGCCGCCCAGGTAATGCGTCAGGCCCATTTCGTGCCCGCCGAACGGGCCCAGCCACACGGTGTAGGACAGCACCGTGAGGCCGCCCGGCTTGGTGACGCGCAGCATCTCGGCGCCGAGTTGCCAGGGCCGCGGCACGTGCTCGGCGACGTTGGACGACAGGCAGATGTCCACGGAGTCGTCGGCGAACGGCAACGCCATGCCCGAGGCGCGGACGAAGCTGCCCGTCGCGGCGGTGATCGCGGGTCCGGCGGCGTGCATTTCGGCCGGGTCGGGCTCCACGCCGAAATAGCGGACTCCGGCGTCGGCGAACGCTTCCGCGAAATAGCCCGGCCCGCCGCCAACGTCGAGCACGGTCCGGCCGGTCAGCGGTTCGCCGTGGGCCGCCTGCCAGAGGTCGCCGATCATGCCCGCGGTATCGGCCGCCAGGGCGCGGTAGAAGCGGGCCGGGTCGGGCTGCTCGTCGCGGAACTCCGACAACAGCCGCACCGAACGCGACAGCGTCGCTCGTCGCGCAAACACCTCAGTGACCGCCACCGGCCACACCCTACGTCGGGCAACGGTTAGGCTGACAGTGATGTCTGGTCTGCGCTCGGTACTGCTGCTGTGCTGGCGCGACACCGGCCACCCGCAGGGCGGCGGCAGCGAAACCTATCTGCAGCGCATCGGCGCGCAACTGGCTGCCTCGGGCGTCACCGTCACCCTGCGCACCGCGCGCTATCCGGGTTCACCGCGCCACGACGTCGTCGACGGTGTTCGGATAAACCGCGCCGGCGGGCGTTACTCGGTCTACGTGTGGGCGCTGCTGGCCTTGGCCGCCGCGAGACTGGGGCTCGGGCCGCTGCGCGCGGCGCGCCCCGACGTGGTGGTCGACGCGCAAAACGGTCTGCCGTTTTGCGCCCGGCTGTTGTTCGGCCGCCGTGTGGTCGTTCTGGTGCACCACTGTCACCGCGAGCAGTGGCCGGTCGCCGGGCCGGTGCTCGGCCGGCTGGGCTGGTTCGTCGAGTCGTGGTTGTCGCCGCGGTTGCACCGGCGCAATCAATACCTGACGGTGTCGCTGCCGTCGGCGCGCGACCTGGTCGCCCTCGGTGTGGACAACGAGCGGATTGCGGTGGTGCGCAACGGGCTTGACGAGGCGCCGTCCGTCTCGTTGTCCGGGCCGCGTTCGTCGGTGCCGCGGGTGGTGGTGCTGTCGCGGCTGGTGCCGCACAAGCAGATCGAGGATGCCCTGGACACGGTTTCCGAGCTGCGGCCCCGGTTCGCCGGCCTGCACCTCGACATCGTCGGCGACGGCTGGTGGCGGCAGCGGCTGGTCGACCACGTCCGCAGTCTCGGCATTTGCGATGCCGTGACGTTCCACGGCCACGTCGACGACGTGACCAAACATCATGTGCTGCAGAGCGCGTGGGTGCACGTGCTGCCCTCGCGCAAAGAGGGCTGGGGGCTGGCCGTCGTCGAGGCCGCCCAGCATCGGGTACCCACCATCGGCTACCGGTCCTCCGGTGGTCTGTCCGACTCCATCGTTGACGGCGTCACCGGGATCTTGGTCGACGATCGTGCCGAACTGGTGGTCCGCCTCGAGGAACTGCTCCGCGAGCCGGTGCTGCGCGACCAGCTCGGCGCCAAGGCGCAGACCTGCAGCGGCGAGTTCTCTTGGACGCAGAGCACCGACTCGATGCGCGCCGTGCTGGAAGCCGCCCGGGCCGGCGAATTCGTCAGCGGCGTCATCTGATTCGCGAAACCTGATCCTCAGCGACGTCGATCGCCGTGGGTCAGCCATGGTTCAAGTGTCGCGGCGTACCGCGCCGACGCATCGCGCCGACCAGGACACCGCCTGCACCCCCGATCAGTATCGCCAGCCACGCCAGATGCGCGATCAGGACGGCCTGCCGCCGGCACACCGGCACACCGGCGCCCTGGCCGCCGATGCGGTACAGCGCGATGTGCTGGTCGCGGTAGACCGGGGTGAGCGTGCCCAGCATGCGCGCCGCCGACCCTAGGTCACCGGCCGTGTCGGTCTCGACGACCAGCCAGCCCACCCCGGCCGGGGCCAGGGCGGCTGGGTCGCGCCCGGACAGTAGCAGCTCCTGAACCGCCCGGGCGCGGTTCCCCTCCCCGGCCACCACCCGGCCCGAGATCGCCATGTCGCCGGTGGACAACACCTCGGCCCGCACCCAGCGCGGCAGCGGATCGAGCACCGGCGTCGGACCCGACCAGGCGAAGCGCCGCATCGACCCGGCGGGCAAGACCGCGACAGGCGCGGGCGCGCGGTTGATCTGCGCCGCCACCGCAGCCCACCCAGGCGGGTAGTGCACCGCCGCGACCTTGCCGCCGACGCCCCAGGCCGCGTCGGGCAGCAGCGCGATCAGCGCGAGACAGCAGGTCAGCGCCGCGGCGACGTCGGCCGGCGCGGGCAGCCACCTGCGCACCGTCACCACCGCGCCGGCCCCGGCCAGCGTGTATCCCGGCACCGCCAGCGCCACCCACTTCTGGCCGTCGCGCAACACGCCGAGCCCGGGCGCGGCATCGACGACCGCGGCCAGCAGGTGCAGGCCGGTCCCGGTGGCCAGCGCTGCGGGAACGAGCACCGCGGCCGCCGCCAGCATCAGCAGCGGCACCACGGCGCGGCGGCGCAGCACGGTCGGTAGCCCGGCCGCCACCACGCTCAGCAGCACCAGCGTCGACACCGCGGCGAACAGCGTGGCCCGCGAGCTGGGCACCGCCTCGCTGTTCCAGATTCCGCCCAGCCCGGCCAGACTGCCCAGCGTGTCCAACCCCGGCTCCGCGCGCGGCGCAAACGCGACAACCCCGAGCGTGCTCGCCGCCTTGGTGCCGGCCATCGACGGGCCGGTCGCCGCGGCCACCAGCCACGGCAGCGCCGCCACCAGCCCCGCACCCAGGACCGCGGTTGCACACAGCCACCGGGGTCGGCCGGTACCCGACGCGGCGACGCAGGCCAGCCCCACCGTCGCGGCGAGCATCAGCCCGGTCGGGGTCAGCCCGGCCAGCGCGATCCACCACGCCAACGCAAAAAAACCCGGCCCGCCGAAGCGCAGCCTCAACACCGCCGCCGCGACCCACGGCAGAGAGCCGTAACCGACCAGCAGACTCCAGTGCCCCTGCAAAAGCCGTTCGGCCACATAGGGATTCCATACCGCCAGGGTGACCGCGACGAACCGGCCCGCGATGCCGGCGTCGGGCAGCGCGGTCGTGACCAGCCGTGCCGCACCCCACCCCGCCAGCCACAGTCCCAGGACGAGCAGCGCCTTCACCACGACGCCGCCATCGATCACGTGCGAGGCCAGCGCCACCGCGAAATCCTGGGGCGCCGCCCGCGGCGGGGCCGTCAACCCCAGGGCGGTGTCCGACAGGTAGGAGCGCGGCGTCGACACCGCGTCGCGCAACAACAGGTACCCCGGGCGCAGCAGCGGTCCGGCAACCAGCAGCGTCAGCAACAGGGAGTAGACGGGTACTGACCACTGCACCGCCCGGCGGTGTGGTGCGGTCACCGTCGGTCGGACTGCGGGCTAGTCCGATCGGATGGGCCGGGTGGATTCGGTTCCGGCGGCCCCGGTTCGGGCAGCGGGTCGGGGCCGGGCGGATCGTCGCGTGCTTCCGAGCGTTGCGTGGGCAACTTTTCGGTCTCCGCTTCGGCGCCGGGCACCCGTTCCTCGACCCCACTGCGGTCGAAGAACTCCTCGTCCCCGCGGTCCAGGCCGGGATCGGTCAGCGCGCTCTCGGTACGTAGGCTGAATGAGGCCAGCACGCCGCCGCTGATCAGGGCGATCAGGCCGACCGCGGTGAAGGTGATCGGCAGGACCCGCGACCACAGCGCCAGCCGATCACGCTCGTCGCGGGCCGCGTTCACCTGAGACTCCACGGTGTCCTCGTTGGAGGTGACCTTGTAGTTGGTCAGCGTCACCTCGGGCTTGAGCGAGTCCCGGGCGTAGTAGTGGTTGGCGTGCTCGGTCTCCTTGACGATGGTGCCCGAGACCGGGTCTACCCAGAATGTCCGCTGCGCCGCGTAGTAGCGGGTCATGGTGATCTGCTCGGCCGGGTCGCCGCCCTGCAGGCCCCACATCGCCGCGGACGTCGTCACCTGGCCGTCTTCGTCGCCGGCGTAGAGCGACGGATACTTCACCGGCGCCACCAGTTTGCCGTCGGTGCTGTAGCCGATGTTCTGCGTGAACTTGTAGGTGGTCAGGCCGTTGACGTCGTCCTCGGAGTCGTAGTTGACGTCGTAGCTCTTCTGCACGATCGGGTCGAAGTACGGGTAGGTCTTCTTCTCGGTGTGGAACGGGAAGCGGTAGGCCAGGCCGTCGTGGCGCACCGGGATCGACGTGGGCGGGTTCTCGTCGTTGATGGTGCGCGGCTTCTGCACGGCCCCGCCGGTGTGGGTGTCGTCGGAGACCGCCATCGCCGTCTTGCGGTTGAGGGTGACGGTGTCGACGATCGCCAGCAGCAGTCCGGTGTCCTTTTGCTTGTCGGTGCGCCGCAGGGTGCTGCCGACCTGCAGCGTGACGACGTCGGCGTTGGCCGGCGATTCGACGCTGACCTGCTGCTGAGCCACCAGCGGCACGTTCTGGTTGACGACGACGTGGTCGCCGGACAGCGACGCCATGTCTATCGCGGTGCCGCTGCCGTCGCTGACCAGCGTGGTGTCGATGTTCAGCGGAATCTTCGCGATCCGGCTGGTCGTGTAGGTCGACAGCAGCAACGCGGCAATCAGCAGGGCGGCCCCGAGTCCGATGATTCCGCATGCGGCGAACCGCAACATAACCGCCCGGTTCACGTTGCCGTGCCCTCCTAAGTGCTCTAGGCAAACCCGTTTGACCCTAACAGCAGTACCCGGTCCGGCAGGTAACACAGCGCAGGCAGACTGGGACCGTGACCGAAGGCCGGCAGGTGGGTGGAACCCGAAGTTTCCTCCCCGCCCTTGAGGGTATGCGTGCCTGCGCGGCCATGGGCGTGGTCGTCACGCACGTGGCGTTCCAGACCGCGCATTCCAGCGGTGTCGACGGACGGCTGTTCGGGCGCTTCGACCTCTCCGTGGCGGTGTTTTTCGCGCTGTCGGGATTCCTGCTGTGGCGCGGCCACGCCGGTGCGGCGCGCGGGCTGACGCGGCCGCCGCCGACCGGCCACTACTTGCGGTCGCGGGTGGTGCGCATCATGCCGGCCTATCTGGTGGCGGTCGTCGTGATCCTCACCCTGCTGCCCGACGCGGATCACGCCAGCCCGACCGTGTGGCTGGCAAACCTGACGCTGACTCAGATCTATGTGCCGCTCACCCTGACCGGCGGCCTGACCCAGATGTGGAGCCTGTCGGTCGAGGTCACTTTTTATCTGGCGTTACCGATTCTGGCGCTGCTGGCCCGGCGTCTGCCGGTAGGTGCGCGGGTGCCGGTGATCGCCACGCTGGCCGTACTCAGCTGGGGTTGGGCCTGGCTGCCGTTGTTCACCGGGCAGTCGGCGTCGGGCAACCCGCTGAACTGGCCGCCGGCATTTTTCTCCTGGTTCGCCGCGGGCATGCTGCTCGCCGAGTGGGTGCACGCCCCGATCGGCGCGGCGCACCGGCTGGCACGGCGGCGGTGGCTGATGGCCGGTGTCGCGCTACTCGCGTTCGCGGTGGCGGCGTCGCCGCTGGCGGGGCCGGAGGGGCTGGTTCCGGGTACCGCCGCACAGTTCGCGGCGAAGACGGCGATGGGCGCGCTGGTCGCGTTCGCGTTGATCGCTCCGTTGGTGCTGGACCGCCCCGGCACCGCTCACCGGGTGTTGGGCAGCGTCGTGCTGGTCACCCTGGGCCGCTGGTCCTATGGCCTGTTCATCTGGCACCTGGCCGCGTTGGCCATGGTGTTCCCGGTGATCGGGACCTTCCCGTTCACCGGCAACATGCCGACGGTGCTGGTGCTGACGCTGCTGTTCGGCTTCGCGATCGCGGCGGTGAGTTATGCCCTGGTCGAGGCGCCGTGCCGGGAAGCGTTGCGAGGCTGGGAGAAACACGCGAAGCCGGTCGAGAGTGCAAGAACCAGTTGACGCCGAGGCGGACGCGTCGCCCTTAACCGGTGCGGTCCATCCACTGTTCCAGCGCCTGCGCCGAGGGCAGGGCGATGGCTTGCTCGATCTTCGTGAACAGATCGGTTCCGTACTCGACGGTGGACCTGATGAAGTTGCCCAGCGCCGCGAGGGTGGGATGCCGTCGGTGAGCAGGTAAGCGCTCTCTCCGACCACGCTGACCTGGGGCTGCGCGGTTTCGCGCACAAAACGCCTTGGGCCAGTGCGTGTCTCGATTCCAGTTGTTGACCAGTTCCATCAACCGCGGCCGTTCGCCGGCGTGGTAGTAGCCGGCCGGGCTTACCGAGATTCCAAGATGTCGGGCCGCAAGCCGTTGATCCGCAGGATGACGTGCAGCCTGCCCCATTCGATGTTGGACAGCATCAGCAGGAATTCCTGGTCGTCGTCACTGCGGAAGAACCGCAACTGGCGCGAGCGCAGATAACGTTCGATCAACTCGGAGCTCAATGGCTCGATCTTCATGGCCCCTCTCCGGCACGCCGGTCATCAATCGGCCTGATGGTGGCGCCGGGGCCTTGGAGGATTCTTGGCGCCGTCGAGCGTGACGGTCGGTTTGCCTCCGCGGCCGGCAGCCGCGCGATGATCTCGGCCCGCACCGCCGATCGGCGGGCCTTGCCGGCGTCGTCGCGCAGGGGCGTGTCGACGAATTCGACGAAGTCCGGGGTGGGCGGCACCGTGTATCCCGCGAGGTGCTCACGCAGAAACTGCAGCGCGCCCGCGGCGTCCAGGCTGGCTCCCTCGCCGGTCCGCACCAGGGCGTAGGGCCACCTGGCCCAGATCGCCGGCGTTCGGGTCGGGCACACCAACGACCAAGCAGGACAACACATCCGGATGCGCCGACAGTGCGTTCTCGATCTCTCCGGGATAGACGTTGCGCCCGCCGACGGTGAACATGTCGACCCGCCGATCCGACAGGTACAGAAACCCGTCGACGTCGAAATAGCCCAGATCGCCCAGCGAATCCCAGCCGTCGCGGGTCTTGGCCGTCGCGCCGACGTACCGGTAGGTCGGCGCGCTGCCGGGGCTGGGCCGCATGTAGATTTCGCCGACCACGCTCGGCGGCCAGGGGTTGCCGTCGTCGTCGAGCACCTTACATCTCGCTGGCGAAGACCACGCCCACCGAACCGGGGTGCGTCAGCCACTGGTCGCCGGAGATGAAGGTCAGCGCGTGTAATTCGGTGCTGCCGTAGAGTTCCCAGATTTTCCGGTCCCAGCAGGTCGATCCAGGCCTGCTTGATGGCGGGCGGGCACAGCGCGGCCAGATGCCAGAACCGCCGGATCGACGAGAGGTCGTAGGCCACCGGGTCGGCATGGTACACGGGCAGGGTCCGCTGCATGATCGTCGGCACCGCGGTCAGGAACGTCACGCGGTGCTCGGTAATCGATTGCAGAAACCGGTGCGGATCGAACCTGCTCATCAGCACTAGGTGGTGGCGCATCAGCAACGCGACCGTCGCCGCGTGAAGCCGGTGTTGTGCGACAGCGGCACCGGCACAGCGTGACGTCACCCTCCTGGGCGCCCAGCGGATAGCCGATCGCCGGCGGTATCCGGCTTCCCAAAGTGTGGTCCGCCAGACTCGATCAGTTTGGGTCGGCCCGTGCTGTCGCCCGATCCCATTGCCTTCCACACCGGTGACACCGCCTCGGGCAGCGCGGCGTCGGACAGCGTCGGATCGGTGGGTGAAACCCATTGGCAAGCCGGGGATGTCGGGATGTTCCTGCCCCACCAGCAGGGCCGGCGGCCGCAGCTGAAGCAGGCCTGCCAACTCGGCGGCCGTCAACGGTTGGCAAGGCCCGGCTCAAGGCCCACGATCACGGGCGCCGCTGGTACTCCGAGTTCCTCGACCACATCGGGCGCGAGCACATCTTCGCCTCCGTGCTGACGCCCTCGGAGTACGGCGCCTCGGCTGACCTGGCTTGTCGCTGGGATACCTACCAGATCAGCGAGTTCGCCGAGATCGTCGGCTTCTACGGGCTGAACTACTGCTACCCGTTCCAGGTCACCGCGCTCGGCCTGGGGCCGATCTGGATGAGTGCCAACGAGGACGCCAAGCACAAGGCCGCCGCACAGCTTCAGGCCGGCGAGGTGTTCGCCTTCGGCCTGTCCGAGCAGTCGCACGGCGCCGACGTCTACCAAACCGACATGGTGTAGCGCGCCGACGGTTAGGGCGGCTGGACGGCCAACGGCGGGAAGTACTACATCGGCATCGCCAACGTCGCGCGGATGGTGTCGACGTTCGGCAAGATCGCCGGCTCCTCGCCGAAGAACGACGAGTACGTCTTCTTCGTCGCCGACTCCCAGCACGACCGCTACGAGCTGATTAAGAACGTCGTCAACTTGCAGAACTTCGTCGCAAACTACGCGCTGCGCGACTACCCGGTCACCGAAGCCGACCTGCTGCACCGCGGCCCGGACGCCTTCCACGTCGCGCTCAACACGGTCAACGTCTGCAATTACAACCTCGGCTGGGGTGCGGTGGGCATGTGCACCCACGCCATGTACGAGGCGGTCACCCACGCGTCCACCAGCACTTGTACGGGACAGTCGTCACCGACTTCAGTCACGTGCGGCGGTTGCTCACCGACGCCTACGTGCGGGCTGATCGCGATGAAACTGGTCGCCACCCGGGCGTGCGACTACATGCGCAGCGCATCACCGACGACCGCCGTTACCTGCTGTACAGCCCGTTGACCAAGGCGAAGATCACTAGCGAAGGCGAGCGGGTGATCACCGTCCTATGGGACGTCATCGCCGCCAAGGGCGTCGAGAAGGACACCATCTTCGAGGTCATGACACGCGAAAACGGTTTGCTGCTCAAGGCTTGAGGGCACGGTGCACATCAACGTCGGGCTGCTTGCCAAGTTCATGCCCAACTTCCTATTTGCGCCAAACGCCGACTTGCCGCTGATCGGCCGTCGCGACGACGCGGCCGCCGACGCGTTCCTGTTCCGGCAGGGGCCTACCGGGGTTTGGGCAAGGTGCGCTTCCACGATTGGCGCGCGCCGTTCGAGAGTTACGTCCACTTGCCCAACGTCGCGCTGTTGCGCGAGCAGATCGACCTGCTAGCCGAGATGTTGGCCAGCGCCACCCCGGACCCGGCGCAGCAGAAGGACAGCGACTTCGCGTTCGGAGTGGGGCAGTTGTTCGCCACGGCGCCCTATGCTCAGCTGATCCTGAAGAGGCGCCGATTTCCGGCGTCGAGATGAGGCGCTGCTCGACGAGATCTTCGCGGTGCTGGTGCGCGACTTCAACGGCTACGCCGTCGAGTTGCACGACAAATCAGCGACGACCGACGAGCAGGCCTGTTTCGCGATGCGCATGGTCCGCCGCCCCCGGTCCACGACCCGGCGCGTTACGACCAGGTCTGGAAGGGGCACATCGAACCCATCAACGGCGCCTACCAGATGCGGTCCTAGCTCAGGTCTTGACTATGACATATCTCACCGTAAGATAACTAGTGGTCGTTGAAACGAGGTGAGCCATGCCAACGGTGAGAGGTCACATGAACAGAACCCGAGTTGCCTCAATGGCCCAGGGCGGCCTCAACTGGGATAGCTCGCCGCTCAAGCTCTTTGCTGGCGGCAATGCCAAATTCTGGGATCCCGCTGACATCGACTTCTCCCGCGACCGCGCCGATTGGTAGCGACTAACCGAGGACGGGGCTTCACCCTCTACGACCCGATGCCGTTAGGCCTGTCGACGGAGGAGTCCATGGCCTACGCCTCCGACAAGGGGATGCGGCGGTTCGACACCATCGCCAGCGCCCGCGGTCGCCCGCTCGGCGAGATCGATCTGGACTACGCACCGCTGCAGCTCGAGGACACCTTCGCCGCGGAAGACGAGCGGGCGCTTGCCGACGCCTCGGCCTGAGCGGCGGGGCTCGGCCCCACGGCGCCGAGTGTGTGCCTTAACGCACCGAGACCGCCGCGGTTGATGCGTAGGCCGCACACTCGGCGACGGCCCACGGCGTTAGCCGACCCAGACGGTCTTGGCGTTGCAGAACTCGCGGATACCCTGACCCGCTAACTCTCGGCCGTAGCCGGAGCGCTTGATGCCGCCGAAGCCCAGCTCCGGATAGGACACAGTCATCCCGTTGATGAACACCTGACCGGCGTCGATTTCGTCGATGAAGCGTTGCTGCTCGGCCTCATCGTTGGTCCAGGCGTTGGAGCCCAGCCCGAAGGTGGTGGCGTTGGCGATCTCGATGGCCTCATCGATGCTCGCCGCGCGGTACATCGAGGCGACCGGTCCGAAGATCTCTTCGGTGTAGAGGGCCATGTCCTTGGTGATGTCGGTGACCACGGTCGGCGGGTAGAACCAACCCGGCTGGTCGGGAACCTTGCCGCCGAGGCGCACTGTGGCGCCGGCGGCGACGGCGTCATCGACCTGCTTGGCGACCTCCTCGCGGCCCGACTCGGTGGCCAGCGGCCCCACGTCGGTGTCCGGGTCCGTCGGGTCGCCGACCGTGAGCGCCTGCATGCGCTCGACGAACTTATCGACGAAGGCGTCGTAGATGTCGGTGTGCACGATGAACCGCTTGGCGGCGATGCAGGATTGGCCATTGTTCTGCACCCGCGCGGTGACCCCGGTCTTGACCGCCTCGTCCAGATCGACCGACGGCATCACGATGAACGGGTCGCTGCCGCCGAGTTCGAGCACGGTCGGCTTGATTTCCTCGCCGCAGATCGCCGCGACGGACTGCCCGGCGAGCTCGCTGCCGGTCAGCGTGGCGGCGGCGACGCGAGGGTCGCGCAGGATGCGTTCGACGACGCTGGAGGACACCAGCAGCGTCTGGAAACAGTCGGCCGGGAAGCCGCCGCGCGCGATGACGTCGGCGAGATAGAGCGCCGACTGCGGCACGTTCGACGCGTGCTTGAGCAGCCCGACGTTGCCCGCCATCAACGCAGGCGCGGCGAACCGCACCGCCTGCCACAGCGGGAAGTTCCAGGGCATGACCGCCAGCACCACCCCGAGCGGCTGGTAGCGGACATACGCCTGTTTCGCCCCGACATCCTCGGCCCGCGCGACCTCGTCGGCCAGCAACCGCTCGGCGTTCTGAGCGTAGTAGCGAAAACCCTTGGCGGACTTGAGCGCTTCGGCCTTGGCTGACTTCAGGGTCTTGCCCATCTCCTGCGTCATCATCGCCGCGACATCGTTGGCCTCCTTTTTCAGCAGGTCTGCGGTCGCATTGGCCCATTCGGCGCGCTGGGCGAAGGTGGTGGAGTGGCGGTAGTCCTGGAACCGTGCGTAAGCCCGCGCGATCGCCGCATCGACCTCGTCGTCTGTGGCTGGGGTGAAAGACTTGATCGTCTCGCCGGTGGCCGGGTTGATGGTGGCGATCGCCACGGTGGGGCCTCCTTCATCTGCGTTGGTCAAAGTGGTCGCAAAAATGTTCAACACCTAGCCTGCCACTATCGTTCCCAGCAGGGGAGGTGGCGTATGAGCACTGCGGCTCAACTGATCGTGAAATGCCTGGAGAACGAGGGGGTCGCCGTCGTTTTTGGCATCCCCGGGAAGAGAACATCCGCTTCATCCAGGCGTTGGCAGCGTCGGAAATCCGCTACATCCTGACCCGGCACGAACAGTGCGCGGCCTTCATGGCCGAGATGTACGGTCGGGTGACCGGGCGAGCCGGTGTGGTGACCGCCACACTGGTCCCGGCGCAATCAACATGCAGCTCGGCGTAGCCGACGCCACCACCAACAGCACCCCGGTGGTCGCCATTTCGGCGCAGGTCGGACAGGACCGCGAATACCGCAGGTCGGACAGGACCGCGAATACAAGGAATCCCACCAGTACGTCGACCTGGTCTCGATGTACGCGACGATCACCCGCTGGTCGGCGCCGGTACCGACCGCGCGCCATACCTGAGATGGTCCGCAAGGCGTTCAAGGTCGCCGAGACCGAACGGCCCGCCGCGGTGTACCTGGCCGTCCCGGAGCACATCGACGAGGACGACACCGAGTACGAGCTGCAGCTGTTGCTCCGCAACGTTGTTCGCGCCGAAGCGCCGGCGGCTCGACAGGTGGCACGGGCGGTCGACATTTTGCGGACCGCGCAACGGCCGGTGCTGCTGGCCGGGCACGGGGCCGCGCGCAGCGACGCGACGGCGGCGCTGGTGCGGTTCGCCGAGGAGCTGGGCATCCGGGTGGCCAACACCTTCCACGGCAAATGCGTGATGCCCGACGATCACCCCAACAGCATCGCACGCTGGGTTTCATGCGGCACGACTACAGTCAACTTCGGGTTCGACAATGCCGACGTGGTGATCGCCGTCGGCTACGAGCTGCAGGAGTTCGATCCGGTCCGGATCAACCCGCAGGCCGACAAGAAGATCATCCACATTCACCGCTTCCCGGCCGAGGTGGATGCGCACTACTCGGTCGCTATCGGCATCATCGGCGACATCAGCGATTCGCTGAACCAACTGGCCGACGCGCTTTCCGGCTGCCGCTTCGACGACGCCGAGGTGCCGGGCTCGGGCTTGCTGGCCTAGTAATTTGCTCGGGGACAACAGGATTCACGATATCCGTTGGCGCTGCAGCGGGTCGTCGCCGACACCAGGGCAGCGCTGGGCCGCTCGGACGTGGTGCTGGTCGACACCGGTGCCACCAAGATGTGGATTGCCCGGCTGTATCTGACGTATGAACGCAACACCTGTCTTATATCAAACGGTTTGTCCACCACGGGATTTGTGTTACCCGGCGCACTGAGTGTGCAGCTGGCGCAACCGGACGTGAGTGTGGAGACGGCGCCTTCCTGATGAACTCGTGGGAGATCGAGACTGCCCTGCGGGAGAAGATCCCGCTGGTGGTACTGGTCTGGGAGAACGGGGGATACGGTCTCATCGAATGGAAGATGGACCCTCGAGATCGGCTAGCATCACTACGTGCGCTTTGGCAACCCTGACATCGTGAAGTACGCCGAAAGCTTTGGCGCCAAGGGGTATCGGGCCTCTCACGTCGACGAGCTGCTGCCCACGCTACGGGCCGCGCTCGACGCGGGGTGTAGTGATCTGCTGCCCGGTGGACTACTCGGAGAACCTGCGGCTGACCGACCGTCTCGGTGAGCTCGACGAAACCCTGTAGCGCGTGACGCCGAGCGTGGTGCCTATGCACCAACCGGGACGGTTTTGGTGCGTTAAGGCCCAAACTCGACGAAACCCGGTAGCGCCCGGCGCTTTCAGTCCGGGGCCGCCAGCGCCTTCTGGTCCTCGTCGGAAGGCGTCCTCGAGCTGCAGCGGTGAGTAGTCGAGGTCGATCTCGGCGAGCGGGCGGCCGCGGGTGCTCGAGATGGTGCCGAATCGCCGCATACCCTTGTCCGCAGCGTACTGCCGTGACTCCATCCATCTGCAAGCCGAACGGGATATCGTCGCCATACATCGCATAGCTTTCCTCGGCGGACCGCAGGACTAGCGGGAAGAAGTTCGTTCATCCTCGCCTCGAAGACGCCTTAGTTGGCGTCGTCGGCGGCGACGTGGCGCCGGCAGGTGAAGGTGCCCCAGGCCATGTGGCGGCGTTCGTCGTTGCCGATGCGCGCACCAGCTCCTGCATACCGGGCGGAATGTTGCGGCCGCTGCAGATCCGGTGCCAGGAGTGGTAACCGGTCAGCGCCATCATGCCCTCGATCACGTGGTTGTAGGTGGCCGACGCGCGCACCTGGGCGGCCGGTTACGGGCCAATATCAAGGTGTCGAGGCACTTTGGCAGCTCCTCGTAGAAGATGTGCCGGAACGTCGGCAGTGGGTCGAGGTAACTCTGCAGATCTTCGGTCACGCCGATGGCGTCCAGCTACAACCGGAACACCTGGACGTGTCTGGGCTCCTCGAAGGCGAACTGCGTGAGATACATTTCGTCGCCGCGTCGGCCTTCGGACCGCCATGGCCGCCATGAACGGTTGGATTTCGTGGGTTACCGCTTCCTCCCCGGCGGCGAACTGCGCGCACAGCTGGAGGGCGAGGTCGCGTTCGTCGCCGGTCAGTTGTTCCCAGTCCGCGCGATCGCGGGAGAAGTCGATGTCGGCGGGGTTCCAGAACTTCGCGTTGCCGCTTGCGAATAGTCGCAGCGGCAGGCTATCCCAGTTGAGCCCGCACGCAGCCGCAGCCAACGGATCGGATAAAACACGCGTCCTTCGAGACGGCCTGCGCAGCAACACCGCCGTCGGCGTTAATCTGTCGGGTGTGGATATCAATGGCTATCTGGGCTTGTTCGGGGAACCGGGCACCGCGCTCACCGAACCGGAGTGGATCGCACACGCCAACAAGAACTTGACGCCCAACCTCACCGCGCTGAATGCGACGTTTCTGGACGGGTCCCGTGCCGAACGATGGCTGCGGATGTCGTACGAACCTGGTTCCGGTGCTTTCAATTTCGCTCAACCCAGCGGCGGCTCGATGGCCGAGATGCTGGATTAGACAGCCAACCACTGCGGCTAGCTGGTGACGTGTTGTCCCTGCACGACGCTGGGCATTACGGTGACGATTCTGCGCGCGGGGACGGCGAAAAGCTATGTGGTGACGGTGCAGGTGCTGAAGCTAACGAAGACCAACGCGGTGCTGGGCGCGGACCTCGACAACAACTGCGGTCGCCGGATCGCCACGATCACGCTGGTGCCTCAGCTGATTACGGACATCAGCCGACTAACCTGATCGCCCGGTAGAGATGCTGGATTGGCGCGTCAGCGCGGACAGGGAAGCCAGTAGGGCACCCGGCATGCGTATGAGTCGAAATGCGGCACTGTAGGTCTTCCGGTACCGTCTTTCCTTCAACCGCGGAGCGAATCGGCAATACGCGGTGAGCACACCGGGCCAGAGCGCCGAACCGCACCAGCACACGCCGGCGAACGGCCGGTCGAATAGCGCAGCTGGAAAGTGCTCGGCGATTGCCAAAATGACTGTCGCGCCAGATATGTGGGTTACCGGCCGCATCCCGTCGGCGCCGATCAGCGCCCGGAGCTGTCTGGCCGCGTGACGAACGCGATAAGGTAGATGGCCGCGATGCCGCGTTCCAGCACGAATCTGCTCACCCAGTAGTCGGGTGCGGAAAGCCATTCCATGGCCATCACTTTCCGGACGCCCTCGAAATGTCAATCGCCGGGACCCGCGCCCCGCCGCTTCGGCAGCACGATCGCCGAAGCGGCGACGGCGGCAACCGAAATCAGTGCCAGCAGTTGCACACTCGCCGAATGGCCGGCGTAACCGTCGACGGCACGCCACGGGTGCCGGGACAGGACCGCCCCCGCTAGAATCAGGCCGCCGGCGGCAATCGTGACGGTGACCCGGTCGCGGCGCCGCAGCGCATAACGCAGTCCGAGAACGGCGCCGACCACCACGACGCCGGCCACCCCGGCGATCAGCCCCCCGGCCGCCGCCACCGCCACCGCGGCCCAACGGCCGGGGGACCATGGCGTCGCGGGCGGGTCGTCCGAACGCCCGCGCCGGGTGCGCCACAACGCCAGCAGCGTCAAGATCGGCAACAATGCCAGACCGAAAGACAACCCCGCCCGGTACAGCGAGTTGGATGCGAACATAAGCGTGATCGTGCCCGGATAACCGGCGGGCACCACCCACCCCTGCTGCCAACCGTTGACGGCCACCGGCGTCAGTCGGGTGCCGCTGCCGGTGCGGGCCACCCAGCCGGGATTGATGCTTTCCGGGATTACCAGAACCCGGGACACGGCCGATGCCGGGGCCCGCACCTCGCGGTGGTCGGGACCCCAGCCTCCGGTCGTCGCTGGGGACGTCGAAACACTTGTCGTACTGGGCAATTCGGCTACGCCAGTGGTCAGCAGTTGTGCCCCGTCGACGACGAACTGGGCGCCGGGGCTGACCAGGAATTCCTGCTGGCCGGTCGGCAGCGCGATCGGGTTGTGATCGCACGGCTCAACGGCGACCGGTGCACCGTCGAGCAAAGCGGCCGCCGTTGTGTGGATCGAGGTGTGCACGAACCGGCCGGCGACCGCGATGACAGGGCCGCGGTCGCAGCCGACGACGATGTCGCGGGATCGGTTGCGGGTCGCGTCGGCGGGGGCGACGGGATTGCCGTCGCCGCCGAGCACCGCGATCTCGGCCAGGCCGGGCGGCTTGAGCTGGTCGAAACCCAGCGCGTTGCGGTCGATGATGTCTTGCCAATCCAGCAGGCTGACGGTGACGCTGTCGGTCACCCGCGGGTGCAGCTGCACCGTTTGCGGCGTCGCGGACCCTTCGTCACCGGGCTCGTCCGGCGCCCGCAGTTCCCGGACCTGCGGGCCGTCGCCGAGATCGACCGCCACCATTGTCGGCCGGGTGGGCAACGTCGACCGGCTCGGCAGCAGCCGCAGCCCGGTGACCTCGGTGGCGTACGGCAGGGTCAGCGTCAACGTGGGGGCCGTCTTGTGCTGCACCACCCGCTGTGGCGCGGTCCAGGCCGTGGCCGGATCGCCGTCGGTGACCGCGAACGCCGAACCGAGGATATCGACCGTGTTGGAATCGCCTTGAGCGCGAACGGTATTCGGCTCAGCAATCAGGTCGGCCAGCTTGGGGCCCTGGCGGGGCCGGACCCACACCCGCGGTGTCACCGACACCGGTGCGGGCACCGTCAGCGTGCGGCTGAAGTTGACCGGCTCCTCCGGGGCCAACGACAATGACGGCGCGCAGCGCACGCTGTTGGCGGCCGCCGCGCAGCCGGGCCGGCCGAGCAATTCCGAGCCGAGGTCCCAGCCCGCGATCGCCGCCCCCGGCGGCGGCCCGGGCACCCGCACGGTGTGCCGCAGGTCGACCGGGTGCGCGAACCCGGAGGCGTCGTACTGGGTGATCGACAGGTCGGTGATGCCGAATTGCGCGCCGCGGGATCCGTCGTCGGTACCGGCAGCGGTGATCCGCACCCACGGAGTCTCGCCGTAGGGCAGGGCGGCGGTGAGCGGTTTGCCGGGCTGGTCGAACCGCAGGGTGGTGCTGCCGGTGGCGGTGTCGATCACGATGCGGCGGACCTGGGAGCCGACGGCGGTTGCGCTGGGGGTCAACTTGATCGCGGCGTTGGTCACAGGATGGTCGAAGGTGACCTGCAGCCACTGCCCGACGGCGGCTTGCAGTGCGTTGGTGACCCACGCGGTAGCCGGGTCGCCGTCGATCGCGGCGGCGGGAGAGGTCGCCGGCGCGACGTCGGGCATGGCGGTGGAGTCCGACGACGAACTCGACACGGTGATCCGCCCGCCGTTCCAGGCGCCGACGGCCGGGGCGGCACCGGGGACCGGATAGTCCGGCACCCGGTTGAAGGTGTGTCGGCTGTCGCCGTCGGCCCGCACGGCCGACGAATGCTCGTCGACCCGGCCGTAATCGGTCTCGCGCGCCACCGGGGTATCGGTCACCGTTACCGCGGCGCCGGGGGGCAGCGGGAGGCCTGCCGCCGCGGCGTCGGCGGTCATCAGGACCGGGCCCACGGGCGGCCGGCCGAGTAGCCGGCGCCGCTCGTCGAGGCGCAACAGCACTTCGGGCCCGCCGTCGATGCGGGCCAGCCGGTCGGTGTCGACGAGGTACGGCGCGCCGGCATCCCCGGGTACCGCCACCCGGTAGATCTCCACCGCCGGGTAGCGGGGCCGCAGCCCGCTGTCGGTGACAAAACCGGCCAAGGTTCCCGGCCCCACCGGCTCGCCGAACTGCACCACCTTCTGCAGTCGTGGGGACCCGTCGATGGCGCGGTGTACCAGGATTGGGCGGGCCGACCGCGACGAGTCCGGGTCCAGGTCATTACGCACCACCACGTACGAAATACCTTGGCGGGCAAGGGTATCGGCCAGTCCGGCCGACGGCAGTCCGGCGGCGAAGAGTCGTTGTACCGAGTCCAGCGCCCGGATGGTCTGTGGTGGCGTCAACGGGATGGAGTCACGCACGCCCCATGGGCTGGTGCTGAGCACCTGCAGCGGCTCGTCGTGGGTGGTGCCCCACATCTGGGTGGCGAACGGGGCGCCGGGCACCACCAGCACCCGCCCGCGGGTGGGGCGGCCGGTGTTATGCGTGCTGAGCCAGTCGGCCGCGTCGTGCCAGTATCGCGGGATGGCGCTGAAGGTGCCCGGCGGTGTGAGCCGGGCGGTCCACGCCAGCGAGGTGCTGACCA
This sequence comes from Mycobacterium tilburgii, assembly GCF_902168065.1. Lineage (GTDB taxonomy): Bacteria > Actinomycetota > Actinomycetes > Mycobacteriales > Mycobacteriaceae > Mycobacterium > Mycobacterium tilburgii. The sequence continues at coordinate 70,845 of NZ_LR655696.1, read as the reverse complement.
TCAGCGCGGTCAGCACCACCACCGTGACGGCGACCCGTTTGTCACGCTCGGGGTGGGCGAACGCGTGCAGCCATTGCGTCCTGGGCGCGCTGTCCGGCCCCCAGGCGGGTAACGGCACCCGCCCCAGCAGCTCGGCGATTCCGAGCACGATCGGGATGCGGATGACCGATTCCAGTTTGTGCACGTTGCGCAGCGGCGCGCCCGTGGCGTCCAGGAACAGCTGCACCTGATGCGCCAGCGGCGAGCCCAGACCGCCCGAGTAGCCGACGGCCATCAAGACCACCCCGACCACCAGCATCGTCACCAGCCGCCCGCGAGCCGGCATCCGCGGGCTGGCCAACCCGGCCAGGCCGGCGGCGGCGACCAGGCAGGTCGCCAGAATGGCCGCGGACCCGGTCACCAGCGGGGTACCCGCGGTCGCGTTGGGAGCCACGAACGGGGTCCAGCTGTCGGTGCCCCGGAGCATCTCTACCAGCGACGACCATTGCGTCGTCACCCCGGACGATTCGATGAAATCCAGGAACGGGGGGCTGACGTCGCGCAGCAGGACCAGCGCGACCACCCACCACAGCATCGCCAGCACCAGACTCAGCGCCGCCCACGCGGTGTAGCGCCACCACACCCGGCTGGGCCGGTGACACGCCCACCAGATCACGGCCGGCAGACAACCCGCCAGGGTGGCGATCGCGTTGACCGCGCCCATCAGTGCGACGGCCAGCCCGGCCTGACCGGCCAGCGCGCGCACCGACCGGCCCGAACTCCCTCGCAACGCCAGGATCGTCGGCAGCAACACCCAGAGCGCCAGCATGATCGGCAGGGTCTCCGACGAGATGGAGCCGAGTGTGGTCAGCACCCGCGGGGACAGCGCGAACGCGATCGCGCCGATCAGCCGCGACGTCGGGCTGCCGATGCCCAGCGCCTCGGCGACCCGCACCACGCCCCAAAAGCCGACCGTGAGCAGCGCCGCCCACCACAGGCGCTGGGTCACCCAGCCGGGCACACCGAGCAGGTGGCCGAGCAGGAAGAAGGTGCCGTGCGGGAACAGGTAGCCGTAGGCCTGGTTCTGCGTCTGCCCGAACGGCAGCTCGCTGTTCCACAGGTTGGTCGCACGCATCAGGAATCGCAGCGGGTTCGCGGTCAGGTCGAGCTTGGTGTCGGGCGAGATCTGCCCGGGCGATTGCGCGAACGTCAGCGTCAGCGAGATCGCGCCGACCAGAAGCAACCAGCGGCGGGACAAGGGTGCGACCGACAGGTCCGCAGCGGGTGCCGCGGGCGACGTTCGTGTCGCCGCGGACTCCGAAGGCGCCGACCCGCTGCGCGTGGCTTCTTCCTGCCTGCGATCGCCAATGCCGTGCTTGCGATCGCCGCTAGCTACGGTTGCCGTATTCCACCCGGTTGAGCACTGACGACTGCGGATCGCCCCCGGGTAGTGGCGGCTTCGTGTCCTGTTGCACCATCAGAGTGACCCCGAAGATCGCGGCCGCGCCCAACAGCAAACCAACCACCACGCTCGCTGCGGCGGGCGCAATGATCCGGTTCATTGGCTACTCCTTGGGTTTTGTGGATGTCACGGGGGCTACCCAAACGTCAACCTAGCAGAACAGCCGTCGCCTTTCGGGCCTCGCGTCGCGAAGCGTCATGACCAGGGGATGCAGTGCCCGTGCCAACATCGCTCGCCGTAGTTCACCAGATACGGCCCGGTCGGGTTCCGTCCCGCGGGCGCGGCTGGTGCGTGCGTCACCGCCGTGATCGCCGCGACCGTCGCCGTCGCCCTGGTTCTTGACGGCCAGCGTTACGCCGATGGATGCGGCGGCGCCGATCGTCAGCCCCACCACGACGCCGGCGGTAGTGGCCAGCGCGAACCCCGTCATCGCTGGCTCCTCCCTTGGGTGGGTCCACGCCCAACCTAACGGCAGCGGGCGGTCACAGCGCGCGGCGAGCAGGGGTGTCGTCAGGGTTGCAGTTCCGGCGGCACCGCCGGCAACTCGTTCAGGCAGCTGTCAGGGCTGTCGCAGGGAAGGGGCAATACCCGCCGATGCACCGGTCGCCGCGTACTGCACCAGATAGGGCGACGACGGGCTCGACGGCGCGCGGACCGGCACGATGGTGTGGTCCTCGGCGGCCAGCGTGACGCCGATGGTGGCGACGGCACCGATTGCCAGACCCGCGGCGGCACCCGCCACGGTAGCCAGGGTGAAAGCGGCCATCGCGGTTCCTCCGTGCCTGCGGGACTGGGCTTGCGGCTAACTTAAGCTGGGTCTTGGCGGCGCGCAGTAAAGCGTGTTTTGGTTCAGGCGGGATTTGCCGGGCCGGACCGCGCGGTGGGGCCGCGCCCGGGTGAGCGCCGGCCGTGACAACATGTCCCGATGGCTTTTTCGCGCACCCTCGCCCTGCTCGCCGCCGTGTCAACGCTGGTAGCGGCGTGTGGTCACGAGGGTGCCAAACCGCCCGGCTCGACGACGACCAGCAATTCCGCCGCGCCGCCCGCACCGCCGATCTGCGGTGACCCGACGGCCAAGCTGTCCACCCGCGACAAGCTGGCCCAGCTGCTGATGGTGGGTGTGAAGAACGCCGACGACGCCCGTGCCGTGGTCAACGGCTACCACGTCGGCGGGATTTTTATCGGCAGCTGGACCGATCTCGGCATCTTCCAGGGGCCGCTGGCCGACATCGCGGGCAGCGCAGGGCCATTGCCACTGGCGGTCAGCGTCGACGAGGAAGGCGGCCGGGTGTCCCGGTTGAAGTCGCTGATCGGCACCGCCCCGTCGCCGAAGGAGCTGGCCCGCATCCAGACCCCCGAGCAGGTGCGCACGCAGGCGGCCGAGCGCGGCAAGAAGATGCGCGAGGAGGGCATCACCATCGACTTCGCGCCGGTCGTCGACGTCACCGGCGAGCCCAACGACAGCGTGATCGGGGACCGCTCGTTCGGCGACAACCCGGTTACCGTCACCACCTACGCCGGGGCCTACGCCCAGGGCCTGCGCGATGCCGGAGTGCTGCCGGTGCTCAAGCATTTCCCGGGCCACGGCCACGGTTCCGGTGACTCGCACAAGGGCGGGGTCATCACACCGCCGCTGCCCGAGCTGATCAACGACGACCTGGTGCCCTATAAGGCGCTGGTGACTCAGGCCCCGGTCGCGGTGATGATCGGCCACCTGCAGGTGCCCGGCTTGACCACCAATGACGAGCCGGCCAGCCTGAGTCCCGCCGCGGTCAAACTGCTGCGCGAGGGAACCAGGTACGGCGGCCCGCCCTTCAACGGCCCCATCTTCAGCGACGACCTGTCCAGCATGGCGGCGATCTCGGATCGCTATGGGGTTGCCGAGGCCGTGCTGCGGACCCTGCAAGCGGGCACCGACATCGCGCTATGGGTCACCACTGACGAGGTCCCCGCCGTGCTGATCCGTCTCGAAAAGGCTTTGGCCGCAGGTGAATTGGCGTTACCTGCGGTGGACCAGTCGCTGCTGCGGGTGGCAATGATGAAGGGCCCCGGCCGGGCTTGTGAACACTAACCGTCAGGTCAATCGTTACCCTGGAGGCAGATAAGCGGAGCCCGAAGGGCTTGAAAGGTCAGAGCGATGGCAGGTGGTACCAAGCGGCTACCCCGCGCCGTTCGGGAACAGCAGATGCTCGACGCGGCCGTGCAGATGTTCTCGGTCAACGGCTACCACGAGACCTCGATGGACACCATTGCCGCCGCCGCCGAGATCTCCAAACCAATGCTGTACCTGTACTACGGCTCCAAAGAGGACCTGTTCGGCGCCTGCCTCAACCGCGAGATGACCCGATTCATCGACGCGGTCCGCGCCGACATCGACTACACCCAAAGCCCGCGGGACTTGCTGCGCAACACCATTGGGGCGTTTTTGCGCTACATCGATGCCAACCAAGCGTCCTGGATCGTGATGTACACCCAGGCGATCAGCTCGCAGGCTTTCGCGCACACTGTCCGGGAAGGGCGCGAGCAGATCATCGAGCTGGTCGCGGGGCTGGTGCGGGAGAACAGCCGCACCCCGCGCACCGACGCCGAACACCAGATGATGGCGGTGGTGCTGGTGGGTGCCGGTGAGGCGATGGCCAACCGGTTGTCAACCGGACACATCGATGTCGACGAGGCGGCCGAGTTGATGATCGATTTGTTCTGGCACGGCCTGCGCGGGGTGCCCGAGAAACAAGAAACCGGCCCCGCCCAGCGGCCCGCGTCCTAACCCGCGTCCGGCTGGCGCGGCGTTCGCGGGCTAGATTCATGCCGTGTCCCGTTCGCCCGCCCGCCCCCGGGCCGCAACGTGGACTTCTTTTGCACGGTCATCATCGTCGGTCTGCTGGCCGGGTTCGCCGGGGTGTCGATCACGTTCGTACTGCGGTTCGTCCAGCACCTGACCTATCACTACAGCTTCGGCCCCCTGTTGGCCGCGGTGAGCGACAGCAGCCGGTGCGCCGGGTGCTGGGGGCCGATGGTCGGCGCCGCGCTGGCGGGGTTGGGGTGGTGGCTGCTGCGGCGCCGGGCCGCGGTGCCGCCCTTGGCCGGCACCATCGCCCGTCACGAGCCGATACCGCGGCTGTCGTGGAGCGTCGACGCCATGCTGCAGGTGCAGCTGGTCGGCTCGGGAGCGTCGCTGGGATAGGAAGGGGTGCCGCGCCAATTCGCCGCCGCGCTCGGTGATTTCGGCAACGGATGGTTGCGGCGTCTGGATTCGCGAGACCGGGAGATCCTGCTTGCCTGCGCTACCGGGGCCGGAGTGGGCGCGTGTATGCCGTGCCGCTGGCGGGTGCGTTGTTCTCGGCCCGCATCATGCTCAACACTTGGCAGCCGCTGGCGCGGCGACGGGCGCGCTGCTGGTGCTGACGATCAACTGGATCGCGGGGACGGACCTGCACGTGCCGGCGCTCTCGCTGGCCGGGTCCGCCGGGGTGCTCGCGGTCACCCAGGGCTCACCGATTTGGGCCGCGATCTTCATCTGGGAGCTGGCCCGGCCGCCGCTCTGGCTGCTCTTGGTGTTTTTGATGACCTCGACCGGCGCGCACGGACTGAGCAGGCTGTTGAGCTTTCGGGGGCTCAAACGGGACGAACGCGTCAGCTGAGACGGCTACAGCGGCTCGACGGTTCCGGTCAGGTGCGGGTAGCCCTTGGCGATGTTGCGCAACGACAGCTCGAAGCCGTGTTCTTTTTCGTCGATGTACAGCCCCGCGGTCGCTGGCAGGATCAGCGGCTTGCCGAACAGCACCGAGTACCGCACCGCATGCGGGATCCACGCTTCGATGTTCGCCAATACCGCTGCGGCGCTGAACATTCCATGTGCAATGACGGTCGGGAACCCAAACAGCTTGGCGGCGATCGGGTTGGTGTGGATCGGGTTGTGATCACCCCCGACGACGGCGTACCGGCGAATCTGGCCGGGGGTGATACGCAGCACGGCGCTCGGTGGCGGCAGCTTGGGCTGTTTCTGCGGCGGCGGCTTGGGCTCGTCGGACAGGCTGGTGCGCTGCTGGTGCAGGAACGTCGTCACCTGATGCCAGGCGGTTTCGTTGCCGACGCTGACGTCGGTGATCAGGTCGACGAGCAGTCCCTTGCGATGCTCACGCAGATTCTCCGGATGTACCCGCACGCCGACGGTATCCGTAACCGCGATCGGCCGGTACTGGGTGATGTGGCTCTCCGTGTGTACCGAACCCATTGCCGCGAAAGGGAAGTCAAAGCCCGTCACCAGAGACATCAGCGCTGGAAAGGTCAACGCGAAGGGATAGGTGAGGGGCACGTTGTTGCCGAAGCGCAGGCCTGTGATCGCCGCGTACTCGGCCACGTTCGTCCGGTCGATCGGCAACTCCTCGACCGTCACCGTCTGGCTGGGCAACTGGTCGGTCCGGAGCACCACCGGCAGCGCCCCGGCGGCCGCCCACAGCATGTTTCTCAAGCCGCTCGGCTGGTCCATCATGCCCCCAACATTGCCTGACCGCAGACGCGAATGACGTTGCCCGTCACCGCATTTGATGCCGGACTGGCGAAGTAGGCGATGGTCTCGGCGACGTCGACCGGCTGGCCGCCCTGCAGCAGCGAGTTCATCCGGCGGCCCACCTCCCGGGTGACCAGCGGAATCGCCGCGGTCATCTGGGTCTCGATGAACCCCGGCGCCACGGCGTTGATGGTGATGCCCTTCTCGTAGAGCTCCGGTGCCAGCGCTTGGGTCAGCCCGATCATCCCGGCCTTGGTGGTGGCGTAGTTGGTCTGCCCGCGGTTACCGGCGATGCCGGCCATCGACGACAGTCCGATGATCCGGCCGCCCTCGCCGATGCTGCCGTTGGCCACCAAACCCTGGGTAAGGCGTTGCGGGGCAAGGAGACTGACCGCCAGGACGGCATCCCAGCGGGCGGCGTCCATGTTGACCAGCAGCTTGTCGCGGGTGATGCCGGCGTTGTTGACCAACACGTCGGCGTGACCGGCGTAGTGGTTGCGCAGGTGTTCGGTGATCTTGTCGACCGCGTCGGCGGCTGTGACGTCCAGCCACAGCGCCGTGCCCCCGACCCGGCTGGCGGTCTCGGCCAAGGTTTCGGCCGCGGATTCCACATCGATCGCGACGACGCGGGCGCCGTCGCGGGCGAACACCTCGGCGATCGTCGCGCCGATGCCGCGGGCGGCTCCGGTGACGACGGCGACCTTGTCGTCCAGCGGCCGGTCCCAGTCGGTCGGCGGGGTGGAATCGGCGGCGCCGACGTAAAACACCTGACCATCGACGTACGCCGACTTCGCCGAGAGAATGAACCGCATCGTCGATTCCAGGCTCGTGGCGGCCGGATTCGCCTCCGGCGACGAATAGACCAGCGCCACGGTGGAGCCATTGCGTAGCTCCTTGCCCAGCGAGCGGGTGAAGCCTTCCAGGGCGCGCTGTGCGATCCGCTCGTCGGTGCTGGCGGCGGCGTCGGGAGTGGTGCCGACCACCACGACGCGCGCGCAGTGGCCCAGGTCGCGCAGCAGCGGGGTGAAGAAATCGTGCAGCGCCTTGAGGCCTTCCGGCATCGTGATGCCGGTGGCGTCGAACACTAGGCCGCCGAACTTGTCGGCCCAGCGGCCGCCGAGGTTGTTGCCGACCAGGTCGTAGTCGCCGTCCAATGCGGCCCGCAGCGGCTCGACGATCCGCCCTTGCCGGTACTGGGGGCCGCCGATCAGCAAAGACCCGGCCAGCGGCGGATCGCCGGGGGAGTAGCGGCGTAGATTCTCCGGCTGTGGGACCCCGAGTTGCTTGGCCAGAAAAGATCCGGGGCCCGAATTGACGACTTGCGAGAACAGGTCGGAGGAACGATTGGGAGCCACTGAGCTGCCTTCCGTTGTCTTTCTGGGTCGAACGTATCGGACAAACCAACCGTAACGAGTACTAACTTACTGTAAAGTAAGAACAGTCGGTAGTATGGGTCGCAACGGCCAATTCCCCAAACTGATAACCGGAGATGAACGTGGCCCCTGCAAGTTCTGAAACAACTGATCAAGCAGCTCAGACGAGCCTGAAATCCCCGCGGCGGGTCGCCGTCCTGGGCGGCAATCGCATCCCGTTCGCGCGGTCGGACGGCGCCTACGCCGAGGCGTCCAACCAGGACATGTTCAGCGCCGCCCTGGGCGGGCTGGTGGACCGGTTCGGGCTGCGGGGCCAGCGCCTCGGCGCGGTCGTCGGCGGCGCGGTGCTCAAACACAGCCGCGACTTCAACCTGATGCGCGAGTGCGTCCTCGGCTCCCAATTGTCTTCATACACGCCGGCATTCGACATTCAGCAGGCATGCGGCACCGGCCTGCAGGCGGCCATCGCCGCCACCGACGGCATCGCGTCCGGTCGCTACGACGTCGCCGCCGCGGGCGGGGTGGACACCACGTCGGATCCGCCGATCGGCCTGAGCGACAACCTGCGGCGCCAGCTGCTGAAGTTGCGCCGCTCCAAGTCCAACCTGGAACGGCTGAAGCTGGTCGGCGCGCTGCCCGCCACCCTGGGCATCGAGGTGCCGGACAACAGCGAGCCCCGCACCGGGCTGTCGATGGGCGAACACGCCGCCATCACCGCCAAGAAGATGGGCATCAAGCGGATAGACCAGGACGAACTCGCTGTCGCTAGCCACCGGAACATGGTCGCGGCCTACGACCGCGGCTTCTTCGACGATCTCGTCACCCCGTTTTTGGGGCTGTACCGCGATGACAACCTGCGGCCCAATTCCAGCGTGGAAAAGCTCGCCACGCTGCGCCCGGTGTTCGGGGTGAAGGCCGGCGACGCCACGATGACGGCGGGCAACTCCACCCCGCTGACCGATGGGGCCTCGGTCGCCCTGCTGTCGACCGAGCAGTGGGCGGCCGATCACTCGCTGCCTGTCCTGGCGTATCTGGTGGACACCGAGACCGCCGCGGTCGACTATGTCAGCGGGCGCGACGGGCTGCTGATGGCGCCCACCTATGCGGTGCCGCGGTTGCTGGCTCGCAACGGGCTGAGCCTGCAGGACTTCGACTTCTATGAGATCCACGAGGCGTTCGCGTCGGTCGTGCTGGCGCATCTGCAGGCCTGGGAGTCCGAGGAGTACTGCAAGGAACGGCTGGGCCTTGACGCCGCCCTCGGCTCGATCGACCGGTCCAAGCTGAACTTCAATGGTTCGTCGCTGGCCGCCGGGCACCCCTTCGCGGCCACCGGCGGGCGGATCCTCGCCCAGGCCGCCAAGCAACTCGCCGAAAAGAAGAAAGAGACGAAAGGTGGGGCGCCGCTGCGCGCGCTGATCTCAATCTGCGCCGCGGGTGGCCAGGGTGTCGCCGCGATCTTGGAGGCGTGAACTGCCCTGAACCCGGTAGACCGGGTCATGGTGACCGTCGGCGAATGAAGTTCGTCACAGCGGATTAGTAACGCCGAGGGATGGGTAACCGAAGACCGGATTGCCCCGTGTTGTGGTCTGACCCCCGACCCCGACGGCAACACGGGGCATCCCTGAGTCGGCCGCCGGTAGGAAAACTATGGGCGCACGAAAAAGGCCGCCGCTGGAGTGAGAGGATCCAGAGGCGGCCTTTTGGGCAAATCCCCCGCTTCGAAGTGAGGCAGAAGCGGGGGATTCGCGTGCGGTCCAGCTGGACGAGGCGGCTTAGAAGGCCGCCTCGTCCAGCTCCATGATCTCGTTGTCCAGCGTCTCGAGCACCTCGCGAGTGCTGGCCAACAGCGGCAGGAAGTTCTTCGCGAAGAACGACGCGACCGCGATCTTGCCCTCGTAGAAGGACCGCTCGGCGCCACTGGCACCAGCGTCGAGCGCCGCCACGGCTACCGCCGCCTGACGCTGCAACAGCCAGCCGATGACCAGGTCACCGACGCTCATCAGGAAGCGCACCGAGCCCAGGCCCACCTTGTAGAGGCTGGTGACGTCTTCCTGCGCGGCCATCAGGTAGCCGGTCAGCGTGCTCGCCATGCCCTGGACGTCGGCCAACGCCTTGGCCAGGTGCTCCCGCTCGGTCTTCAGCCGCCCGTTGCCGGACTCGCTGTCGACGAACTGCTGGATCTGCTCCGACACGTGCGCCAGGGCCACACCCTTGTCACGGACGATCTTGCGGAAGAAGAAGTCCTGCGCCTGAATGGCCGTGGTGCCCTCGTAGAGCGAGTCGATCTTCGCGTCCCGGATGTACTGCTCGATCGGGTAGTCCTGCAGGAAGCCGGAGCCACCGTAGGTCTGCATGCTCTCGGTCAGCTTCGCGTAGGCCTGCTCGGACCCGACACCCTTGACGACGGGCAGCATCAGGTCGTTGACCCGGACCGCCAGGTCGGCGTCCACGCCGTGGATCGCCTCCGCGACCGCCGCGTCCTGGTAGGTGGAGGTGAACAGGTACAGCGCGCGCAGCCCCTCGGCGTAGGCCTTCTGGGTTATCAGCGACCGGCGCACGTCGGGATGATGCGTGATGGTCACCCGCGGTGCGGTCTTGTCGGTCATCTGGGTCATGTCGGCGCCCTGCACCCGCTCCTTGGCGTAGGCCAGCGCGTTCAGGTAACCGGTCGACAGCGTGGCGATCGCCTTGGTGCCGACCATCATGCGGGCCTGCTCGATGACCTCGAACATCTGCGCGATGCCGTTGTGCACCTCGCCGACCAGCCAGCCCTTCGCGGGCACGCCGTGCTGACCGAAGGAGAGCTCGCAGGTCGCGGAGACCTTGAGACCCATCTTGTGCTCGACGTTGGTGACGAAGGCGCCGTTGCGCTCGCCGATTTCCCCGGTCTCGAAGTCGAACAGAAACTTGGGCACAAAGAACAGCGACAGCCCCTTGGTGCCGGGGCCGGCGCCCTCCGGGCGGGCCAGCACCAGGTGGAAGATGTTCTCGAACAGGTCACCCGAGTCGGCCGAGGTAATGAACCTCTTGACGCCCTCGATGTGCCAGGAACCGTCTTCCTGCTGCACCGCCTTGGTGCGGCCGGCGCCGACGTCCGAACCGGCGTCCGGCTCGGTCAGCACCATCGTGGAGCCCCACCCGCGCTCGGCGGCCAGGACGGCCCACTTCTTCTGCTCCTCGGTGCCGAGGTGGTACAGGATGTTGGCGAATCCGGCACCGCCGGCGTACATCCACACGGCCGGGTTGGCGCCGAGGATGTGCTCGTGCAGCGCCCATAGCAGCGCCTTGGGGGCGGGCACACCGCCCAGGGCCTCGTCGAGGCCGACCTTGTCCCAGCCGCCCTCTTGAACGGCGTAAACAGACTTTTTGAATGCCTCCGGCAAGGTCGCCGAGTGGGTCTCGGGGTCGAACACCGGGGGATTGCGGTCACCCTCGACGAACGTCTCCGCGATCGGCCCCTCAGCCAGCCGGCTGATCTCGTTCAACATTTCGGTGGCGGTCTCGACATCGAGGTCGGTGTACTCGCCTTGGCCTAGCGCCTTGTCAACGCCCAGCACCTCGAAGAGGTTGAATACCTGGTCGCGGACGTTGCTCTTGTAGTGGCTCACTCTATTTCCTCCTCATTGAGAACGCCACATGCGGTTGGGTACTTAGACTAAGTTACCCACCAGTAACACCGCTAAAATATCCCGCGCCGTTAGATTCGCGCAAGAGACTGTGACCGAGATTTCATTGTCTAATTAACCAACCGGTTGGCAAGCACCGCTTAGGCGTCGAAGGCTCGTCTAACTGCGGCGATAATGGACACGTGACGGGCCCGCAAATCCACCACCGCGGTACCGGTGGTGGATTTGCGGGCCGGTGCCGAGCAGCTGCGGGAAGGCCTGCGCGAGGCCGCGCACGAGGTGGGGTTCTTCTACCTGACCGGCCACGGCGTACCCGAGACGCTGATCGCCCGGCTGCTCGGGGCGGCCCGGCGTTTGTTCGCGCTGCCCGATGCCGACAAGGACGCCGTCGCCATGGTGCGCAGCCCGCATTTCCGCGGCTACACCCGGATGGGTGGCGAGAGGACGCTCGGCGAAGTGGATTGGCGCGAGCAGATTGATATCGGGCCCGAACGTCCCGCCATCGGCGGGCCCGGCAAGCCCGGACTACCTCTGGCTGCTCTGGCTGCAGGGCCCCAACCAATGGCCGGCCGCGCTGCCAGAGTTCCCGGGTCTCATCGCGGAGTGGGATGTCGCCCCCGGGTGGCCCGCACCTTGTTCCGGCATTGGGCGGCATCTCTGGGCAGTCTGCCGGAGGTCTTCGACGACGCCTTCGCCGAGACGCCGGCTACCTTGATCAAGGTCATCCGGCTATCCCGCCCGTGCGGCTGCTCGCCGAGACGGGCAGCCGGGAGTTGCAGGTGCGGCGGCGTCCGGCACCCGATGATCGGGCCGGCGAATGGGTCTACATGGCGCCACTGGACGGTGCGTTTATCGTGAACATCGGCTAACTTCTGGAGGTCGCGACCAGCGGCTACCTGCGTGCCACCGAACCGGGTCAACCTAGACGGGCAAACGAGCGAGCGCATCTCGGTGCCCTATCTTTTTCAATCCCCGGCTTGACGTGTAACTGCCGGTGCTGTCGCTGCCGCCCGAACTCGCCGCGCGCCGATCGGTCTTGGAATCCGGCGCACAAGCCGTCCGATCCGATCTTCGCCGTCTACGGCCGCAACGCCTGGAAAAGCAGAAAAGCAGATTGCGCGCCCATCCCGACGTCGCCGAGGAGCACGGATACTCGGCGGGTAATCTCGGACGAGCGAATTTGTCGTCGGCGGCAAGGGGCGAGTGAAGTCCAGTGAACGCATTGAACAAGCTGACCGCTTCGACACTTCGTGAAGCCTTCGGCCACTTCCCGTCCGGCGTGGTGGCGATCGCCGCGGAAGTTTCGGGTATCCGCATCGGATTGGCGGCCAGCACCTTCGTTCCCGTGTCGTTGGAACCGCCGCTAGTGTCGTTCTGCGTGCAGAACACTTCGACCACCTGGCCCAAGCTAAAGGACCTGCCGATGCTGGGCATCAGTGTGCTGGGCGAGGAGCACGACGAGGCCGCGCGCACCCTGGCCGCCAAGACCGGTGATCGGTTCGCCGGCTTGGAGACGGTGTCCACCGGTTCCGGGGCGGTCTTCATCAAGGGCACCGGCCTGTGGCTGGAGAGCGCGATCGAACAACTGATCCCCGCGGGGGATCACACGATCGTGGTATTACAGGTGAACGAGGTGACCGTCGATACCGAGGTCGCGCCGATCGTGTTTCACCGCAGCGGGTTTCGGCGCCTCACATCACACTGACGCCCGTCGGCGTCCGAGTTTCGCCGTCGGCTAGCGGCGGAACAGCTTGTTGCCCACCCAGACGATCGGGTCGTACTTGCGGTCGGCCACACGCTCTTTCATCGGGATCAGCGCGTTGTCGGTGATCTTGATGTGTTCGGGGCACACCTCGGTGCAGCATTTGGTGATGTTGCAGAAGCCCAGACCATGCCGTCCCTGCGCCTCATTGCAACGGTCCCGGGTGTCCAACGGGTGCATCTCGAGTTCGGCGATGCGCATCAGGAATCGCGGCCCGGCGAACGACTTCTTGTTCTCCTCGTGGTCACGCACCACGTGGCAGACGTTCTGGCACAGGAAGCACTCGATGCACTTGCGGAACTCCTGCGAGCGCTGCACGTCGGCCTGGGCCATCCGATACTCGCCGGGTTGCAGCTCCTTGGGGGGCGCGAAAGACGGGATCTCCCTGGCCTTCTCGTAGTTGAACGAGACGTCGGTGACCAGGTCGCGAATCACCGGGAAGGTCCGTAGCGGCGTGACCGTCACGACCTCGTCCTCGGCGAAGGACGATATCCGGGTCATACACATCAGCCGCGGCGTGCCGTTGATCTCGGCCGAGCAGGATCCGCACTTGCCCGCCTTGCAGTTCCACCGTACCGCAAGGTCGGGTGTCTGCGTCTGCTGCAGGCGATGGATGATGTCGAGCACCACCTCGCCCTCGTTGACCTCGACGGTGAAGTTCTCCAGCGCGCCGTCGGTGTCGTCGCCGCGCCACACCCGCATCGTTGCGTTGTAGCTCATTAGCTCTCCGTCCTCGTGGTGCGTCCTGGGTGACCGGCCAGCTCTTCTTCGGTGAAGTATTTCTGGAGCTCCGAGAGTTCGAACAGCTCCATGAGGTCCGGGCGCATGGGCACCTGATCTTCGCGGGTGATGGTGATCTCCGGGATGACGTCGTCGCCGTTGGTGGCCCGGCACACCAGCAGGACCTTGCGCCACTGCGAGTCCATTCCGGGGTGGTCTTCGCGGGTGTGTCCGCCGCGGCTCTCGGTGCGTTCCAGCGCCGCCTTCGCGATGCATTCGCTCACCAGCAGCATGTTGCGCAGATCGATGGCCAGGTTCCAGCCCGGGTTGTACTGCCGGTTGCCCTCGACCTTGATGTTCTTAAACCGCTCGCGGAGTTTGGCCAACCGGTCCAGCGCCTCGGTGATTTCCTCCGGCTTGCGTATGATGCCGACCAGGTCGTTCATCGATTGCTGCAGGTCCAGCTGCAGCGTGTACGGGTTCTCGGGGGTGGCGCCGTCGGCCGGTCCCTCGAACGGGGCCAGTGCCCGTCGCGCCGCGGCCTCGATGGCAGCTTCGCTGACCGACGGCCGGCTGGCCAGGCTGCGGGCGTAGTCGGCGGCGCCGAGTCCGGCGCGCCGCCCGAAGACCAGCAGGTCCGACAGCGAGTTGCCGCCGAGCCGGTTGGAGCCGTGCATGCCGCCGGAACACTCGCCCGCGGCGAACAGGCCGGCGACTTTGGCCGCGCCGGTATCAGGGTCGACCTCGACACCGCCCATCACGTAGTGGCAGGTCGGCCCGACCTCCATGGGCTCCTTGGTGATGTCGACACCGGCCAGCTCCATGAACTGGTGGTACATCGACGGCAGCCGCCGCTTGATCTCGTCGGGCGTCAACCGGGAGGCGATGTCGAGGTAGACACCACCGTGCGGTGTGCCGCGGCCCGACTTGACCTCTGAGTTGATCGCGCGCGCGACTTCATCGCGGGGCAGCAGGTCCGGGGTGCGGCGGGCTGAGTCGTTGTCCTTGAGCCACTGGTCGGCCTCTTGCTCGGATTCGGCGTACTGACCCTTGAACACCGGCGGGATGTAGTCGAACATGAAGCGCTTGCTGTCGGAGTTCTTCAGCACTCCGCCGTCGCCGCGCACACCCTCGGTGACCAGGATGCCTTTCACACTCGGCGGCCACACCATGCCCGTCGGGTGGAACTGGATGAACTCCATGTTGATCAGCGTCGCGCCGGCGCGCAGCGCCAGGGCATGGCCGTCGCCAGTGTACTCCCAGGAGTTAGAGGTCACCTTAAAGGATTTGCCGATGCCGCCCGTGGCCAGCACCACCGCCGGCGCCTCGAACACGACGAACCGCCCGCTTTCCCGCCAGTAGCCGAAGGCCCCGGCGATCGCGTCACCGTCCTTGATCAGCTCGGTGATGGCGCACTCGGCGAACACCTTGATGCGCGCCTCGTAGTCGCCGAGCTCCGCGAAGTCCTCCTGCTGCAGCGAGACGATCTTCTGCTGCATGGTGCGGATCAGCTCCAGGCCGGTGCGGTCACCGACGTGGGCAAGTCGCGGGTAAGTGTGCCCACCGAAGTTGCGCTGGCTGATCTTGCCGTCTTTGAGGCGATCAAAGAGCGCGCCGTAGGTCTCCAGCTCCCAGACCCGGTCCGGTGCCTCTTTGGCGTGCAGTTCGGCCATCCGCCAGCTGTTGAGGAACTTGCCCCCGCGCATGGTGTCGCCGAAGTGGGTTTGCCAGTTGTCCTTGGGGTTGGTGTTGCCCATCGACGCGGCGCAGCCGCCCTCGGCCATCACCGTGTGGGCCTTACCGAACAGTGACTTGGTCACCACGGCGACTCGCAGGCTGCGTTCGCGCGCTTCGATGACCGCGCGCAAACCAGCGCCGCCGGCACCGATCACGACGACGTCGTAGGAGTGCCGCTCGACCTCAGCCATAAATCCCTCGCTAGCTAAATTCGGGTTTTCTGTGAAATGGCGATTCAGCCAACAAACCTCGGGTCGTGAATAGCGCCGCTGGCCACCAGCGCGACGTAGAAATCGGTGACCATCAGGGTGCCTAGCGTGATCCAGGCGAACAGCTTGTGCCGGGTGTTGATAGCGCTGACCTGAGTCCAAATCCAATACCGCACAGGGTGCTTGGAAAAATGCTTGAGCCGGCCGCCGGTCACGTGCCGGCACGAATGGCAGGACAGGGTGTAGATCCACAGCATAATGACGTTGCCGAGCAGGATCAGGTTGCCCAGCCCGCACCCGAATCCGCCCGGCGAGTCCGGCGCGTCGGAGTGGAAGGCGACTATCACGTCGTAGGTGTTGGTGATCGAGATGATGCCGGCGATGTAGAAGAAGTACCGGTGCGTGTTCTGGATGATTAGCGGGAACCTAGTCTCGCCGGTGTAGTGCACCCGGGGCTCGGCGACGGTGCAGGCGCTGGGTGACTGCCAGACCGTGCGGTAGTAGGCGCCGCGGTAGTAGTAGCAGGTCAGCCGGAATAGCAGCAGAAACGGTAGTGACAGGGCAGCATAGGGCAGCCACCACACGTCCGGAAAGAGCTGGGGCCAGAAGTTGCTTGCTTCGCCGCACGCCTTGCTGACACAGGGCGAATAGAACGGCGTCAGGTAGTGGTATTGCGGGACGAAGAAGTAGTTCTGCTGGAACGCCCGCGCCGTCGCGTAGATGAGGAATGCGGCTAAGCCCAGGTCGATCCGCAGCGGCGACATCCACCAGCGATCGGTGCGCAGTGTGCGTTGCTGGATCCTGGCGCGCCTCGGGGAAAAAACTCCGGACACAGGACGGTTCGCCGTAGGTGCGCTCATCAAGTGTTCCTCTTCGAACGGGCTGTTTAACGAAGCTGTTGGTCGAAGGGTACACAGAGAAGCACCCCAAATTTTCGGGGGGCTTGACTGTCAGGATCTGTGGTGGTCGCCGACGCCCTCATCGTCGACATCGCGCAAAAATCGCTATCGTACTAGGGTATCGGAATGGTGATCTTTTCCGCGGATTAACTGCACCGGATTGCTGCACCGTGGCGCAGGCCAGGTCCAATTCCGAAACGTCGGAGTTGAGTAATTCGACGGCCGCGCGACGAGTTGGACGCGGCCGCGGGCTTGGCCCTCGGCGAGCGTGGCGGCGTTCTCACCGACCTGTCCTGTCGGACAAGCGATCCCGATATCTACGCCATCGGCGAGGTGGCGGCTATCGAGGGCCGGCTCTACGGCCTGGTCGGGCCGGGGTACACCTCGGCCGAGGTCGTCGTGGACCGGCTACTCGGTGGTGCCGCGGAGTTCCCCGAAGTGGATCTGTCCACCAAGCTCAAGCTGCTCGGCGTCGACGTCGCGAGCTTCGGCGACGCGATGGGCCGCCGATGATGATGTGATCGATGAATTCCTGTGTGCCGAACGGCAACCGCAACAACTTCGCTACCGGATCCAGGAGCCCACGCGATGGCTCTTCGCGACGGGGCATGTTGCCAGGATCACTCGTGCGCGATCAAAGATCAAGCACTACCCGTGTCGGCGCGCCCAGCCGGTAGTGGCGGATCGGGTGCCTGGCGGCCGACGGCACCGAGCGCCGAAACCGGTTCGCTATCAGCCGGGACAGCCGCGGATGCGTCCCCAGCGGACGGCTGACCATGTCGGCACAGGCATCCTGGAGTGGCTCCTGGAGCAGCCCATCGGCCTGGCGATGGTATGCAGGTCGGTGCGGGCGATCGGGTCCAACGTTCCCTCGGCGCCGAGTATCACCGAGTCGCCTGGACGCCAACCTGATTGCGCAAGTTGATCGACGACGATACGCGCGATCTCACCGCCCGGCCCCAATGCCGCCGTAACGACGACATCCGGATGGCCGCTGGCCACCACGTGATTGGGCACATCGGTGCGCACTTGGGAGAGGAGCGCCGGCACCATGATCGCTCGATGCTCGCCGGCGACGGACAGCACCTCGCTGGGCGTGGGTCCCAGGACGTCGCCAAAGGCCGCCCGCACCGTCCGGTTCAGCAGGCCGCTCACCTGCGCCGCCAGATCACCGATCATCGCGACGCCGCCGGGGCGGCGGGTGCCATGCGCGGCGAGAATCGGGCTCACGACACACACGCTTGCTCATCGATTGCCAGCCGGTAGCCACGCTTGACGAAGGTCGCTACAATGTTCTTGTCGCCCAACGCCGTTCGCAAACGCAACACCGCGGTGTCGACCGCGTGCGGTTCATTGCTGTTGCCGGGTAGCACCCGCAACAGGTCGCCGCGGGCGACAACGTCGCCGAGCCGCAGGGCTAGTGCGCGCAATACCGCAATTTCCGATCCTGACAGTGATTGCACCGTACCGTCGACCAGGACGCAGTTTCCGTGGATCTCCACCACGTGACCGGCGGCCCGGACCGTGCTGATACCTACAGCGGAAGCTTCTGGGCTATGTGCCGGGCCAACGCACCCAGCCGCATTCGTTCGGGCACGGAGGCCGGAATTCCCTTACGGTGCAACGGCTGCGCCGTCACCGGGCCAACGCACATCGCGTGCACGTCGGTGCGCAGCGCGTCGATCACCTGCGCCTCGATGTTCAAGTCACGACTGCGTTCCAGCACCGCCGCGGCAGCGGGCGCCGAGGTGAAGCTGACGGCATCGAACTGCCGGCGGGCGATCCAGGTCACCAGTTGGTCGAAGTTACCGCCCATCGGGGTGGACTTCCACCGGTACACCCGGATGGGGACCACCTCGGCACCTGCGGCGCGCAACCCGCCGATGAATTCCGGGAACGGGTCCCAGGCATCGGCGGCGCCGTGCAGCTGGACCGCAATCCGCTTGCCGGACACCCCGGATTCGAGAATATACCTGAGGAGCTCTTGGGATTCGGATTTCGGTGACCACTCCTCGTGCAGACCGACCGCGCGCAGGGCGACTGTCGCCCTTGGGCCGCGCGCCAGCACGCGTGCATCGGCGAACGACGCGAGCAGTTGATTGGACAGGCCCCAGCCCTCGGCCGCGGCCACCAGCCGCGAAACCCGATCCCGGTGTGGGCCAACAGAATATAGGGCGGATCCGCGATCACGGCCTCGGTGGTGCTTAGCAGCTCTTCATCTTTGGGCAACGCGATCATGTTGATCGCGGCCGCGCTGGACACCTCGGCGCCCTGCCGCTCAACAACGCGCACAGCTCTTCGGAACGGCGCGCCGACGTGACCGCTACCCGGTAACCGGTAAGCGGCGCCGAGTCGGGCCGGTCCATACGACCTGTGTATGCCCACGAGGTTTCGCAGGTGTTACCCGGCGATTGCTGACGCATTGCTCGCGTTGCGGTTGTCATTACACTCGCGCCGGTTCGGTGTCGACGGCTGGATCCGGCGTGCTCGGCGCCCCCGCGGGGCGGCGCACATACACCGTCCACGTTCAGGGTCGCGGCCACGAGGTAGGACACCAGAAACAGGCAGTAGGCCGACGTTTCGGTGCCGCTGTGCAGGTAGGACTCGTGCAGCGCCAGGTTGATGACGACCCGCCGAGTACCCCGACCGCCGAGCAGATCCCGATCAGCGATCCCGACTTCGCCCGTGACCAGTGCCGGCGCTCGGCCTCACTGACGTCCAGCGAGCGGCTGTGCGCCTCGAAGACGGACGGAATCAGGTTTGAACACCGAGCCGTTGCCCGTACAGGACAAGACGAATAGCGCAAGAAAGCCGACGACGGAGCTGACCAGGGCAATCGACGTGGCGCCCCCGTGTCGGTCGTCGACCATGCTCAGGACTACCAACAGGCCGGCTGCCAGAATCATGCCGCCAAGCACACCGAGGGTGACTTGGCTGCCGCAGTCCATCACAGACCACAGCGTCCAGATCGAGAACGCGACGTGATCGCCGGCGATGGTGCAAAACAGATTCCGGCGCGCGATCTTGTTGTTGCCGGCTTCCCAGGCGGCGGCATCTTCCGGGTTCCAGTCCGTGATCCGGTGGTTGCGGCCCATGCAATCGGTACCTTTCGTGGACGAGCGGTCGAATCGTCTGGGTGTCGAACAGCTCCACCCATCACGGGAAGAGCTGCGGTGAGTCTTACTCTGAATGCCCTTGCGGCGGTCCCGAGTTGAAAGACATGCCGCGCGCTGTTCCGATGCTCACATTCGGAACCGAACTCCGTTAACTCATTTCGCAGCATTTCCCCTCTAAGTTGAATCCTAGTTATCTGGCAAAAACCTGAGGGGAATTCGCACCCGGAAACTCGCAGCTCAGGACCGGCGCTGTCGACAGCGAAGGCGTCGCAGCGACGAACCCATTGGTGAATGCCGTCGGCGGTAGAAATCAAAGTGATGTGCAATACATTTCGGGGGGTTTCCATCGAGTTGATATCCGGCTTCGACCTATGCGGACCTATACGTGAGCCAGGACCGCGGGTGCCTCGGTCTCGGTCGGCGCGATGACCTCGACCGGGCGGCGGATATAGACCGCCCACGTCAGTGCCGCGGACGCGACGTACCAGAACATGAACGCCCAGAACGCCGAGGTCGCGGTGACGCTGTATAAATCAGCGCCAGGTTGACACCCACCCCGCCCCAGGGCCCCGATCGCGCCGGCTATGCCGATCAGCGCACCGGACATGGACCGCGACCACTGCCGGCGTTCCGCCTCGTCGATCTGCAGCAAGTGGCTGCGTGCCTCGAAGGTAGACGGGATCATCTTGTACACCGAGCCGTTGCCGATGCCGGACACGATGAACAGGGCGACAAATCCGATCACGTACCCGACCATGATCGCCAATGGGATCCGGTGTGCGCCGTGGCCGCCGAAAGTGCTTGCAACGATCAGGATTCCGGCGGCGAGGATCATGGAGAAGAAGACGGCCAGCGTGACCCGGCCGCCGCCGATGCGGTCGGCCAGCTTACCACCGTAAACCCGCGACAGCGACCCGAGCAGTGGCCCCAGGAACGCGATCTAGGGTTAGCTATGTGAGGGTGGCAAATGGTGTAACATACGCCACAGCACAGCTGCGAATACCTAATCGCGCACCCGACGGCGGTGTGATGAATCACGATGACAGCAAAGGGATTTGGCCCGCGCGCGGCCTAACAGACGTCGCCGGCGCGCCAATCGCACATCAGCTCGGCGGAGGTGTACAGATCCCTCTGGATCGGAAGGACGAACAGCATTCCGTCGTCGGGGTCAGCACCGAGGTCGGGCCGCGCCACGGCAACCAACCGCGCCCCGCGAAGAGATCGCGGGCACGGTCGGGCGAACCCAGAGCCCCCAGATCGTAGGCGCCGAGTGTCACCTGCTCGACCCCGTCCAGCAGGGCGTGTACCAGTCCGTGCCCGCGATGGTCTTCGCGTACCGCGACGCCTTCGACGTAGCCGCAGCGCAGCGCGGTGCCCTGGTAGAACAGCCGGCGCTGCACCACCGCGGCGTGCGCGATAATTGCGCCGTGATCCCAGATCAGGGCGTGCATGCCGCTCAGGGTGTGCTCCCAGTCCTGGTCGCCAAAGTCACCTGCGAAAGCCTCGGTGATCATCCGGTGGATGTGTTCCCGAGTGTCGTCGCCGAGATCGGTGGTATGGACCAGGCGGGTGATTTGGACCTGGGTGTGCACACGCCATGTCTACCGTCTTAATCGCCGCACACGCATCAGGAGAGTGCCGCGCCCACGCGGGCATGCGCCCCGAACGGGCTGCGCGGGCGCGACCAATGCAGCCGCACCCGTTGACCCGCCCGCACCTGGGCGACCTTGTCGACGTCCTCGTCGATCACCACGCCTACGACGGGGTAACCGCCTGTGATCGGATGATCGGGTCCCAGGATCACCGGTAACCCGTTGGGCGGCACCTGGATTGCGCCTCGGGAGGTGCCTTCGCTGGGCAGCTGCCGGTCCGGTACCCGGTATTGCAGCGGGCGGCCGATCAGCCGCATCCCGACCCGGTCGCTGCGGTCGGAGGCCACCCAGTCGGTGTGCACCAGCACGTCGGGATCGACGAACCAGTCCTCCCGCGGTCCGGGAACCACCAGCAGTTCGACGGTGTCACCGGTGATGGCCGCCACCGGTGCCTGATCGAGCTCGGGGTATTGGTCGGTGTGCGCGCCGACCGGCAGTTCGTCCCCGACGGACAGTGGCGCGGGACCGATCGCGGCCATCATGTCGTAGCTTCGTGAACCCAGCACCGGTTCCACGCAGATGCCGCCGCGCACCGCCAGGTAGGTCCGCAAACCCGCCCGCGGGGTGCCCATCGAAATCACGTCACCGTCTCGGACGTGGTGAATACTGTTGGTGCCGAACTTGATTCCGTTCACCGAGGGGTCAGTGTCGGCGCCGGTCACCGCGATGTCGAGGTCGCCGCCACGCACGCGGGCAGCGAAACCGCCGAACGTCACTTCGACGGTGGCGCGGTCGTCGGGGTTGGCGACCAGCCGGTTGGCCAGCTTGTGCGCGCGGCGGTCGGCAGCGCCGGACCGGCCGACGCCGAGGTCGGCCTGTCCCACCCGGCCCAGATCCTGGACGACGGCGAGCGGTCCGGTGCGCAGAATCTCCAGGGTGGTCATCTGTCCTCCTCTACGCGGCCCGGAATTGGACCCACATGCCGCGCGTCAGTAAGGCGGAGTTGGGTCGCGTCAGATCCCACAGGACGGCTTCGGTGTGACCGATGAGTCGCCAGCCGCCCGTGGATTGGCGGGGATAGATCGCGCTGAACTCGTCGGCCAATGCGACCGAGCCGGCGGGCACCGAGGTGCGCGGCTCCGAGCGGCGCGGCACGCGCAACCGCAGGTCACCGTCGACCAGATAGGCGAAACCCGGTGCGAAACCGGTGAATCCAACCCGCCACAACGTCGAGGTGTGGGCGTTGATCACCTGTGCGGTGGTCAGCCGGGTGAGGTCGGCGACCTCGGCGAGGTCCGGACCATCGTACACGACGTCGATCACGATGTCGGCCGAGCGCACAGCCGGAGCCGGCGTTTCCGGGGCGACACGGAGCTTGCGCAGCCGCTGCCGGATGACGCCCTGATACCGGGGGCCGTCGAGTTTGACCAGCACCGTGCGAGCGGCCGGGACGATGTCGAGCACCCCGGGCAGCGCCGCGGCGCGCAGCGCGTCCGCCCATGCCAACACCTCGGCGGTGCTGCCACATTGGATCAGCAGCGCCTGGTTGCCGTAATCGAGAACGACATGTACGTCTAGCTCGGCCGGCGATTCGATGGGGAGGTCGGTCACGCTCATTACTCGACGGTAACTTCGGCATCGGGCAAGCGAAAGGGGTCGGCACGTCATTTTCGAGCACTGCCAGAGCGGCCTTACCGAATGCTCAAAGTGCACGACCTAGCCGAGGATCTTTGCGATCTGGGGCGGCAGCTGATCGGCGACGACGGGGTAGCTCAGCACTGAGGCGAACGCGATCGCGCCGGCCTGGTCCTTGGTGGTGAAGACGTGCCGGTTCTGCGCGGTTGCCTGCGTCCGCGCTATCTCGGGGTCGGCGAGCAGCGCCTTCTGCTGATCGTGGTTCTCGGTCGTCCAGATGAGCACGTCGGCGGCATCGAGCACCGCCTTGATCTCACCGCGCGGGATGACCACGCGGTGACCCGTGATGAAGGGCTTGATGCTGTCGGCGATGACCAGGCCCATCTGGTTCAAGAAGTCCGTCCGCCAGCCGGCCGCGGTCGCCACCACCGAGCCCTGAAACAGGCTGCCCTGCAACAAAAGTGCCTTCTTCGTTTGCCACTGGGGGTGGTTCTGCGCGACGGCGGTGAACTGCGTGTCGACGGCGTCGATGAGGGTTTTCATCTGCTCGGCCTGGAACACCGCGGTGCCGATTGTGGTCGCCTGGTCTTTCCACGGCTGGAAGAAGGCGTCGCCGCCGGATTGGGCGATCGTGGGAGCGATCGCGGACAGCTTCTGGTAGGTGTCGGCGTCCACCCCGGCGTTGATCGCCACGATCAGGTCGGGCTTCAGCCCGGCGATCTGGTTGACGGGAATTCCGTTGTCCAGGTTCAACACCACCGGTTGCGCCCCGGCGAGTTTGGGTTGGGCCCAAGGCCACACGCCGAACGGTTGGTCACCGAACCAGTTGGTCACCGCGATCGGCGCGACGCCGACAGCGAGCAAGTCGTCCTGCTCGGTGTAGCCGGCGCTGACGACCCGCTTGGGCGGTGTCTTGATGACGGTCTGCCCGAACAGATGGGTGATCGTCACGCCTCCGGGACCCGGGGAGTTCGACGCCTGTTTGGGCGACGAGCATCCCGATAGGGGACCCGCCAGCCCGGCTGCTGCGGTGGTAGCGGCGAGCTGCAGAAACCCCCGCCGATTCCATCCCTGTCGCATCGCGTGACAGTATCGCGTCGGCGACCCTGACCTGCAGTGCCGTGCGGTTGCACCGCTCATCCCGGCTCCTGGCGGTGCCGGTATTTCGCTCACGGGCTGTAGTCGGCGATCAGCCCCTCCTGGGCCGGGCGTTCGCCGGCCGGAATGTGCTCCAGGTTGATCCGAGTCCGATACCAGATCGAGCTCGGGCCGAGCATACCGTCGACCGGCTGCAACCGCTCAGCCGCGGCGGGATGGTGCGCGCCAGGTGTCCAGCGCCGCCATCGCCTCGTTTTTGGTCTTGGTCCGGGTGATCTCGATCAACGGCTTCGACGACTGCCGCCTGCCGTCGGTTTGTTTCCCCGAGCTCCGCGGCTCCTTCTCCGGGGGCCCAGCTCCTCGGCGAGCATCAGCAACCGGTCCAGCTTGCCCGGCCGCGTCGTCCATCCCCGCCCAGGGGTCGCCGATGTCGGCGAACCGGTCGGGCACGGTGGCGATCGTGAATGCCTCCGGCCGGCAGTCGGCAACCTCGTCCCAGTGCAGTGGCGTGGAGACCCGAGCATCCGGAGTGTCCCGCACCGAGAGTAGGCCGATGCGACCGTACGGTCTTTGGCGTTCTGATTGGAGTCGACGAAGACGTCCTACGTTCTTCCTTCCACCAGCGGCTGGTTGCCACGTCGGGGCGCCCGCTGCTCGACCTCGCGCGCCACCGTTTGGGCGGCCAGCTGGACCTGGCGGAACTCCCAGCGCGGGACAGTGCGGGCGTAGATGTGAAAGCCTCAGGAGCCGGACCGGCGCCCGCTTCTGAAACACCGCCTCGACCGAGATGCCCTTGACGAAGCGTTTCAGGATCATCGACCGTCCCCCAACCCCTCGCAGCGCCCCCTCGGCGACCGCAAGGTAGTAGTGCACCAGGTCCAGCTTCGTGTACGGCCCGATCTGACCATGAGCTTCGAACACCACCTTTTCCGGGTGGATGATCGTGACCTCGTGCCCGGCAACCTCCAGTGACACCGGACCGGTCATGGGCTTCATCGTAATTCTGGGAAATTTTCTGGCGTCGTTGCGATCCACGTTACATAGGGTGAGGTTATGCTTAACCTTTCTAGCCTTCCCGGGCAAGCCGTTGCCAAGCTCCTGCAGTATGTGGAACGCGGCTCGGTAGAGTTGCACTACGCGCGAAAGATTTTCGAAGCAGGAGCGTTCCGGCTGGAGCCGCCGCAAAATTACGCCGCGCTGGCCTCCGACATCGTCAAATGGGGCGAGTTCGGCATGCTGCCTTCGCTCAACGCCCGGCGCCACCCGGACCGCGCGGCGTGCATCGACGAAGAGGGGGAGTTCAGCTACCGTGAGCTCGACGAGGCGGCGCACGCGGTAGCGAACGGCCTACTTGATATGGGCGTCAAGGGCGGTGACGGCGTGGCGATCCTGGCGCGCAACCACCGCTGGTTCCTGGTTGCGAACTACGGCGCCGCCCGGGTCGGCGCCCGAATCATCCTGCTCAACAGCGAATTCTCCATCCCGCAGATCAAAGAGGTCTCCGAGCGCGAAGGCGCCAAGGTGATCATCTACGACGACGAGTACACCAAGGCGGTCAGCAAAGCCGAGCCAGAGCTCGGCAAATTGCGGGCGCTCGGGATGAACCCGGACAGCGACGAGCCGTCGGGCAGCACCGACGAGACGCTGGCCGACCTGATCAAGCGCAGCAGCAAGGAGCTCGCTCCCAAGGCCAGCAAGCATGCGTCGATCATCATCCTGACCAGCGGCACCACCGGCACCCCGAAGGGCGCCAATCGCAGTACCCCGCCCACGTTGGCGCCCGTCGGCGGCATCCTGTCGCATGTTCCGTTCAAGGCCAACGAGATCACGTCGCTGCCGGCGCCGATGTTCCACGCGCTGGGTTATCTGCATGCCACTATCGCGATGTTCCTCGGTTCCACGCTGGTGCTGCGGCGCAAGTTCAAGCCGCCGCTGGTGCTCGAGGACATTGAGAAGCACAAGTTGACGGCGATGGTCGTGGTGCCGGTGATGCTGTCTCGTATCCTCGACACGATCGAGAAGATGGACTCCAAGCCCGACCTGTCCAGCCTGAAGATCATTTTTGTGTCCGGGTCTCAGCTGGGCGCGGAGCTGGCCACCCGCGCGCTGAAGGACATCGGCCCGGTCATCTACAACATGTATGGCTCAACGGAGATCGCGTTCGCCACCATCGCCCGGCCCGAGGATCTGCAGAAGAATGCGGCGACGGTCGGGCCGGTCGTCAAGGGCGTGAAGGTCAAGATCCTCGACGACAACGGCAATGAGTTGCCGCAGGGCGAGGTGGGCCGCATCTTCGTCGGCAACACGTTCCCGTTCGAGGGCTACACCGGCGGTGGCCACAAGCAGATCATCGACGGCCTGATGTCGTCGGGTGACGTCGGTTATTTCGACGAGCACGGTCTGCTCTACATCAGTGGGCGTGACGACGAGATGATCGTGTCCGGGGGCGAGAACGTCTTTCCGGCCGAGGTCGAAGACCTGATCAGCGGCCACCCCGACGTCGTGGAGGCGACCGCGATCGGTGTGGAGGACACGGAGTGGGGTCACCGGCTGCGCGCGTTCGTGGTCAAGAAGAGCGACGCCGACCTGGACGAGGACACCATCAGGCACTACGTGCGCGACCACTTGGCCCGGTACAAGGTGCCGCGGGACGTGATCTTCCTCGACGAGCTGCCGCGTAACCCGACCGGAAAGATCCTCAAGCGCGAGCTGCGCGAAATGCAGATCGACTAGCGGGCGCTAGCGCCGCTCTTGAGTGGCCCGGGTGGATCTGATCCGAGAGTTTGGGATCGGCCAGCAGCTGGTCGATCAGTGCGGTTAGCACCTCCTGGCCGGTGACGCGGGCCACGCCCAGTCGGTCGGGGCCTCGCGTTGCCAGATGTCGAGGGCACGGTGGGTGGCGGCCGTGGCGGGCCGGTTGTCACCGCGCTCTCGTACGCTGGCGCGGGGCCCAGCCGTGCAATAATACTAGATTAGCTGCAGTGTATCTGGTTGGGCACTATGCACTGGAGTTGTTAGGCTATAACTAACGACATAGAGGCGCACATCAGATTAAAGTAACCAAGGGTCGTACGGCTGAGTCGTATGGTGCTGAATTTATATTTTCATTATGCACTGAAATCCGAGAATTCTTACCCCAGTACATCAGTAATTCTGACTTGAACTGCTTGGATATCACGACAGACAGTTAATGGTCTCAGTAGGTGTGCGGGTCCTTAATTGCTAATTTGAGCAGTTTTTGCGTAGTTGATATACGGAGTTATTATCGCAGTAAAGGCGATGGCCGTCTCGAACGAATTCGACGAGCTGGTGGAGGGTGGCCAGGAAATTCGCGTCACTGCTGCCGATCGAAACCCGTTCGGCGATCAATGTGTTGCTGCTGACCTCCCAGCCCCGGTTGACCTCGCCGAGCACACACTCATCGGGCACGAACACGTCGTCGATGTAGACGGTGTTGAACATCGCGTTGCCGGTGAGCTCCCGCAACGGCTTGACCGTCACACCTTCACTGCACATATCCAGTAGGAAGTACGTGATGCCGTTGTGCTTCGGGGCGTTGGGGTCGGTTCTGGCCAGCAGCGCGCTCCACTGTGAGTATTGCGCGGCGGTGGTCCAGATCTTCTGGCCGGTGATCCGCCAGCCGCCGTCGGCGCGGTCGCCTTCGTGGTCAGTCCGGCCAGATCCGATCCGGCGCCCGGTTCGGAAAACAGCTGACACCAGATCATCTCGCCACGGAAGGTCGGCGGTAGGAACCGCTGCTTCTGTTCCTCGGTGCCGAACGCAACGATCGACGGGATGATCCACGCGGCGATGCCGACCTGGGGCCGCTTGACCCGGCCGCTGGTGAATTCCTGCGCGATGATGATCTGCTCGACGGGGCTCGACGCCCGGCCCCACGGCTTGGGTACATAGGGCAGTACCCAGCCGCCCTCGGCAAGGGCCACCGTGCGCGGCCCACGCTCCATGGCCTTGAGCGCGGCGACTTCCTGGCGGATTTCCTCCCACAGTTTTTCGGTCTCCGGGTCGAGGTCGATGTTCACCGCGCGCATGCCGATGGTCGTCGCGGTGTTGACCACCTTCTGGGGGTAGTCCGAACGGTGGCCGAAGCAGGCGCACAGCATCAGCGCGCGCCGGTAGTACACATTGGTGTCGTGTTCCCAGGTGAAGCCGATGCCGCCGTGCACCTGGATGCAATCTTGTGTACACCGCTGCGCGGCAGCCGCGGGCGAGCCTCGCGGCAACCGCGCCGCGAATTCCACATCGGAGGCGACGACGTCCCAGTTGTTCTGGCTGGTCTCGTCGAGTGACCGCGCCGCGTTCTCACACCGCCGTGGTGCGTTCGGTGTCGGCGATCATCTCAGCACACTTGTTCTTGATGGCCTGGAATTGACCGATCGGCCGGCCAAACTGCTCGCGGATCTTGGCGTACTCCGCGGGCCGTGTCGGTCGCCCAGCGCGCCACTCCGATCGCCTCGGCCGAGAGCAGCGTCGACATCAGGGCGCACGCTGTGGTCGTGGTCAGCCTGCTTAGCAGTACGTCGTCGCCGACCTCGACCGCCTCAGCCCGCACGTGCGCGATGGGCCGCAGCGGATCATTGCTGCGCACCGGCTCGATCTCGAGCTGGTCGGCGTTGAGCACCACCCATTCGTCACCGCTGTCGATCGCTACCGGGAGCACCAACACCGACGCCTGTGCGGCGGCGGGCACGGCACGGACCTCGCCGCGGATTACCAGCAGGTCACCCTTGCGGGTGGCGGTCAAACCGGAGTCCAGCGCGTAGGCGCTGATGGCCGCGCCCGATGCCAGCTCGGCGAGCACCTTGGCGCTGGGGTCGTGCGTGGCAATCAGCGCACTGGCGATCGCCGACGGGACGAACGGCCCGGGTACGGCACCATAGCCGAACTCGGCCAGCACGATGGCCAGTTTGAGCAGACCGAAGCCCTGCCCGCCGACCGATTCAGGAAGGTGCACACACCCCTGCAGGCCTTGATCGGCCACTGCCTGCCAGTACGGCGGCGGGTTCTCGATGGGTGTTTCCGGTGTCGTTGCCGCTTCTAGAGTCGCGTGGAGCACCTCCGACGGCGCGGACGCGCGCCACCAGAGACCGCACCGAGTCGGCCAGATCTTGATGCTCGGGGTTGATTGCGATCGGCATTGGTCGCCCCTTCCCTTGCTCCCGGGGCTAGTTTCGGCCAAGCACCCCCAATTTAATAACTAGTCGGTTGGGCCACCAGGTTCGCCAGCGGTTCGCCGTCCCGCAGGCGGCGGCAATTGTCGACCGCTTCGATCAAATAGCGCCGCATCGTGTCGACCGTGTACCAGGTGACGCGGGGTGTGAGTACGGCGTTGTCCAGTTCGAACAGTGGGTTGTCGAGCGCTACCGGCTCGTCCTCGAACACGTCGAGACCGGCCGCGGCCAGCGGCCCGTCCCGCAGCGCGGCAACGAGCGCCTCCTCGTTGATGATCGGGCCCCGGGAGGTGTTGATCAGCACCGCGCCGGGTTTCATCACGTCGATCAGATCCCGGTCGAGCAGATGATGCGTCTTGTCCGTCAACGGCAGGTGCAGCGATGACGATGCCGCTGACGGCCAGCAATTCGCGCAGCGGTAACCATCCGGGCCGCCCGTCGTCGGCAGGTGCTGGTTGTGCACGACGGTCGCTCCCATCGCCGTCACGATGTCCTCGACCCGCTTGGCGATGTTGCCGTAGCCGACCAGGCCGACAGTGCAGCCGCCGATGTCGCGAACGGTCTCGCCCAGGTCGGGGTCGAGTGGCCAGCTGCTGGTCGGATTCATGGCGGCGACAGCGGTTTTCGGCTATCTGCGGCGCCGGGTACTGCTGCTCGCGGCGTTCACCTCCGGCGTGCTGCTGATCTGTGGCGCCTGGTTCGACCTGATGACCGACTGACGCCACCGCGGCCTGCGTCGTGGCGGCCAGTTCGGCGACCACCGAGTCGAACACGGCGCCGGCAAATCCGTCCCTTTCGCTGAAGCTTTCGTAGAAGTAGCGGGAGGTCAGGTCACCACCGGCTTTACTGTCGCAACGGTTTCGCGACGAGACGCGGTTGCCCTGGGACGCGGCCATGCGACGATGCTTCGACCGGATGATGGCGGTGCTGGCGGCGGACTCGCGTGCCTACCGCCTGGACTGGCCCGCGGGGACGACGATCTTCGAGCTGGACCGTCCGCAAGTTCTCGACTTCAAGCGCGGGGTGCTCACCGCGCACGGCGACCAACCCTGCGCCGAGCGCCAGGAGATCGCGGTCGACCTGCGTGACGACTGGCCGCAAGCGCTGCGGGACAACGGGTTTGATCCCGCCAAGCCATCCGTGTGGATTGCCGAAGGTCTGCTCATCTATTTGCCGGCCGCGGCTCAGGAGCAGCTCTTCACCGGCATCGACAGTTTGGCCGCTCCCGGTAGCCATGTCGCCGTCGAAGACGGCGCATCGTTGCCGGACGACGCATTCGAGCCGCCCTGGAAGAGGTAACGTGCCGCCGTCGCGCGGGGCGAAAAGCGGTTGTTTTCCAGCTGGTCTACAATGAGCAGCACGCCCCGGCCGCCGAGTGGTTCGGCCGGCACGGGTGGAACGCGGTGGGTACCCCGCTGGCCGATTACTTACGACAGGTCGGGCGACCGGTTTCCGGACCGGGAACCGAGGCGGGGCCGATGGCGGGGCCGATGATTGCCCAACACGTTGGTCAGCGCCTTCCGGGCTTGACCGCTCTCCACCTCGACACCCCACCCAGGCCGCTGGCCCGGGTGGGGAACTTTTCGAGCCGGGTGGCCGACTACTAACTACCTGCTCGCGGCGCCGCCTTTCGCGGAGGCGGTCGCCGCGCCCGTCTCGATCGGTGAGGAGTCGCCGCAGTGACCGCGCCGATGTGGATGGTCAGCTCGTCGCGGGACGGCGGCGGATGGCATCGAATGCGCCCCGACCTATGGGAATGGTGCTCGCCCCGTCGTAACGTCAAGGCCTGGGGCGGGGGTCCCGGTTTCACCGGAGTGACGCAAGGGGACTTCGCCAGGTGCGCACACCTTGCCGCAGCTGGCGACGAACGGCCCAGGGGGGTTGGCGGTCGGAGCCGACGCGGCCCGCGTGGCGTCGACAGCGTCGAGTTTGCTGATGAAAATCATTCTCACTAGGCTCGGGCCGACGAGGCGATGCGGTCAATGTCATAACGGGAGCGGTCAACCGATGATGTTGCAAAAGTCCAGTTCAGGGGCGCCCCTAGGGAGCCCGGACCGGCTCTGTCCAGGGCTCGGGAACCTCGAAAGTTAGCTTACGCAATGCTAACTTAGCAATTAAGTTAGGGGAGACTATCTTCATGGAAAACAGCGGCCGTGGAACGCGCTGACAGTGATGTGGTTGGCGTTCAGCCCGGCACTTCACGGGCGGACACCAGAGTCGACGGCGACGTCGTCAGCCGGTTTGCTATCTGCTGCCGGGCCCTGGGCATCGCGGTCTACCAACGCCGGCGTCCGGCCGATCTGACCGCCGCCCGCTCCGGGTTCACGGCCCTGACCCGCATCGCCCATGACCAATGCGACGCGTGGACGGGTCTCGCGGCCGCCGGGGACGCATCGCCGCGGGTGCTCGAGGCAATCGCGCGCACGGCGGCGACGTCGGGCGTGCTGCAGCGGCAGGTCGATCTGGCGCCCGGCACGTTGGGCTTCCGTTACGACAGCGGTCTCTACCTTCAATTCCGTGCCGCGGTCCCCGACGATTTTCAGCTCGCGTACGCCGCCGCTTTGGCCACGGCCGGACGATTCGCCGACGCGCACGAGATCGTCGCCCACCTCACCGCGCGCTGGCCGAGCTGGCGCGAGGCGCGCTGGATCTCGGTGGTCACCAACTATCGCGCCGAGCGGTGGTCCGACGTCGTCAAGCTGTTGACACCGATCGTGAACGACTCCGACCTCGGCGAAGCCTATGCCCATGCGGCCAAGGTCACCCTGGGTACCGCGCTGGCCCGGCTGGGCATGTTCGCTCCGGCGCTGTCCTATCTCGAAGAACCCGACGGCCCGGTCCAGGTGGCCGCCGTCGACGGCGCACTGGCCAAGGCGCTCGTGCTGCGGGCGCACGTCGACGAGGAGTCGGCGAGCGAGGTCCTGAAGGACTTGTACGCGGCGCATCCCGAGAACCAACAAGTCGAACAGGCCTTGTCCGACACCAGCTTTAGCATTGTGACCACCAATGCTGCCCGCATCGAGGCCCGCACCGATCCGTGGGATCCTGATACCGAACCCAGCGTGGACGATTTAGTCGACCCGGCCGCCCACGAGCGCAAGGCCGCGCTGCTGCACGAGGCCGAACGTCAGCTCACCGGGTTCATAGGCCTCGACGAGGTGAAGAACCAGGTGGCGCGGCTGAAGAGTTCGGTGGCCATGGAATTGGTACGCAAGCAGCGTGGTTTGCAGGTCGCCCAGCGCGCGCACCACTTGGTGTTCGCCGGTCCACCCGGGACCGGTAAGACCACGATTGCGCGTGTGGTCGCCAAAATCTATTGCGGCCTAGGGCTTTTGAAGCGTGAGAACATCCGCGAAGTACACCGCGCCGACCTCATCGGTCAGCACATCGGTGAAACCGAAGCCAAGACCAACGCGATTATCGACAGCGCGCTGGACGGAGTCCTGTTCCTCGACGAGGCCTACGCCCTGGTCGCCACCGGCGCCAAGAACGACTTCGGGCTGGTGGCCATCGACACCCTGCTGGCCCGCATGGAAAACGATCGCGACCGGCTGGTGGTGATTATCGCCGGGTATCGGGCCGACATGGACAAGTTCCTGGACACGAACGAGGGTCTGCGGTCGCGGTTCACCCGCAACATCACCTTCCCGTCCTACACCTCCCATGAATTGGTGGAGATCGCGCACAAGATGGCTGAGCAGCGCGACAGCATTTTCGAGCAGGCCACCCTCGATCACATGGAAGTCCTGTTCCGGAAGCTGGCGGACTCGACGACGCCGGATGCCAATGGGATCGAGCGGCGCAGCCTCGACATCGCGGGTAACGGGCGGTTTGTCCGCAACATCGTCGAGCGTGCCGAGGAAGAGCGCGAGTTCCGGCTGGTTCATTCGGAGCAGGCCGGAACCGGCGCGTTCACTGACGAGGAGCTGATGACGATCACCGACGTAGATGTCAGTAATTCCGTCGAGCCGCTGCTGCGCGG
Source organism: Mycobacterium tilburgii (assembly GCF_902168065.1). Lineage (GTDB taxonomy): Bacteria > Actinomycetota > Actinomycetes > Mycobacteriales > Mycobacteriaceae > Mycobacterium > Mycobacterium tilburgii. The sequence continues at coordinate 37,956 of NZ_LR655696.1, read as the reverse complement.
CCTAGGGCTCTCGGTGCCGGCATGAGCGCCAACAATGAGCCGGACGGCGATTGGGCGGGCTCACGGCGTTCGTTTTCCTCCCGCACCCCCGCCAACGACAATCCCGACAAGGTGGTCTACCGGCGCGGCTTCGTCACGCGCCACCAGGTGACCGGGTGGCGCTTTGTGGTGCGCCGCATCGCGTCGGGAATCGCCTTGCACGACACCAGGATGCTGGTCGACCCGCTGCGCGCGCAGTCGCGCGCGGTATTGATGGGCGCGCTGATCCTGATCACCGGGCTGGCGGGCTGTTTCGTGTTCTCCCTGATCCAGCCCAACGGTCAGGCGGGCAGCAATGCGGTGCTCGCCGATCGGGAGACGGCCGCGCTGTACGTCCGGGTGGGTGACGAGCTGCACCCGGTGCTGAACCTCACCTCGGCCCGCCTGATCGTCGGTAAGCCGGTCAATCCCGTCACCGTGAAAAGCGCTGAGCTGGACCGTTTTCCGCGCGGAAATCTGATCGGCATACCGGGAGCACCGGAACGTATGGTGCATAACACATCTCATGACGCGAACTGGACGGTGTGTGATGCGGTGAGCGAAGCCGCCCAAGACTCGCACGCCGTGCACAGCACCGGGGTCACGGTGATCGCCGGGACACCCGACAATAGGGGCGCTCGTGCCGCCGCGATCGCGCCCGGCCAGGCGATGCTGGTCGAGTTCACCGGCGAGGCCGGCCCCAGCACCTGGCTGCTGTGGGAGGGCAAGCGCAGCCGGATCGACCTGGGCAACCAGGCGATCACCACTGCGCTGGGGCTGGGTTCTGACGTGCCGGCCCCGCGGCCCATCGCGGCCGGACTGTTCAACGCGATCCCCGAATCGCCGTCGCTGACCGCGCCGGGCATCCCGAACGCCGGCGCCCCGGCCGGCTATCCGATCCCGGCGCCGATCGGCGGCGTGGTGACCTCCTACGCCGTAGACCCGGGCGGGGTGCGCCACTACGCGGTGTTACCCGATGGGCTGCAACCGATCTCGCCGGTGCTTGCCGCGGTGTTACGCAACACCAACTCCTACGGTCTGGACCAGCCGCCGCGGCTCGCCGCCGACGAGGTGGCCAAGTTGCCGGTCTCGCGCATGCTGGACACCACCCGCTTCCCCGACCACCAGGTCGCCCTCGTCGACGCGGCCAAAAACCCCGTCGCGTGTGCGTACTGGCGCAAGCCTGCCGGGGCCGCCAGCAGCTCGCTGACCCTGCTGGCCGGATCCGCCCTGCCCGTGCCCGACTCGGTGCGCACCGTGAACTTGATCGGTGGCGGCGTCCAGGGCGTCGCCACGCGTGTTGCCCTGGCGCCGGGCACCGGCTACTTCGCGCAGACCGTCGGAGGCGGCGCGACCGCTCCGGGCACCGGCTCGTCGTTCTGGGTCTCCGACACCGGCGTGCGCTACGGCATCGACAACGAGGCCGAAAACCCAGCGACCGGCCGCGGCAAAACCGTTGAGGCCCTTGGTCTTACCCCACCTCCCGTTCCTATTCCCTGGTCGATACTGTCGCTGTTCGCGGCGGGCCCGACACTATCCCGCGCCGACGCGCTGCTTGCGCACGACGGGTTGGCGCCCGACAGCAGGCCCGGTCGTCCGGTGTCGGCCGAAGGAGAACCCCGATGAGTCGACTGATCTTCGAAGCCCGACGGCTGCTGGCGCCGCCCACCACCCGCCAGGGCACCATCACCATCGAGGCCCCGCCCGAGCTCCCGCGGGTGATTCCGCCGTCGTTCCTGCGCCGGGTGATGCCCTATGTGCTGGTGATCCTGATCGTTGGGATGATCGTCGCGCTGGTCGCCACCGGCATGCGGGTGATTTCACCGCAGACGCTGTTCTTCCCGTTCGTGTTGCTGTTGGCGGCAACGGCGCTGTATCGCGGCAACGACAACAAGATGCGCACCGAGGAGGTCGACGCCGAACGCGCCGACTACCTGCGCTACCTGTCGGTGGTCCGGGACAACATCCGGACCCAGGCCGCCGCGCAGCGGGCCGCCGCCCAGTGGTCCCATCCGGAACCGGCGGCGCTGGCGACGGTGCCCGGATCCCGGCGGCAATGGGAACGTGACCCGCACGACCCCGACTTCCTGGTAGTGCGGGCCGGGCGGCATCACGTGCCGCTAGCCACCGCGTTCCGAGTTCAGGACACCGTCGACGAGATCGACCTGGAGCCGGTGTCGCACAGCGCATTACGCAGCCTGCTCGACACCCAGCGCACGGTCCGCGATGTGCCGATCGGAATCGATCTAACCAAGGTCTCGCGGATCACCGTGCTCGGCGAGCCGGGCGACGTGCGCGCGGCGATACGCGCCTGGGTCGCGCAGGCGGTCACCTGGCACGACCCGACCGTGCTGGGCGTGGCGCTGGCCACCCGCGACCTGGAGGGCCGCGAGTGGTCGTGGCTGAAGTGGTTGCCGCACATCGACATTCCCGGCGAGGTGGATGGTGTGGGGCCGGCCCGCTTTCTGGCCACCGACCCGGACGAGCTGGCGGCGCTGCTCGGACCCGTGCTGGCCGACCGGCCCGCCTTCACCGGGCAGCCGGGCGGCGCGCTGCGCCACCTGCTGATCATCGTCGACGACCCCGACTACGACGTGAACGCCTCGGCGCTCGCAGTGGGGCGGGCCGGTGTGACCGTCATTCACCGCGGCGCCACCGCGCCGCACCGGGAACAGTATTCGGATCCCGAAAAGCCGATTTTGCGCATCGCCGACAATGGCGGTGCCATCCAGCGCTGGCAGACCGGCGGCTGGCAGCCCTACGTCGACCACGCCGATTCACTGGCCGCCGACCAAGCCGCCCACCTGGCTCGCCAGCTGTCGCGCTGGGACTCCAGCCCCACCCACACCGGGCTGCGCTCGGCCGCCACCCGGGGCGCCACCTTCACCACGCTGCTGTGCATTCCGGACGCGTCGCAGCTCGACGTGGCGACGCTGTGGGCGCCGCGGCGGCGCGACGAAGAACTGCGGGTGCCCATCGGCGTCACCGTGACCGGCGAGCCGCTTTACTTTGACCTCAAGGACGAGGCCGAGGGCGGGATGGGTCCGCACGGCCTGATGATCGGTATGACCGGATCCGGCAAGTCGCAGACCCTAATGTCGATCCTGTTGTCGCTGTTGACAACCCATCCGGCCGACCGGTTGATCGTCATCTACGCCGACTTCAAGGGTGAGGCCGGGGCGGACAGCTTCCGGGATTTTCCGCAGGTCGTCGCGGTGATCTCGAACATGGCCGAGAAGAAATCGCTGGCCGACCGGTTCGCCGACACGCTGCGCGGCGAGGTGGCTCGGCGCGAGACGCTGCTGCGTGAGGCCGGGCGCCGGGTGCAGGGCAGCGCGTTCAACTCGGTGGTCGAGTACGAGCACGCCATCGAGGCCGGCCACGATCTGCCGCCGATCCCGACGCTGTTCGTGGTCGCCGACGAGTTCACGCTGATGCTGGCCGACTACCCGGAGTACGCGGAGCTGTTCGATTACGTGGCGCGCAAAGGCCGCTCGTTCCGCATCCACATCCTGTTCGCCTCCCAGACGCTGGACGTCGGCAAGATCAAGGACATCGACAAGAACACCTCCTACCGCATCGGGTTGAAGGTGGCCAGTCCCAGCGTTTCGCGCCAGATCATCGGCGTGGACGACGCTTATCACATTGAGGCGGGCAAGGAGCACAAGGGCGTGGGCTTTCTGGTGCCCGCCCCCGGTGCGGCGCCGATCAAGTTCCGCAGCACCTACGTCGACGGCATCTACGAGCCGCCGCAAACCGCGAAAACGCTTGTGGTGCACTCGGCTCCGCAGCCCAAGCTGTTCTCGGCGGGACGGGTGGAGCCCGATCAGGGCACGGTGATCACCGGTGCGGACGAGGCAGAGTTCACCGGGACGCCGCGCAAGCTGATCGCGACTATCGGGGGGCAACTGGCCCGGTACGGCCCGCGGGCACCGCAGCTGTGGCTGCCCCCGCTGGACGAGCCGATCCCGCTGACCACGGTGCTCGAGCACGCCGGAGTCCCGGATCGGCAATGGCGCTGGCCACTCGGCGAGATCGACAAGCCGTTCGAGATGCGCCGTGATCCGCTGTTGTTCGACGCCACCTCGGCGTCGGGCAACATGGTCATCCACGGTGGCGCCAAGTCAGGAAAATCGTCTGCGCTGCAGACGTTTATCCTGTCCGCCGCCAGCCTGCACTCGCCGCGCGACGTCACCTTCTACTGCCTGGATTATGGCGGTGGACAGTTGCGCTCCCTGGCGGACCTGGCGCATCTGGGCAGTGTCGCGTCACCGCTGGAACCGGAGCGCATCCGCCGCACCTTCGGTGAGCTGGAGCAGCTGCTGATCGCTCGGCGGCGCCACGAGGCGTTCCGGGAAAAGCACGGTGCCCCCCATGACGATGGTTTCGGTGAGGTGTTCCTGGTCATCGACAACCTCTACGCGTTCGCCCGGGACAACACCGACCAGTTCAACACGCGTAACCCGTTGCTGGCCAAGGTGACTGAGCTCGTCAACGTCGGCCTTGCGTATGGCATCCACGTCATCATCACCACCCCGAGCTGGCTGGAGGTGCCGCTGGCGATGCGCGACGGGCTCGGGCTGCGGCTCGAGCTCAAACTGCACGACGCGCGGGACAGCAATGTACGGGTGGTAGGGGCGCTGCGCCGTCCCGCCGAGGCGGTCCCAGCCGACCAGCCGGGCCGCGGTCTGACCATGGCGGCCGAGCACTTCCTGTTCGCCGAACCCGAACTGGGGCAGGTGTCGGCGATCAACGCCCGGTACCCAGATATGGTCGCCCCGCCGGTGCGGCTGCTGCCGACCAACCTGGCACCCGAGGTGCTCGCGCCGCTGTATCGGGGGCCCGAGAAGATCGTCATCGGTCAACGTGAAGAAGACCTGGCGCCGGTCGTGCTCGACTTCGCCGAGAACCCGCTGCTGATGGTCCTCGGTGACGCCAAGGCCGGCAAAACCACGTTGCTGCGTCACATCATTCGCACCGTTCGTGAGAACTCCGCCGCGGACCAGGTGGCCTTCACGGTGCTGGACCGCAGGCTGCATCTGGTCGAGGAGCCGCTGTTCCCGGACAACGAGTACACCGCCAACATCGACCGGGTGATTCCCGCAGTGCTGGGCTTGTCCAACATCATCGCCGCGCGGCGCCCGCCGGCCGGGTTGTCGGCGGCGGAGTTGGCCCGGTGGAGCTTCGAGGGCCACACCCACTACCTGATCATCGACGACGTCGACCAGATTCCGGATACGCCGGCGATGAGTGGTCCATACGTCGGGCAGCGGCCGTGGAGCAGCCTCATCCCGGAGCTCAGCCAGGCCGCCGACCTGGGTCTGCGGGTGATAGTCACGGCGCGGGCCACCGGATCGGGTCACGCGCTGATGACTAGTCCGTTGCTCCGGCGTTTCAACGACCTGCAGGCCACCACGCTGATGCTGGCCGGCAATCCACAGGACAGCGGCAAGATCCGGGGGCAACGGTTCGGCCGACTGCCCGCCGGGCGGGGAATTCTGTTGGGAGACAGCGAAAGTCCAACATATGTGCAGTTGGTCAACCCATTGGTGAGTGAACGGGCAACAACAGGACCGCAGAAGGAGAGGTTATGACGTTGCGAGTAGTTCCCGAAGGCCTGGCGGCGACGAGCGCGGCAGTCGAGGCGCTGACCGCACGCTTGGCGAGCGCGCACGCGGCCGCCGCGCCGGCGATCACCGCGGTGGTGCCGCCGGCGGCTGACCCGGTGTCGTTGACAACGGCCGCTGGGTTCAGCGCCCAGGGCCAGATGCACTCGGTGGTGGCCGCCGAGGGCGTGGCGGAACTGGGCCGCGCCGGTGTCGGCGTGGGCGAAGGCGGGGCAAGTTATCTGGCGGGAGACGCCGCGGCGGCCGCCACCTACGGAGCGGCGGGCGCCTGAGCATGACCGCACCTGTCTGGATGGCATCTCCACCGGATGTGCATTCGGCGCTGCTGTCGGTGGGTCCGGGGCCGGGGCAGCTGTTGGCGGCCGCCGGCGCGTGGAACGCGCTGAGCGCCAAATACGCCAATGCGGCAGCCGAACTCAGCGGGCTGCTCGGGCAGGTTCAGGCGGGCGCTACCGGCGGATGTGCCGGTGGTGCCGGCTCCGGTCGCCGAGGGAACGTCGATGCCTACCGTGGTGGCCATGGCCTCGACCGCGGCGGCTCCGGCGGCGCCGGCCTCGGCACCATTCCCGGCAGCCAGCGCGCCCGCAGCTCCGGCACCCGCGCCAGTGGCTGGAGCATTCGGCTACGCGGTGGCCATGGGCGCCGACCCCGAAACCAGTTTCGGCCCGACCATGACCGGCCGTGGCGGGGCCAAGGCACCACCGCGGTGGTGTCGGGCCGGGCGGCCGCGGCGCGCCCACGGCGACGGGCCGCGATGCGTGACCACGCCGATGAGTTTGCGGACATGAACGTCGACGTCAATCCCGACTGGGGTGGTGGGGCCGACGAAGAGCGGGAGCTGGCCGTCGCGATGGTCTCCGGCAGCGCTGCTGGACGCCTGGGCATCGCTGGCACCGCGCGCCGGGAACGGGATCTGCGGGCGTCGGGTCTGACCAAACTGGCCGACGACGACTTCGGCAGCGGCCCGCGGATGCCGATGGTCCCTGGCACCTGGGATCACAACGGCGATGGCGCAGCGGATCTCGACCAAGCGAAGAGAGGGGCCCCGAAAGTTAACCAGATCGATCGCCGAAATCGTATGCAGCACAAGAGAAAGGAAGTGTCATGAGTCTTCTGGATGCACACATCCCGCAGTTGGTGGCCTCGCAGTCGGCGTTCAGCGCCAAGGCAGCGTTGATGCGCAGCACCATCAGCGCGGCCGAGCAGGAAGCGATGGCCGCCCAGGCCTTCCACCAGGGTGAGTCCTCCGCGGCGTTCCAGGCCGCGCACGCCCGGTTCGTGGAGATGGCGGCGCGGGTCAACACCCTGCTGGACATCGCGCAGGCCAACCTCGGCGACGCCGCGGGCACCTATGTGGCCGCCGACGCCGCCGCCGCGTCCGGCTACACGTCTTTCTGACCCAAATTCGCAACCGCGAAAGGACTTGTGATGTCGCAAATCATGTACAACTACCCGGCGATGCTGGGCCACGCCGCCGACATGTCCGGCTTTGCCGGCACCATGCAGGGGCTAGGCGCCGACATCGCCACCGAGCAGGCCGCACTGCAGAACGCCTGGCAGGGCGACACCGGTATGACCTACCAGGTTTGGCAGGCACAGTGGAACCAGGCCATGGAAGCGTTAGTACAATCCTACCAGACGATGGCCAGCACCCACGAGAGCAACACGCTGGCCATGTATGCCCGTGACACGGCCGAGGCCGCTAAGTGGGGCGGTTAATCCTTCCTCGATGAGTGTGGAGCCCAACGCCGTCGAGCTGACGGTCGACAACGCGTGGTTCATCGCGGAAACCATTGGGGCGGGCAGCTTCCCCTGGGTTTTGGCGATCACGACGCCGTACCGCGACGCCGCGGAACGTGACGCGTTCTTCCGCAAGCAGAAGGACGAGCTGGCCGGAATGGGTCTGATGTCGCCGGATGGTGGCGTGCACCCGGTGGTTGCCGACTGGATCAGGGTGGTCTGTTTTCCCGACCAATGGCTCGATCTGCGCTACGTGGGCTCCGGCGCGGCGAGCGGTTCCGGTGACCTGCTGCGCGGCATTGTCGCCCGGCGCGTCGGTGCCAACGGCAAGTCTTGCCAAATTTTTTCGAAGACCGTCGTTGCGCTGCGCAACGCGCAACTGGTCACCTTCACCGCAATGAATATCGACGACGCCCGCGCGCTGGTCCCGGTGCTCGGCGCCGGGCTGGCGCAGCGGGCGCCGGCCCGGTTTGCGGAGTTCAGCCTGCCGGCACGGGTCGGCGCCCACGCCGACGAACGGCTGCGCTCCGGCGCCGCGCTGACGGAAGTCCTTGATTACCTGGGCATTCCCGAATCAGCGCGGGCGGTGGTGGAATCCGTGTTCACCGGGCCGCGCGCCTATGTCGAAGTCGTCGCCGGCTGCAATCGCGATGGCCAATACACCACCACCGAGGTCGGAATGAGCCTCGTCGACACTGCTGCAGGCCGGATTCTGGTCAGCCCGTACCGCGCGTTTGACGGCGAATGGGTCTCGACCTTCGCCCCCGGCACACTGTTCGCGATCGCCGTCGCGATCGAGCACCTGACCGCTTGCCTGCCCGGCGGCCCCTGATTCCCAAACCAGCGGCTGTCCCGGGACTTGTCCACCCAATACGCCTAGCCACAACCAGATAGAGAGAAACACGATGTTCCAGGCTGATTCGAGGGTCCCGTGACCGCCGTCATGCCGATCGTGCGCGTGGCCATCCTCGCGCACAGCAGGCTGACCGAAGTTGCCCTGCCCGCTGAGCTACCGCTGCGCGAAATCCTGCCCGCGGTGCAGCGATTGGTGGTCCCGACAGCCCAGAACGGCGACGGCGGCGACCTCGAGGGCGCAACGCGCGACGGCACGGTAACCCAGCTGAGCCTGGCGCCTATCGGGGGAGCACCGTTCAGCCTGGACGCCAGCCTCGACACCGTCGGCGTCGTCGATGGGGATCTGCTTGCGCTACAGCCGGTTCCGGCTGGTCCGGCGGCTCCGGGCATCGTCGAGGACATCGCCGACGCCGCGATGATCTTCTCGACGTCCCGGCTCAGGCCGTGGGGGATCGAGCACATCCGTCGCGGCGCGCTGGCCGCGGCGATCGTGGTGGCTTTGCTGGCGACCGGCCTGGGTGTCACCTATCGGGTGGCGACCGGGGCGCTGACCGGGCTGGTTGCGGTCAGCGTGATCGCGGCGGTGGCGGCGATCACCGGCTTGTTCGCCACGCTGCGTTCCGAACGCACCGGGATGGCGCTGTCTATAGCTGCGCTGGCTCCCATCGGCGCCGCCCTGGCCTTGGCAGTGCCCGGAAAATTCGGGCCGGCACAGCTGGTGCTCGCCGCGGCCGGTGTCACCGCGTGGGCGCTGATCGTGTTGATGGTGCCGAGCTCCGAGCGTGAGCGGGTTGTCGGTTTCTTCACCGCGGCCACCGTCGTGGGTGCCGGGGTGTTGCTGGCGGCCGGCGCCGAATTGCTTTGGCAACTATCGCTGCTGAAGATCGGCGCGGGCTTGATCGTGGTCGTGCTGCTGGTGACCATTCAGGCGGCGCAGCTGTCCGCGCTGTGGGCCCGTTTCCCGCTGCCGGTCATCCCGGCCCCGGGCGACCCTACCCCCGCGGCGCCGGGACTGCGGCTGCTCGAGGATTTGCCCCGGCGGGTCCGCGTCGGTGATGCCCATCAGAACGGTTTCATCGCCGGTGCCGTGCTGCTCAGCGTCCTCGGATCGATCGCGATCGCGCTGCACCCTGAATCGTTGAGCGGGTGGGGCTGGTATGTGTTGGCGGCCACCGCGGCCACCTCGGTGCTGCGTGCCCGAGTATGGGATTCAGCCGCGTGCAAGGCGTGGCTGCTGGCTCAGCCGTTCCTGGTCGCCGGTGTGCTGCTGGTGTGCTACGCCTCGACCAGACGGTACCTGGGCGCACTCGTGGCGGCAACGGTGCTGGTCGTGCTGGTGCTGGCCTGGGCCGTGGTGGCGCTGAACCCGAGTATCGCGTCGCCGGACACCTATTCGTTGCCGCTGCGCCGGTTGTTGGGCTTCGTCTCGTCCGGCCTGGATGCGTCGCTGATCCCGGTCATCGCCTACCTGGTCGGTCTTTTCGCCTGGGTGCTCAATCGATGATTCGTGCCGGATCCGCTTGCTTCACAGCGGCTTTAGTGTTCGTCCCGGTCGTCGTGCCGTGGGCGTGCCCGTCGGCGTCGGCGATCACCCAGCCGGTGGTCGACCCGGGTGCGCAGCCGCCCAGCGGGGCCCCCGGGCCGCTGCAGCCGATGGAGCAGCGTGGACCCTGCAGTGCCTCCGGTGCCATCCCCGGCAGCGACCGCACCGCGGTGACACCCAGTCAAGCGGCGCTCAATCTTCCTGCAGCATGGCAGTTTTCCCGCGGTGAGGGTCAGCTGGTGGCGGTGCTGGACAGCGGTGTGCGGCCGGGGCCGCGGCTACCCAACGTCGAACCCGGCGGCGATTTCGTGGAGACGACCGACGGCCTGACCGACTGCGACGGGCGCGGGACGCTGGTCGCCGGGATCGTAGCCGGTCAACCCTCCGCCGAGGACGGCTTCTCGGGTGTGGCACCCGCGGCGCGGGTGCTGTCCATCCGCACGGCGTCGGGCAGGTACTCACCGCGTACACCGGGGGGCGATCCGATGGTGGCGCGCGTGTCCCTGGAGGTCGCGACGTTAGGCCGGGCGATCGTGCACGCCGCCGATCTCGGCGCCCGGGTGATCGACATCTCCGAGGCGACCTGCGTGCCCGCCGATCGGCCCACCGACCAGGCCGCGCTGGGTGCGGCCATTCGTTACGCGGCGGTGGACAAGGACGCGGTGATCGTGGCGGCCGCGGGCAACACCGGGTCGGCCGGCTCGCTTGGCGGTGGAATGTCGTGTGAGGCAAACCCGCTCATCGACCTCAGCAATCCGGGCGATGCGCGGAATTGGGCCGGCGTCACGTCGGTCTCCACCCCGTCGTGGTGGCAGCCGTACGTGCTGTCGGCCGCCTCCCTGACCGCCGACGGCCAGCCGTCGAGATTCACCATGCCCGGGCCGTGGGTGGGCATCGCCGCGCCGGGCGAAAAGATCGTGTCGGTGAGTAACCGTGACGGCGGCGACCTCGCCAACGGCCTACCCAACGAGCACCAGCAGTTGGATGCGCTCAGCGGCACCAGTTACGCGGCCGGATATGTGGCCGGAGTCGCGGCGCTGGTGCGCAGTAAATACCCGACGATGTCCGCGGCTGACGTGATCCGCCGGATCACCGCGACCGCGCACAACGGTGCCCGCGCTCCGTCGAACCTCGTCGGTACGGGCAGTGTCGATGCGCTGGCCGCGTTGACCTGGGAGCTACCCGCTCGCGGCGGGCCGGCCGCGCCGCCGGCGAAGCCGGTCGCCGTGCCACCGGCACCGGCGCCCAAGGACACCACTCCGCGGACGGTCGCGTTCGCTGGGACTGCCGCGCTGGCGGTGCTCGTCGCGGTGGTCGCCGCCGCATCCGCGATCACCGCGCGCCGACGGAAGGAGACTATCCCGTGAGCCCGATCCCGATCCCGGGCAGCGCCCGAATAACCCTGGCGGCCCTGGCCGTGCTGCCCGCAATGCTGACTTACCCGTGGAACTCGAATCGCGACTACTGGCTCCTCGGCATCGCCGCCGTGACGGTGATTGTGCTGTTCGGCTGGTGGCGCGGACTGCATTTCACCACCATCCTGCGACGCCGGCTGGCGATCATGGGCCGTCGGTCCAACCCGACCAACGTGCCGCCCGCCGAATCAGCGGTTAACGCAAAGACAACCGCGTTGGTGCGGATCGGCCCGTGCACCACCGACGATGCGGTGTTTCCACTGGGGCTACTCGCCGGCTACCTGGACCGCTACGGAATCCGCGCGGACAAGATCCGTATCACCAGCCGCAACAACGCTTCCGACGTGTCACGCCGTGAGACCTGGGTTGCCATCACCGTCGCGGCCGCCGAGAACCTGGCCGCGTTGCAGGCACGCGCGTCGCGCATCCCGCTGCACGAAACCGCCGAGGTTGTAGCGCGGCGGCTCGCGGATCACCTTCGCGAGATCGGCTGGGATGCCAACGTGGTGCACGCCGACGACGCGCCACGCTGGTTGACCGCTAAAGCCCGCGAGACGTGGCGCGCGGTACACCAGGGTAATTCGGATTACGTTGCGGCATACCAGCTTTCCGTTGATGACGGATTGCCCGGGACGTTTGAAGCCATCCGGTCGCACGCGGCTCGGGAGACGTGCACCGCGCTGGAGCTCGCCCGCCCGCGCTCGTCGCGCGAGCGGCTCACCGTCGCCGCGGCGTGCGCCTTCCTCACCGATACCCCGCCCGGGCTGACGCTGCCGGTGCCCGGGCTGGTCGTCCAGCGTGGAAACCAGGGGCCCGCGCTGGCCGCGCTGGATCTGTTGTCCACCCGACGACTGGACGGTCACACCGACGCGCCCGTCGGCCTGCTGGAGAGTCTGGACTGGCCCACCCCTCGGCGGGCGCGCACCGGGCGGCCTGATCCGGTACGACTAGTCCAGCATGACGCCGTTTAAGAAGGCGGTCATCCGGCGCAGATAGTCCAGCTGGCTGACGTGCAGGATGTGGCTGCCGGGAAATCAGTGCAGCGCACAGTGATCCCAGTGGTGCCAGAGCATTTCGTCCTGCCCGGGCGGAGCCATCCGATCGGCGAGGCCGGTGATGATCATCCGCCGGTCCTTGCCAACCAGTAACCGGTAGTTCAGCGGGGCAGTGGTAGGCCAGCCAGGCGTCTAGCTCCGCGCGGTTGATGCCTGACAACTGCAACCCCAGGCGCACCAGCTTGTTGGCCGGGAACCACTTGGTCGAACATCGTCGACGGGGTGACGACGGGACAGTTGGGGATCACCACCTCGAGCCGATCCTCCACCGAGGCCACCAGCGCTGAAGTGTAGCTGCCCAACGAGATGCCGGTCAGCGCAATGCGTTCCACACCGGTGTGGCGCAGATAGTCAACGACGGACCGGAAGTCGTGCACGGCCTGCGCCATCGATTCGGCGAATCCGCTCAGTCCCCGGCGAAATAACCGAAACCACTGAATGGCGAGCATTTCTCGGCGCGCTGGCCGTGAAAGGGCAACGTGTACAACAGCGCGTCGTACCCCGCCCGGTAGTACCACGGCATCGAGAAGAGGCGGCAGTTGGCAAGATACGATGACCCCACTGAACTTCTCGTCGACCCGCGAAACGTCGACGTGGACCGCCAAGCCGGCCGACGAGATCTCAGCGGTCGCCGCGCCGCTGGCGCCGTCCCAGCGGGCGTCGACGGTCATGCCCGCCAGCTTGGGCAGCATTGACAACGTCCCTAGTATCCCCCTGTCTGGTCAACGCCAGCGAACCCGTGTAGTAGGCGACGCTGTGCGGTAACCGCACCTTGGGAATGACCCTCGCTGAAGCGCCGGGTCACCGCGACGTAGTCGGCGAGGTACAGCAGCCCCTTCGCCTCGACCTGAGCATGCAGGTCGTCGGGCAGTTTGCCGATCCCGAGCAACCTGCCGGACGTAGACGGCCATAACGCCAGTATGACGCGGGCCACGCAGTGCTGCGGGAGCCGTGCGCATCCCGTGCGCAGGGCGGACGCGCCCCCTGGTATCGCTAGAGGCATGCCCCATCGGAAATGTGTGACCCTAGTTGTCGCCGTACTAGCAGCGGCGGTCTTCGCGGCGATGTGGGCGGGTTTTCGTCTGCATTGGGGCTGGCTGTATGGGTTCGATTGGTCGTTGCTGAACGCCTCGCACGATGTGGCGGTCAAGCACCCGGCGTGGGTGCCGATCTGGGCGGGTGTGTCCTATTGGCTGGGACCGGACCTGCTGCGGGTGCTGGCTGCCGGGGTGGCTGTGTTGATGTTCGTGCGGCGCAACGTGCGGGCGGGGGTGCTGCTGGTGGTCTGCGGTCCGCTGAGTGGGCTGATGACGTTGGCCGCCAAGAGTTTGGCGGATCGGGCGCGTCCGTCGACCATGTTGGTGGCCGTGCCGCAGACGTCGTTCCCGTCGGGGCATGCGATGGAGACGATGGCTGCGGTGCTCGCACTGCTGGCTGTGGTGTTGCCGGCGCTGCGCCGGGCCACGACGGCGGTTGTGATCGCGCTGAGCGTGCTGGATTTGGTGTTGGTGGGTTTCTCTCGGGTCGCCCTGAACGTGCATTACCCGTCCGATGTGCTGGCCGGTTGGTGCCTCGGCTATCTGTACGTCATGCTGTGCCTGGCGGTGATCTGTCCTAAACCGTTGGAATATCGGGTTTTTCGTTGATCACAGCGCCGTGATCAAACGGGAGCTGAAGCTTTACTTGACCCCGCGCCGGACGTCACCCGACGATGGACGGTATGCGCCGACTGTTCGTTTCGCTATGCACTGTGGCGTGCTTCGGGTTGGTATCGCTCGCGCTGGCGCCGATCGCGGGCGCCGCGCCGGTGGGTGCTGCGGCCGGCACTCCCTGGTTTGTGAACGCGGTTGGCAATGCCACACAGGTGGTTTCGGTTGTCGGCATCGGCGGCTCGAACGCCACCATGGACATCTATCAGCGCACCGCGGCCGGCTGGCAGGCATTGCGCACCGGTATCCCCACCCACGTCGGGTCGGCGGGCATGGCGCCGCAGGCCAAGAGCGGGGTCCCGGCCACACCGATGGGCGTATACAGTCTCGACGCCGCCTTTGGCACCACGCCGAATCCCGGTACCGGGCTGCCCTACACCCAGGTGGTCGGACCCAACTACTGGTGGAGCGGCGACGACCACAGCCCGACGTTCAACTCGATGCAGGTCTGCCAGAAGGCGCAGTGCCCGTTCAGCACCGCCGACAGCGAGAATTTGCAGATCCCGCAGTACAAGCACGCGGTCGTGATGGGCGTCAACAAGAACAAGGTTCCGGGCGGTGGTGCCGCGTTCTTCTTCCACACCACCGATGGGCATCCCACCGAGGGTTGTGTCGCGGTCGACGACGCTCAGCTGGTGTCTATCATGAAGTGGCTGCGGCCGGGCGCGGTCATCGCGATCACCAAGTAGCGGTTTGGACGGTCCGTAGTCGGCCTTGATGTCCTCGGCCAGGGTGTTGGCGAAGTCGTCCCAGTGCTTGGTGTCCAGTGCGCGCAGATACCGGTATTTGACTTGTTTGATGGCTTCGATGTCGGCCAGATCGTCGAAGGTCATTCCGTCATTGCAGCACACGGGCAAACGGCACCCCACTGTTGCGTCGCGTTGGCGGGCGTGCCAGGCGGCGGTCGTCACTGCAGCACGCGGGTGACCCTGTCGATCAGGGCTCGTCGTTCCACGCTCCAATCGATTACCGTACCGGTGACCATCTGGGCCAGCACCACACCCCGCAACGTCGCCCAAATAACTTCAGCCACACCTGATTTGGACTCATCATCGGTGATCAGTCGTCCGAGTTGGGCGATCGCGGAGTTCATCTCAAGCAGGTGCCGTCGGGACGACTCGCCAGGCCGCCGCGGGTCGCGAGCAGAATTTCGAACGCCGCCATCGAGGTCGGGCTGCTGTAGCAGTTCCACGCCATGTCAATGACGACCTCGATGCGCCGCTGCGGCGGAAGCTCGCTCACGTCGCCGCCGACAGGCTGTCGATCAACCTGTTCACCCCGTCGTCGACGACCGCCATCAGCAGGACGTTGCGATCGCAGAAGTGGTACTGGATGACACCCCAGGTGACGCCGGCGTGCTCGGCCACGTGCTTGGCCGTCGCCGCTGAGAAACCCTCATCCTGGATGCAGCGGACCGTCTCGTCGATGATCCGCGTCCGGGTGTCGTCACTGCGTTTACGCGGCGCGCTGATCCGCCGGATCGGGGCGACCGAGCGGGTCTGGCCTGCAGAAATAGATATTGTTGGCTTTATAACGTAGTTGAATCTATTGTTATGAGCGTGAGCAGCCCCTTGCAGTAGCCCGACTGTCCCGCGGTCAGCTCGCCGTCTGCTCCCCGAACTCCTGCTGATCGGGCAGTTAATAGACCGGTCCGGGATGGCTTGGTGCATCTCGTCATTCGGCCGCGAGGAGATGGTGCAGATCGCCATCGAAGAGTGGGCGGGCTCCAGCCCGATCTACACCCGGCGCATGCAAAGGGCGCTGAACTACGTGGGCAACGACGTGCCCACCATCTTCAAGGGCCTGCACTCGAGATCGGTGCCCTGCCGCAGTTCATGGACTTCCGCTACACGGTGCACGACCGCTGGCACGGCAAGTTCCACCTCGACCACTGCGGCGCGCTGCTGGACGTCAAACCGATGGGAGACAAATACGTGTTCGGCATGTGGCACATCCACCGTCCGCCGCGCACACCGGCGGATCGTCATCCGCACTGAGCCTGGACCGTGATCATCGACGAGTCCTATCCCGAGGCGCAGAGCATCCCGGCCCTCGACATCGTCAGCCAAACCGTGCTGCGACATGGGACCTAGAACCCATCGACCCGGTGAACGAGGAGCAGGCCAATTACTCGGGCCCGTTGATGTCCGACTTCGATTTTGCAGCCTTCTCGCATTCGGCTATTGGTGCGAATGGCCGACGAGGTGTGTCTGCAGATGCACCTGCTGTACCTGTCGTTCGCGATTGCGGTGCGGGTGCGCGCCACGAGCGACGAAGAAGCGCTCGGTGTGTGCACCCGTGGCCTGACCGGCATCGCGGGCCTGGCCGCCGAACGTATTCACCGCGCACTCACGCTCCCGGCCGGAAGCGAGGGAGCGCTGCGGGTCCTGGAGTTGCATCCGTTGTTGAACCCGGCGGACTACGTTGTGGAAGAGACGGAATGGAACAGACTGCACGTGCACCGTCGCCGAATCACGGCGACGGTGCGTGGATCTCCTTGTGCTTAACCTGAATCCGTGCAGCCACTACAGGCGATCGCCACCGCGGTGGATCCGCACATCAAAGTCTGAGTTAGCGGAACGGCCGCCGACTGGACAGCCGAACTGGTCGAAACCGACGTCGCCACGGTAAAACTTCCTGAGGTTTCGGTGGTGGGAGTCAGTGGCGGGGCGACATTTCAGTTCGAGCCGAGGCGTTCGCTGCCGCTGACCGTGATCTGCCGCAAGGTTTCTTGTCAAGGGGTTTTCGGTACCGCTTCGGTGACGCAACCGCATCGAGCGGATACCAATGGCATTGCGAAGCATCGGCTTTACGCGTGTCCGAGACTATCGTTGACGCTGGCCACCGACCCCTATAGACGAAAGTATTCGCTCTATGTACGACCCACTTGGGTTGTCGATCGGGACCACGAACCTGGTCGCTGTGCGTGACGGAAACCCACCGGTTTCGCGTCGTGCTGTACTGACACTTTATCCGCACTGTGCACCGAAAATCGGTCTGCCCGAGGAGGATTCCAACCTCATAGAATCCGGCGTACTGATGAGCGGGTTCGTCGAGCGGATCGGCGATTCGGTGGTGCTGGTGTCCACCGACGGCTCCGCGCACGACCCGGACCTGCTGACGGTCGAAGCGCTGGACGCGATGGTGTTGGCGGTGGGTGCGGATGTCGCGTCCTCCGAGATCTCGATTGCCGTTCCCGCGTACTGGAAACCCGTTACCGCCCAGGTATTACGCAACGGACTGCGCACTCATCTGGGCTTCGTCCGAAGCGGCATGGCGCCGCGGTTGGTTTCCGACGCGATCGCCGCGTTGACCGCGGCGAACGCCGAGCTATGCCTTGCCGCAAACGGGGTCGTGGGGTTGCTAGATTTCGGCGGGTCGGGCACGTCGGCGACTCTGATCGACCTCGCGGGCGATTTCAAGCAGCTCAGCGCCACCATGCGCTACACCGACTTCTCCGGCGACGTGATCGACCAGGCGCTGATGCTCTGTGTCTTCGAGGAATTGGGGCACGTCAGTGGCATCGATCCGGCCAACACCGCCGCTGTCGGGCAGCTGGACCGGCTCAGGGAGCAGTGCCGTACCGCCAAGGAACAGTTATCGTCGCAATCGGCAACAGAATTCGCGGTTGAGCTAGGCGGCCGCCGGGCCACGATGAGGTTCACCCGCGACGAGCTGGGTGACCTGATCCAGGACCGGCTGACCGGATTCATCTACGCCTTCGACGACATGTTGTCCCGGCACCGCAAGGGCTGGAGCGACCTGTGCACGGTGGTCACCGTCGGCGGTGGCGCCAGTATTCCGCTTGTCAACGAACGTCTTTCGGTGCATAGTCGTCGTCCGGTGGTGTCACCGTCGCAACCGGCGTTTGCCGCCGCGGCCGGTGCCCTGCTGCTGGCCTCCCGCGGGGAAGACGTCGACATCCGCACCCGCACCTCAATCGGGCTACTCGCGGCGTCGTCGGGCGCCGACATCATCGAATTGCCCGCCGGAGACCTGTTGGTGATCGATGAGGAGGCCCTCACCGATCGCGAGCTGGCCTGGTCGCAAACCGAATACCCCGGCGATATCCGGGTCCCCTACACCCCGGAGGCCTTCGACGAGGACAGCAATCCCGCCGGTTGGTCGATGCGCCTGAACGTGATCGACCCGCCGCGGGAACGGCCGTGGCGCCGGTTGCGGTTCTCGCAGCTGATGGTCGGGATGTCCGCCCTGGTCGCGATGACGGCTATCGGTGGTGTGGCGTACACGCTGACCGGAATCGGGAATCGACAGGCGCCACCGGTGCCGTCGGTGGCTCCGGTCCCGCTGCCACCGGTAAGCACGTTGGTGCCCAGCCCCGTCGCGCCGCCGCCGACCGCCGTGCCACCACCCCCGATGGCCGCCCCGGTGCCCAGCTCGGTGGCGCCACCGCCACCGTCGTCGCCGGAACCGCCGCCCTCGCCGGAGCCGCCGCCGGTCGTCGTGACCACCCAACCGCCGCCGGTGTACACCACGCACCGTTCGCCGCCGCCCGCGCAGACGATGACTCAACCGCCGCCGCCACCGTTGACGACGACCACGACGACGACCACCCCGCCGCCACCGCCCTCGACGACAACGCCGACCACCACCTCGGTGCCCATGACCACGCAGTGGATCCATGTGCCGCTGCTGCCGGTGCCGATCCCGATCCAGGTGCCGGCCACGCAGGTGCCCGCGAACCCGGCACCGCAGTACCCGGCGCCGGTCCAGCAATATCCGGGCGGTGGATACGGGGGCGGCTATCCCGGTGGCGGGTATTCGCAGAACCCGTTCCTGGGCCCCGGTTACTAGCGGCGGTTTCGGCGCATAGCAAAGTCCTTGGCGTATAGCTCGTGCAGGCGCACACTGGGCATAACGCTATGCTAAGGAGGCCGCGTGGGCGAATACGGTGCGTTCGGAATTGATCCCGAGGAATTCGATTGGATGATCAGGGAGGGCAGCGAGGGGCTGCGCGACGTGTTCGAGCGGGTCGGCAGGTTCGCCGCGGGCCCGGGTGCCCGGACGGGTTGGGCGGCGTTCTTCGAGGACCTGTCCCGGCGGGCCCGCCCGACGCCGGAGACGACCGGCGAGGCCGGTGACGGTGTCTGGGCGATTTACACCGTCGACGCCGGGGGTGACGCCCGCGTCGAACAGGTCTTTGCGACCGAGCTTGACGCGTTGCGCGCCAACAAGGACAACGTCGATCCTAAGCGCAAGGTGCGTTTCCTGCCGTACGGCATCGCGGTCAGCGTGCTTGACGATGACGCGGCAGCGCCGGGGTGATTCGCCGATCCGGGTCCGTTCCCTCTAGCAGGGAATACGCCTAGGGTCGAGGCGTGACACCAGCATCGTCGGTGTGTCAGGTGTGCGGCTCAACCGCGCCCGGGTGCGCGGTTTTGTGATGCCTGCGGTTCTCCATTGGCGCCGAACGCCGAGCCCGCCGAATACAAGCAAGTGACCGTGCTTTTTGCGGTGACGGGCCGCCCGGGCGTGGGAAAGACCCGGTTGGTGCGGGAGGCGCTGGCCATCGCGCAGCGCGGGTTTCGAGGTGTTCATCACCTACTGCGAATCCCACACCCGGGAGATCCCCTTCCACGTGATCTCCCGGTTGTTGCAGCCCGTCTTCGGCCTCGGCGGGCTCACGCTCGAGATGGCGGGGGCACGGGTAGCGCGCGGCGATCCCGGAGGATCGGGTGCTGCTCGGCATCCGCGACCCCGACATGCCCTGCCCGGACATCACTCCGGATGCCCGGCGCCGGCGGTTGGTCGACCTGATCAGGGCTATCTCGGTGGACCGCACCGAACCCACGATCTACGTCATCGAGGACACCCAGTGGATCGACGCCGTCAGCGAATCGCTGCTGGCCGAATTCGCCGCGGCGATACCGGCGATGCGGGCAACGCTGCCCGTCGTCTATAGACCCGAATATTCAGGTCCGCTGGGGCGGAACACCAGCCGACACCGGGTTCCACGAGTTGCGTGCGCTGACCACGGCGGCCGGCGACAAGAGGCCCCTGGCCGTCGGCATGGCCGGTCACATCACCACGTTGACCTTCAATTCCCAGCACCGCGAGGCGGCGGGCATGGCAATGGAATTCGCCACGTTTGTCGAATCAATCGGCGATCCGGCGATGATCACCGGGCTTTTCTACGTTGTCTCCCAAGCCAAGTGGGAGTTCGGCGAAGCGACCGAGTGCCTGCAGCTGGCGCAGCGGATCATCGACGTCGCCGACGGCGATCCGACCATGGGAGACTTCGTCATCGGGTCACCGCTGGCCTGGGCCAACACGCTGAAGGGCGCGGCGGAGATGTTCTTGGGATGTCCGGGCTGGCGCCGGGACCTTGAAGACGGCATCGCGCTGGTCCGCTCTTTCGACCCGACCACCCACCCGTTCGCCTAGCTCTACAAGTATGCGGCGGCGGTTCAGAACGGCGCGGTGCTGCCCACCGCAGAAGACGTGGCGCAGACGGCCGAGTCGCTGGACATCGCACAACGTTCCGGTGACAACGCCGCGCTGGCCTACGCGCTGGTGAACGGGCCACCACGCTGATCGATTGCTCCGACGAGTGCGCCGGCGCGGGTTTCGAGTTCTTGACCAGGGCGCGGGAAATGCTCGTCGACGAGAAGCTGATCGTCGCGCTCCGGTACATGACCGACATGGAAATCGCTTGCCAATACGCCTGATCCGGTGATCTCGACGGCGCCGTCGACCTCGAGGACCGAATTTTCAACGCGCAGTTCGACGCCGGCACCATGATCTTCCGTGCACCCGCGACGACCCGACCTGGTCGAGGCGCTGCTCGCCCGCGACGGCCCGGGCGACCTCGAGGCGGCTCAGCGGGCGGTGGACCGGCTCGCCGCCGTGCCGACCGAGCCCGGCTTCGTGCTGCAGATCCCGCTGCTGCGGCTGCGGGCGCTGCTGGCTCGCGCCCACGCCGACGAGGCCGGCTATCAACGGTTCCTGCACGGCTTTGGGACCCGGGCGCAGCACTCCCATTCGGGCGAGGACGACCAGCCGACTATCATGTCGGTGTACGGCCCGACGGGTGCCACCGCCTACTTCGGCATGACCGACATCAGCAAGCCGAAGGAGGGCGAGACGGTGGTGGTCCCGAAGCCGGTGCCCCCGAAACCGTCAGGGCTACCTAGGAATCCACCACAGAACATTGTTCTTTTCCGATCAAAAAATCAACCTAATTGATACAACTGACAACGGAAATGTCAACAAAGTTGATGATTGAGCTGGGCCAGCGGACCCGAGACAGGGTGGGAAACATCGACGCGCCGCGCTCCGCGTCGGACTCTAGCAGCGAATTCTTGCCCGACTCACTGTCGAGCAGCAAAGCGAACCCGAGCAACTGTTTTATGCTGCGGGAACCCGTAACCGAAAGGTCGAGATGGATCGCCGGCGGATGATGCTGTTGGCGGGATTCGGTGCCCTGACCACGGCACGGCCCGCCGCGCCGGCGGGCGCCGCCCCGGGACGGTCATTCGGGACGTACATGTTCAACGACGAGTTCGACGGCCCGGCCGGTTCGGCTCCGGATCCATCGAAATGGGTTGTGACCAAGCAGCGTACGCCGATCAAGAACCCGGCCGGGTTTTCCCGAATTCTTCGGGCAGTACCGCGACAGTCGGCAAAACGTGTTCGTGGACGGTCACTCGAATCTGGTGCTGCGGGCGACCCGGGACGGCGGCAGCTATTTCGGCGGTCTGGTGAGCGGAATCTGGCGCGGGGCGATCGGCACTACTTGGGAAGCCCGCATCAAACTCAACTGCCTCACCGGCGGTTGCTGGCCGGCCTGGTGGCTGTCCAACGACGACCCCGGCCGCAGCGGGGAAGTCGACCTGCTGGAATGGTACGGCAACGGCGAGTGACCCTCGGGCACCACCGTGCACGTCAATCCCGACGGCACGGTCTTCGAGACCCACCCGATTAGGGTCGACGGCGAATGGCACACCGGCGGGTGACGTGGAACCCCGGCGGCATGTACTTCTGGAAGGACTATGCCGACGGCGCCGAACCGTCACATCAGTGTGCCGGCGGCAGGCATCGAAGATCTGCACGACGAAGATCTGCACGACCCGATCCGCATGTGGCCGTTCAACGACGTCGGCTACACGATGTTCCTGATGCTGAACTTCGCGGTCGGCGGCTCGGGCGGGCGCGATCCGACGACCGGAGTCCTACCCGGCGGAAATGCTGGTCGACTGGGTGCGGGTGTTCGGATGGCTTGGGTGGAGCGTGCGCCGGTCCGCGGCGCATGATTTTATAACACCGTTTGCGAGATAAGGCCGCGGGGGAACCGTGCCGAGCCGGAAACCCCGGCTTTAGCGATTGGTGGTAGGTGGATATGGATCGTCGCAGCATGATGTTGACGACGGGACTCGGCGTGCTGGCGGCGGTCGCGTCGATGCCGTCCCCGCAGGCCGCGGCACGCCCGTCGGCACCGAAGGCGCCGCCCTCGGCCGGCCCGAGCGGGCCCTACATCTTCTCCGACGAGTTCGATGGCCCCGCCGGCTCTCCGCCCGACCCGGCCAAGTGGACGATTCAGACCTGGCAGGACGACGTCTTCCCGCCAGTCGAGGGTATCTATCGGGACGACCGCCAAAACGTGTTCCAGGACGGTCATTCCAACCTCGTCCTGTGCGCCACCCACGATTTCCTGACCAACACCTATTACAGCGGCAAGCTGCGCGGCAACTTCCGCAGCATGATCAACCAGACCTGGGAAGCCAAGATCAAGCTCGACTGCTTGTTCCCCGGCCTGTGGCCGTCGTTCTGGGGCGTCAACGAGGACCCGTTGCCCGACGGCGAGGTCGACATCTTCGAGTGGTACGGCAACGGCAACTGGGCCCCCGGTACCACGGTGCACGCCGCATCCAACGGCAAGACTTGGGAAGGCAAATCGATTCCCGGCCTGGTGGACGGCAACTGGCACACCTGGCGAATGCATTGGGGCGAAGAGGGATTCGAGTTCGCGCGAGACGGCACCGAATACTTCAAGGTGCCCAACAAGCCGATTCACGTGCACGGGGGCGCGCCCGACGACTTCCGGTGGCCGTTCAACGCTCCCGGCTACTGGATGACGCCCATGTTCACCTTGGCCGTCGGCGGCGTCGGTGCCGGCGACCCGGCCGCGGGCACCTTCCCGGCGGCCATGCTGGTGGACTACATCCGCATCTGGTGACTAGCGGTCGGCCTTGAACACCTCCACCAGGTTGAACTGCCAGCGCTCGACGAGGCGGAAGCCCAGATCGTGCGGGACCGCGAAGGCAGGAGTCACGCCGTAACGCGGACCGGGCGGCAGCGCCACGCCCTGCTCGTGGGCCGGCATCGACTCGTCGGCCTGCGTGATGATCCAGACGACACGGCAGTGGCTCAGCGGGGCGGCGACGACCTCGGGAATCAGGTTGGTGTCGAACACATCCCTGCGGTCGGTGGCCTGTTGCCACAGGGTGAGATCGACCAGCTTGCGGTAGGCGTCAGGGCGCGCCGCCAACAGCGGGCGCATCGGTGCGGGCATGAATGTGACCGTGTCATTGACCAGCAGACAGTCACCCGGCGCCGCCTCGGCGTTGATCAGGTCGGCGACCTGGCTGTAGTCCATTCCGTACTTGGCATACGGGCTACGTTGTACCCGAAGGTAATTCGGTGCGGCAGCGACGGCGAACAGCGCGACGATCGCCGCGGTCACCCACGGTCTGGCCGCCAGCGCACCGATGCACACCCCCAGCACCAGGGCCAGTGCCGGCGCGGTGAAGCTCAGGTACCGCGGTGTGTAGATCGGGTGCACCACCGCTGACCACGCCACGATCACCGCGGTCGGGACAAGCAGCCACAGGCCCGCCAGGGTCAGCAACTGGCGTTCCGCGGCAACTAGTTTCACCGATGTCCAGCGCCACACCACGACGGCCGCCGCGATCACCAGCGCCGACAAGACCGCGAACGGCGGACACCGTTCGAAGTACTGCTGCACCGTCACGTCCTCGATCGTTCGGTGTCCAATCGGTGCGACCCAGCTGATTTGGTGCACTTGCCCGGCGGCCACCACCAGAAACGGCGTCACCGCGCAGCTGGTCAGCACCGAGGTCAGAGCAAAGGGCACCACGATCGTTCGGCGGCGCAGGAATAGGCAGACGAACACCAGATACACCGGTGGCAGCAGCGCGAGATATACATCCAGCACAATCGAAACCGCATGGGCGACACCGTAAAACAGCCAACTCGCGATACTGCTGCGCTGGACGGTATAGCCGAACAGCACGGTCAGCCACACCGCGGCAGCCATCGAGACGGCATAGGGGCGTGCCTCAATGCCGGCCCACGTCGCGCGCGGCAACACTACGCAGATGAACCCGGAGGGCATTGCCACAGTGCGAGAAGAGAATTGGTTGGACAGCACCACCACTCCGGCCGCCGCGAGGCCGACTGCCAGACCACTCGGTAAGCGGGACCAGAACTCGGTGGGCGGGGCGATCCAGAACCAGCCGTGCATCAGCAGGTAATACAGCCCGTGGACGGCGTCGACGTTGCCCAGCATCTGCCACAGCTGAGCCAGGGACCGGCTATAGGCGGCCGAAATGGTGGCCGCCTCATCGTACCAGAACGAAGGGCGCCCGGCGCCGATGAGGCTGATCGCGGTGCCCAGCGCGGCGATGATCAGCGGGTCCAGGATGCGACGCCGCGACTCACTGAACACGCCGCTATGTTGCCAGAACCGGCCCCGGACCCGGTCGGCGGCCGCGGCCGGGTGAAGAGCGCTAGTTATTCAGCCACACGTGCCAGAAACCGTCGGGGCCGAAGCGGCAGGAGTACTGGGTGTACAGGTTGTCGTTGTGGGTGAGCTCGACGTGCGGGGCGTCCGCCAGACAGTGACGTTCGCTGGAATAGTTGCCCTCGACCTCGATCTCGTCGGCGTGGGCCACGCCCACCGCAACGGTCATCAGCCCACCCAGTGCCAGTAAGCCTGAGGCAATAACCCTGCTCATACGGTGCTCCCCGGCCGATCGGTTTGTTGCCAGCGAACTATATCGAGTTGCGGGCAACGCCGGACGACATTCGCCAAGAGCCGTTCCGGACCCGGCTGATCGAACGTATGATCATACAATGGGTTCGCTCACGTCGATCGGCTATGACGGATACCCGGTCTGCAGGCCGTTCCGGGTGGTGCGCTCGGCGATCACGGTGCTCTCGACTTGACGGTGCTGTTTCCGCGCCAGCCGCATCGGTCGGGTCGGTATCAACCCAACGGCCTGCAGCTGCACAAGGTCGTCGAGGGGCGACTGAGCTGCTGGGGTCTGTGCGAGCAGGGCGACTGGTGGGGGCTGGTGACCTACCCGATCACCTACGGGTCCAAGCAGTGCAGCGTGACGCACTGGATCTCGGCGTGGACGCTGCGCCGCAAGGGCTAGGACCGTCCGCCATTGTGGCGACAGCGGCGGCGAGCCGGCATCGGCGAAATGTGCCCAACGTGAAGCCGGGCCGCGCGATTTTCCCTAGTGTTTTCCTTCGGGGGTTGCGCTGCAAACACATCCAACCGCACCGCGCATGTTCGGCGACCCGGGACTGCAAGCGCGGTGCGGTCGGTGGCACGGCACGGTCGGTGGCACGGCACGGATTTTGACGAGAGATGGCTTGCCCGCTGGAGCTCGCTGTTGACGACGCTCATTCCGTTGGCTCTTGTTGTCGCTGTCTCGCCGCTGTCCCTCCCTCATCTCGGCTGTCCTCGTTCTGCACGCGCCGCAACCGCGGCCCGCCAGCCTGATGTTCCTGGCCGGTTGGGTGTTCGGGCTGGTGGTGCAGACCGTGCTGTTCGTCGAAGGTTCCGGCGCGCTCGGCGACATGCACAACTCGACGCCGAGGTGGGCATCCTGGCTCCGGGTGGTGCTGGGTCTGCTGGGTCACCAGGGTAGTCACACCGAGTCGCCGGCCTGGATGCGTTCGTTCTCCACCATGCCTCCTCGGCGCGCGGCGATCACCGGGCTGGTGTTGGCCGTGGTCCGGCTCGAGGTGCTGCTGATGTGTATGGCGGCCAGTCTGGCCATCGGTACCAGCCACCTCGACAACATCGACAAGTTATCGGCGGGCGTGGTGTTTGTCGCGGTGTCCGCGTCAACGGTCGCCGTCTCGATCCTGGCCTATGTGGCCGCGGGCCATCGCCTGGACGATTTGGAACGCGTCAAGAACTGGACGGAGAAGAACAACGCCGCGATGCTCGCGGTGATCCTGGTGTTGATCGGTTTGATGGTGTTGCACAACGGAATTCGTGTGCTCTGAGCCGGGTGGCGTGGGTTATCGGCCAGGCCGGCTTGCGCCTCGAGTCGATTTGTCTTACCAAACGCTCTGTCGCGCAGCACTTCCCAGAGATAGGCTGTGAATCATGCGCGCGTGGCCCCGGGCAGCCCACTGCTGGGAATGCAGCTCCTTGTGATGCAGCACGCGCTCGAGCGCGAGGTTGCTTTCCATGGCCCGGCCGCTGCGGTCGGTGTGCCACGTGTGCCGGGACTCGACGATCTGACGCAGCCGGCCGGCGGCGTCGCCGTCGACCGGGACGTTGACCATGTAGGTGTCACCCCACGCGGTGTCGCCCTGCCGACTGAGCAGCCGTTGCACCCGCACCCCCGGCGTGCGCATCGCCGCGGCGATCACCGCCGCCCCGCTCCAGGAATGCCCGACCTGGATGTCCGGCGGTGTTCCGTGCTCAACCATGAACTCGCAGACCCGGACGACGGCGTCGACCTTGACGGTGAAACGACCCGTCACCTCAGTCGCCCGTCGACCCGCCGAGACCCAGCGCGTCGAAGCGCAACATGCCGATGCCGTCGGAGGCTAGCTGCTTGCAAATCCGGGACGCGGCCGGACCGTGCCTGCCGAGCTTGAAGCCGTGTGCGAACACGCCCCAGCCGCGCACCGCGCCGTCGGGAACCTCGATGACCCCGGCCAGCTCGGCACCCGTCGATCCCCACGTTCATTCTCGACGGGTATAATTTAACATACGACCCGATCGAGGCGACAGCCCACACCTGGTACTCCTATGACGACCTGAGCGGCGCGCTCGGGGGTGTCACTGACCAACTACCTGGGCTGGCTCTTGACGGGCTGGGTGGTCTTCACCCTCGTCGCACTCGTCGAACCGCGATTCCCGGGCAGGCCCGTCACCGCAAGCCGCACATACTGGTTGCTGCCTGTTCTGGCTGTCCACCACCGCCCAGGTCTTCACCGGCCTGATCCATCCCGCCGATGGCGTCGTGGTCCGCGGCGGCAAAACCATCGCGATCGCCGACGTGTACGAATCGTGCGCGTCCGCAGCGCTGTTCACCGTCGTGTTCACCGGGGTCACGGCGCTGATCCTGCTGTACAACCGGCCCTGGCCGCGCTGAGAGTCACACCGAGAGCTTTTCCGTTGCCGCGCCGCAGCATTCGCGCTACTGACTTGTGACGACGTCGTGACGTCACCATTTGGACACGGCGCGGTGCGGCGCACGGCGTGTTCTACACGCGCCACCAACAATGGGGGCGGTCGCCGAAGCGACTTGCCTACGGCTATGTGGTTCTGCTGCGCGAATGAAGGAGTTGGACGTTGATGCCGATCTTCGATCGATTCAACATAGGTGTTGTTGCCTGCGCTGGTTTATGCGGTGCCGCCATAGCGTTGAGCCCGGACGCGGTAGCCGTCCCCTACATGACCGGGGGTGGAGCCTGCATGTACGGGCAGGCCGGTGAGGTCGGTGGTGCGCCCGCGGCCGGCGGGCCGGCCGCGGGCGGGGCCGGGGCAGCCGCGGCACCGTGCGCTGCTCCGCTGACCGACATGGCCGGCGTGCCCTTGGTGGTGCCGGGCCCCGGGGTTGTCCCGATTCCCGCTGGGGCACCGCTGATTGCGCTCGGACCGCCGATCCCGCCGATCCCGCCGGTGCCCCTGGGCGCGCCGCCAGTGCCGATCGCGGCGCCGTTGCCGCTGGGTGCCCCGCTGGTGGCCCTGGGTGGCGTCGCCGACGGCTTGCCGGCCGCACCGCTGATCGACATGGCCGGGGCCAAGGACGCGCCGACGAGCCCGCCGCCGACCGGCGGCCCGGTGGCCGGGCAGCCGGTTTCGCCCGGACCCGCTCCGGTGCACGGGAACTGATCCGCATCCGACTCAAAAAGACCCGCTGGGTGATCCCAGCGGGTCTTTTCTGCTCGTGTGCGGCAGATTTACCGCGGTGATGCCGACGCCGACGAAAAAACGACAAAGCTGTGCGACAGTCGTTTACGCGTTTACGACGAGGGTAGTTCGTTCGTGTGTTCCCGCACGACGACGGGGTCGCCGACATTAACCGTGTTGTAGTACCACTCGGCGTCTTCGGGGCTCAGGCTGATGCAGCCGTGGCTGACATTGTCCAGTCCGAGCGAATTGACGGCCCACGGAGCGGAGTGCACGAACAGACCGTGGTTGGTGATGCGGACGGCGTAGTTCACGGTAACCAGGTAGCCGTCGGGATCGTCGACCGGAATGCCGACGCTGCTGGAATCCATTTGTACCGACCGGTCCTTGGCCAGCACCGTATAGGAGCCGACCGGCGTCGGGTACTCTGGCCGGCCCAGCGAGGCGGGCAGCACGCCCGGTTCGCCGAAGTGCGGACGGTGGTGCGGCGACGGCAGCGACTGCGGCGGACCGGTCTCGACGCCGTCGATGCTGACCGTGAAAGTGTGCTCGGCGATGCTGGCGATCCCGATCACGGCCGGGCCGGTCTTGATCTGCGTGGGTTGGCCTTCCACGGTGAGCGCAATGGTGCTGTGCGCCGGCCAGTATCGGTCGGGGGTCCACTGCACCGTATTGTTGTCGAGCCATTCGTATCTGCCGGTCATCGGCGGCGCCGACGTGATCTTGAGAGCCTGCTCGGCGGCGGGCCTGTTGGTCACGGGCGTCCGGAAGGTCACCACCAGGGGGTGGGCGATACCGACCGCCTGGTTGCTGGCGGGTAGCACCGACGCGATCGGGAAGGGCACATACGACTCGCTGGCGGCGGCCAGGCCCACTTCCTCCGGTGACGGCAGGTTCAGCACGGCGGACCCGCCGACCACAGTAGCGCCGATCCCGATGACAGCAACGGCACATCGAAAACCTGCGCGCATGACCTCAATTTCCCTTTAACTGACAGAGTTGCAATAGGAATGGTAGATGCGCGCTGATCTGCGGAAGCGCAAGGGCGCGTTAGCAATTGGTCAAATGTCGGTCACGATTTTGCTACGACCGGCCGTTATGACAACGTGAGGTCGGACACGAAGCGAGGAGAACACAATGTTCAGACGTGGGCTGCGAGGGCTCGGCTTGGCCTGTGTCACTTTGCTGGATGCGACGGTGATTGCTGC
Organism: Mycobacterium tilburgii; assembly: GCF_902168065.1. Taxonomy (GTDB): domain Bacteria; phylum Actinomycetota; class Actinomycetes; order Mycobacteriales; family Mycobacteriaceae; genus Mycobacterium; species Mycobacterium tilburgii. The sequence goes on along the minus strand of NZ_LR655696.1, from coordinate 8,637 downwards.
AACGGCGCGCGCCGCTGCGCCGCCGGCGCCGGGAATCCAGTTCAGTGACGGAATCACCAAGTGCACCGCGGGGTTTGCTGCGCAAGGCGGCGACGGTGCTTACTACCTGTTCACCAGCGAGCATTGCAACCACGGTGCGCCGTTCACCTACGACGAGAACATCCCGCTCGGCACCGTCACCTCGAATGAGGAAGAAGGCGACCTGCGCGACGACGCGATCATCCGCCTTGACCCGAGTGCGAGCACGCCGGCCGGGGATGTCGCCGGTCAGCGCGTGCGGGGCATGCTGAGCGCGAGTCAGATCAAGCCGGGGATGCCGTTCTGCAAGCTCGGTGGGTTCACTGGTGAAACGTGTGGGATGTCTCGACCACGGCCAACGTCGCGGTGTCGGGCTCCACGAAGAGCACTGCAGTGCGCTCGTAACCCATTGCACCGCCGACGGATTGGGTTAGTGCGGTCGGGGCCAGAAATGCCGAGACCAACATGACGTTCTCAATCTTGTGGGCAGCGAGTGCGTCGGGCAGCACCGCAGCTTCGATCTGGTCGGTGCACGCCACCCCGATGGAGTCCAGTTCGATGCCGGCGCCGGCCGCGTCCTCGCGGGTGCACTCGATGGCGGCGATCACGCGATCAGAGGCACTGACGGTGGGCGAGTCATCGGCCGGGGTGATCGGGAACGCGTTCTCGTCGATCGTGAGGCCGTCCGCGTTTTCTTTTTGCAACATGACCATCTGAACCGAGGTCGGCGCTATCGACACTCCGAGTACGACGTCCATTGCCCTGCGAACCGATCGTTGCGGGGAAAACTGTGCCGGGACCTTGCGGAAGCTAGGTAGAAGCTATGCGTGCCCGCAGATAGCTGGCTGGTTGGCGTCTCGCCGCTTCGATGTTGGGATCGGTAGCAGCATGCTGGGCATGGACTTACCGCGACGAGGTAGTTTGGATCACCCGAGGGAGTCCCCATGAGGTTTAACGCGATGGCAATTGCCGCTGTCGTGAGCAGCACTTCGTTTGCCGCGGGCACCGCCCAAGCGGACATGATGGCCGGGCCGGTGCCGGCCCACATTTATACGCTGCAGCCACCGTCCAGTCCCGTTGTCGATCCCGACCCGCTCTGGTGGCAGTCCAGGATTTTCAGCGCCACATCTCTGATCTGCACGACAATTGGGACGCCCTCAGCCCGGACGATTGCAATCAGGGTTGAAGGCCTTGCAACAAGAGTCCCCGATCGTCGAGGCCGAGACTCGAAACTTGGCGCCGGGTCAGCAGTTGCAGGTCGAGGGCACGCTCCTGTCGGTAATGTTTCAGCTGACGGATCTTCTTCGGCGGATGCGTATAGCGCTAGAACCGCTGATAATCGGCGAGCCGACGGCAGGCTCGCCGACTAGCTCGCCAGAATCGTAGTCTACCTTGTCAGGGCTGTGCACCAGTTGGCCAACTAACTCCAAGCGGGGCGACCGAAGTATGTGCCGAAGCGCGATTGATCCGGTGTGGCCAGTTTCGACATGCTACTAGGTATTTCTGTCCCATCTCAAGACCGCTTCTGGGTGACGGTTGCTGTGGATCTGGTAACCGTACGTCGCGACCCTCACGCTTCACAGCAGATCAAGGTGTCGGCGGTGGTGTTAGCGTCGGTTGGCTGCGGCTTACTACATCGATACGAACTGTGTCGGTCTTCCGACGATTGAGGCGCGGTGTTCGGCACCCCCGCGCTGCGTCAGCTCATCGACCAAATGGAGCCCGGCCAACCGCGACTTGCGTATCCGTCCGCGTACGAAAACGAACTGTTGAAGGGTGCGGTTGCGACCAGTGTTTGCCCTGGTCAACTTGGAGCCGATGACGGGAATCGAACCCGCGTATTCAGCTTGGGAAGCTGATGTTCTGCCATTGAACTACATCGGCGCGGTTGCCCAAGAAAGGCTAGCATCCGGATGTGGTGCTAGCTCAGGCCGTGCGACCCGAGCGTAGGAATGTAGTTATTCCGTCAAATTTAAAATGCTCACATTTATTCTTTCGAGATCATGTTGTAATGTGCTCGGGGTGGGTCGTCACAGATTAGCCAGGAAGCGGCGCAAGTCGTCAGTAGTCCTGGCAGCGCTGCTGGCTACCGGCGCAATCTCCTTCGTGGTAGGCGGCGATGTCGGTCCATTCACCGCTCCGGCCGAGGCTAAAGCCGTTATTGATGACGTCACGCCGAATCGTTTGGAATTCGTCGCGGCCGAAGCCAATCTGCCGCACAGCGCGGCGGGCCTGAGCGCCGACCGGCAGCCGGCCGCTTCGCGCTACCACGTCCGATCCCGGTTCCTGCCCGTCGAGCTCGCCCCCGAGTAGGGTTTGCAGATTCGAACGGTCCCGGTGTCCCGAGCGATCAGCGCCCAGTTCCCCCAGATTCACGAAATCAGCGGTGTGCGGCCGGACTCGCTGCCCTGGCATCCCTTCGGCTTGCGTTGGACGTGATGATCCCCAACCCCGACAGCCCGCAGGGCATCGCGCTGGGCAACCAGATCGTCGCGTACGTGCTCGGCAACTTTCACCGGTTCGGCATCCAGGACGCGATCTGGCGCGGCGTCTACTATACGTCCGGCGGCGCCCAACCGAATCTGCTAGGGGGCATTTCGACCACGTCCACGTCACGACGACCGGTGGTGGCTACGCAAGGAGCTGCGAACGTACCTCGCCGACTGAATGCAGGACACCGGGCGCCGGGCAACGGTTAGGCTCGTCGCGTGCTGCTCTCCGATCGTGACCTCAGGGCCGAAATCACTGCGGGCCGGTTGGGCATCGATCCGTTCGACGACACCCTGGTGCAGCCGTCCAGCATCGACGTTCGCCTCGACAGCATGTTCCGGGTGTTCAACAACACCCGCTACACCCACATCGACCCGGCCAAGCAGCAAGACGAGCTGACGACGTTGGTCGAACCCGCTGCCGGGGAACCGTTCGTCCTGCACCCGGGGGAGTTCGTGCTCGGGTCCACCCTCGAACTGTTCACGTTGCCCGAGGACCTCGCCGGCCGTCTGGAGGGCAAGTCGTCGCTGGGCCGGCTGGGGCTGCTCACGCACTCGACGGCGGGCTTCATCGATCCCGGGTTCACCGGGCACATCACGCTCGAGCTGTCGAACGTCGCGATCCTGCCGATCACGCTGTGGCCCGGCATGAAGATCGGGCAGCTGTGCATTCTGCGCCTGACCAGACCGGCCGAGCACCCGTACGGCAGTTCGCGCGTTGGCTCGAAATATCAGGGGCAGCGGGGGCCGACTCCGTCCCGCTCCTACGAGAACTTCATAAGAACCACATAGCTTCGGCTGGGTAACCGCACAGGCTCCGTGCGGGAGTATAAAGTGGTCCGTGATTCTTTCTCTGCCCGGACTTAGCTTGTCGAGCAATGCTTTTAGAGTGGTTTGTCTTGGATATCGTGCTCGGGGCGGTGCTCGTCGGTAAGTCGACGGTGCCAGTGGGCACGGCCGCGGAGCTCAGTCAGCGGGGCCGCGGCACTGGAACCCTCCGGGGTGGACGTCGAAATTGCCTGGAACCCTGAGTTTCTCCGTGAAGGCCACGCGTGGCCGACACCTTGGAGCGGGACCGGATTGTGCTTGGCGTTCAACAGGACTCGGTGTGCTCGGAGGTCGTCATTCGTGAGCTGTATGCTCAGCTCCTCAACGCCGGTGTCCCGTTTCTGGTAACCGACTTGCAGACAGCGGAATTGGTCAAGTCTTCAGCCAATGCCTTTCTGGCGACCAAGATTTCCTTTATCAACGGTCTCCGAGGTGTGCGAGGCGGCCGGCGCCGACGTCACGCTGTTGGCCGACGCGCTGGGGTACGACTCCCGCATCGGGCGCAAATTCCTCAACGCCGGGCTGGGATTCGGCGGGGGATGCCTGCCCAAGGACATCCGGGCGTTCATGGCCCGCGCGGGCGAGCTGGGCGCCAACCAGGCACTGACGTTCCTGCTCGAGGTGGACAGCATCAACATGCGCCAGCGCACCAAGATGGTGGAGCTGGCTACCACGGCGTGCGGCGGCTCCCTGCTGGGCGCCAACATCGCCGTACTTGGCGCGGCCTTCAAACCCGAGTCGACGATGTGTGGGACTCACCCGCGCTCAATGTAGCGGGCCAGCTGCAGCTCAACGGCGCCGCGGTCAACGTCTACGACCCCAAGGCGCTGGAGAACGCGCGCCGGATGTTCCCGACGCTGAATTACGCCGTCTCGGTTACCGAAGCGTGCGAGGGTGCGGACGCGGTCCTTCTTCTGACCGAGTGGCCGGAGTTCACCGGACTCGACCCGGATGACCTCGCCGACGCGGTGCACGGCCGGGTCGTTGTCGACGGACGCAACTGCTTGGACGTGGCGCGTTGGAATCGGGCGGGCTGGCGGGTTTTCCGGCTCGGTGCCCGACGACCTTGACCGGCCGGGTGAGTAGCCTGATCCCGTGGATTACGCGGCAGCCTTTCTCGACGAAAACCGCGCCTTCGCGGGACTTTTCACCGATTCCGATGTCGCTACCGGTGCCGACGTGCCCAGGATGGAGCCTCGACCAACTTTCGGGATGTCGGCCGCGGCGATCGCTGGGCGGCGCAAATCGTGCGGGATCGTCTCGACCAGCTGCTCGATCTACGCAGCGTCGAAGGGGGCAAACCTCCTCCGGACCCGGCGGACGCGGTCTCCTGGCTGCACGGCGGGGCGCAGCTGCTTGTCGACGCTGTCGAACTGTCTAGCGTCGAGACGCCGGTGTGGACGTTCCTCGGGGCGCGCCCGGCGAACTGGTGCATCCGCCGTCGGCTGCACGAAGCGGCGGTGCACCGCGCCGACGCCGCGCTCGCGCTCGGACGCGACTTATCCCTGCGACCCGACCTCGCGGCCGACGCGATCTCCGAGTTCCTCGACAGCATCTACGTCCAGGCCGGCGCCAACAGGGCCCCGCTGCCGCTGGCGGACGGCAGCACACTGCACCTCCACGCGACCGATCCCGGGCTCAGTGAGAGCGGCGAATGGACGGCCAGCGTGTCCACGGGCGCTTCACCTGGGCGAACGAGCACGGCAAGGGCACATTGGCGATGCGAGGCAGCGCCACCGAGCTGCTGCTGGCCATGACGCGGCGAAGGTCACTCTCCGAAACCAGCATCGAGATGTTCGGCGACGATGCCGTGTGGCAACACTGGGTGGAGTGCACGCCTCTCTAGATCGGCGGGGAAACCGCGTGCAGGAAATGGGGCATACGGTAATTTGCAAAACATGACCACTTCGGAGAGATCGCCACCGTGCTGGCTTGGCACGATGCGCTCAACGCCGGCGATATCGAAACCCTGGCGACCCTGTCCAGCGACGACATCGACCTGGCCGACGCGCATGGTGTCCAGCAGGTCACGAGGCGCTGCGCAGTTGGGCGGGCTCGCAGCGCCCCGGCACGGAGCTGAGACAGATGTATGTGCACGACGGCATCGTCGTCGCCGAATTTAAGGCCAGCAGTCCCGACAATCGGAAGCGGCCGCGCCCAGTGCGCTGGCGTTCCGGGTGGTCCACGACCGGGTCACCTCGGTTTTCCGGCACCAGGACTTGGCGTCGGCGCTGGCGGCCACCGAAATGACCGAGGCCGACCTTGTCACCTAGGGCTTAGGAGCACACATGCGCGGAATCATCTTGGCCGGCGGGTCGGGCACGCGTCTGCATCCGATCACGATGGGCATCAGCAAGCAGTTGCTGCCGGTATACGACAAGCCGATGATCTACTACCCTCTGTCCACGTTGATGATGGCCGGGATCCGCGACATTTTGGTGATCACCACCCCGCACGACGCGGACGGCTTCAAGCGGCTCCTCGGCGACGGCTCGCAATTCGGCATCAACCTCAGCTACGTCCAGCAGGAGAGGCCCGACGGCCTGGCGCAGGCGTTTGTCTTGGGCGCCGACCACATTGGCAACGACTCGGCGGCATTGGTGTTGGGGGACAACATCTTTTACGGCCCGGGGCTCGGTACGAATCTGAGCCGCTTCCAATCGGTAAGCGGCGGCGCCATTTTCGCCTACTGGGTGGCGAACCCGTCTACATACGGTGTCGTCGAATTCGGGGACGACGGAATGGCGGTGTCATTGCAGGAGAAACCCGAAACGCCGAAGTCGAAATACGCGGTGCCGGGCCTGTATTTCTACGACAACGACGTCATCGAAATCGTCAAGGGCTTGAAGAAATCCGAGCGCGGCGAGTACGAGATCACCGAGGTCAATCAGACCTACCTCAACCGCGGCCGGCTCTCGGTCGAGGTGCTGGCCCGTGGCACCGCGTGGTTGGACACCGGCACCTTCGACTCGCTTCTGGACGCCAGCGACTACGTTCGTACCCTGGAGCGCCGACAAGGACTCAAGGTCGGTGTCCCCGAGGAAATCGCGTGGCGGCAGGGATGGATCACCGACGACCAGTTGGCCACCCGCGCCAACACCATGCTCAAGTCCGGATACGGTGGCTATCTGCTGGAACTGATGGAACGGGGCTGACGTTCCCCTCGGGCTTGGCCGACACCGCCCGCGATCCCGGTGGTCAGTGGGACCGAGAGTGTCAGCGCGATTCCGCCGACCGCCAAGCGCACCGACTCGATGGCCACGTTCTCACTGATCAGCACATCGCTCAGCGACCGGTTGGCGACGCTGAACAGCAGCGGCAGCGAGCTGCCGGCGTCGGCCAGCACCAGCGTGTACACCGTGCTGGCGATGTGATCGCGCCCTACCCGGATAGCGCTGACGAAGATCGCCCGCCGCGTGGTGTCCCCGCCGAGGTGGGCCAGTTCGAACACGGTCGACGCCTGCGTCATGGTGACGTTGTTGAGCACACCCAGCGACCCGATGATGAACCCGGCGAGCAGCAGCCCGCTGATCGACACACTGCCCAGATAGGCGCTGACAGCCGAGTTCTGTTCATCCGACAGCCCGTTCATATGCGTTAATTAGATTGCCGCCCAAGATAATCCGCCCGCCAGCAGCAACGAAGACAGGGTGCCCAGCAGGGTGGCGCTGGTGCGCAGGCTGACCCCCGTGCGCCAGGTAGATGATGACGTAGAGGATCGCCGCCACCACCAGGGCCACCGGCACCGCGGGTGCGCCATCGCGCGAGCACGGCCATCCCGATCAGTACGAGCAGGCCGACGACGATCTTCGCGGGCAGCTTCCCGAACGGGGAGGGCCCTGACGACAAATTGTGCGAGTGCGAGTGAGTCACGCGCTCCACCGTAGAGGCGGCGCGAACCCACCTATTGTCTATAGCTGCTAAGGAAGTTGCCCAACCGGTCGATCGCGGCCGACAGGTCACGCGCCCACGGCAGCGTCACGATCCGCAGGTGATCCGGTGCCGGCCAATTGAAGCCAGTGCCCTGGGTGACCAGGATCTTCTCCTGTAGCAGCAGGTCAAGCACCAGTTGCTCGTCGTCGGTGATGTCGTAGACCTCGGGGTCCAACCGCGGGAAGGCATACAGCGCACCCTCCGGTTTGACGCAGCACACCCCGGAAATCTCGTTGAGCTTGGTCCACGCGACGTCGCGTTGCTCGCGCAGCCGCCCGCCGGGCAGCACCAAATCGTCGATGCTCTGGTAGCCGCCGAGGGCGACCTGGATGGCGTGCTGGGCCGGAACATTGGGGCACAGCCGCATGTTGGCCAGCAGGCTGATGCCCTCAATGAAGCTCTCGGCATGGTCCTTGGGGCCGGTGATTGCCAGCCAGCCGGAACGGTAGCCGGCGACCCGGTAGGCCTTCGACAGGCCGTTGAAGGTCAGGCACAACACGTCGTGGGCGAGCGTGGCCAGGCTGATGTGCTTGGCGTCGTCGTACAGAATCTTGTCGTAGATCTCGTCGGCGAGCAGCAACAGCTGGTGCTTGCGCGCCAGCTCGACCATCTGGGTGAGGACCTCGCGGTCGTAGACGGCGCCGGTGGGGTTGTTCGGGTTGATCACCACCAGCGCCTTAGTGCGCTCGGTGATCTTCGACTCCAAGTCGGCAATATTGGGCTGCCAGCCCTGCGTCTCGTCGCACAGGTAGTGCACCGGCGTACCGCCCGCGAGCGAGGTCGAGGCCGTCCACAGCGGGTAGTCCGGTGAGGGAATCAGCACCTGATCGCCGTTGTCGAGCAGGGCCTGCAGCGTCATCGTGATCAGCTCGGAGACACCGTTGCCTAGGAAGACGTCGTCGACGTCGAAGCGGGGAAAGTGGTCGACCAGTTCATAGCGGGTGACCACCGCGCGGCGGGCCGGCAGGATGCCCTTGGAATCGGAGTAGCCCTGGGCGTAGGGCAGCGCCTGAATCATGTCCCGCGTGATCACGTCGGGCGCCTCGAAGCCGAACGGGGCCGGGTTACCGATGTTCAGCTTGAGGATCCGGTGGCCCTCGGCCTCCAACCGCGCCGCATGCTCGTGCACCGGGCCGCGGATTTCGTACAGGACGTCCTGCAGTTTGGACGACTGCGCGAAAGTGCGCTGCCGGTGGTGGCCCGCCGGGCTGTGTACGGGCACCTGGTGAGTGGTCACGTCCCCCATCGTGCCACCGCTGTCCACTGATTTTTGCTGATAGAAGCCAATCTGTGATCAGCGCTTACCCGGCGGGCGCGCGCCGCGGGCGATCCCGAGACCCTTGACCGAGGGTGCCAGGGTATCGGCTTT
>NZ_LR655695.1 GCF_902168065.1 Mycobacterium tilburgii | reverse complement strand
CAGGTGACGTATTCGGTGACCGGCACCAAGGCGCCGGGCGACATCATCTCGGTAACGTATATCGATGCCTCCGGGCGCTCCCGCACGCAGCACAACGTCTACATCCCGTGGTCGATGACGGTCACCCCGATCTCGCAGTCCGACGTCGGCTCCGTGCAGGCATCCAGCCTTTTCCGGGTCAGCAGGCTCAACTGCTCGATCACCACCAGCGACGGGACGGTGCTGTCGTCCAACAACGGCGACGCGCCGCAGACGAGCTGCTGATGGTCAGCAGATACTCCGCGTATCGACACGGGTCCGACATTCTGCCCGACGTCATCGATCGCATCTTGCTGGGTGCCTGCGTCGCGGTTTGGCTGCTGCTGCTGGGCGTGAGCGTGGCCACGGCTGTCGCACTGGCCGATCTGGGCCGGGGCTTTCACAGCGCGGCCAGGAGCACGTACAGCACGCCGTGGGTGCTGTACGTCGTCATCGTCATCTCCGCGTTGATCATCGCCGGGGCGATCCCGGTGCTGCTGCGGGCGCGCAGGATGAGCAAGACCGAGCCGCCCGTCGTCAGATCGACGGCCCTGCAGGGGCGTCCGACTGTGCGGCAGCCGGCGGGGCGGCAGGTGATCGATCGGCTGCGCCAGCAGCGCGCCGCGACGGCGGGGACGGGCGAAGCGGTTGACCGCATCTGGCTGCGCGGCGCGGTGGTGATGGTCGCCACGATGGGGGCGGCGCTGATCGCCGTCGCCGCGGCGACCTACGCGATGGCTGTCGGCCACGACGGCCCGTCCTGGGCTGGGTACGCGCTGGCCGGCGTCATCACCGCGGTGTTGCCGGCGGTCGAGTGGCTGTTCGTGCGGCAGCTACGCCGCGAGGTCGAGGCGGAGTAGTTCCGCCTCGCAGGCTCATAAAGCCTTGGCGTACCGGCCGAATCAACAGGTCGTCGCGGACGGTGCTGGTGTGCTGCGACCCGTCGTTATCACGGCAGAAGAACGTCCACTTGCCGGGACTCTTCTGCGGCCCGCCGATCATCTACCGTGTAGCGCAGCCGGCTGGTCTCCAGGGTGTCGATGACGTCACCGACCCGGATGTCCGAAGGATGGATCTCGGGCGCCTCGTCCCAGTTCTGTATTGCCATGAATGTGCCGAGTTTGTCTTCGTTGTCTGCGGTCGAACACCGTATAGGCTGGGAGGACGTCGATTCCGCCGCCCTGCACCCGTGGGGCGTTTGCCGACAGCGAAGGGAGCCATCCCGTGATTTGCGGGGCCATGGCCATCGCGGGACAGTGACATCCGCGATGACCCGCCCCTGAGCGGTCGGGCCCGAACCCAGCCGGTCCGGGTCTCGGTGGCCCGCGAGCTGGGCCGTGCCATCGACGGCGCGTGGTGGCCTCGCGCCGACCGCATCACCAACGAACTGTCCGACCTGGTTGCCACCTTGATGCCGCTGCTGGGCGATATCATGTCGATCAACGTCAACTGGCACCTGTTGCAACGCCCACCCGACTTCAATTGGCCCGGCTGGAACACAAGCGCCAGCACGTGATGACCATCAGCGGCGAGAGCGGTTGCGTTAACCTGCTGATCGTGTCGTACGCGACGTACAGCACGCTGGCGCGGATGGTGTTGCGCTGCGCGACGGACCTGCCGGTCGGTGATGACGATCGGCTCAAGCCGGTGTTCGTGACCGTCGGTTCGATCGTGCGGGCGGCCCAACAGCAACGCGTCGGCTGTCCCTAGCCGACGCGTTGCCGATCAGTTTGCCGAGCCGAGCAGCCTAGTGCTCGCCGTTCACCGATCTGTTGGTGTCCTGCGTTCCCGCAGCGCGGTAAGGGCGCGTTGCTCGGAGGCGTGGGCCGCCTCACGCAGCGCCGCGTCCTCGGCCGGCGGGTCGGCGAACAGGAAGCTGCCGCTGCCCGGTGAACCACCCGAACCCAGCTTGTTCATCTTGTTGGGGATGGGCGCACCCTGGTATTCCAGCGGAATCGGGTGGCCGTGCTCGTCGACCGGGCCCAACGGCTGGTGCAGCTCGATGTAGGCACCCTGAGGGAGCCGCTTGATGATGCCGGTCTCCACACCATGCTCGAGCAGCGCGCGGTCGCTGCGTTGCAGGCTCACGCACCACCGGTAGGTGGTGAAGTACACCAGTGGCGGCAGCACCACCATGCCGATGCGCCCGATCCACGTCGTCGCGTTCAGCGAGATGTGGAACGTGGACGCGATGATGTCGTTCATCGCGCACAGCGTCAGCAGCATGTAGAACGAGATCGCCATCGTGCCGATCGAGGTCCGCACCGGGACGTCGCGCGGCCGCTGCAGCAGGTTGTGGTGCGCGGTGTCGCCGCTGAACCGCTTCTCCAGGAAGGGGTAGATGATCAGCAGCACGAACACCAGGCCCATGATGAGTGCCACCCACACGGCCGCGGGGATGGTGTGGTGCCAGAAGTAGAACTCCCATGGCGGCCAGATACGCGCCAGGCCTTCCGTCCACATCATGTAGAAGTCGGGCTGCGAGCCAGCCGACACCTGAGATGGCTTGTAGGGGCCCAGGTTCCAGATCGGGTTGATCTGCAGCACGCCTCCCATTAGGCCCAGCACGCCGACGATCGCGGCGAAGAAAGCGCCGGACTTGACCGCGAACACCGGCATCACGCGGACGCCGACGACGTTGTGCTCGGTGCGTCCCGGGCCGGGGAACTGGGTGTGCTTCTGGAACCACACCATGGCCAGGTGCAGCCCGATCAGCGCCAGGATGATGCCGGGGATGAGCAGGATGTGCAGCGCGTACATCCGGGGGATCAGGATGGTGCCGGGGAAGTCGCCGCCGAACAGCGCCCAGTGCAGCCAGGTTCCGATCACCGGCATGCCCAGCGTGATCGAGGACAGTGCCGCCCGCAGACCGATACCGGACAGCAGGTCGTCGGGCAGCGAGTAGCCGAAGTAGCCCTCGAACATCGACAGGATCAGCAGCAGCGAGCCGATGACCCAGTTCGCCTCGCGCGGCCGCCGGAACGCACCGGTGAAGAAGATGCGGGCCAGGTGCACCATGATCGACGCGGAAAACATCAGCGCGGCCCAGTGGTGGACCTGGCGGACGAACAGACCGCCGCGGACCTCGAACGAGATGTCGAGCGCCGACTCGTAGGCGCGCGACATCTCGACGCCGCGCAGCGGCTGGTACACGCCGTGGTAGGTGACATCGACCATCGACGGGTCGAAGAACAGCGTCAGGTAGACGCCGGTCAGCAGCAACACGAAGAAGCTGTACATGGCGATCTCGCCGAGCAGGAACGACCAATGCGTCGGGAAAACCTTGTTGAGCTGTCTGCGCACCGCCGCCGACGGGTGATACCGGCTATCAACGTCCTTGCCCTGGCGGGCCAGGACATTGCCGATCTTCGGGGGACTCAGCTTCGGACTCATGATGTCGTCCTCTCCCAAAATGCCGGTCCCACGGGCTCGATGAAATCACCGTTGGCGACCAGATACCCGTTTGAGTCGATGGTGATGGGCAGTTGCGCCAGCGCACGGGCCGCCGGGCCGAAGATCGGCTTGGCGAAGTGCAGCGCGTCGAACTGCGACTGGTGGCAGGGGCACAGGATCCGGTAGGACTGCTGTTCGTACAGCGAGGACGGGCAGCCCAGGTGCGAGCAGACCTTGGTGAAGGCGAAGAACTCGCCGAAGTTGAAGCTCTCCTGGCCCTGACGCTTGACCACCCGGGGCATGTCGCTGGGCCGAATCCGGATGAGCATCACGGGATTACGGACACCCAGCTGGATGGCGTTGAGCTTCTCGTGCGACTCCACCGTGGTGCCGTCGCCGTCCGACTCCCGCCACGGGAACACCGTCTCCATGCCGCCGGCGTCGATGTCCTCGGGCCGAATCTTGACGAACGGAACCCCGTCGGTGGCGCCCGTCGCGCGGGCCAGATAGATCGTCTCGCCGTGGTAGCGGGGGGTCCAGCCCGACGTCCATAGCACCGCCTTCATGCCGTCCGCGGTGGGTACGACCGGCTTCCACGGGTTCTTGATCAGGCCGCCGGCAAACGCCACCAGGGTGCCCAGGCCGAACGCGCCCAGCCCCAGTCCCAGCGACGCCCCGACCAGTTTGCGGCGCCCGATCGTCGACGTCTCGAAAGCGTCGGTCAGGTTCGCCACCACCGTCTTGCGATCGAGCTCGCGGGACGCGCCGTCATGGCGGTTCTGGATTGAAATCTCTTCCGGGATAAAGTCTTTCTGGTAGAGGATGGCGCCGATCGCGATGGACAGGATGGACATCCCGAAGGTCAGTCCGTACAGCGGGGTGGCCAGCGAGGACAGGAAGTTGCCGGCCTCGTCCTTCGATTTGTATTCCCACGGCCAGAACAGGAAGACCAGCAGCAGCGCCAGCCCGAATCCACCGCCCAGCAAAAGCCAGGTGGCGACGCCGCGCTCGGCGCGCTTCTCGGCTCTGGTGCCCTCGACCGGCCAGCGGGGTTCCTTGAAGACGGTCTCGACGCCGTCCATCTTGCCGCCCAGTTCCAGCAGTTCCTGGGTGGACATTGCGGCCAGTGCGGCCTCGTCCGGCTCGTTGGGTGAGCCGGTGCCCTTGTCGGCGTCTGAGCCGGTGCTCATGCGCGCGCCCCAATCCACAGTGCCAGCCCGATGGCCGCGACCATCCCGATTATCCACATCGCCATGCCCTCGGGTGCGGGTCCGTAACCGCCAAGGCCATAGCCGCCCTGCGACCGTTCCTCGGTGACGTTCTTAACGTAGCCGATGATGTCCTTCTTCGTCTCGAACGACAGCTGACGGTCGGAGAACTTCGGCATGTTCTGCGGGCCGGTCATCATCGCGGTGAGGATCTGCTGCTCGTTGGCCTGGCCCAGGTCGGGGGCGAACTTGCCGGACGACAGCGCCCCACCCTTGCCGGTGAAGTTGTGGCAGGAGGCGCAGTTCAGGCGGAACAGGTCGCCGCCGTGGCCCAGATCGGTGCCGCGCAGCGAGTGCATGGCGATGCTGCCGTCGGGGTTTCGCACGACGGTCGGGCCGCCACCGTTCGCCTGCACGTAAGCGCCGAGCGCGTCGATCTGCGCCTCGTCGAAGATGGGCTCCTTGCGCGGGGCCTGCGCCTCGCCGCGCATCGCCGGCATCCGGCCGCTGGACACCTGGAAATAGACGGCCGCCTCGCCGACCCCGATCAGGCTCGGGCCGTGGTCGGGCACGCCCTGCATGTTGGCCCCGTGGCAGGAGACGCAGGAGGTGTCGAACAGCTGCTTGCCGTTGCGCAGCAGCGCCGAGGACGACTCGTCGGCGACCGCCACCTGAGGCGTGGGAGTCAACACGGCGGCCAGCCCACCGGAGATGGTCAGCGCGATCATCAGCAGCAAGCCGCCGGTCAGCCGGCGCTGAAGACGCCGCCGCGATCGGTTGCTGGACTTTGGCGGCTGACTCTGAGGCTTGCTGCCGCGGGATCGGGTGAATCCCAGGTTCTTCAACCGAGCACTCCTGTTCATCGCGCGCCGGGTCATCGAATGAAATAGATCACGGTGAACAGCGCGATCCACACGATGTCGACGAAATGCCAGTAGTAGGAGACGACGATGCTGGCCGTCGCCTGCGCCGGGGTGAACTTGCTCATCCCGGTGCGGGCCAGCAGGAATATGAAGGCGATCAGGCCGCCCGTCACGTGCAGGCCGTGGAAGCCCGTCGCGAGGTAGAACACGCTGCCGTAGGCGCTGCCGTGGATGGTCGTTCCGTGGGTGGCCAGGTGGTAGTACTCGTAGCCCTGCCCGAGGACGAAGAACAGCCCCATCAGGAAGGTGATCACGTACCAGCGGCGCAGCCCGAACACGTCGCCGCGCTCGGCGGCGAACACGCCCACCTGGCAGGTGAACGACGAGGCAATCAGCACCAACGTCACCGGCACGGCCTGATACAGATTCAGCTCGGTCGGGGGTGGCGGCCAGTTCTCGCCGGCCTGCGCGCGCGCCGTGAAATAGAACGCGAATAGGCCAGCAAAGAACATAAGCTCGCTAGAAAGCCACACTATGGTGCCTACACTGACCATATTGGGCCGATTCAGCGAATGCACCCGAGACGTGATCGCAGTTCCCGAGGTCCCTACAGCACTCGTCACATCCGCAAGTATGACGCTTTGTAGTTGTTGAACCCTACCCGGGGCCGGAATTCGGTCTGGCGCGTCGTTTTTGGGGACCGCAACCTGCCCGGTTAGGCGGTGGCTGGTCGCGGTGGTCGGCCGTCGTGGGACCATCGGCGCGTGGCCCTGTCACCTGAAGTTCCATCACCCCAGGCGTTTTCCGCCGTCGCCGGGGTCGCCCCCACCTGGCTGCAGGTGCTGGGCCGGCTGACCGACGGGCAGCACCTGGCGCGTGGGCAGGCCGCGTGGGCCATGGAGGAGATCATGACCGGCAACGCGAGGCCGGCCCAGATCGCCGCGTTCGCGGTTGCGCTGAAGATGAAGGTGCCCACGGCGGCCGAGGTCAGCGAGCTGGCCGACGTGATGCTCAGCCATGCACGCTCGATACCCGGCGACACGATCCGCGACGACGCCGTCGACATCGTCGGGACCGGCGGTGACGGGGTCAACACCGTCAACCTGTCCACGATGGCGGCGATTGTGGTCGCGGCCGCCGGCGTGCCGGTGGTCAAGCACGGCAACCGCGCCGCCTCGTCGTTGTCCGGTGGCGCTGATACCCTCGAGGCGCTCGGCGTGCGTATCGACCTCGGGCCTGATCAGGTCGCGCGCAGCCTGGCCGAAGTGGGCATCGGGTTCTGCTTCGCCCCGGTGTTCCACCCGTCCTACCGGCACGCCTCGGCGGTGCGCCGCGAGATCGGGATACCGACGGTCTTCAATCTTCTTGGGCCGCTCACCAATCCGGCCCGGCCGCGGGTCGGGCTGATCGGCTGCGCGTTCGCCAACCTGGCCGAGGTGATGGCCGGGGTGTTCGCCGCGCGGCGCGCCAGCGTGCTGGTGGTACACGGCGACGACGGTCTCGACGAGCTGACCACGACCACCACCAGCACCATCTGGCGGGTGCAGGCGGGCACGGTCGACAAGCTGACGTTCGACCCGGCGGGTTTCGGGTTCGCCCGCGCCGAGCTCGACGAGCTGGTGGGCGGCGACGCCCAGGCCAACGCCGACGAGGTGCGGGCGGTGCTGGGCGGCGCTCAGGGCTCGGTCCGCGACACGGTCGTGCTCAATGCCGCCGGCGCGATCGTCGCGCACGCGGGGCTATCCAGCCGCGCTGAATGGTTGCCGGCCTGGGAGGACGGGCTGGCGCGCGCCACCGCGGCCATCGACTCCGGCGCCGCCGAACAGCTGCTCGCGCGTTGGGTGCGGTTCAGTCAGCAGGTCTGACCAGCCATCCGCCGCTTGTTTGAGGCGATGCGCGCGGATCGCGCCGTCGCGGCCCAGTCCGCCCAGGGGCCCGCGGACCGCAGCGGGGAAGCCCAGCCGAGGTCGTCGGCGACCAGCACGATACGCACGCCCGGGGCGGACAGCCAGCGCGCGATCAGCGCGGTCTCTTCCACCAGCGCCCCGCCCAGCGGGGCGTCGGTCGGCAGAATCGCTTGTGCGCCAGATCGCTTGTGCGCCAGCGTGAATCGCGTCGCTCTCCGACATCGGCGGCACCCCCGCCGGGCGTTGCCGGCCGCGGCGAGCTGGCCGTAGCGGATGACGGCCAGGTGGTCCCCGTCGCCGTCCGGGGCGGCGGCGATCAGCTCGGGCAGCGTCGCCAGCGCCCGCAGCCGCTGACCCCGTCACAGGATCTCGATCGCGGCGGCCGTGCGGTCGCGCAGCTGCGCCGCGCTCTCGTAGTGCCGGTCGTCGGCCAGCGCAGTGACCTGGCGGACGGCGGCCGCCAGCGCGCTGTTGTCGGCGCCGTCGATCAGGTCCGCGGCCCGCTGCGTCGCCGCGGCGTACTGCGTCGCGGTCAGGTCGCGGCCGGCGGGGCAGGGCGGGACCTCGACCTCGGGGCAGGCCGGGCCGTGACGGGCCGACCGGCCGAGCCGCGCCGTGCAGGTGCGGATTCCGGTGAACCGGGCCAGCAGCGCCACGGTGTCGGTGCGGGACCGAAAACGGCCCGATGGCGCGGTCGTGGCGTGGGGCCCGTACCACCGACAGCCGCGGAAACGGTTCCTCGCTGAGCAACCACCCACCACCAGCGCTGCGGAAACCGCGAGCGGCGGTTGTACGGCGGAGCATGGGCGACCAGCATGCGCAGTTCGCGCACCCCGGCCTCCAGCACGTGCGCGCACTCGACGGCCTCGACCCGCCCGAGCCAGGGTGACCATTTCCTTCATCCGCCGCGCGGGTCAGCGTCGGTGCAGTACTGGCTGACCCGGAGGCGTAGGTCGGTGGCGGTGCCGACGTAGAGCACCTCGTTGGCGGGTCCGCGGAACAGGTAGACGCCGGGCCGGTGCAGCAGTCCATCGGCGAGCACCCGTTTGCGGCGCTGGGTGGGTGTCACGTTGGGCAGGTAGCAGCGCAGATCGGCGTAGGTGTGCACCCCCTGGTTGCCCACCCGCTCGATCAACGCGTGCAGCACGTCGACCGTGGCGCGGGCGTCGTCGAGGGCGCGGTGGGTGGGTTCGCTGGCGACCGCGAACAACCTTGCCAGCGCGCCCAGCTGCACGCTGGGCGCCTCTTCGCGACTCAGCACCCGCCGGACCAACTGCACCGTGCACAGCACTTGCGTTCGTGGCAAACGGATTTCGCAACGTTGTGCCGCCGCCCGCAGAAATCCGACGTCAAACCGCGCGTTGTGGGCGACCAGGACTGCCCCACAGCCCAGGCCGGCGAATTCCAGAAACGTCGGCAGCACGGCGTCGATGGTCGGCGCGTCGCCCACCATCGCCGTCGTGATCCCGGTGAGCTGCACGATCTGGGGCGGGATGCTGCGCTGCGGGTCGACCAGGGTGGCGAATTCACCGAGCACGACGCCACCGCGGACCTTAACCGCCCCGATCTCGGTGATGGCGTCGGCGGGCGCGCCATCGGTACCCCGGCTGCGCCCGCCGGTCGTCTCGAGGTCGACGACGACGAAGGTGGTGTCGCGCAACGGGGTGTCGTCGGCCGGCGTCCCGACCGTTTCGGGGCCCGTTTCCAACTCGGGGAAACTCAGTTGAGTTCCACCTGTCACATGCATGGGCGTGACGTTAAGCGGCGGAGCCGACAGCTGCGCCGACCCACGCCGCGACGTGGCCGGCCAAAGTTGTCGGTCGGCGTGGTTAGCGTTCGGAACAGCACGACTCGGTGTGGCAAGTCGGTTTGGTTAGCCGGAGGAGAGGACCGATCCAAGATGGCCCAGAGCAGCGCACACGACGGCACGGGCGCCGCACCGGTACCGGCCACAGGACCGATAGTGATCGACTGCGACGACTTGTGTGGCGCGCGGTCCCGGCTGTCGGGATTGCGTGGTCAGCGTGTTACTCGGGGTACCGGAAACCTTGTTGCAGATGAACGGGCCGCGCTCGAGGTGCTCACGGAGGCGGGGTTGGCCCCCGGTTGCGGTTGGTGCCGATCCATCGCCATTATGGATCGGACGTCGCTTCCTAACTCCGTATACCAAACCCCAGGAACACAACTTGTTCACATAGTTTCGACAGAAATCTTTCCATTTTCTTAACGATCTGGTTTGGACAAACGTCGATATCGTTTCGTAACCTGTTTGAGACCTAAACCCAGTTCGACCTCGACCGTCGACGGCAGTTTAAGGAAGCAATACTTTGAGTTTCGCCTTCGCGCAAGCGATTTCGCGTGTCTTCACGCAGTCAGTCATCGGAATGCTGGCAAACCTAACGATTTTGGCGGGTATTTGTGCTGCCAATGTGGCCAATGCGGCAGCCGATCCGGCCGAAGACGCGGTCGCGAAACTCAATGAATTATCGCGGCAGGCCGAGCGGACCGCCGAGGCCATGCACAGCGCGCAGCTTGATCTCAATGCGAAACTCGCCGCCCAGCAGGCCGCCGACAAAAAGCACACGGACGACCAGGCCGCCTTCGACAAGGCGCGAGCCCGGCTGGCCCGCTTCCAGACCGCCGTCAACAAGCTCGCCGCCGCCACCTACATCGGCGGGCGGGTCGACGGCATGGACGCCATGCTGACCGCGCAATCGCCGCAAGGCCTGATCGACAAAATGGCCGTCCAGCGGGTAATGGCGACGCAGATGCGGACGCAGATGGCCGAGTTCCGGCGCACCGGCGAGCTGGCCACCCAGGCCGAGCGGGAATCCGCCAAGTCCGCCGCCGACGCCAAGAGCGCGGCCGAGCAGGCCGCGGCGGTGCGGGCCAGTCTGCAGTCCAAGCAGAGTCAGCTGCAGGTTCAGATCGCCGTGGTGAAGTCGCAGTACGTTGCCCTGACGCCGGAGCAGCGCACCGTGCTCGCCGACCCGGGTCCGATCCCCGCGGCGGCCCCGGCTCCCGGCGGACCGGGACCGGACGCGCTGCCGCCGGGTGCCCCGCTGGCCGGTGTCCCCGCGCCCGGTGGTGAGGCGCCGTTCCCGGGCGGTATTCTCGGGATGGCTCCGGGCGGCCCCGGCGGTGACCGTGCCAATGTCGTGCAGGCGGCGCTGAGCCAGGTCGGTACGCCGTACTCGTGGGGTGGCGCTGCACCAGGCGGGTTCGACTGCTCGGGCCTGGTGATGTGGGCGTTCCAGCAGGCTGGCATATCGTTGCCGCACTCCAGCCAGGCGCAGGCCAACGGCGGTCAGCCGGTCGCGCTGTCGGACCTGCAGCCCGGTGACGTGGTGACCTTCTATTCCGACGCGTCGCACAGCGGCATCTACGTCGGTGACGGCATGGTGATCCATTCCTCTACGTACGGCGTGCCGGTGCGGGTGGTGCCGATGAATGCCGCGGGCCCGGTCCACGACGCGCGCCGTTACTGAGCGAGCCGTACCACAGCCAGTCCGTCGGCACCGCCGTTGGATCTCAATCCTGCTGGCGTGCGAGTTCGCCGTCGCCGCGGCCCTGCCGTTCGATGCGCGCGACCGCGGAACGGACTCCGCACAGGTCGTCGGTGACCGTGCCGTTCACCTGCGCAGCCTCGGTCGGCCAGCCGCCGATCGCCTGCTCGCCAGGATCTCGTCGAACATCGGTGCCGCCGTCGAGAAGGTGGAGGCCTTCTGGGGGGTCGACTGGCCGCGCGACATCTCGGTGGTGGCCGCCGGCTCCGATGAGCAGTTCCGCGCGGCCGCCGGGGGTGGCGGGCCGGCGCAATGGGCCGACATCGCGGTGGTGACCGTCGCCGACCGGATCGATTCCGCGCACCGGCTGGTGCTGGGTCAGCGCATCGTGTTCGCACCCGGTACGGCCGGCATGAGCGACTCGGCGCCGCGAATCGTGTTGACGCACGAGCTTTTTCATTACGCATCGCGCGCCGACACCGCACTGGACACGCCGCGGTGGCTGGCCGAAGGCGTGGCCGACTTCGTGGCCCGCCCGCGCCGGCGCCGGCCGACGCGCGCGTGACATCGTCGGGGCAGCTGCCGTCGGACGCCGAACTGGACACCCCGGGGCCGCAGCGCTCGCTGGCGTACGACCGTGCCTGGTGGTTCGCGCGGTTCGTCGCCGACCTGTTCGGCCCGCCGCGGCTGCGGGCCTACTATCTGGCGGTCTGCGGCGTGACGGGGCCGACCCGTTCCTGGCCCGGGCGCGACGTGCTGGGCGTCGACGCGGCGGGCCTGCTCGCGCGCTGGCAGCACTGACTGGGTGCCGCGGCCTGATTGCTAACGTGACGCAGGTGAGCCGGGTCCTGCTGGTAACCAACGACTTTCCACCGCGGCGCGGCGGTATCCAGTCGTACCTGTGCGATTTCGTCACCCGGCTGGCCGGCACCGGATCGCACTCGGTGCTGGTCTACGCGCCGCAGTGGAAGGGCGCCGACGCCTTCGACGCCGCCGCGGCGGGCTACCGCGTGGTGCGTCATCCCGGCACGCTGATGCTGCCCGGGCCAGCGGTCGACACCCGGATGCGCCGGCTGATCGCCGAGCACGGCATCGACACCGTGTGGTTCGGCGCGGCGGCACCGCTGGCGTTGCTGGCTGCGCGCGCCCGGCAGGCCGGCGCGACCCGCGTGCTGGCCAGCACGCACGGCCACGAGGTGGGCTGGTCGATGCTTCCGGTCGCCCGACAGGTGTTGCGCCGCATCGGCAATGACTCCGACGTGGTGACGTTTGTCAGCCGCTACACGCGGTCGCGGTTTGCGACGGCATTCGGTCCCGCGGCCTCGCTAGAATACCTGCCGTCGGGTGTCGATACCGATCGGTTCCGGCCCGACCCCGCCGGCCGCGACGAGCTGCGCACCCGCTACGGGCTGGGGGAGCGGCCCACCGTGGTGTGCCTGTCCCGGCTGGTGCCGCGCAAGGGCCAGGACATCCTGATCAAGGCGCTACCGTCGATCCGGAAACGCGTCGAGGGAGCCGCGCTGGTCATAGTCGGCACCGGACCGTATCTGGACACACTGCGCAGGCTCGCGCGGAACACCGGCGTAGCCGACCACGTGACCTTCACCGGCGGGGTGCCCGCAGCCGAGCTGCCCGCCCACTACGCGCTGGCCGACGTGTTCGCGATGCCATGTCGCACCCGTGGCGCCGGGATGGACGTCGAGGGCCTGGGCATCGTCTTTCTGGAGGCCTCGGCGACCGGCGTGCCGGTGGTTGCCGGCGACTCGGGCGGAGCCCCGGAAGCCGTGCGGCACACCAAGAACGGATTCGTCGTCGACGGTCACTCCGTCGCCGAGGTCGGCGCAGCGGTCACCGAGTTGCTGGCTGACCGGGACCGGGCCGCGGCGATGGGCGAGGCTGGACGCGAGTGGGTGACCTCGCAGTGGCGCTGGGACTTCCTGGCCCCCCGGCTGGGCGAGTTGCTGACCCCGCCGCTGTGGCCGAACGGCGTGGCCAGGCGCTACTTCTTCTCGTAGATCGCTTCGATGTCGGAGGCGAACTTCTCGGCCACCACGTTGCGCTTCACCTTCATTGTCGGCGTCAGCTCACCGGTGTCCTCGGTGAAGTCGACCGGCAGGATCCGGAACTTGCGGATCGCCTCGGCATTCGACACCGCCAAGTTGGCCTGCTTGACCGCGGTGTCGATTTCGGCGACCAGATCGGGGTCGGTGGCCAGGTCGCCTACCGACGCACTCCCGGGTTTGCTGTTACGTTCCTTCCAACCCTCGAACGCTTCGGAATCGATCGTAATCAGTGCTCCCACAAAGGGTTTGGCGTCCCCGACCGCCAGTACCTGGCTGATCAGCGGATGTGCCCGGAGCTGATCCTCCACCACGGCGGGGGCGACGTTCTTGCCGCTGGCGGTGACGATGATCTCCTTCTTGCGCCCGGTGATCTTCAAAAAGCCGTCCTCGTCCAGCGAGCCCAGATCGCCGGTCTTGAACCAGCCGTCGGTGAACGCCTCGGCGGTGGCCCGCTCGTTGCGCCAGTAGCCGCTGAACACCACGCCGCCGCGCACTAGCAGCTCACCGTCGTCGGCGATGCGCATGCTGTTGCCCGGCAACAGTGTTCCGACGGTCCCGATCTTGACCCTGCCGACCTGGTTGACCGTGATCGCCGCACTGGTCTCGGTCAGGCCGTAGCCCTCGTGGATGGTCAGGCCCACACCTCGGTAGAAGTGCCCCAGCCGCCTGCCCAGCGGCGCTCCCCCGGAGACCGACGCGTGGCAATCGCCGCCGAGGGCCGCGCGCAGCTTGTGATAGACTAGTCGCTCGAACAGCGCATGCTTGGCGCGCAGCAGCAACCCGGGACCGCCGTGGTCGTACGCCTCGCTCCAGTCGACCGCGGTCTGCACCGCGCGGGCGAAGATCGGCCCCTTGCCGTCGTTGGCGGCGTTCTGCGCGGCGGTGTTGTACACCTTCTCGAACACCCGCGGCACTGACACCACGACCGTCGGCTTGAACACCGCGAACATCGGCAGCAGGTTCTTGATGTCGCTGGTGAAGCCGACGGTCACCTTGTTGGCGCACGCCGACAGCGTCAGCGCCCGGGCTAGCACGTGGGCCAGCGGCAAAAAGATCAAAAGCCGCTGCCCCTCGTGCAGCAGCGTGGGCAGGCACTCCTTGGCGCCCTTGATCTCGTACAGCAGGTTGGCGTGAGTGAGTTGACATCCCTTGGGCCGCCCCGTGGTTCCCGACGTGTAGATCAGGGTCGCGGGGTCCGCGGAGCGCAGCGCACTCTGCCGGGCGGTCAACTCGGCCGGGTCCACCTCCGCGCCGACCTCGACGAGCTGATCAAGCGCCTTGGGGCCGGAACCGTCGATGTGCAGCACCCGGCGCAGGGCCGGAAGTTCGCCGGTGAGCTCGGTGACGATCGCGGTGTGCGCGTCGGTCTCGGCGAATGCCACGACGGCTTCCGAGTCTTGCAGCACCCAGCGCACCTGTTCGGCCGACGAGGTCTCGTAGATCGGGACGGTGACGCCGCCGATGGCCAGGATGGCCAGGTCCAGGATCGCCCACTCGTAGCGGGTGGCGGAGAAGATGGACACCCGGTCCCCGGCCTGCACGCCCAGCGCGATCAGACCCAACGCCGCCGAACGGACCTGCTCGGCGGCCTGGGCGCACGTGACGTCGGTCCACACGCCGTCGACCAGGCGCTGGTAGATGACAAAGATGGGGTCGTCGCGCTCGTGCTCGAAGAGCATGGCCGCGATGTTTTCCTGCTCGCCGACGGTGAAGCGGGCGGGAACGCTGTACTCACGCACTGTTGACCTCGATGACCTAGTGACCGGTGGCCGGGCTTGCTGTCACTCACACTAATCGCGGGATTCGCGCAGCCCGGCAGTGGTGGCCGGGTCGGCCTAGCGATTGCCGGGAACGCTCGGCCGATGACCGATGACGCCCCGCTGTCAGTGATGTGTGAAGCTGACACGATGCACAGCATCCAGATCGCGGACCAGACCTATATCGCCGCCGACGGCGCCCGGGTCGGCGCCGCGGTGACCGACCGGTCGCAGTGGCGGTGGTGGTGGCCCGATCTGCGACTGCAGGTCGTCGAGGACCGGGCCGAGAAGGGCATCCGCTGGTCGGTCACCGGAGCGTTGACCGGCACCATGGAAATCTGGCTGGAGCCGTCGCTGGACGGCGTGGTGCTGCACTACTTCCTGCACGCCGAGCCGACAGGAGTGGCGGCCCACGAACTGGCCAAACTGAACCTGGCAAAGATGACGCACCGCCGCCGGGTCGCAGGCAAGAAAATGGCTTTCGAGGTCAAGACGACGCTGGAACAGTCGCGTCCGGTCGGTGTTTCTCCGGTAGCTTAGCCGCGTCACGGTTGACACGGAGTACCTTCGGTCCCAAGCGGGGTACTCCCGGAGGTGACCGGGAACGGGACCCAGTCGACGGGAGAGAGGGCATCGGCCAAGTGGCGGAGAAGACGACCCAGACCATTCACATCGAGGCGGATCCGGACACAGTACTGGAGGTGATCGCCGACATCGATTCGTACCCGGAGTGGATCTCGGAATACAAGGAAGCCGAAGTGCAGGAGCGCGGCGCCGACGGCTATCCGAAGACGGTCCGATTCGTGATAGACGCCGGCTTCATCAGGGATACCATGGTGATGTCCTACCAATGGTCGGCCGATCACAAATCGTTGAGCTGGACCCTGGTCTCCAGCTCGTTGTTGCGCTCACTCGAAGGCTCATATCGCTTGGCGGCCAAGGGTTCTGGCACCGATGTAACCTACGAACTCGCGGTCGACCTGGCGATCCCGATGATCGGGTTGCTAAAGCGCAAGGCCGAGCGCAGGCTGACCGACACCGCCTTGAAGGATCTGAAGAAACGAGTCGAGGCTGAGTGAGTCCGATCCCTACGGCCCTGCCGTGTCCACTTTTTCGTCCGCATGCCGGATCAGTCTCTTCGTCGGCAAGGGTGGCGTAGGAAAATCCACCCTCGCCGCGGCCACCGCGGTCACCGACACGATCGAGGGGCGACGCGTGCTGGTGGTGTCCACCGACCAGGCGCACTCAATCGGCGACGTGCTCGGCGTACCGGTTCTGCCGAGCGGTCGCGGCGAGCCGGTCCGGGTGCTCGCCGACCTCGATACCCAGCCGGGCGGCGGGACACTCGACGCGATGGCCCTGGACACCCTGGCACTGCTGGAGGCCCGCTGGGTGGAAGTGGTCACCGCGCTGGACCGGCGCTTCCCCGACTCCGAGCTGAGTAGCATTGCCCCCGAGGAACTCTCGGCGCTGCCGGGCATCCAGGAAGTGCTGGGCCTGTACGCGGTCGGTGAGTTGGCGGCGTCCGGGAGCTGGGATCGCGTCGTCGTCGACTGCGCCTCGACCGCGGACGCATTGCGGATGCTCACCCTGCCCGCCACCTTCGGGCTCTACGTGGAACGAGCCTGGCCGCGACACCGCCGGCTGTCGATCACCGCCGACGACCCGCGGTCGGCCGCCGTGGTCGAACTGATCGAGCGTATTAGCAGCAGTGTCGAGGCGCTGAGCGCGCTGCTGACCGACGGCGATCGTGTCGGCGCGCACCTGGTGCTGACACCCGAACGGGTGGTGGCGGCCGAGGCGGTCCGCACGCTGGGTTCGCTGGCACTGATGGGAGTCCGCGTCGAGGAGCTGATCACCAACCGGGTGCTGGTGGAGGACGAGTCCTACGAGTACTGGAACCTGCCCGAGCACCCGGCCTTCTACTGGTATGGCGAACGCATCTCGGAGCAGCGGGCGGTGCTCGACGAGCTCGACGCCACCATCGGCGACGTCGCGCTGGTGATGACGCCGCTGCTGGCGGGTGAACCGATCGGACCCAAGGCGCTCAGCGGCTTGCTCGACAGCGCCCGTCTTCGGCATGGAGCGGCTCCGCCGGGGCCGCTGCGCCCTATTGTGGATCTCGAATCCGGGACGGGCCTTGGGGCGATCTACAGTATGCGGTTAACGTTGCCCCAGCTCGACCCCGGATCGCTGTCGCTGGGCCGGGTGGATGACGACCTGATAATCAGCGCCGGCGGTATGCGGCGCAGGGTGCGGTTGGCGTCCGTGTTGCGCCGGTGTACCGTGCAGGACGCGCATTTGCGCGGTGGGGAGCTGACAGTGCGATTTCGACCAGATCCGGAGGTGTGGCCCAAGTGACGACGCCGCGTTCCGAGCTCGGGCCCGAACTGCGCCGGCTGGCTCAGGCGATTCTGGACGGCATCGACCCCGCCGTGCGGATGGCGGCGACGATGACGGCCGGCAACGGACCCGGAACCGGCAAGTGCCAACAGATCTGGTGTCCGATGTGCGCGCTAGCCGCCCTGGCCACCGGCGATCAGCACCCGTTGCTGACCTTCATCGCCGACCACAGCTTCGCCCTGTTGGAGGTCATTCGCGCGATCGTCAACGACATCGACCGGTCCGCTACGCCGCCACCGGATGATGACCCGCCCGGCGGCGGCACGGCAAGCGAATCACCCAACGGCGACAACGCGGCCGACACCGAGGGGCGCAGCCGGTATCAACCCATCCCGGTCACCATCGAGGAGTGATCGCCACCGGCTGAATGTGGTCGGTTGCGTCGGGGATGGGTACAGTTGGCGCAGAACACCGGCGGGTGCGGGCGAGAGGGAGGGGCCATGTGGTACTGGCTATTCAAGTACATCCTCGGCCCGCTGCTGCAGATTCTTGGTCGCCCGAAAGTCGAAGGCCTGCACTATGTTCCAAGTTCGGGCCCGGTGATACTGGCCAGTAATCATCTGGCCGTGATGGACAGCTTCTTCCTGCCGCTGGTGGTGCGACGGCGAATCACCTTCCTGGCCAAGTCCGAATATTTCACCGCCACCGGCATCAAGGGCTGGTTCAGCCGCTGGTTCTTCACCGCCGTCGGCCAGGTGCCGATCGACCGCAGCAACGCCGACGCCGCGCAGGCCGCGCTGGACACCGCCGAGCGGGTGCTGGCCTCCGGCAAGCTGCTGGGCATGTACCCCGAGGGCACCCGCTCGCCCGACGGCAGGCTGTACAAGGGCAAGACCGGCCTGGCACGGTTGGCGCTGCAGACCGGTGTTCCAGTCATTCCGGTCGCGATGATCGGCACCAACGTCGTCAACCCGCCCGGAACCACGATGCTGCGCTTCGGCAAGGTGACCGTCCGGTTCGGCAAGCCGATGGATTTCTCCCGATTCGAGGGGCTGGCCGGTAACCGCTTCATCGAGCGCGCCGTCGCCGACGAGGTCATCTACGAACTCATGCAGCTCTCCGGCCAGGAATACGTCGACGTCTACGCCGCGACCGTCAAAAATCGCGGCAAGGATGCGGCCGGCGCGACCGACGAGGCCACTCGAATCCCGGAAACCGCTGCCGGCTAACCGACGACGTTCAGCGGACGGCCGACGTCGGAATCGGTGCGTGCCAGCGGGTCTCGCGTGGCCGCCCGGGCAGTCACGGTGAGTCCCGCCGCCGCGATCACGGTCAGCGCCCACCACACATACGACATGCCGAGCAGTTGACGCCACCAGTTGGCGGTCTCCTCGTGGTGTTTGGGCAGCAGCTCGAGCGGTTTCCACGTCATCAGTGCAACCCCGGCGACAGTCAACAGCGCCAGCGCGACGTTGCGGCGTCGCCAGCCCAGGACCGCCGTGACCAACAGCGTCGGCAGCACCCACACCCAGTGGTGCGACCACGACACCGGTGACACCATCAACCCGAACAACGCGACACAGACGATCGCCAGCGTCGGCTCGCCGGCCTGCAACACGTGCCGCATCGCCCACACCGTCAGCGCCAACACGCCCACGCAAAGGGCGGCCCAGAGCACGAACTGCACGTCCTGGCCGAGCCCGAGCCGCGCCAGCGAGCCCGCGATGTTCTGGTCGGTGTTCAGCGCCGCGGAACCGATCCGGTCGGTGTGGTGGACGGTGTGCGTCCAGTACTCCCACGAGTCGCTCCAGGCCAGGATGAACCCGAGCAGGGTGGCCGCCACGAACGACATCACGGCCGTCGACGCGGTGCGGAAATCGCGGCGCACCAGGAAATAAAGCAGGAACACCGCGGGGGTGAGTTTGAGCGCCATGCCCAGCCCCAGCAACAGTCCGCGCGGCCACGGCGTGCGGCGCGGCACGCAGTCGGCGATCACCAGCGTCATCAGCACCACGTTGATCTGGCCGAAGGCGAAGTTCGAGTTAATGGGCTCCAACCAGATCGTCGCCGGCGCCACGATCAGCACCGCCAACCAGCACCGGCGCAGCCAGGCCGGGCCGGGCAGCAGCGCCGAAGTGTTCCACACGTCCAGCCGGGTCAGCACGATCACCGTCGACACGACCAGCAGTACCAGCGTCAGCGCGGTGATCGCGACGCTGGCCACCGGCATGTGCAACCAGGCGAACGGGCAGAACGCGATCGCCGCCAGCGGCGGATAGGTGAACGGCAGATTCAGCCCGATCGGTGTGTGGAACAACACATCCCCGCGGTACAGCGGACGCCCGTCCAGCCAGGTCTGGCCGCCCATTTGGTAAATGTCGATATCGATGCGATAAGGCGTATGTGCAAACAGACCCCAGGCCGTGTAGCCGAGCGCCGCGGCGGCTAGCAGCCACAACAGGCACCACACCAACGCCCGCCCCGCTCGGGTGCCCACGCCGGGCGCCTGCGAAATATTCATGTCGCAGAACAGCGTAATCGGTGCGCAGCGCCGTCCGGGCCCACAGCGCGGCTGCCGGGCCGCGGCGATTTGCTGGCATAAGTTGCAAGCGTGTGGCACTGGTTCGTGCCGCTCGGCGCCGGTTTCGTCGGGGAGTGGCTGCTGGTGCAGTCCCTGGTTCACGCGCCTCCCGCACACGACCCGATGGTGGCGCTGACGACACCATTAGCCGTTGGCATGGCCGCGCTCGCCACCGGTTTGAGTGTGGCCGCGACGGCGAAAGCGTCCGGGATCGGGTTCTTGGCCCGTCCCCGCTCCAGCCTGGCCGCCGGCGCGAAGGAGGCGCCGGTCAGCATGCGTGCGGGCATGGCGGGTGCCTGCCTGGTCCTGGCGGTGGCGCCGGGCCTCGTCGCCCGATCGTGCGGCACACCGTCGCGACGTTGCCTTACGCCCCAACCCCGGGTTCACCAACTTCGGCGCGGTGGTGCGACTGCCCGGGGTGGCCGGTTCGATCGCCCCAGCGTGATCGCCGCCGGTGTTGATCCGCGCGGCACTGGTGGCGGTCGGGCTGGCTCGGCTGCGCTCGTGGGGCGCCCCACCGGTTGAGCTACCGTTATGGGCTTGCCGGCGCAGACGATCTCACCGAGCGCATGCAATACACTGCCACGTCGTTCGCCGAGCCGTTGCAGCGAGTCTTCGGTGACGTGCTGCGCCCCGACACCGACATCGAGGTCACCGCGACGGTCGAATCGCGGTTCATGGCCGACAGAATCGCCTACAGGACCGCGATCACCGACGCGATCGAACAGCGGCTGTATCAAGCCGGTGGTCGCCGCGGTCGTCGCCTGCATGGATGCCCGGCTTGACGTGTATCGCCTGCTCGGCCTCAACGCGGGTGAGGCGCACGTCATCCGCAACGCGGGGGTGTGTCGTCACCGACGATGTCATTCGGTCGCTGGCCATCAGCCAGCGGCTGATGGGCACCCGGGAGATCATCCTGATCCACCACACCGACTGCGGCATGTTGACCTTCAACGACGACGACTTCAGGCGCGGCATCCAGGACGAAATCGGCGCCAAGCCGCCGTGGGCGCCCGAGTCCTTCCCGGACGTCGTCGAGGACGTCCGGCAGTCGTTGCGCCGCATCGAGAACAGCCCGTTCGTCATCAAGCACGAGTCGCTGCGCGGCTTTGACTTCGATGTCGCCAGCAGCAAGCTCGACGAGGTGGCGCTCAGCCGTCCTTGTAGGTTGCCAGGGCCTTGGCGACCAGCTTGCCGTCCTGGGCGACGATTTCGGCTTCACAGTTGGTAAGCGAGCGGCCCCGCCGCAGCACCCGGCCCACTCCTATCAGGTCGGTGGCCCGGGCCAGCGCCATGAAGTCCAGCGCCATCAACACCGTGACGCCCCGCAGCTCGGGGGCTCTTCGGCGCCGCACCACGCCGCGGCCATGACGGTGAGGTCGGCGAGCGTGGCGATGGCACCGCCGTGCACCATGTCGCCGACGGTGACGTTGGACGGATCCCACGGCAGCCGTAGCCGGACTTCGTCGTCGCCGAGCTGATCGGCGACGACGCCCAACTTGGCGACGAACGGCGATTGCGGGACGAACTGCGCGATGACGTCGCGCCCGCTGGCGGGCACCGAGGACGTGGTCATCCGCTCATGTTTTCGCATTGATCCGCGGCGGGGCAAGCGCGCACGCGGCAGCCGGCGCGATCGGTCCGGTGCACGGCCGCCGGTGTTTGTCCATTGACACCGCAGCGGTGGGCTGGTTCTATAAGCGATAATGACTGTAAACATGGCAAGTTAAACCAAGTTTATCAGGATATGTGGGTTACGACGAAGGAATCATGACGAGTGGGGTGACGGCCGGTCCCGTGGCAGGCCAGTACGAATTAAGCCATCTGCGTTCGCTGGAAGCCGAGGCCATCCACATCATCCGGGAGGTTGCCGCGGAGTTCGAACGGCCCGTGCTGCTGTTTTCCGGTGGCAAGGACTCCATCGTGATGCTCTATATGGCCCTCAAGGCGTTCCGGCCCGGGCGGCTGCCGTTTCCGGTCATGCACGTAGACACCGGCCACAATTTCGACGAGGTGATCGCGACCCGCGACGAACTCGTCGAAGAGTTCGGGGTGCGCCTGGTGGTCGCCTCGGTGCAGGAAGACATCGATGCCGGGCGGGTCGGCGAGGTGATCCCGTCCCGCAACCCGATCCAGACTGTGACGCTGCTGCGCGCCATCCGGGAGAACAAATTCGACGCCGCATTCGGCGGGGCGCGCCGCGACGAGGAGAAGGCCCGTGCTAAGGAGCGGGTGTTCAGCTTCCGTGACGAGTTCGGGCAGTGGGACCCTAAGGCCCAACGGCCAGAGCTGTGGAACCTCTACAACGGGCGCCACCACAAGGGTGAACACATCCGGGTTTTCCCGCTGTCGAACTGGACCGAATTCGACATCTGGTCCTACATCGGCGCCGAGAAGATCAAGTTGCCGTCGATCTACTACGCGCATCGGCGCAAGGTTTTCGAGCGGGACAGCATGCTACTGGCCGTGCATCGGCACATGCAGCCCCGCGCGGGCGAACGGGTGTTGAAAAAGACCGTGCGGTTCCGCACGGTCGGCGACGTCACCTGCACGGGCTGTGTCGAATCCGAGGCCACCACGGTGTCGGAGGTGATCGCGGAGACCGCGGTGTCCCGGCTGACCGAACGCGGCACCACCCGTGCCGACGACCGCATCTCCGAAGCCGGCATGGAAGACCGGAAACGGCAGGGTTACTTCTGATGGCTGCACCGACGACACTGCTGCGCATCGCGACCGCCGGCTCGGTCGACGACGGCAAGTCCACCCTGATCGGGCGGCTGCTCTACGACTCCAAGGCCGTGATGGAAGATCAGTGGGCCGCGGTAGAGAAGACGTCCAAAGAACGCGGCCACGACTACACCGACCTTGCCCTGGTCACCGACGGCCTGCGCGCCGAGCGCGAGCAGGGCATCACCATCGATGTCGCCTACCGCTACTTCGCCACCCCCAGGCGGAAATTCATCATCGCCGACACCCCTGGACACATCCAGTACACCCGCAACATGGTGACCGGGGCGTCCACCGCGCAACTGGTGATCGTGCTCGTCGACGCCCGGCAGAGCCTGCTCGAGCAGTCCCGACGGCACGCCTTCCTGGCGTCCCTGTTGGGCATCCAGCACATCGTGCTGGCGGTCAACAAGATGGATCTGATCGACTGGGATCGAGCCAGATTCGAGGAGATCAAGGACGAATTCCACGCCTTCGCGGCGCGGTTGGACGTGCAAGACGTGGCAACCATCCCACTGTCCGCGCTGCACGGCGACAATGTGGTGACCAAATCGGATCGGGCGCCCTGGTACGAGGGCCCGGCTCTGCTGTCGCACCTCGAAGAGGTGTACATCGCCGGCGACCGCAACCTGGTGGACGTGCGCTTCCCGGTGCAGTACGTCATCCGGCCGCAGACCCACGAGCACCACGACCACCGCAGCTACGCCGGCACCGTGGCCAGCGGCGTGATGCGTCCGGGCGACGAGGTGGTGGTCCTGCCGGTCGGCAAGACCAGCAAAATCACCGCGATCGAAGGCCCGAATGGCCCTGTGGAAGAAGCGTTTCCACCGATGGCCGTCTCGGTGAGCCTGGCTGACGACATCGACATCTCGCGAGGTGACATGATCGCTCGCACCAACAACCAGCCCAGGGTCACCCAGGAATTCGACGCGACGGTGTGCTGGATGGCCGACGCGGCGTCGCTGGAGCCGGGGCGCGATTACGTCATCAAGCACACCACCCGAACCACCCGTGCCCGAGTCACCGCACTGGACTACCGGCTCGACGTCAACACGCTGCACCGCGACAAGAGCGCTACGGCGTTGAAGCTCAACGAACTTGGTCGTATCTCGCTGCGCACCCAGGTGCCGTTGCTGCTCGACGAGTACACCCGCAACGCCAGCACCGGTTCCTTCATCCTCATCGATCCGTACAGCAACGGCACCGTCGCCGCCGGCATGGTGCTGCGCGATGTCACGGCACAGAAGGCAAGCCCGAACACCGTTCGGCATCAGTCGCTGGTGACGGCGGCGGACCGGGCGGCGCGCGGACGGACCGTGTGGCTCACCGGCCTTTCGGGTTCAGGCAAGTCGTCGGTGGCCATGCTGGTCGAGCAGAAACTGCTCGAAAAGGGCTTTCCCGCTTACGTTCTCGACGGGGACAATCTACGGCACGGCCTGAACGCCGACCTGGGCTTCTCGATGGCCGATCGTGCGGAGAACCTGCGCCGGTTGGCCCACGTCGCGACGCTGCTGGCGGATTCCGGTCAGACCGTGCTGGTGCCCGCCATCAGCCCGCTCGACGAACACCGCGAGATGGCTCGTAAAGTGCACTTCGACGCCGGATTTGAGTTCTTCGAAGTTTTCTGCGACACCCCGCTCGCCGAGTGCGAGGCGCGTGATCCCAAGGGCCTGTACGCCAAGGCTCGCGTCGGTGAAATCACGCATTTCACCGGTATCGACAGCCCCTACCAGCGGCCGAAGAATCCCGATCTGCGGCTCGTCCCGGACCGCCCGCTCGAGGAACTTGCGCAAAGCGTCATCGACCTGCTGGAGTTGCGGGGCTAGCCAGCGCGCACCCAAGCATCCGCCCCGATCGCCCTGTGATGGCACAATCCTCAGGGTGCGGATGTCAGCGAAGGCCGAATACGCGGTTCGGGCAATGATCCACCTCGCCACCGCGGACAAGGGCACGCTGGTCAAGACCGACGACTTGGCCCAGGCGCAGGGCATACCCCCGCAGTTTCTCGTCGACATCCTCACCAACCTGCGCACCGACCGCCTGGTCCGCAGCCACCGCGGCCGCGATGGTGGCTACGAGCTGGCGCGCCCGGGCGGCGAGATCAGCATCGCCGACGTGCTGCGCTGCATCGACGGGCCGCTGGCCAGCGTCCGCGACATCGGGCTGGGCGACCTGCCGTACTCGGGACCCACGGCGCCCCTGGCCGATGTCTGGCGTGCCCTGCGCGCCAGCATGCGCTCGGTACTCGAGGAGACGACCCTGGCCGACGTGGCGTCCGGCTCGCTGCCCAAGCACGTCGCGAAACTCGCCGACGATTATCGGGGGCAGGAAAGCGTCCGGCACGGCACTTCGCACGTCGACTAGCCCGCCGATCCGTAAGGTCGGGTCAGGATTTCCAGCGCGTGCCCGGCCGGGGCCAGGAAGTACACCCGCGCCCGCCGTCGTTGTGGTTGATCTCGCCCGGCCGGCCTTGCCGCGGATCGGCCCAGTGCGGCAAGCCGCGCGAACGGATCTTGCCCTAGATCTCGTCGAACTCCGGCTCGGACACCAGAAACGCGTAGTGCTGGCGCCGGATGTCCTCGCCCTCGGGAGCGTCCGCGAAATCCAGACTCACACCGTTGTCGAGTTGCACAACCATGAAGTGGCCGCATGGCTTCGGGCCGGGCAAGCCGGAAAGCTCGGTGAGAAACTCGCGGACTCGTGTTTGTCGCGGGCGGCGACGATGGTGTGGTTGAAACTGATGCTCATGGTCCTGTCCAGTTAACCACCGTCGCCATCGGTCGACAACGTGCTGGCGCTACTTGGGTGCGGTCAACTTTAGTGCGATGTTGTCCGGGTCGCGGAACCCCAGAATGTAGGACGGCCCGATGTCTTTGACGGGTTCGTGCTGGACGCCAATGTCATCGAGATGTGCTGCTGCAGCTTCTAATTCGTCCCTGTTGGCGAGTCGGAACGCGAGGTGGTCGAGGCCTGTGCGGTCTTCGTGGAAGCGGTCGGTGGCGACGGGCCGCAGTCTTAGCAGCGTGCCGCCGAGGTCGTAGATGACTCCGCCGTACAAGAAGCTCAGCTGCTCACGAGTCGTCTCGTCCGCATTCTCGGGGATTTCCAGCAACACCGGCCAATCGAGCACGCTCTCGTAGAACTGGCGGGATCGTTCTATATCAGTGACGGTGAGACGGACATTGCGATGGATGTAGTCGTTAGAGCCACGGGGGCCCATGCTGCCACTTCACGGATCACTTGTTGAGGGCGTGCCAGAATCGCGGACGTGCAGATAGCGACTACGCCGTCGTCGACAAACCCGTCTGCGCACTAGTGGTGCCGTACGACGGCAGCCGGTTCCGGCTGGTCGAACAGTTCCGCTATCCCGTCGGCGCGCGCCGTTGGGGGTTCCCCAGGGCACCGCGTCCGACTTGGCAGAGTCGGAGCCCGCCGAGCTGACCGCGAGTGAGTTGCGCGAGGAAACCGGGCTTACCGCAACATCGTTCGAGGCGCTCGGTCTGGTCGATGTTGCTCCTGGAATGACCAGCCAGCGGGGCTGGGTTTTCCTGGCCACCGCGATCACCGAGGGTTGGACGGACCGCGAGCACGAGGAGCAGGACATGCGCAGCGCGTGGTTCTCCCGGGGGACGTCGAGGAGATGATCCGCGCCGGGGTGATCGCCGACTCGCAGTCCATCGCGGCCTACGGGCTGTTCCTGCTGCACGGGCGATGAACGCGCGCGCCAGGATCGCCGCGGTGCTGGGCGCCATCGCAATCGTCGCCGCTCTTGCGGTTTCGGCTCACGCGGCATCGCCGGCATGAAACGGCAAGTACTCGCTGGTGCGCTATGCCGCCAGCAAGACCGGCACCAGCATCGCGGCCGGTCAGGCTGATCCGACCTTCAGCGCCGACTATATAGTGTTCGTGACGTCGTGCTCGGCGGGCGCGTGCGTGGCCACCGCCAGCGACGGTCCGGTCCTCAAAAACCCGACGCTGCCCGTCCCGTTGCACTACACCTGGGACGGAACCCGGTGGGTGTAGCGCTTCGATTTTCAGTGGGATTGCTATATGGGAGAGGGGATTGCGAAGGTCTGGGCGCCGGCACGGTCGTGGGCGTTCTACGCTTCCCAACCGGACGGGTCGCTGCGCGGAACCTGGCAAACCGACATCGCCAGCGGCCCGTGTCGCGGGACGGTGGAGATGCCGGTGGCGGCGTTTGCTGCGGGTTGACCGGGCTCACGATGACGCGACGACCCGATCAAATCCCTAGGGGCAGTAGTTCGATTCGGCGGCGCTGACGACGCCGGTTGCGTCGCTGAGGTTGATCCCCGGGTTCTTACTCTGCACGACCTGTGCCATCTGGTCGGGGGTCTCGCCGGCGCTGCGGTCCGCGAAAATCAGGCTGTCCTTGTCGCCGGTAAGGCCGATCTTGTGAATCTGGGCGAGGTAGGAGTCGTCGTCGGCGACGGCAATGCCGGTGCCGAACGTCAAGGCTGCGGCCACCAGAGCCGGGGCAATCAGGAAAGACAGTTGGCGAGCAGATATCACGGTCGGCTCCTTGTCTGGGAGGGGGGGCAGCACAACCGCATCAGCATGCGGTCGGGTAAGCCGCCACGCGAGGTGAGAATTGGCAAATAGAGCCGCTCGGGGCGTACCGAGCCCGTACGCCAATCGGCAAACCAGACGGGGGAGTGCCGGTGCGCGGCACAGGTGTGCATTGCTATGTGGTGCCGCCCGCGGATGGTTAGGTCGGATCATGGCGTCCCTGGTGAAGTTGGTCCGCGATATGGTCGCGGTCCGGATAACCGTTGCCGTGCTGCTCGGCATCGTCGTTGCGATTGTCGTGGGTGATGCGGCCGGCTGGCGTTTCGCGCTGGCCGACTGGGTCGCCGCGGCCGGAGTGTATGTGGTGTGGACGCAACTCATCTTTTCGGTTCTGGGTGACGCGAGAGGATCCGACCCGATGGCTCGCCGACGCCGTCATCCTGTCGGCCAGCATCGCCAGCCTGGGTGGCGTCGGCTACGTGGGTGGCCGCCACGTCGCGCTCCGGCGCCGAGTCCGTCCAGGCCGCCATTGTCGGCATCCTGACCGTCGCCGCGTCATGGTTCGCCGTGGACACCCTGTTCACCGGGCATTACGCGCGGCTGTACTATTCTGACGATCCTGGCGGGATCGATTTCCACGACCCCGGAGCCACCCCGGTTCCGCGACTTCGGCTACGTCGCCTTCACGGTCGGCATGACCTACCAGGTGTTGGACACCGAGATCAACCTGACGCCCATCCGCGGCACGGTGTTACGCCACGCGCGGATCTCGTACCTCTTGGGCGCGGTGGTTCTCGCGGTGACCATCAATTTGATTGCCGGGCTGAGTTCCTAAGGTGTGACGCGGGCCGGGTGCCGACGTCAACCGAGAACGAACCTCGTTGCGGTTCAGCCGATCCCGTGTTGCGGTCAAGCCTGATTCAGCCAGACGATGAAATCCGTGGCCTGCGCCTTCCATAGCGCTGGGTAGGCGATTCTACGAGTGGCCGGCCGAACCGACGGAGACCGGACGGACCGTCAGTCGGCCGTTTGCACCTTCGGCAGGTCGCGTTGGGCGATCTGCAGGCTGTCGCGGTAGTACTCGTCGTCTGCGAAGTTGAGGGCGAAGACTTCGCCTTGATTTTGCCGAAGTCGGGTTCGGCGTTGTAGTCGCGCGACGCCTCGAGGGTGTAGATGTAGTCGTTCGCGTCTTGGGTGGCGGACCGTTGCTTGGTGGCCTTCACCAGCGCATCGGCCTTCTCGATGGTGGGGCTCTCGTCCTGGAGAAGCGAGTAATGGCAAAAACCATAAACTGATTTGACCTGGCGTAACCTGGTGCCCCCGGCAGGATTCGAACCTGCGGCTTTCTGCTCCGGAGGCAGACGCTCTATCCCCTGAGCTACGGGGGCGCATGCATCGACGCTACGCCATGGGGCGTGAAACTGTCCGGGATAGACTAACGCATCCCGGGGGCTGCTTCGTCACCGCAATGGATTCGGGGCATAGGCACGCTAACCAATAGGATGGACGCTCGTGACACCCGCTGACCTGGCTGAGCTGCTCAAGACCACCGCATCCGCGGTGCTGGCCGAGCGCGGCCTTGACGTGTCCGCGCTGCTGGCCACGGTAACCGTGGAGCGGCCGCGCAATCCCGGTCACGGCGATTACGCCAGCAACCTGGCGATGCAGCTGGGTAAGAGGGTCGGCGCAAACCCACGCGAGCTGGCCGGATGGCTTGCCAGTGCGTTGGCCGCGGCCGACGGTATCGCGTCGGCGGACGTGGCCGGACCGGGTTTCATCAACCTGCGTCTCGAGGCCTCGGCACAGGCCAAGGTGGTCAACGACGTCCTTGACGCCGGTGAGCGCTACGGGCGCTCCACGGCGTTGGCCGGCCATAGGATCAATCTGGAATTCGTCTCGGCCAATCCGACCGGGCCGATCCACATCGGCGGCACCCGCTGGGCCGCCGTCGGCGACGCGCTGGGCCGGCTGCTGGCGACGCAGGGCGCCGAGATCGTGCGCGAATACTATTTCAACGATCACGGCGCGCAGATCGATCGATTCGCCAACTCGCTGATCGCCGCGGCCAAGGGGGAGCCCACCCCCGAAGACGGCTACGCCGGCACCTACATCAACGACATCGCCGCGCAGATCCTGCAGAAATCGCCCGACGCGCTGGATCTGTCCGACGCCAAGATGCACGAGACGTTCCGCGAAGTCGGCGTCGACCTGATGTTCACCCACATCAAAGAGTCGCTGCACGAATTCGGCACCGACTTCGACGTCTACACGCACGAAGATTCGATGCATACCAGCGGGCGCGTCGACCAGGCCATCGCCAGGCTGCGCGAAAGCGGCAATATCTACGAGAAAGACGGCGCAATTTGGTTGCGCGCCAGCGCTTTTGGCGACGACAAAGATCGCGTCGTGATCAAGAGCGATGGCAAACCCGCCTACATTGCCGGTGATCTCGCCTACTACCTGGACAAGCGGGAGCGCGGCTTCGATCTGTGCATCTACATGCTCGGCGCCGATCATCACGGCTACATCGCGCGGCTCAAGGCCGCCGCGGCCGCCTTCGGTGACGACCCGGCAACGGTCGAGGTACTGATCGGGCAGATGGTCAACCTGGTCCGCGACGGTCAGCCGGTGCGGATGAGCAAGCGTGCGGGCACCGTGATCACCCTCGACGACCTCGTGGACGCGCTCGGCGTCGACGCCGCACGCTACAGCCTGATCCGCTCGTCGGTGGACACCGCGATCGACATCGACCTGGCGCTGTGGTCGTCGGCGTCGAACGAAAACCCAGTCTACTACGTGCAATACGCGCACGCCCGACTCTGCGCGCTGGCGCGCAACGCCGCCGAGCTCGGCCTGATTCCCGACACCGGGCACTTGGAGCTGCTCACCCACGACAAAGAGGGTGCGCTGCTGCGCACCATCGGTGAATTTCCGCAAGTGCTGCACACCGCGGCGTCGCTGCGCGAACCGCGCCGGATCTGCCGTTACCTGGAAGACCTCGCCGGTGACTACCACCGGTTTTACGACTCGTGCCGGGTGTTACCCCAGGGCGATGAACAACCCATCGACCTGCACACCGCTCGGCTGGTGCTGTGCCAGGCGACCCGCCAGGTCATCGCCGACGGGCTGGCGATACTCGGCGTCAGCGCTCCGGAGAGAATGTGAACGTTCATCCCGCCGGCCCCCGACACGCCGAAGAAGTCCGCCATGCGGAGAGTCCGCCTCGGCCCCAATCAACCGAGGAACTGTTGCTTATTGCGCCAAATGTATGGCCGCGCAATATGATTCGTGACTATTCCGGAGTTTCTCTGATCGCCGGCGTCCCGGTGACGGACCTTGCTCAGGAATACGGAACTCCGTTGTTCGTCGTCGACGAAGATGACTTCCGTTCTCGCTGCCGCGAGATCGCCTCTGCCTTCGGCGGCGGAAAAAATGTGCACTACGCGGCAAAAGCCTTCCTGTGCAGCGAAATAGCTAGGTGGATCGCACAGGAGGGCCTATCGCTGGACGTGTGCACCGGCGGGGAGCTGGCCGTAGCGTTGCATGCTGACTTCCCGCCGGAGCGAATCACCTTCCACGGCAACAACAAATCCGTTGCCGAGTTGACCACCGCGGTCAAAGACGGTGTAGGCCATGTGGTTTTCGACTCGATGACCGAGATCGAGCGCCTCGAAACCATCGCGGGCGAGGCCGGCGTCGTGCAGGATGTGTTCGTCCGACTCACCGTTGGCGTCGAGGCGCACACGCACGAGTTCATCTCGACCGCCCATGAAGACCAGAAGTTTGGCCTGTCGGTGGCTGACGGCGCGGCCATGGCGGCGGTGGAACGAGTGTTCGCCACCAACAATCTGCGGCTGGTTGGGTTGCATAGCCACATTGGTTCGCAGATTTTCGACGTCGCCGGCTTCGAGTTGGCCGCGCGCCGTGTGCTCGGTCTGCTGCAAGAGGTGGTCGCGCAGTTCGGTGTGGACAAGACCGCGCAGATCTCCACCGTGGATCTCGGTGGCGGCCTGGGCATCTCGTACCTGGCCTCCGATGATCCTCCTCCGATGTCCGAACTGGCGGCCAAGCTGAGCGCGATCCTCAACAGCGAGGCAGCGGCAATGGGGCTGCCGACGCCGCGGTTGGTGGTAGAGCCCGGACGTGCCATCGCCGGGCCCGGCACCATCACGCTATACGAGGTCGGCACCGTCAAGGATGTCGAGGTAAGCTCGACGGCGATCCGCCGTTACGTCAGTGTCGACGGCGGTATGAGTGACAACATCCGTACCGCGCTCTACGATGCGCAGTACGATGCCCGGCTGGTGTCGCGGGTCAGCGATGCGCCGGCCATATTGGCCCGTATCGTCGGAAAGCACTGTGAGAGCGGCGACATCGTGGTCCGCGATACCTGGGTGCCCGGCGATCTGGGCCCCGGCGACCTGCTTGGGGTGGCCGCGACGGGCGCGTACTGCTATTCGCTGTCGAGCCGCTACAACATGGTCTGCCGGCCCGCCGTGGTGGCGGTTCGCGACGGGCGGGCCCGCCTGATCTTGCGCCGGGAAACGGTCGACGATCTGCTGAGTCTGGAAGTGAGGTGAACTGTGTCCGGTAATGAAAAGCCCGTCGGCGTGGCGGTACTCGGATTCGGCAACGTCGGCAGCGAAGTCGTCCGTATCATCGAGCAGAGCGCGGACGATCTGGCCGCCCGAGTCGGCGCGCCCCTTGCGCTGCGCAGCATCGGCGTCCGACGCGTCGCCCCCGATCGCGGCGTACCGGTCGAATTGCTCACCGACAACGTCGACGAGCTGGTGTCCCGCGAGGACGTCGACATTGTCGTCGAGTTGATGGGTCCGGTCGAGTCGTCCCGCAAGGCGATCCTGGCCGCCCTCGAACACGGCAAATCGGTGGTCACAGCGAACAAGGCGTTGTTGGCGCAGTCCACCGGGGAGTTGGCCCAGGCCGCCGAAAACGCGCATGTCGACCTGTATTTCGAGGCGGCGGTGGCGGGCGCAATCCCGGTCATCCGCCCGCTCACCCAGTCGCTGGCCGGCGACACGGTGGTGCGCGTGGCCGGCATCGTCAACGGCACCACTAACTACGTCCTGTCCGCTATGGACAGCACCGGCGCTGATTACGACAGTGCGCTGGCCGACGCGAGCGCGCTCGGCTACGCCGAGGCGGATCCCACGGCCGATGTGGAGGGCTACGACGCCGCGGCCAAGGCCGCGATCCTGGCGTCCATCGCCTTCCACACCCGGGTGCGGGCCGACGACGTCTACCGTGAGGGCATCACCAAGATCACCCCGGCGGACTTCGTGTCCGCGCACGCGCTGGGCTGCACCATCAAGCTGCTCTCCATCTGCGAGCGCATCACCACCGACCAAGATCAACAGCGTGTTTCGGCGCGCGTCTACCCGGCGCTGGTGCCGTTGTCACATCCTCTGGCCACCGTTAACGGCGCGTTCAACGCGGTGGTGGTCGAAGCCGAGGCGGCGGGCCGGCTGATGTTCTACGGTCAGGGAGCCGGCGGTGCTCCCACCGCGTCGGCGGTGACCGGTGACCTGGTGATGGCCGCCCGCAACCGGGTGTTGGGCAGCCGAGGGCCGAAAGAATCCAAGTACGCTCAATTACCCATCGCCCCCATGGGTTTCATCTCGACTCGTTACTACGTGAGCATGAACGTCGCCGACAAGCCCGGTGTCTTGTCGTCGGTGGCGGCCGAATTCGCCAAGCGCGAGGTCAGTATCGCCGAGGTCCGCCAGGAAGGCGTGGCGGACGAGGGCGGGCGCCGAGTGGGCGCACGCATCGTGGTGGTCACCCACAGCGCCACCGATGCGGCGCTTTCCGAAACCGTTGCCGCGCTAGCCGACTTGGACGTCGTACAGAGTGTGGCAAGCGTGCTGCGATTAGAGGGAACCAGCATATGAGCACGCCACGCACCGCCACCCATACGCCGTGGCCGGGCCTGATCGCTGCCTATCGCGACCGGTTGCCGGTCGGTGACGATTGGACGCCGATAACCCTGCTCGAGGGCGGCACGCCGCTGATTCACGCCACCCGGTTGTCCGAACAGACCGGCTGCACTGTCCACCTCAAGGTCGAGGGGCTCAACCCCACCGGTTCCTTCAAGGACCGTGGGATGACGATGGCGGTCACCGACGCGGTGGCCCGCGGCCAGCAGGCCGTGCTGTGCGCCTCCACCGGCAACACCTCGGCCTCGGCGGCCGCCTACGCCGCGCGTGCCGGCATCACCTGCGCCGTACTCATCCCGCAGGGCAAGATCGCGATGGGAAAGCTCGCGCAGGCGGTTATGCACGGCGCCAAGATCATTCAGATTGACGGAAATTTCGACGACTGCCTGGAACTGGCCCGCAAGATGGCCGCCGATTTCCCGACGATCTCGCTGGTCAACTCGGTCAACCCGGTGCGCATCGAGGGTCAGAAGACCGCGGCGTTCGAGATCGTGGACGCGCTGGGCACCGCGCCGGATGTGCATTCGCTTCCGGTCGGCAACGCGGGAAACATTACCGCGTACTGGAAGGGCTACACCGAGTACCACCACGAGGGCATCGCCGACAAGCTGCCGCGGATGCTGGGCACCCAGGCCGCCGGTGCCGCCCCACTGGTGCACGGCAAACCGGTCAGTCACCCCGAGACCATCGCGACGGCCATCCGCATCGGGTCACCGGCGTCCTGGGCGGCGGCCGTTGCCGCTCAACAGCAGTCCAATGGCCGATTCCTGGCCGCGACCGATGAAGAGATTATGGCCGCCTGCCATCTGGTGGCTCAATCCGAAGGCGTGTTCGTCGAACCCGCGTCGGCGGCCAGCATCGCGGGCCTGCTCAAGTCCGTCGAGGACGGTTGGGTGGCCCGCGGATCGACGGTCGTGTGCACGGTGACCGGCAACGGCCTGAAGGACCCCGACACGGCGCTGAAAGACATGCCGAGCGTTTCCCCAGTGCCGGTGGATCCCGTCTTGGTCGTCGAAAAGTTGGGCCTCGCGTAGTGGCCGGTTGGCGTGCATCGACTCTGAGAGCCGGCCGGTGACTCAACTGCTGCCCGCCGGACTGGTCGCCAGCGCCGTGGTGTCGGCGTCCAGCGCTAACCTCGGCCCGGGTTTTGATAGTATCGGCCTGGCGTTGAGGTTGGCCGACGAGATCGTCCTGGAGACAACCGATTCCGGACTGGTCGTCGAGGTCGAGGGCGAGGGCGCGGACCAGGTGCCGCTGGGGCCGGATCATCTGGTGGTGCGCGCCATCGAACGCGGCCTGCAGGCGGCCGGAGTGCGGGTGCCCGGCATGGTGGTGCGCTGCCGCAACGCCATCCCGCACTCCCGCGGCCTAGGCTCGTCCGCCGCTGCGGTGGTCAGCGGCCTGGCTGCGGTGAACGGCCTTGTCGCACAAACGGATTCGTCACTGCTCAGTCAAACGCAGCTGATTCAGCTGTCCTCGGAGTTCGAAGGCCATCCGGACAATGCCGCCGCCGCGGTGCTGGGCGGTGCGGTGGTGTCATGGACCGACCGCGCCGGTGCCCGGGCGGACTATTCGGCCGTATCGTTGGCGCTGCACCCCGACATTCGGCTGTTCTGTGCGATCCCCGAGGTGCAGTCGTCCACCGCGGAGACCCGCGTGCTGCTGCCCGCGCAGGTCAGCCACGAGGACGCCCGATTCAACGTCAGCCGGGCCGCATTGCTGGTGGTCGCGCTCACCAAACGCCCCGATCTGCTGTTGGCGGCCACCGAGGACGTCCTGCACCAGCCGCAACGGGCGCCGGCGATGCCCGCGTCGGCGGAATATCTGGGGCTGCTGCGGCGTCTTGATGTGTCAGCGGCGCTGTCGGGGGCGGGACCGTCGCTGATCGCGCTGACCACCGAGTCCGAGTTGCCGGCGGAGGCCCTGGAGTATGGTGCAGCCAACGGATTCAAGGTCATGCGAATGACACCTGGCGAAGGAGTTCGCTGGAGCCCGAGTGTCACGATCGCCGGTTAATCCACAGGCTCACCGGAGGGTTTGCTTGCTTCCATCACCGATGCGGGCTATCCTCGCATCGTCCAGCAATCGCAGGTTCTGCATCTGCATAAAACTGCCTTGCCGCTGGGACAACTCCAATTCTTCTCGTGAACGAGGTTCGCCTTAATTCTCCGCCCCTCCAGGCGATCACCGTTGCAAGTCGATTGGGCGCACTCGGCAATTTGGCTGACTGCAACGACCCCCTATGACGTGATCAGCGGGGGAAAGAAAGGAAATCCGTGACTGATACGGACCTGTTCACGGCTGACGAAAGCACCGACGGCAACCAGCCGTCGACCGCCGTGACCACAGACACTCCCGACGTCAAACCCAACGTCTCGACCGGCTCCCTGTCCACTATGGTGCTGCCCGAGTTGCGTGCGCTGGCCAGCCAGGCCGGCGTCAAGGGGACGTCCGGCATGCGCAAGGGCGAACTCATCGCCGCGATCAAGGAGATCCGGAGCCAGTCGAACGGCGCCACCGCTGATGACGCCCCGGCCAAGGACAAGAACAGCGACAACGGCACCACCGAGCAAGCCACGAGCCCGGAAAAGAACGAAGACCGAAACCAAGAAACCGCGACGGCAGAAACGCCGGCCACCCAAGGGGAACAGCAGGATTCGGCGCCCGAAGGCCCGCGGCGGCGCGAACGCCGCACCGCCAGCCGGGAAACGGGCTCGTCCGGCCGCGGCGGCGACGAGTCGGACCGCAGCAATACCCAGAACCGCAACGGCACCGCCACCGAGGAGACCGACACCCGCGACCGCGGCCCGAAGGACAACAAG
This sequence comes from Mycobacterium tilburgii, assembly GCF_902168065.1. Taxonomy (GTDB): domain Bacteria; phylum Actinomycetota; class Actinomycetes; order Mycobacteriales; family Mycobacteriaceae; genus Mycobacterium; species Mycobacterium tilburgii. The sequence continues at coordinate 62,649 of NZ_LR655695.1, read as the reverse complement.
AGCGAGAACTGCGGATCCGACTCCGGCTACCAGGGCGGGGATCAACAGGGCTCCGGCGGCCAGCAGGGCCGTGGCGGTTCCAATCAGCAGGACGACGACGGCGAGGGCCGCCAGGGCCGGCGCGGCCGCCGGTTCCGCGACCGCCGGCGGCGCGGCGAGCGCAGCGCCGAAAGCGGTGACACCGAACTGCGCGACGACGACGTCGTTCAGCCGGTGGCTGGCATTCTCGACGTCCTGGACAACTACGCCTTCGTGCGCACCTCCGGCTACCTGGCCGGCCCGCTCGACGTCTATGTCTCGATGAACATGGTCCGCAAGAACGGCCTGCGCCGCGGCGACGCGGTGACCGGCGCCGTCCGGGTGCCGCGCGACGGCGAGCAGCCCAACCAGCGGCAGAAGTTCAACCCGCTGGTCCGGCTGGACAGCGTCAACGGCGGCCCCGTCGAGGACGCGAAGAAGCGGCCCGAGTTCAGCAAGCTGACGCCTCTCTACCCCAACCAGCGGTTGCGCCTGGAAACCACCCCCGACCTGCTGACCACCCGGGTCATCGACCTGATCATGCCGATCGGTAAGGGCCAGCGCGCGCTGATCGTGTCGCCGCCCAAGGCGGGTAAGACGACGATCCTGCAAGACATCGCCAACGCGATCACCAAGAACAACCCGGAATGCCACCTCATGGTCGTGCTCGTCGACGAGCGCCCCGAGGAGGTCACCGACATGCAGCGCTCGGTCAAGGGTGAGGTCATCGCCTCAACCTTCGACCGCCCGCCGTCAGACCACACCTCCGTCGCCGAGCTGGCGATCGAGCGCGCCAAGCGCCTGGTAGAGCAGGGCAAGGACGTCGTGGTGCTACTCGACTCGATCACCCGGCTGGGGCGCGCCTACAACAACGCGTCGCCGGCGTCGGGCCGGATCCTGTCCGGTGGTGTCGACTCCACCGCGCTGTACCCGCCCAAGCGCTTCCTGGGTGCGGCCCGCAACATCGAAGAAGGCGGATCGCTGACGATCATCGCCACCGCGATGGTGGAGACCGGCTCCACCGGTGACACGGTGATCTTCGAGGAGTTCAAGGGCACTGGTAACGCCGAGCTCAAGCTGGACCGAAAGATCTCCGAGCGCCGGGTCTTCCCCGCGGTCGATGTGAACCCGTCGGGCACCCGCAAGGACGAGCTGCTGCTCTCGCCCGACGAGTTCGGCATCGTGCACAAGCTGCGGCGCGTGCTGTCGGGGTTGGATTCGCATCAGGCCATCGACCTGCTGATGTCGCAACTGCGCAAGACCAAGACCAACTACGAGTTCCTGGTGCAGGTGTCAAAGACGACGCCTGGCGCCATGGATAACGACTGACCAGCCGCGGCACTCAAACCACGCTCACGACACGCCAACTGACGTCGCAATGGTTTGAGTTTCGGCGGCTGGCACGCGGCGGGAATGCCGGGCGGTGCCCCGTTGTTTTGGGGGCTAGTGGCTTACCTGGCATAATCGACGCTCGACACGATCGAAGAGGACATCATGAAAACTGACATTCATCCCGCCTGCACGGAGACCACGGTGGTCTGCGGCTGCGGACACACGTTCCAGACGCGCAGCACCAAAGAGGGCGGCCGCATCGTTGTCGAAGTTTGCTCGCAGTGCCACCCGTTCTACACCGGCAAGCAGAAGATTCTGGACAGTGGTGGCCGGGTCGCGCGCTTCGAAAAGCGCTACGGAAAGCGCAAAGCAGGAGCCGACAAGGTTGAATCAACCGGCAAATAGCTGTCTTACCGACGCCCGAACTGTGGCCATCTGGTGCGCAGGCCGGGCGTCGGTTCGTGTTTGCGGCCAACGAGGCTCGCGAGACCGGGGGAGACCGGGGAGGAGGTGTGTGATAACGCGGTCGGTACAGACGATTGACGTGCTGCTCGCCGAGCACGCCGAGCTGGAGCAGCGACTGGCGGACCCCGAGCTGCACAGCAATCCCGACGAGGCGCGCAAGGCCAGTCGCCGATTCGCCCGGCTGGCACCGATTGTGGCCACGCATCGCAAGTTGGAGGCGGCTCGCGACGATCTGGCCACCGCGCGCGAACTCGCCGCCGATGACGACTCGTTCGCCGACGAGGTCGTCGAACTCGAAGCGCGGGTGGCCGAACTGGACACCCAGCTCACCGACATGCTCGCCACGCGCGACCAGCATGACGCCGACGACGTCGTGATGGAAGTCAAATCCGGTGAAGGTGGCGAGGAGTCGGCGCTGTTCGCCGCCGACCTGGCCCGGATGTACATCCGCTACGCCGAACGGCACGGCTGGACGGTCACCGTTCTGGACGAGACCACCTCCGACCTGGGTGGCTACAAGGATGCGACGCTGACTATCGCCAGCAAGGGCGACTCCGTCGACGGGGTGTGGTCGCGGTTGAAATTCGAGGGCGGCGTGCACCGGGTGCAGCGGGTCCCGGTTACCGAATCCCAAGGGCGTGTGCATACTTCGGCCGCGGGTGTGCTGGTCTATCCCGAGCCCGAGGAAGTCGGCGAAGTGCAGATCGACGAGTCGGATCTGCGCATCGACGTCTACCGCTCGTCGGGCAAGGGCGGCCAAAGCGTGAACACCACCGACTCCGCGGTGCGAATCACCCACCTGCCCACCGGGATCGTCGTCACCTGCCAGAACGAACGTTCACAGCTGCAGAACAAGATCCGGGCCATGCAGGTGCTGGCCGCCCGTCTGCAGGCACTCGCGGAAGAGCAGGCGCAGGCCGACGCGTCGGCGGACCGGGCCAGTCAGATCCGCACCGTGGACCGCAGCGAACGGATCCGCACCTATAATTTCCCGGAGAACCGGATTACCGATCACCGAATCGGTTTCAAGTCACACAATCTCGACCAGGTTCTCGACGGTGACCTAGATCCGCTTATCGATGCGCTCAGCGCCGCCGACAAACAAGCCCGGTTACAACAGGCATGACAGCCCTGAGACGCGCGATCGACTCGGCCGCAACGGTGCTCGCCGAGGCCGGAATCGATTCGGCGCGTTTCGATGCCGAGGAGTTGGCCGCCTACGTGGCAGGTGCCGAACGTGGCCGGTTGACACTGATCGAATCGATCGACGACGACTTCTTGGTGCGATATCAGGACGCGGTCGCCGCGCGGTCGCGGCGGGTGCCATTGCAGCATCTCACCGGGACGGCTCCGTTCGGCCCGGTCCTGCTGCACGTTGGCCCGGGAGTGTTCATTCCGCGCCCGGAAACCGAGGCCATCTTGGAGTGGGCCACGGCGCAGCACCTGCCGGTGCCCTCGGTGATCGTCGACTTGTGCACGGGCTCGGGCGCTTTGGCGATCGCCCTGGCTCGCCACTGGCCGACGGCCCGCGTCATTGGCATCGACGACTCCGATGCGGCGCTGGACTACGCGCGCCGCAACGTCCCGGGCACTGCGGTCGAGCTCGTCCGCGCCGATGTCACCACGCCGGGCCTGCGCCCCGAGCTCGACGGGCGCGTTGGCCTGATCGTGGCTAACCCGCCCTACGTGCCCGACGACGCGACGCTGGAACCCGAGGTCGCCCGGCACGACCCACCGCACGCGGTGTTCGGCGGCACCGACGGCATGGCCGTGATACCAGCTCTGGCCGGTCTCGCTGGGCGCTGGCTGCGCTCCGGCGGGCTGTTCGCCGTCGAGCACGACGACAGTACCTCTTCGGCAACGGTCGACGTCGTCACGGCGGCCGGGCTTTTCGACGACATTCAGCTGCGCCGCGACCTCACCGGCCGGCCACGATTCGTGACCGCGCGCCGGTGTGCCCGGCACCCGCAAACAGGGGACGCAATCCGTGGCTGAGGTGTTCGATTGTGCTGTCCCCGAACAACGTTCGGCCGGGATCGCCGCGGCGGTCGGGGCGCTCAAGGGTAGCCGGTTGGTCGTGATGCCCACCGACACCGTGTACGGCATCGGCACCGACGCCTTCGACAACACCGCGGTGGCCGCCCTGCTCGCCGCGAAGGGGCGCGGTCGCGACATGCCCGTCGGCGTCCTGGTCGGCTCCTGGCACACCATCGAAGGCCTGGTCTACACCGTGCCGGACGGCGCGCGGGACCTCATCCGCGCATTCTGGCCCGGCGCGCTGAGTCTGGTTGTGGCGCAAGCACCGTCGTTGCAATGGGATCTCGGCGATGCCCGTGGCACCGTCATGCTGCGGATGCCACTGCACCCGGTGGCCATCGAGATCTTGCGTGAGGTCGGCCCTATGGCGGTGTCCAGCGCCAACGTTTCCGGGCGGCCGGCGGCGGTGAACGCGGCCGACGCGCGCGCCCAGCTCGGCGACCTAGTCGATGTCTATCTCGACGCCGGGCCCTCCGCACAGCAGGCCGCCTCGACGATCGTCGATCTGACCGGGCAGACTCCGCGGCTGCTGCGGGCGGGACCGGTGAGCGCCGAGCGGATCGCCGAAGTGCTCGGCATCGAGCCCGGGCGATTGATCGTCTAGCCGCACCAAAACAAGGGTTCAGCTCTGATGGAAGGTGGCGTACGGTCGCGTGGTGTCTAGCGAGCCGGGCAGCAATGTAGCCAGTCTTGCCGCAGGTCTGCACGCCCTGGCCGATTGCGGTGCTGGCGTCCCGCTGCGTGAGCTGGCGTTGGTCGGCCTGACCGCCGCGATCATCACCTATTTCGCGACTGGCCCGGTGCGGGTGCTGGCCACCCGGCTGGGCGCGGTCGCCTACCCGCGGGAACGCGATGTGCACGTGGCGCCGACGCCGCGCATGGGCGGGCTGGCGATGTTCGTCGGCATGGCCTCCGCGGTGTTCCTGGCCTCCGAGCTCCCCGCCCTGACACGCGGATTCGTCTATTCCACCGGTATGCCCGCGGTCATGGTGGCGGGTGCGGTGATCATGGGAATCGGACTGATCGACGACCGCTGGGGCCTGGACGCCCTCACCAAATTCGCCGGTCAGATCACCGCGGCCAGCGTGCTGGTGACCATGGGTGTGGCCTGGAGCGTGCTGTACATCCCGTTCGGGGGGGTGGGCACCATCGTGCTGGATCAAGCGTCGTCGATCCTGCTCACGCTGGCCCTGACGGTTTCGATCGTCAACGCGATGAACTTCGTCGACGGGCTCGACGGACTGGCCGCCGGGTTGGGCCTCATCACCGCGATGGCAATCTGCGTTTTCTCCGTCGGATTGCTGCGCGACCACGGCGGCGACGTTCTGTTCTATCCGCCCGCCGTGATCTCGGTCGTGCTGGCCGGGGCGTGTTTGGGTTTCCTGCCGCACAACTTTCACAAGGCCAAGATCTTCATGGGCGACTCCGGATCGATGCTGATCGGATTGATGCTGGCGGCCGCATCCACCACCGCGGCCGGCCCGATCTCGCAAAACGCCTACGGCGCCCGCGACGTCTTTGCCTTGTTGTCACCGTTCCTGCTGGTCGTCGCCGTGATGTTCGTGCCGATGCTCGATCTGTTGCTGGCCATCGTCCGGCGCACCCGGGCGGGCCGCAGCGCGTTCAGCCCCGACAAGATGCATTTGCATCACCGGTTGCTGCAGATCGGTCATTCGCACCGCCGAGTGGTGCTGCTGATCTATCTGTGGGTGGGCATCGTTGCCTTCGGCGCCGCCGGCACGATCTTTTTCAACCCGCGCGACACCGGCGCGGTGATGCTCGGCGCGATCGTCGTCGCCGGGGTTGCGACAGCAATCCCGCTTTTGCGGCGGCGCGACTACTACGACGCGGAGTAGTAGTACCGCTGACATTGTGGTACGGTGCTGCTAGAACCCTAAAAAGAATCTTGAGGGTTGCTCGCCAATCGGGGTTGCCAGATCGTTTACCGGCAGCATCGATTGACGACCGAGCGAGGGAGCTACCCCTTAAAGTGATTCGGTTGTGACGTGCGATACGCTCGGCGGGCCACCGATCAGTCGGTCGGAAAATTCCCGCTCCATCAATCCGGATTGAGGTGCTGCAGTGACGACACCAGCGCAGGACGCGCCGTTGGTGTTTCCCTCTGTTGCTTTCCGTCCAATCCGGCTCCTTGCGATCAGCGCCATCATCACCGCGATGGCGATCGCCGCTGCGGGATTCGCCGGTCACCTGATGGTCGGGGTCTTCTTCGGTGTCGGGTTGCTCCTGGGTTTGCTCAACGCGCTACTGGTGCGTCGCTCGGTGGCATCGATCACCGCGAAAGAGCATCCGCTGAAAAGTTCGATGGCGATCAACTCGGCAACCCGGCTCGCGATCATCACCGTAATCGGTCTGATCATCGCCTACATTTTCCGGCCCGCCGGCCTGGGCGTGGTGTTCGGCCTGGCACTCTTTCAGGTGGTGCTGGTGCTGTCGACCGCGCTGCCGGTATGGAAAAAGCTGCGCGCCGGCGATGGGGCGGAGCCGGTAAGCGCGCACACCCCGGAAGGCACGGCAAAAGGGAACAGCGACGATGACTGACATGTCGTTTTTGACTGAAGGCACGATCGAGGTCGGCAAGCACAGCCACGCCACCTGGTTCGGGCTGACCGTCAACACCGACACGATCCTGTCGACCGCGATCGCCGCGGTCATCGTGATCGCCCTGGCCTTCTTCCTCCGCGCAAAGATCACTTCCACCGGTGTGCCCAGCGGCGTTCAGTTGTTCTGGGAGGCGATCACCGTCCAGATGCGCGATCAAATCGAGAGCGCCGTGGGGATGCGCATCGCCCCCTGCGTGCTGCCGCTGGCCGTCACCATCTTCGTGTTCATCCTGATCTCCAACTGGCTGTCGGTGCTGCCGCTGCAGTACACCGACGCGTCCGGGCACACCACCGAGCTGCTGAAATCGGCGGCCGCGGACATCAATTACGTGCTGGCACTGGCCTTGTTCGTGTTCGTCTGCTATCACGTGGCCGGCATCTGGCGCCGTGGCATCGTCGGACACCCGGTGGCGGTGCTGAAGGGTCACGTGGCGTTCCTGGCACCGATCAACCTGGTCGAAGAACTCGCCAAGCCGATCTCGTTGTCGCTCCGACTTTTCGGCAACATCTTCGCCGGTGGCATCCTGGTCGCGCTGATCGCGCTGTTCCCGGCGTACATCATGTGGGCGCCCAACGCGATCTGGAAATCCTTCGACTTGTTCGTCGGTGCGATCCAAGCGTTCATCTTCTCCATCTTGACCATCTTGTACTTCAGCCAGGCCATGGAGATCGAGGAACACCATGACTGAAATCCGCATCAATCGGCCCACGAATCTGCTCGAGCCACACACCATTACAGGAACCTGGTAGACCCCTACCAGATATAAGGAGGATAAGAATGGCCCTGGACCCCCAAGTAGCTGCCGCTGCTCTTATCGGCGGTGGAATCATTATGGGCGGTGGCGCGATCGGTGCCGGTATCGGTGACGGTATTGCCGGTAACGCGCTTGTTGCGGGCATCGCCCGGCAGCCGGAGGCACAAGGCCGGTTGTTCACGCCGTTCTTCATCACTGTCGGTCTGGTTGAGGCGGCCTACTTCATCAATCTGGCCTTCATGGCGCTGTTCGTATTCGCAACCCCTGTCGGCTAGTTCGCTGTGATGGGAGATGCGAGCCGCAGCGTTCTGGCATCCAGCCAGTTAGCAGCAGAGGGGGGCAACAACTTCCTTGTCCCGAACGGCACGTTCTTTTTCGTGCTGGCGATCTTCCTGATCGTGCTGATCCTGATCGGCACGATCGTCGTCCCGCCGGTCATGAAGGTGCTGCGCGAACGCGACGCGATGGTCGCCAAGACCGCCGCCGACACGAGGAGGGCGAACGAGCAATTCGAGGCCTCCGAGGCGGACTACGAAAACGCCATGCGGGAAGCCCGTGTTCAGGCGTCAGCCCTACGGGACAACGTCCGCGCGGAAGGTCGCAGGGTCGTCGAAAACGCACGCACCAGGGCCGAGCAGCAGGTCGCATCGACGGTGCAGAAGACCGTCGAGCAATTAAAGCGGGAAAGGGATGCCGTGGAGCTGGATCTGCGTGCCAATGTGGCTTCCATGTCAGCGACCTTGGCCAGTCGCGTCCTCGGTGTCGACGTCACAACCACTGCCGCAACAAGGTAACTATCAATGTCGACGTTTATCGGGCAGCTGATCGGGTCCGCAGCCATCGTGTTCCTGGTGGTGCGTTATGTCGTACCGCAGGTACGCAATTTGATGACGGCACGCCAAAACACCGTGCGCCAGCAGTTGGAGGATGCGGCGAAGGCCGCCGACCGATTGACGGAATCGACCGCGGCGCACAGTAAGGCGATCCAAGCCGCCGAATCGGAAGCCAAACAGTTGGTCAAAGAGGCCCAAACCGCCGCTGAGCGCATCACCGAGCAACTGGCTGCCCAGGCCGAAATCGAGTCGGCACGCATCATCGGGCAGGGATCGCGGCAGGTCAAACTGCTGCGCACGCAGCTGACCCGACAGCTGCGCCTGGAGCTGGGACAAGAATCTGTGCGTCAGGCAACGGAATTAGTGCGCAATTACGTCGCCGACCCCGACCAACAGGCGTCCACCGTCGATCGTTTTCTGGACGAACTCGACGAGATGGCACCGGCATCGGCCGACGTCCAATACCCGCTGCGCTCCAAGCTGCGTTCGTCGAGCCGGATGGCGCTGGCCAACCTCACCGAAAAATTCCGCGACGTCGCCAAAGACCTTGACGCGAAAGCGCTTTCCACGCTGTCGGCCGAACTGGTGTCGGTAGGACGGCTGTTGGGGCAAGAAGCGGTCGTGACCCGGTACCTGACCGTGCCGGCCGAAGACGCGTCACCGCGAGTGCGGCTGATCAGGAGCCTGGTGTCGGACAAAGTCGGGGACGACGCGCTCGGGATGCTGCGAGTGGCCGTCTCGGAGCGTTGGTCGGCCAACAATGACCTGATCGATGCGATCGAGCACGTGTCGCGACAGGCCCTGCTCGAGATCGCCGAACGCGACTGCACGGTCGACGAGGTCGAAGACCAGCTGTTCCGATTTTCCCGCGTTCTCGACGCCCAGCCCCGTCTCGCCATTCTATTGGGCGACTACGTCGTTCCGGCCGAGCAGCGGATGACCTTGCTGCGCAACGTACTCGAGAGCGCGAGCGCCACGGTCAACCCGATCGTGCTGGCACTGCTGAGCCAGACCATCGAGCTGTTGCGCGGTCAGTCTGCCGAGGAAGCCGTCCAGTTTCTGGCCGAAGTTGTGGTGGCCCGCCGCGGTGAGGTCATCGCCCAAGTCAGCGCGGCGGCAGAGCTCAGCGCCGCCCAGCGCACTCGCCTCACCGAGGTCCTTGGTCGCATATACGGGCATCCGGTCACCGTGCACCTGCAGGTCGACCCTGAGCTACTCGGTGGGCTGCTGATCTCCGTGGCCGACGAGGTGATCGACGGGACGCTCTCGTCGCGCCTCGCCGCGGCCGAGGCGCAAGTGCCCGAGTGACCACCAACCCGATCCCCGCGAACGACAGAATCAAGTAGGAAGACGAAAAGCCATGGCCGAGTTGACAATCTCCGCTGATGACATCCAGAGCGCAATCGAGGAGTACGTAAGCTCTTTTACTTCCGACACCTCCCGCGAAGAGGTCGGCACCGTCGTGGACGCCGGAGACGGCATCGCGCATGTCGATGGCCTGCCGGGGGTCATGACCCAGGAGCTGCTCGGATTTGGCGGCGGCATCCTGGGTGTCGCGCTCAACCTCGACGAGCACGGCGTCGGCGCGGTGATCCTCGGTGACTTCGAGAAGATCGAAGAAGGCCAACAGGTCAAGCGCACCGGTGAAGTCCTCTCAGTGCCCGTCGGCGACGCTTTCCTGGGCCGGGTGGTGAACCCGCTGGGTGAGCCCATCGACGGCCAGGGCGACATCGAGACCGACACTCGCCGTGCGCTAGAGATCCAGGCCCCGTCGGTGGTGCAGCGGCAAAGCGTCAGCGAGCCACTGCAGACCGGCATCAAGGCCATCGACGCCATGACCCCGATCGGCCGTGGCCAGCGTCAGCTGATCATCGGCGACCGCAAGACCGGCAAGACCGCGGTGTGCGTCGACACGATCCTCAACCAGCGCAAAAACTGGGAGACCGGCGATCCCAAGAAGCAGGTGCGCTGCGTCTATGTGGCGGTCGGGCAGAAGGGGACCACGATCGCTTCCGTCCGCCGCGCGCTGGAAGAGGGTGGGGCGATGGATTACACCACCATCGTGGCCGCACCGGCGTCCGACTCGGCCGGCTTCAAATGGCTTGCGCCGTACACGGGTTCGGCGATCGCCCAGCACTGGATGTACGACGGCAAGCACGTGCTGATCGTCTTCGACGACCTGTCCAAGCAAGCCGAGGCGTACCGCGCGATCTCGCTGCTGCTGCGCCGTCCGCCGGGTCGCGAGGCCTACCCGGGCGACGTGTTCTATCTGCACTCGCGGCTGCTGGAGCGCTGCGCGAAGCTGTCCGACGAGCTCGGCGGCGGTTCGATCACCGGCCTGCCGATCATCGAGACCAAGGCCAACGACATCTCGGCCTACATCCCCACCAACGTCATCTCGATCACCGACGGGCAGTGCTTCTTGGAGTCCGACCTGTTCAACCAAGGCGTGCGGCCGGCCATCAACGTCGGTGTCTCGGTGTCCCGGGTCGGTGGTGCCGCACAGATCAAGGCCATGAAGGAGGTCGCCGGTTCGCTGCGGCTCGACCTGTCCCAGTATCGCGAGCTGGAGGGGTTCGCCGCTTTCGCTTCCGACCTGGACGCCACCTCCAAGGCGCAGCTGGACCGCGGTGCGCGGCTGGTGGAGCTGCTCAAGCAGCCGCAGTACCAGCCGCTTCCCGTTGAGGAGCAAGTGGTTTCGATCTTCCTGGGCACGGGCGGCCACCTGGACTCGGTGCCCGTCGAGGACGTCAGCCGCTTCGAGTCGGAGTTGCTGGATCACATGCGGGCCTCGGAGGGGAGCCTGCTGGCCGGAATCCGGGACAGCGGAAAGCTTTCCGAAGAGGCCCAGGCGCAACTCGAAGACATCATCAGCAAGTTCAAGAAGGGTTTCGTCGCCAGCGATGGCGGATCGGTGGTCCCGGACGAGCATGTCGAGGCGCTCGACGAAGACGACTTGGCCAAGGAGTCGGTCAAGGTCAAGAAGCCGGCGCCTGAAGACAAGAAAAAGTAAGACTCGATGGCTGCCACACTTCGTGAATTGCGCGGACGGATCCGCTCCGCCGGTGCGATAAAGAAGATCACCAAAGCCCAAGAGCTGATTGCGACCTCGCGTATCGGAAAGGCCCAGGCCCGGCTACATGCCGCCCGCCCATACACCGAAGAGGTCACCAACATGTTGACCACGCTGTCCAGCGAGGCGGCGTTGGATCACCCGTTGCTCGTCGAACGGCCGGAACCGAAGCGGGCCGCCGTGCTTGTGGTGTCCTCGGACCGCGGTCTGTGTGGCGCCTACAATTCCAGCGTCTTCCGTCGCGCCGAGGAGCTGTTCTCCCTGCTGCGGGAGGAAGGCAAGACCCCGGTGCTGTACGTCGTTGGTCGTAAGGCGTTGGCCTACTACAGCTTCAGAAACTGGACCATTACCGAATCCTGGACTGGTTTCTCCGAACAGCCCACGGCCGAGAAGGCCGCCGAGGTGGCGTCCACCCTGGTCGACACGTTCATCCCCGGCAGCAAAGGCGCCCAGGAGGGATCAGACGAGGCGGGCGTCGACGAATTGCACATCGTCTACACCGAATTCAAGTCGATGTTGTCCCAGGCAACGACTGCCCACCGGATGGCGCCGATGGTGGTGGAGTACACCGGCGAGCCCGAGACACTACACACCCTGTACTCGTTCGAGCCGGATGCGACGACTCTGTTCGACGCCCTGTTGCCGAGGTATGTGACCACCCGGGTGTACACGGCGCTGCTCGAGTCCGCGGCATCGGAGCTGGCGTCGCGCCGGCGGGCGATGAAGTCGGCCACCGACAACGCCGACGACCTGATCAAGGCATTGACGCTCATGGCGAACTGCGAGCGGCAGGCCCAGATCACCCAAGCGATCAGTGAAATCGTCGGCGGCGCAAACGCGCTCGCGGACGCCTGAGCCAGATAGCACCACGAGGAAGCGAAGAAAAATGACTGCGACTGCCGAAAAGAGCACCAAGTCGACAAGCGCCGACACCAGCGGCCGCGTGGTACGGATCACCGGGCCGGTCGTCGACGTCGAGTTCCCGCGCGGCTCCGTCCCGGAGTTGTTCAACGCGCTGCACGCCGAGATCACCTTCGAGGAGCTCAAGAAGACGCTCACGCTCGAGGTCGCCCAGCACCTCGGCGACAACCTGGTGCGCACCATCTCGCTGCAGCCCACCGACGGCCTGGTACGCGGTGTAGAGGTCACCGACACCGGTGCCTCGATCTCGGTGCCGGTCGGCCAGGAAGTCAAGGGGCACGTCTTCAACGCCCTCGGCCACTGCCTGGACAAGCCGGGCTACGGCGACGACTTCGAGCACTGGTCGATTCACCGCAAGCCACCGGCGTTCGAAGAGCTGGAACCGCGGACCGAGATGCTCGAGACCGGCCTGAAGGTCGTCGACCTGCTCACCCCGTACGTGCGCGGCGGCAAGATCGCACTGTTCGGCGGTGCCGGCGTGGGCAAGACGGTGCTCATCCAGGAGATGATCAACCGTATTGCCCGTAACTTTGGTGGTACGTCGGTGTTCGCTGGCGTGGGGGAGCGCACTCGTGAGGGCAACGACCTGTGGGTCGAGCTTCAGGAAGCCAACGTGCTCAAGGACACGGCGCTGGTGTTCGGTCAGATGGACGAGCCGCCCGGTACCCGTATGCGGGTGGCGCTGTCCGCGCTGACCATGGCGGAGTGGTTCCGTGACGAGGCCGGCCAGGACGTGTTGTTGTTCATCGACAACATCTTCCGGTTCACCCAGGCCGGGTCCGAGGTTTCGACGCTGCTCGGCCGTATGCCGTCGGCGGTGGGTTACCAGCCCACTCTGGCAGACGAGATGGGCGAGCTGCAGGAGCGCATCACTTCGACGCGAGGCAAGTCGATCACCTCCATGCAGGCGGTCTACGTGCCCGCCGACGACTACACCGACCCGGCACCGGCGACCACGTTCGCGCACCTGGACGCCACCACCGAGCTGTCGCGTTCGGTGTTCTCCAAGGGCATCTTCCCGGCGGTGGACCCGCTGGCCTCCAGCTCGACCATCCTCGACCCCAGCGTCGTCGGCGACGAACACTACCGGGTGGCGCAAGAGGTCATCCGAATCCTGCAGCGGTACGAGGACCTTCAAGACATCATCGCGATCCTCGGGATCGACGAGCTGTCGGAAGAGGACAAGCAACTGGTCAACCGAGCCCGGCGCATCGAGCGATTCCTGTCGCAGAACATGATGGCGGCCGAGCAGTTCACCGGGCAGCCCGGCTCGACCGTCCCGCTCAAAGAGACCATCGAGTCGTTCGATCGTCTGACCAAGGGTGAGTTCGACCACGTGCCCGAGCAGGCGTTCTTCCTGATCGGTGGTCTTGACGACCTGGCCAAGAAGGCCGAGAGTCTTGGCGCCAAGCTCTAGCTTGCGGTGGTACCGAAAGGGTTTGTGGCATGGCTGAATTGAACGTCGAAATCGTCGCTGTCGATCGCAAGATCTGGTCGGGCGAGGCAACGTTCGTGTTCACCCGCACCATCGTGGGTGAGATCGGTATCCTGCCGGGGCACATTCCGTTGGTGGCACAGTTGGTCGACGACGCCATGGTGCGGGTCGAACGGGAAGGACAAAACGACCTACGGGTCGCGGTCGACGGCGGGTTCCTGTCGGTGACCGAGGAGGGCGTCACCGTTCTCGCCGAATCCGCGGAGTTCGAGTCGGAGATCAACGAGGCCGCCGCGCGGCAGGACGCCGAATCCGACGACCCCCGTATCGCCGTTCGCGGCCGTGCGAGACTGCGCGCCGTCGGCGCGATCGACTAGCAGCTCGGGCAAGGCGATGAGCGCGCCCATGATCGCCATGGTCGTGCTCGTCGTCGTGCTGGGTGCGGCGGTTCTCGGGTTGAGTTATCGGCTGTGGAAACTGCGCCAGGGGGGAACCGCCGCAATCATGCGGGATTTCCCCGCGGTGGGCGGTCACGGGTGGCGGCATGGCGTGATCCGGTACCGGGGTGGGGAAGCGGCCTTCTACCGGCTGTCCAGCCTGCGCCTGTGGCCCGACCGCCGATTGAGCCGTCGCGGTGTCGAGATCGTGGCCCGCCGCGCACCCCGCGGCGACGAGTTTGACATCATGACCGATGAGATCGTGGTGCTGGAGCTGCGCGATACCACGCAGGAACGCAGGACCGGCTACGAGATCGCCCTCGATCAAGGTGCGTTGACGGCGTTCTTGTCGTGGCTGGAATCGCGTCCGTCACCGCGGGCACGCCGTCGCAGCTTCTGACCAAAAGCGTGCCTGCTCAACCGATTAACGCGTCAGTCGGCGGCGCCGTCGGCCGGCTTCCACAGCACATCGCCGTCGGGGTTGGCTGCGCGCGACAGGATAAAAAGCAGATCCGACAGCCGGTTCAGGTATTTCGCCGGCAGCGCATTGACGGTCCGGCGCGGAATCCACGGCCGCCCAAGCGGATCGCTCGGCCCGGCGCATCACCGTGCGCGCCATGTGCAGTAGGGTCGAAAGCGGCGAACCTCCCGGCAGCACAAAAGAATTCAGCGGCGGCAGCGGCTCGTTATATTTGTCACACCAACCTTCGAGGCGGTCGATGCAGGGCTGGGTGACGCGCAGGGGGATACTTCGGGTTCTCGACGACCGGGGTGGACAGGTCGGCGCCGGCGTCGAACAAATCGTTTTGAACCTGTCGCAGTACCGCCGTGATCTCGTGATCGGGCCGGCCCGGCGATGGCGACGCCGATCGCGGAGTTGGCCTCGTCACAATCGGCGTAGGCGACCAGGCGAGGGTCGTTCTTGGAGACTCGCGAGAAGTCGCTCAGCCCTGCGGCTCCGTCATCACCGGTCCGGGTGTAGATGCGGGTCAGATGCACTGTCATGACCAAACCGTACTCGGCCAACAGCCTTAGCTGACTGACAAGCCGATAGCGTTTCACTAGACTGTCACGGGTGGCTGAGCGATTCGTGGTGACCGGAGGCAACCGGTTGTCCGGCGAAGTCGCAGTGGGGGGCGCCAAGAACAGCGTGCTCAAGCTGATGGCTGCGACCCTGTTGGCCGAAGGCACCAGCACCATCACCAACTGTCCGGACATCCTCGATGTGCCGTTGATGGCCGAGGTGCTGCGGGGCCTGGGTGCCACGGTCGAGCTCGACGGCGACGTCGCCCGGATCACCTCACCCGACGAACCCAAGTACGACGCCGACTTTGCTGCCGTGCGCCAGTTCCGGGCTTCGGTGTGTGTGCTGGGCCCGTTGGTCGGCCGATGCAAAAAGGCCCGGGTCGCGCTGCCCGGCGGCGACGCGATCGGGTCGCGCCCGCTGGACATGCACCAAGCGGGCCTGCGGCAGCTGGGCGCGACGTGCAACATCAAGCACGGATGCGTCGTCGCGCACGCGGATACGTTGCGCGGCGCGGAGATTCAGTTGGAGTTCCCGTCGGTGGGGGCTACCGAGAACATCTTGATGGCGGCCGTCGTGGCGAAGGGGGTCACCACCATCCACAACGCGGCGCGCGAACCCGACGTCGTCGACCTGTGCACGATGCTCAACCAGATGGGTGCCCGGATCGAAGGCGCCGGTTCGCCGACCATGACCATCGCCGGGGTCGACCGGCTCTATCCCACCGAACACCGGGTGATCGGCGACCGCATCGTGGCCGCGACCTGGGGGATCGCCGCCGCCATCACGCGCGGGGACATCTCGGTGACCGGAATCGATCCGTCGCACCTGCAAGTGGTGCTGCACAAGCTGCACGACGCGGGCGCCACCGTCACCCAGACCGACAACAGTTTCCGGGTCAGCCAGTACGAGCGTCCGAAGGCGATGAACGTTGCCACACTGCCGTTTCCCGGTTTCCCGACGGATTTGCAGCCTATGGCGATCGCGCTGGCCTCGATCTCCGACGGCACCTCGATGATCACCGAGAACGTGTTCGAGGCGCGGTTTCGATTCGTCGAAGAAATGATCCGGCTCGGCGCCGGCGCGCGTACCGACGGGCATCACGCCGTCGTGCGTGGGCTGCCCCAATTGTCCAGTGCGCCGGTGTGGTGTTCGGATATCCGCGCCGGCGCCGGACTGGTGTTGGCGGGCCTCGTGGCCGATGGTGACACCGAGGTTCACGACGTCTTTCACATCGATCGCGGCTACCCGTTGTTCGTCGAAAACCTGGCGATTTTGGGAGCGCAGATCGAGCGGGTACAGTAACCAAAGCCAGTGCCCCACAGGCGCGGTCGCCACTCCAAGGAGACCGAGACCGGGGCTCGACTCCCTCGCCGGATTGGTACTAGACCGACACGGCTGTCCTCGCAGCGATCACCTCGATCGCAAAAACTGAGGGTTGACGACTCCGCCGGATTTGTATTAGACTAGCACGGTTACTTCCTAAGAGGGTGAAAACAAGCTATAGAGTGTTGGTTGAGAACTCAATAGTGTGTTTGGTGTTTTTGTTTGTTGTTGTTTGGCCATACTTTTAACACTCCCCGTGTGTGGGTATGGTCATTTTTGATGCCAGTTAATTGTTTTGATACCAGTTAATTGGTGGTGTTTTTATTTTAGTAGGTCAGGTTATCTCTGATTCGAAAATCACCTCAGTTTTATCGAGGAGGGTTTTTGTTTGGAGAGTTTGATCCTGGCTCAGGACGAACGCTGGCGGCGTGCTTAACACATGCAAGTCGAACGGAAAGATCCCTTCGGGGATACTCGAGTGGCGAACGGGTGAGTAACACGTGGGTAATCTGCCCTGCACTTCGGGATAAGCCTGGGAAACTGGGTCTAATACCGGATATGACCACGAAGCGCATGCCTTGTGGTGGAAAGCTTTTGCGGTGTGGGATGGGCCCGCGGCCTATCAGCTTGTTGGTGGGGTGACGGCCTACCAAGGCGACGACGGGTAGCCGGCCTGAGAGGGTGTCCGGCCACACTGGGACTGAGATACGGCCCAGACTCCTACGGGAGGCAGCAGTGGGGAATATTGCACAATGGGCGCAAGCCTGATGCAGCGACGCCGCGTGGGGGATGACGGCCTTCGGGTTGTAAACCTCTTTCAGCAGGGACGAAGCGCAAGTGACGGTACCTGCAGAAGAAGCACCGGCCAACTACGTGCCAGCAGCCGCGGTAATACGTAGGGTGCGAGCGTTGTCCGGAATTACTGGGCGTAAAGAGCTCGTAGGTGGTTTGTCGCGTTGTTCGTGAAAACCGGGGGCTTAACTCTCGGCTTGCGGGCGATACGGGCAAACTGGAGTACTGCAGGGGAGACTGGAATTCCTGGTGTAGCGGTGGAATGCGCAGATATCAGGAGGAACACCGGTGGCGAAGGCGGGTCTCTGGGCAGTAACTGACGCTGAGGAGCGAAAGCGTGGGGAGCGAACAGGATTAGATACCCTGGTAGTCCACGCCGTAAACGGTGGGTACTAGGTGTGGGTTTCCTTCCTTGGAATCCGTGCCGTAGCTAACGCATTAAGTACCCCGCCTGGGGAGTACGGTCGCAAGGCTAAAACTCAAAGGAATTGACGGGGGCCCGCACAAGCGGCGGAGCATGTGGATTAATTCGATGCAACGCGAAGAACCTTACCTGGGTTTGACATGCACAGGACGCCGGCAGAGATGCTCGGTTCCCTTGTGGCCTGTGTGCAGGTGGTGCATGGCTGTCGTCAGCTCGTGTCGTGAGATGTTGGGTTAAGTCCCGCAACGAGCGCAACCCTTGTCTCATGTTGCCAGCGGGTAATGCCGGGGACTCGTGAGAGACTGCCGGGGTCAACTCGGAGGAAGGTGGGGATGACGTCAAGTCATCATGCCCCTTATGTCCAGGGCTTCACACATGCTACAATGGCCGGTACAAAGGGCTGCGATGCCGCAAGGCTAAGCGAATCCTTTAAAGCCGGTCTCAGTTCGGATCGGGGTCTGCAACTCGACCCCGTGAAGTCGGAGTCGCTAGTAATCGCAGATCAGCAACGCTGCGGTGAATACGTTCCCGGGCCTTGTACACACCGCCCGTCACGTCATGAAAGTCGGTAACACCCGAAGCCAGTGGCCTAACCGTTTGGAGGGAGCTGTCGAAGGTGGGATCGGCGATTGGGACGAAGTCGTAACAAGGTAGCCGTACCGGAAGGTGCGGCTGGATCACCTCCTTTCTAA
Organism: Mycobacterium tilburgii; assembly: GCF_902168065.1. Taxonomy (GTDB): domain Bacteria; phylum Actinomycetota; class Actinomycetes; order Mycobacteriales; family Mycobacteriaceae; genus Mycobacterium; species Mycobacterium tilburgii. Next base: position 44,464 of record NZ_LR655695.1, on the reverse strand, counting down.
GGAGCACCACGAGAAACACCCCAATTGGTGGGGTGTGGGCCGTGAGGGGGTTCTCGTCTGTAGTGGACGAGGGCCGGGTGCACAACAACAGGCAATCGCCAGACACACTATTGGGCCCTGAGACAACACTCGGCCGGCTTGGTCGACGGGGTGTCCCTCCATCTTGGTGGTGGGGTGTGGTGTTTGAGTATTGGATAGTGGTTGCGAGCATCTAAATGAACGCGTCGCCGGCAACGGTTACGTGTTCGTTTTGTGTAATTTTTCTTTTGGTTTTGTGTTCGTAAGTGTTTAAGGGCACATGGTGGATGCCTTGGCATCGAGAGCCGATGAAGGACGTGGGAGGCTGCGATATGCCTCGGGGAGCTGTCAACCGAGCGTTGATCCGAGGATCTCCGAATGGGGAAACCTAGCACGAGTTATGTCGTGTTACCCGTATCTGAATATATAGGGTGCGGGAGGGAACGCGGGGAAGTGAAACATCTCAGTACCCGTAGGAAGAGAAAACAAAAGTGATTCCGCTAGTAGTGGCGAGCGAACGTGGAACATGGCTAAACCGCACGCATGCGATACCGGGTAGGGGTTGTGTGTGCGGGGTTGTGGGAATGATACGTCTCAGTTCTACCTGGCTGAGGAACAGTCAAAAAGTGTCGTGGTTAGCGGAAATGGCCTGGGATGGTCTGCCGCAGACGGTGAGAGCCCGGTACGCGAAAATCCGGCACCTGTCTTGTATCAACTCCCGAGTAGCAGCGGGCTCGTGGAATCTGCTGTGAATCTGCCGGGACCACCCGGTAAGCCTAAATACTTCTCGATGACCGATAGCGGATTAGTACCGTGAGGGAATGGTGAAAAGTACCCCGGGAGGGGAGTGAAATAGTACCTGAAACCGTGTGCCTACAATCCGTCAGAGCCTCCTTGTGGGGTGATGGCGTGCCTTTTGAAGAATGAGCCTGCGAGTCAGGGACATGTCGCAAGGTTAACCCGTGTGGGGTAGCCGCAGCGAAAGCGAGTCTGAATAGGGCGCTTGAGTGGCATGTTCTGGACCCGAAGCGGAGTGATCTACCCATGGCCAGGGTGAAGCGCGGGTAAGACCGCGTGGAGGCCCGAACCCACTTAGGTTGAAGACTGAGGGGATGAGCTGTGGGTAGGGGTGAAAGGCCAATCAAACTCCGTGATAGCTGGTTCTCCCCGAAATGCATTTAGGTGCAGCGTTACGTGTTTCACCACGGAGGTAGAGCTACTGGATGGTTGATGGGCCCTACTAGGTTACTGACGTCAGCCAAACTCCGAATGCCGTGGTGTATAGCGTGGCAGTGAGACGGCGGGGGATAAGCTCCGTGCGTCGAGAGGGAAACAGCCCAGATCGCCGACTAAGGCCCCTAAGCGTGTGCTAAGTGGAAAAGGATGTGGAGTCGCAGAGACAACCAGGAGGTTGGCTTAGAAGCAGCCACCCTTGAAAGAGTGCGTAATAGCTCACTGGTCAAGTGATTGTGCGCCGATAATGTAGCGGGACTCAAGTACACCGCCGAAGTCGCGGCAACCGCAAGGTTGGGTAGGGGAGCGTCCCCCATGCAGTGAAGCTGTCGGGTAACCGATGGTGGAGTTTGGGGGAGTGAGAATGCAGGCATGAGTAGCGATAAGGCAAGTGAGAACCTTGCCCGCCGAAAGACCAAGGGTTCCTGGGCCAGGCCAGTCCGCCCAGGGTGAGTCGGGACCTAAGGCGAGGCCGACAGGCGTAGTCGATGGACAACGGGTTGATATTCCCGTACCCGTGTATGAGCGTCCCCGACGAATCCATTCTGCTAACCACCCAAATGGTGGTCTATCAATCCCATCGGGGTGCGAGGATCACTGGCTGCGTGGGACCCGGGTGGGTAGTAGTCAAGCAATGGGGTGACGCAGGAAGGTAGCCGTACCAGTCAGTGGTAATACTGGGGCAAGCCCGTAGGGAGAGCGATAGGCAAATCCGTCGCTCATGTTCCTGAGAGGTGATGCATAGCCGATTGAGGCGAATTTCGGTGATCCTCAGCTGCCAAGAAAAGCCTCTAGCGAGCGCATGCATGGCCCGTACCCCAAACCAACACAGGTGGTCAGGTAGAGAATACCAAGGCGTACGAGATAACTATGGTTAAGGAACTCGGCAAAATGCCCCCGTAACCTCGGGAGAAGGGGGGCCGGCTTATCGTGAACAGCCTTGCGCTGGGAGCGGGAACCGGCCGCAGAAACCAGTGGGAAGCGACTGTTTACTAAAAACACAGGTCCGTGCGAAGTCGCAAGACGATGTATACGGACTGACGCCTGCCCGGTGCTGGAAGGTTAAGAGGACCCGTTAACTCGTAAGGGTGAAGCGGAGAATTTAAGCCCCAGTAAACGGCGGTGGTAACTATAACCATCCTAAGGTAGCGAAATTCCTTGTCGGGTAAGTTCCGACCTGCACGAATGGCGTAACGACTTCCCAACTGTCTCAACCATAGACTCGGCGAAATTGCACTACGAGTAAAGATGCTCGTTACGCGCGGCAGGACGAAAAGACCCCGGGACCTTCACTACAACTTGGTATTGGTGTTCGGTACTGTTTGTGTAGGATAGGTGGGAGACTGTGAAGCTCGGACGCCAGTTCGAGTGGAGTCGTTGTTGAAATACCACTCTGACCGTATTGGACACCTAACTTCGAACCCTTATCGGGTTCAGGGACAGTGCCTGGCGGGTAGTTTAACTGGGGCGGTTGCCTCCTAAAATGTAACGGAGGCGCCCAAAGGTTCCCTCAACCTGGACGGCAATCAGGTGTTGAGTGTAAATGCACAAGGGAGCTTGACTGCGAGACCTACAAGTCAAGCAGGGACGAAAGTCGGGATTAGTGATCCGGCACCCCCGAGTGGGAGGGGTGTCGCTCAACGGATAAAAGGTACCCCGGGGATAACAGGCTGATCTTCCCCAAGAGTCCATATCGACGGGATGGTTTGGCACCTCGATGTCGGCTCGTCGCATCCTGGGGCTGGAGCAGGTCCCAAGGGTTGGGCTGTTCGCCCATTAAAGCGGCACGCGAGCTGGGTTTAGAACGTCGTGAGACAGTTCGGTCTCTATCCGCCGCGCGCGTCAGAAACTTGAGGAAACCTGTCCCTAGTACGAGAGGACCGGGACGGACGAACCTCTAGTACACCAGTTGTCCCACCAGGGGCACTGCTGGATAGCTACGTTCGGACAGGATAACCGCTGAAAGCATCTAAGCGGGAAACCTTCTCCAAGATCAGGTTTCTCACCCTTATTAGAGGGATAAGGCCCCCCGCAGACCACGGGATTGATAGGTCAGACCTGGAAGCTCAGCAATGAGTGCAGGGAACTGGCACTAACCGGCCGAAAACTTACCAACACAACTCGCAACCACTATGCTTTTCGCAACTTGATTGTCTTGATTGTCGCGCAGTATATCACATCCCCCACCAGAACAACTAATGAATATAGTGTTCCGTATATCAGAGTTACGGCGGCCACAGCGACAGGGAAACGCCCGGTCCCATTCCGAACCCGGAAGCTAAGCCTGTCAGCGCCAATGATACTGCCCTTCGGGTGGAAAAGTAGGACACCGCCGAAACATATGCAAAAACATCCCCTGCAAGGGGGGTGTTTTTGCATTCTCGGTTAATCGAAAAGAGTCAAATTTTGGCGCTGTTTTTCCAATTCCAGCAGCGTCCGCTTTCGGCCGAGGCCACCACCGAATCCGGTAAGGCTGCCATTCGCGCCGATGACCCGATGACACGGAACGACAATCGCGATCGGATTGTGTCCGTTGGCCAATCCCACCGCCCGAGTGGCGCCGGGTGCGCCGATCTGCGCGGCGATCTCGCCATAGGAGCGGGTTTCCCCGTACGGAATGGTGAGCAGCGCATGCCACACTCGCCGCTGAAATTCGGTGCCGCGCAAATCGAGTTCGACGTCGAAATGCGTTAATTCGCCGGCGAAATATGCCGTGAGCTGATCGGCGGCCTTCTCGAATGCCTTCGGGTCCTGTGACCAATCGGCCCGGCTGGGTTCGTAGGTCTGATCAACCATTCGAAGGTTCGTCAAGACGTCGTCGTAGCCGGCCAGGGTCAGCAGGCCGATCGGGCTGTCGACGGTGCGGTACTGGATCATGCGACCTCCTGTGGCGGCCAGTGGTTTACCGGATGCTTGACGGGTGGTCCACAGGTGCTGTGGTGGCATACGCGCGCCAGGGCCGCCAATTTGCGCTGTATTCCATCAGTTTCCGCTGATTCGCCGGCAAGCTCAACCCTTGGGCGGCCAGTTGCAATCCCAGCTGGCCGGGAAGGCGTTCGGATCACCAAGCCCCACGCATCGCGATGACCTCGGCGGTCCACGGGCCGACGCCCGGCAACGTCAGCAGTTGGCACCGGGCCCGGCCCCAATCGCTGCCGACGTCCAGCACCACGCTGCTGTCGATGAGCCCCTCGATCAGCGAGCTCAGGGTCCGCTGCGCCTTGGGCACCGCCAAGTGGACGGGATCGATCTCGGCCAGCTGCTCGACGACGGGAAAGGTATGCGTCAGTGCACCTTCGGGATCGGCGATCGGTTGTCCATACGCCCTCACCAGTCGACCGACGTGGGTGCGTGCGGCCTTCGTCGACACCTGCTGGCCCAGCACCGCGCGCACGGCCAATTCGGCCTCGTCGACCGTGCGAGGGATGCGTTGCACAGGGGTCTTGACCACCACGGGCTCCAGCAGCGGGTCGCGGCTGAGCGCATTGACAGTCGCCTCGGGATCTGCGTCGAGATCGAGCAGCCGGCGACACCGCGCGATCGCGGTGGTGAGATCGCGAAAGCCGTCGAGTACGAGCATGCAGCGGACGTGGTCGACCGGCCGGGGTCAACGCGACCAACGCATTGCCGCTGGGAAGCCGAAGGCTGCGCCGATAGGCCCCGTCGCGGACCTCCCTCGCATCCGGGTGCCGCGCCGGCCGCCAGGTGGCCGAAGACCCCCTCGTACGCGAACGGTCTCCGTACGGGCAGCCGAAGGCTCACCGTCCCAGGCGAACTCGTGGGTGACCCGGATCGGAACGCTGCTCGGCGGCGCAACTCGGTGGGGGTGTTTTCGAATACCAGGCGCACGGTGTCGTTGAATTGGCGAATGCTGGAGAACCCGGCGGCGAAGGCGACATCACAGAACGGCAAGGTCGGTCGTCTCGATCAGCAGCCGGGCCGTCTGGCTCCGTTGGGCTCGGGCCAGTGCGAGCGGCCCGGCCCCGACCTCGGCCTGCAACAGCCGCTCCAGCTGCCGGGTGGCGTACCCGAGGTGGGCTGCCAATCCGCTCACCCCGTCGCGGTCCACTGTGCCGTCGGCGATGAGCCGCATGACTCGCGCGACGACGTCGCCGCGCACATTCCACTCGGGCGACCTCGGCGACGCGTCGGGTCGACACCGTTTGCAGGCCCGGAAGCCGGCGCGTTGCGCGGCCGCCGCGGTCGGGTAAAACCGTACGTTGCGCGCGAACGGCGGGTGCACGGGGCAGCTGGGCTGGCAGTAGATCCCGGTGGTCAGGACCGCGGTGACGAACCAGCCGTCGAACCGGGCGTCCTTGGATTGGACGCCCGGTAGCAGCGTTCGAAGTCGTCGTGCACGCCTCCACAGTTACACCTGATCCCCGACAAGACTGGCGGAAATGCGACATGACCGTGGCGAGTCGGGGCTCGTGCCGTCAGAAAACGGCGTGGATTGAGTCGCAGGCCCCGGTTTGGCGGAGGCGGATTTGACGGCCGCTGCCAGACTTATCGCGTCGGCGACCCGCACCGCTTCGACTCCCAGGCACCCAGCCGATCCGACGATTGCCCGGCTCGAACATGGCCGCGGCCTTGGGCCCGGGACGTTTTGCACCGACGATCGGGTGTTCTTCGCTGAGCGCCCGACTGATCGAGCCGCCGGCCAGGTGCAGATGGTCATGAGACGCAGCAGATTCCAGCAGGGGATGCGGGCGGATTGCCCTATCCGGCAGGTAGTGTGGCTGCGCGGGCCGATCGCTGCTTGCGACCCGCAACGAATGCCCATCGACGCCAAGCGATTCCGTCAGCTGCTCGAGAGCCGCCGCCACATCCTCGTGCGGGGCGGTTAGGGGTCGGCGCCCACTTGCCGCGGTCGCGGACTGACATGGCCGAAGCGACCAAGTCTCGCGCGGCACGGGACAACGGTCGCGCCGAATTCCAGATCATTCTCGGACGCGTTCGCGCTCCCGCAGGCCGTCGACCATCGCGTTGAAGCCACGCTGCAGTTCGCCCAACTCGGTGCCGTCGAACACCACCAGGTCGCCGCGCAGGCCTCCTGCTCGACGCATTTGAGCGCCGCCCGCACCACCCTGCACCGGGGTCGCGGTCAGCCAGGACAGGATCCACATCAGCACGAAGCCAAAGATCAGCGTCACGCAGCAAACTCGGTGAACAGGTAGCACGCGGTGGCCACCAGGATGCCGCAGATGCTGACCGAGAAGCCCACGATCGGTATGAACAGCGTGTTGACCAGCCCATAGAGGATCGTCAACAGCGTCGTTCCCACTCCCCAGAGCACCAGCATCCCGATGGCGAGCCAGAACGGTACCAGGAAGGTGTTGCGTTCGTCGTCGAGGGTGGGCTCGCGCTCTTCGATCGCCCACCGCAGTGCGGTCACGGTCCGGCGCGTGATCCAGTAGGTGCCCAGCGCCAGCGCGACCGCGATGTACGCCGGCGCGACGGCAAACGTGATCCACCCCCCCGGCGCGTCGCTGAAGACGCTGGGCGAGGGCAACGCGACGGCCAGCAACAGCACCGCGACACCGATCCCGATCAGGTTCGCCGCGAGGATGAACACGGTGAGGATGGTCTGGATCCGCACCCGGCGACGGGCCTGGCTCTTGGTGACCCGGCCCAGCAAAAACGAGCCGTACGCCGGCGTCTCCGGCAGCCGGCCGCTCTGCCGAGTTACCGCCTCGAGCATCCGGCCCAAACGTTGGGCCAAAGTCTTGTTGGCCGACGTCCACTTGTTGGCCGACGTCCACTTGTTGGCCGACGCCGTCGTTTTCTCCGACATGCCTAATTTGTCGGCCACGCTCTAAGGTGAGTCGGGTGCGTTTAGTGATTGCTCAGTGCACCGTCGACTACGTTGGTCGCCTCACAGCGCATCTGCCGTCGGCACGCAGGCTGCTGCTGTTCAAGGCCGACGAATCGGTCAGCGTGCACGCCGACGACCACGCCTACAAACCGCTGAACTGGATGAGCCCACCCTGCTGGCTGACCGAGAAACTCAGCGGCGAGACGCCGGTGTGGGTCGTCGAGAACAAGGCGGGCGAACAACTGCGCATCGCGGTCGAGAAGATCGAGCACGACTCCAGCCACGAACTCGGTGTCGACCCCGGGCTGGTCAAGGACGGTGTCGAGGCACACCTGCAGGCGTTGCTCGCCGAACATATCCACTTGTTGGGTGAGAGCTACACGCTGGTGCGGCGCGAGTACATGACGGCGATCGGTCCGGTCGATCTGTTGTGCCGCGACGAATTGGGCAATTCGGTTGCGGTCGAGATCAAGCGGCGCGGCGAGATCGACGGGGTGGAGCAACTCACCCGGTACCTGGAATTGTTGAATCGCGACAGCGTCCTGGCCCCGGTCAAAGGCGTGTTCGCGGCGCAGCAGATTAAACCTCAGGCGCGAACTTTAGCCACCGACCGCGGAATACGTTGTCTGACATTGGATTACGACAAGATGCGGGGAATGGACAACGATGAGTACCGGCTGTTCTGACGCGCCGGACTAAACTCGTCGCATGGCTCGGCGTCGCACACCGCCCCGCCAGCAGCAACCGCCCGCGCTGTCGCCGGTACTGCAACGGGTGGAGATGGGGCCCGACCGGCACGAGTACGAAGTGCGCCCCGTTCGCGGCGGCATGCCGTCAAAACTTATCGCTGTACCGGATGTGACCACGAAATCCGTTCCGGCACTGCGCATCTTGTGGTGTGGCCGGCAGACTCGGCCGGGGGTGCTTCGCAAACTAGGGAAGCCGGCCGTCGGCACTGGCATACGCCGTGCTGGGCGAATCGGGCAAACCGTGGCCCGACCAGAAAGTGGTCGTGATCGGTGAGCGGCTAGAGGGCCGGCTCGACCAGCTCCATCAGCACGCCGCCGGCGTCCTTGGGGGGTGAAGTTGATCCGGGAGTTCGCTGTGCCGCGCCGCGGCGCCTCGTAGACCAGCCGAATGCCCTTCTCGCGCAGCTGCTCGCAAAGGGCGTCCAGATCGCTGACCCGAACCGCCATCTGCTGGATGCCCGGGCCGCGCTTGTCCAGGAACTTCGCGATTGCCGATGATTCGTCGATTGGCGCCATCAACTGGATCTGCGCGGTGCCCGGCTCGCCGTCCTGCACGGCGATCATGGCTTCGCGGATTCCCTGGTCCTCGTTGATCTCTTCGTGCACCAGAACCATGCCCAGCGTGTCGTGATACCAGGCGATGGCCGCATCGAGGTCGGCGAAGGCGATGCCGACGTGATCGACCGCAGTCATTAGCGAGGTGGCCAGGATCTGACGGGCGTCAACTTGATCGGTCGTCATCACATAACGGTAACCTGACGGCAAAGATCGCGCTTCCCGGGGAGGCCGCAACAGCCGTCCACCCGTCGCTAGGAGGTTGTTATGACGACATCGGTAATCGTTGCCGGAGCCCGGACACCGATAGGCAAGCTAATGGGTTCGCTGAAGGGCTTCAGCGCCACCGATCTGGGCGGTATCGCCATCAAGGGCGCCCTGGAAAAGGCCTTCCCTAATGTCGAGGCGCCCGGGTCGTTGGTCGAGTACGTGATCATGGGCCAGGTGCTGACCGCCGGCGCGGGTCAGATGCCCGCCCGCCAGTCGGCGGTCGCGGCCGGCATCGGCTGGGATGTTCCGGCCTTGTCCATCAATAAGATGTGCCTGTCCGGCATCGACGCGATCGCTCTCGCTGACCAGCTGATCCGGGCGGGCGAGTTCGACGTCGTGGTGGCCGGCGGTCAGGAGTCCATGACGAAGGCGCCCCACCTGCTGATGGGCAGCCGGGCCGGCTACAAATACGGGGACGTGACGGTGCTCGACCACATGGTCTACGACGGCCTACACGACGTGTTCACCGACCAACCGATGGGCGCCCTGACCGAACAACGCAACGACGTCGACAAGTTCACCCGACAGGAGCAAGACGAATATGCCGCCGCGTCGCATCAAAAGGCCGCCGCGGCGTGGAAGGACGGTGTCTTCACCGACGAGGTGGTGCCGGTGAATATCCCGCAGCGCAAAGGTGATCCGTTGCAGTTCTGCGAGGACGAGGGCATCCGGGCAAACACCACCCCCGAATCATTGGGCGGTCTCAAACCCGCGTTCCGCAAGGACGGCACCATCACCGCCGGTTCCGCATCGCAAATCTCCGACGGGGCCGCTGCGGTCGTAGTGATGCACAAGGCCAAGGCGCAGGAGCTGGGTTTGTCCTGGCTCGCCGAAATCGGTGCGCACGGTGTTGTCGCGGGGCCGGATTCGACCCTGCAGTCGCAGCCGGCCAACGCGATCAAGAAGGCCCTCGGTCGGGAGGGCATCTCGGTTGATCAGCTCGACGTCGTCGAGATCAACGAGGCGTTCGCGGCGGTGGCGCTGGCCTCCACACGCGCACTCGGTGTCGACTCGGGCATCGTCAACGTCAACGGCGGCGCCATCGCGGTCGGTCACCCGATCGGCATGTCGGGGGCTCGGATCACGATGCACGTGGCCCTGGAACTGGCGCGCCGCGGCAAGGGTTACGGAGTAGCGGCGCTGTGCGGTGCCGGCGGCCAGGGCGACGCCCTGATCCTGCGTGCCGGGTAACCGATTCTGACCACCGGTCAGCGTTGCTGGAATGGGGTCTAGGGGGGTCCGCTGTGATTTTGCTCTCATGAGTCGGCAACGCCTCCTGCTGTCTCCTCCGGAGGCCCATTTCCGGTTCCGGCAATGCCCGGAGCGGGGTGGCTCCCCGGTTGCCGCGCATGACAGACTTGTCGGCGTGACGCGTCCAAGATCTTCGATTGGTCCCGCGCTGGCTGGAGCGGTCGACCTGTCCGGTCTTAAGCAACGTGTTCAGCAGAGCTCCCCGACCGGCGGCTCCCCGGGAGCGGCGGGGCCGGGCACCACAGAGGTCAACGAGGCCAATTTCGAAGCGGAGGTGTTGATCCGCTCCGACGAGGTGCCCGTCGTCGTTGCCTTGTGGTCGCCGCGCAGCGAAGCCTGCGTGCAACTGGTCGACACGTTGTCCGCGCTGGCCGCCGAGGGCGGTGGAAAGTGGTCGTTGGCGACGGTGAATGCCGATGTCGCGCCGAGGGTGGCGCAGATTTTCGGTGTCGAGGCGGTTCCCACTGTCGTGGCCTTGGCCGCCGGCCAGCCGCTGTCCAGCTTCCAAGGCGTGCAGCCGGCCGACCAGCTGCGCCGCTGGGTGGACCAGCTGCTGTCAGCGACGGCCGGAAAGCTCAAGGGCGCAACGGGTTCTGAGGACGACGCGGAGGTCGCCCCCCAGTTGGCGCAGGCCCGCCAGCAGCTCGAGGCCGGCGATTTCGACGCGGCCAAGCAGTCCTATCAGGCGTGGCTGACCACCAACCCGGACAGCGTCGAGGGCAAGGCCGCGATCCGTCAGATCGGCTTCCTCACCCGCGCCACTGCGCAACGTCCCGACGCGGTGGCTGTCGCGGACGCGGCTCCCGGCGACATCGAAGCCGCCCTCGCGGCGGCCGACGTGCAAATCCTCAGCCAGGATGTGACCGCGGCGTTCGACCGGCTGATTGCCTTGGTGCGCAGCACATCTGGCGATGAGCGCACCAGGGCTCGTACCCGCTTGATCGAGTTGTTCGAGTTGTTCGATCCCGCCGATCCCGAGGTGGTGGCCGGCCGGCGGAACCTCGCCAACGCGTTGTACTAGTCGCCTCCGCGTGCTGCTACGCGGGTAGGTCGGTTTACTCGGGCTCCAGCCAGAGGGCCGAATTGGGCGGCAACACCAACAGTGCCGACGCGGGACGGCCATGCCACGGGTCCTCGGTGGCGTCCACCCCGCCGAGGTTGCCGATCCCCGAACCGTTGTAGTCGGTCGCGTCGGTGTTGAGCACCTCGCGCCAGCGGCCCGCGCTGGGCAGGCCGAGTCGATAGCCGCTGTGCTCGGACCCCGCGAAATTGAACACGCACGCCATCACGGAGCCGTCCGTACCATAGCGCAGGAAGCTCAGCACGTTGTTACCCGAGTCGTTGGCGTCGATCCAAGAATAGCCGTCGGGGATGGTGTCCTGACTCCAGAGCGCGAGACGGCTGCGATAGATGGAGTTGATGTCGCGCACGAACCGCAGCACCCCGTTGGAGAAGCCCTGCTCGTCGAGCTGCCACCAGTCCAGCCCGCGCTGCTCCGACCACTCGGCCCGCTGCCCGAATTCCTGTCCCATGAACAGCAATTGCTTGCCGGGGTGGGCCCACTGGTAGGCGAGCAGGCTGCGAAGCCCGGCCGCCTTCACATGATCGTTGCCCGGCATGCGACTCCACAGCGTGCCCTTGCCGTGAACCACCTCGTCATGGCTGATCGGCAGCACGTAGTTCTCGCTGAACGCGTACAACATCGAGAACGTCATCTCGTGGTGGTGGTAGCTGCGGTAGATCGGGTCGCGGCTGATGTAGTCGAGCGTGTCGTGCATCCAGCCCATGTTCCACTTCATCGAAAAACCCAGGCCGCCAAGGTTCGTCGGCCGGGTCACGCCGGGCCACGAGGTGGATTCCTCGGCGATCGTGACGATGCCCGGAGCGGCCTTGTGGGCGGTGGCGTTCAGCTCCTGCAGGAACTGCACCGCTTCCAGGTTTTCCCGGCCGCCGTAGATGTTCGGTGTCCAGCTGCCGTCGGGGCGCGAATAATCCAGATACAGGATCGACGCCACGGCGTCCACCCGTAGCCCGTCGACGTGGAATTCCTCGAGCCAGAACAGCGCGTTGGCCACCAGGAAGTTGCGGACCTCGCGGCGGCCGAAGTCGAAAACATAAGTGCCCCAGTCGAGTTGCTCGCCGCGTTTGGGGTCAGAGTGTTCGTAGAGCGGGGTGCCGTCGAACCGGCCCAGCGCCCAGGCGTCCTTGGGGAAGTGCGCGGGTACCCAGTCGACGATGACGCCGATGCCGGCCCGGTGCAGTGCATCTACGAACGCCCGGAACTCGTCGGGAGTGCCGAATCGCGACGTCGGCGCGTAGTACGACGTGACCTGGTAGCCCCAGGACCCAGCGAATGGGTGCTCGGCGACGGGCAGCAGTTCGACGTGAGTGAAGCCCTGCCCGACAACGTAATTCGTCAGTTCCTCAGCGAGCTGGCGATAGTTGAGGCCGGGACGCCAGGAACCGAGATGGACCTCGTAGGTGCTCATCGGCTCGAAGACCGGATTGAGCTGCGCCCGCCGGGTCATCCACTCGCCGTCGGTCCAGGTGTAGGAACTCTGCGTCACGCGTGATGCGGTGTGGTGCGGCACTTCGGTGGCGAAGGCCATCGGGTCCGCTCGTTCGGTGACGACGTCGTCGGCGCCATGCACGCGGAACTTGTACAGCCCGTCCGCCGGGAACCCGGGCCAAAACAGCTCCCACACGCCGCTGGAGCCGAGCACCCGCATCGGCGCCTCGTTGCCAGTCCAGCCGTTGAACTCGCCGATCAGGTTGACGCCCTTGGCGTTGGGTGCCCAGACCGCGAACGACACGCCTTTGACGACGCCGTCGGCGGTGGTGAACGAACGATGATGAGCGCCAAGCACTTCCCATAGCCGCTCATGGCGGCCCTCGGAGAACAGGTGCAGGTCGATTTCGCCGAGCGTGGGCAGGAAGCGGTAGGGATCGGCGGTGACGAAGGCGCTGGTGACGTAATCCACCCGGAGCCGGTAGTCGATCAGGTTCGTGAACGGCAACGCCACGGCGAACAGGCCCGACTCGACATGGCGCAATGGGTGTTCGTCGTCCCCAACGAGCGCGACCACTTCCCGCGCATGCGGGCGGTAGGCGCGGATGACCGTGTGGTCGCCGTACTCATGCGCACCCAGGATACTGTGCGGATTGTAGTGGGTGCCCGACAGCAGGCGGGCCAGGTCACCCGGGTCCGGCGCGAGGTGTGTCCTGGCGATTTGTTCGGTTTGGCTCTCGGCTCGACTCATGCTTGCTTCCCCTCTCGGGCCCTCTACTTCCTGCGCAGCAACGTGTTTCGCGACTCCGGCGGTATGAGGGGCATGTTGATGATGTGGGCGACCGCCTGCCCGGGGTCGAGCCGAACGTAATTCGACTGCCCCCACTGGAATTCCTGGCCGGTAATCTCATCGCGCACCCAGAACCGCTCATAGGGCTCCATACCCAATGCTGCCATGTCTAACCACAGCGTTGCTTCCTCGGGGCTGAACGCGTTGAGCGTCACCACCACCAGCACGCAGTCTCCTGTGGCCGGGTCGAACTTGCTGTACGCCAGCATCGCGTCGTTGTCGACGTCGTGGAAGTGGATGGTGCGCAGCTGTTGCAGGGCGGGGTGCAGTCGGCGAATCTGGTTGAGCTGCTTTATGAACGGCTCGAGTGATCTGCCTTCGGCGAGGGCACCGGCGAAATCGCGCGGACGAAGTTCGTACTTCTCCGAGTCGAAATATTCCTCGTCGCCCTCCCGCACCGCCCGGTGTTCGAACAGCTCGTAGCCCGAGTAGACGCCCCAGGCCGGCCCCATCGTCGCGGCGAGCACCGCGCGGATGGCGAACATTCCGGGGCCGTTGTGCTGCAGGATCGCGTGCAGAATGTCCGGGGTGTTCACGAACAGGTTCGGGCGCCGGAAGTCGGCGAGCACGGCGATGTCGTTGCCGAACTCGGTAAGCTCCCATTTGGCGGTCCGCCAGGTGAAGTAGCTGTACGACTGAGTGAAACCGAGTTTGGCCAGGCCGTACTGCCGGACCGGCGGGGTGAACGCCTCGGACAGGAAAAGCACGTCGGGATCGGCGTCCTTGACCTGGCCGATCAGCCATTCCCACAATTTCGGCGGTTTGGTGTGCGGGTTGTCCACTCGAAAGAACTTGACGCCGTGGTCGATCCAGTGCCGGACCACCCGCAGCACCTCGTCGTAGAGGTTGGCGGGGTCGTTGTCGAAGTTCAGCGGATAGATGTCCTGGTACTTCTTCGGCGGGTTTTCCGCGTAGGCGATGGTGCCGTCCGGCAACTCGGTGAACCACTGCCGATGGTCGCGCGCCCACGGGTGATCCGGCGCGCACTGCAGCGCCAGATCCAGCGCGACTTCCAGCCCCAGCTCACGCGCGGCGGCCACGAAGTCGTCGAAGTCGTCGATGGTGCCGAGGTCGGGGTGAACGGCGTCGTGGCCGCCCTCGTCACTGCCGATCGCCCAGGGCGAACCCACATCGCCGGGCGCGGCGGTAGGGGAGTTGTTGCGCCCCTTGCGGTGCACCTTACCGATCGGATGAATGGGAGGCAGATACACGACGTCGAATCCCATGTCGGCGATGCGCGGAAGTTGCGCCGCCGCCGTCGCGAGGGTACCGTGCACGGGTTTTCCATCGGCGTCCCAGCCTCCGGTCGACCGGGGAAACATCTCGTACCACGCACCGAAGCGGGCCAGCGGCCGATCGACCCAGACGCCGTGATGCTCGCCGCGGGTTACGATGTCGCGCAACGGGTAAACGACCAGCAGCTCCTCGATTTCCGGCGCCAGCGCCAGCGCAGCACGGGTCACCGGATCGCCGGGCGCCCGCAGGGCTACGGCCGCCGCCAGTAACGGCTCGCGGACGGCGCGCGGCACGCCGGTCGCGGCGCGCTCGAACAAGTCCGCGCCGACCAGCAGGTCGTTGCTCAGTTCCTTTTCGCCCTGACCGGCGTTCAGTTTGGCGACCAGTCCGTGCCGCCAGGTGTGAATCGGATCGCCCCAACCGTCCACCCGGAAGCTCCACAGCCCGACCCGGTCGGGCGTGAACTGGCCATGGAAGACGTACGGTTCCGGACCCATCGTCATCGGCAGCTTCAGCGGTTTGACTCGCTCGCTGGCCTTCGGCCCGGGCAGGGACGCCAGCTTTTCGGGCGCCTGCACCGCGGTGATTTGCCGCGTGTCGGTGACCTGCGGGTAGCGCGGACCCAGATAGCGAACCACCAGCGTCGCGGCGACGGCGTCGTGCCCCTCACGCCACACCGCCGCGCGCACCGGCACCGTCTCGCCAACCACCGCCTTGGCGGGGTACGTGCCGCAGGAGACTACCGGCTGAACGTCATCGATCTCGACACGACCGGGCACCACCACTCCGTTCCGTCCGATTGGGTGCTGGCAAACCGCGGATTGTGCTGCACGCGGCGTGCCTTTCGTCTGGAGAAACTTCGTTTCGTGGGGAAATTCCTGTTCGGGGCCGCGTCTTTGCGGCCCCGATATCTACCCGTACCCAGCCTAGTGTCTGGTCACACCCGCGTGACGGCGAACGGTCGACGTCGGATGCGAGCTCGGCGATCCGCAGTAAGGTAGTCATGCGTGAAAGCCCTCCGTCGCTTTACCGTCCGCGCCCATCTGCCCGAGCGTCTCGCCGCACTCGAACGGTTGTCCATCAATCTGCGGTGGTCCTGGGACAAACCGACGCAGGACCTGTTTGCCAGCATCGACTCCGACTTGTGGGCGCGCTGTGGCAACGATCCGGTGGCGTTGTTGGGGGAGGTCAACCCCGCTCGCCTCGACGAGCTGGCGATCGACGACGACTTTCTGCGGTGGCTCGACGAGTTGTC
Organism: Mycobacterium tilburgii; assembly: GCF_902168065.1. Lineage (GTDB taxonomy): Bacteria > Actinomycetota > Actinomycetes > Mycobacteriales > Mycobacteriaceae > Mycobacterium > Mycobacterium tilburgii. The sequence goes on along the minus strand of NZ_LR655695.1, from coordinate 28,723 downwards.
CGCCGAGTTGAACGACTACCTGAGCCAGCCGCGGTGGTACCAGCAACAGCAGGACGCCGGCGTCTCCATGCCGACCGGGATCGCGTACTTCTCGATGGAGTTCGGTGTCGCCGAGGTGCTGCCCAACTACTCCGGTGGCCTGGGCATCCTGGCAGGCGACCACCTCAAGTCGGCGTCCGATCTGGGTATACCGCTGATCGCGGTCGGCCTGTACTACAGGTCCGGCTACTTCCGGCAGTCGCTGACCGCCGAGGGCTGGCAGCATGAGACCTATCCCTCGCTGGACCCGCAGGGGCTGCCGCTGCGGCTGCTCACCGACGCCACCGGGGCGCCCGCCTTGGTTGAGCTGACGCTGCCCGACGCGGCGCGCTTGTCCGCGCGAATCTGGGTAGCCCAAGTGGGGCGGGTTCCGCTGCTGCTGCTGGATTCCGACGTCCCCGAGAATGAACACGAACTGCGCAACGTCACCGACCGGTTGTACGGCGGCGATCAGGAACACCGGATGCGGCAGGAGATCTTGGCCGGCATCGGCGGGGTGCGGGCGATTCGCGCGTTCACCGCCATCGAAGGTCTGCCGGCTCCCGAGGTGTTCCACATGAACGAGGGACACGCCGGGTTTCTCGGCGTGGAACGCATCCGCGAGCTGATGACCGACGCCGGCCTGGATTTCGAGACCGCCCTGACGGTGGTGCGGTCCAGCACGGTGTTCACCACGCACACGCCGGTGCCCGCCGGTATCGACCGTTTCCCGGTCGAGATGGTGCGGCGCTATTTCGACGACCACCTGAGCGAGAATTCCAAGGAGCGGATGCCGGCGTTGCTGCCGGGGGTGCCGATCGAGCGGGTGCTCGCGCTCGGCGCCGAGGACGACCCGACAAAATTCAACATGGCGCACATGGGGTTGCGGCTGGCGCAACGGGCGAACGGTGTTTCGCTGCTGCACGGCCGGGTCAGCCGGGCCATGTTCAACGAGCTGTGGCCGGGATTCGACCGTGCCGAGGTGCCGATCGGGTCGATCACCAACGGCGTGCACGCGCGGACCTGGGCGGCGCCGCAGTGGTTGCAGCTGGGCCGTGAGCTGGTCGGGCCGGACGACGCGGCATTTAGCGATCCGGGTGTGTGGCTGCGACTGCGTGAAGTCGACGCTGGGCATCTGTGGTGGATCCGCTCGCAGCTGAGGTCGCTGTTGGTGGACGACGTCCGACGCCGGCTGCGCCGCTCGTGGCTCGAACGTGGCGCGTCGGACGCTGAATTAGGTTGGATCGCAACAGCATTAGATCCCAATGTGCTCACCGTCGGCTTCGCGCGACGGGTGCCGACCTACAAGCGGCTGACGCTGATGCTCAGCGACCCCGACCGGCTGGAACGACTGCTGCTCGACGAGGAGCGACCGATCCAGCTGATCGTCGCCGGAAAGTCACACCCCGCCGACGACGGTGGCAAGGCCCTGATCCAGCAGGTGGTTCGGTTTGCGGACCGGCCCGAGGTGCGCCACCGCATCGCGTTCCTGCCTGACTACGACATGTCCATGGCCCGGCTGCTGTATTGGGGTTGCGATGTCTGGCTCAACAACCCGCTGCGGCCGCTGGAGGCGTGCGGCACGTCGGGCATGAAGAGCGCGCTCAACGGGGGGTTGAACCTGTCCATCCGCGACGGCTGGTGGGACGAGTGGTATGACGGCGAAAACGGTTGGGAGATACCGTCGGCCGACGGCGTCAATGACGAGTCGCGTCGCGACGAGCTGGAGTCCAGCGCCCTGTACGGTCTGCTCGAGCAGGCGGTGGCGCCGAAGTTCTACGAGCGCGGCGAACAGGGCGTGCCGCCACGCTGGATCGAGATGGTGCGGCACACCCTGCAGGCGCTCGGGCCGAAGGTGCTCGCCTCCCGCATGGTGCGCGACTACGTCGAGCAGTACTACGCGCCGGCGGCCCAATCCCTGCGCAACACCATCACCGACGCGGGCGAAGGTCCTTTCAGCGCGGCCCGCGAGCTCGCCGACTACCGGCGACGCGCCGAACGGGCGTGGCCCAAGGTGCAGATCACCGACGTCGATTCCACCGGTCTGCCCGACGCGCCGGTGCTGGGCTCGAAGCTCACCCTCACGGCAACGGTGCAACTGGCCGGCCTGACGCCCGACGAGGTCACCGTGGAGGCGGTGGTGGGCAAGGTCGATGACGCCGACGCGCTGATGGATCCGGTCACCGTCGAAATGTCCTACACCGGCGCCGCCGACAACGGCAACCAGGTGTTCTCGACCACGACCTCGCTGCCGGTCGCCGGCTCGGTCGGATACACCGTGCGGGTGCTGCCGCATCACCCGATGTTGGCGTCCGCCAGCGAACTCGGCCTGGTCGCGCTGGCCCGATAGGTCAGGCCGTCGGCCCGTCGGGAGCGGTCCGCAGCCGCTGCAGCGCGGCACGGACCTGGGCGGCATCGGTGGTCTGCCAGAACGGCGGCAGCGACGCGCGCAGGTAGCCGCCTTAACCGGCGGTAACCATCCGCCGCCACCACGCCGCGGTCGGTCACCCGGCACAGCAGCCGCCCCGAACCCTGGGCGAGCAGCAGCGCCGCGTGGCTGGCCGCGACAGCCATGAAGCCGTTGCCGCCGCGGGCCGCGACCGCGCGTTGCCGAGCACTCAGCAGCGGGTCGTCGGGCCGCGGGAACGGAATCCGGTCAATCAACACCAGCGACAGCGACGGGCCGGGCACGTCGACGCCCTGCCACAGCGACAGCGACAGCGTGCCGAACAGTGCCGTCTCCGGGGCATCGCTGAACTGCTCCACCAACGCCGAGGTGCTGTCGTCGCCCTGACACAGCACCGGCGTGGCCAGCCGCTCGCGCATGGCCTCGGTCGCGGCCCGAGCGGCGCGCATCGACGAGAACAGCCCCAGCGTGCGCTCGCCGGTCGCGGTGATCAGTTCGGCGATCTCGGTCAGCTGCTCGGCCGACCCGGTGCCGTCCCGGCCCGGCGGCTGCAGATGCTTGGCCACGTACAGGATGCCGACCTTGGTGGTGTGGAATGGCGAGCCCGCGCCAGGACGGGTACTCGATGCTGTCGTCCGGCCCGGTCAAACCCCAGGCCGAGGCCATCGCGTCGAACGACCCGTCGACGGTCAGGGTGGCGGAGGGTCAACACGGTCGTAGCTTGCGAAAATACTTGATAGCGCAGCAGGCCCGCCACCGTCAGTGGCGCGACCCGCAGCACGGGCCGTGGCGAGCCTCGATTGTCTTCATGGTCGAGCCAGACCACATCGGTGCGATCGGGGATTGCGGGCCCGAACGACGTCAGCATCCGCGACGTGGTATCGGTGATTTCGGTCAGTGCCGCAACGGCTTCCGCGCGCGGCGGCCTTGGCGTCGCTGGTGGTGTCGATGTTCGACCGCGCCGCGCCGGCCACGTCGCGCAGTGCGGTCAGGTAGGTCGCCAGCTCGGCGTCGAGGCTGTCGATGCGCCCGGGGGTGGTGTCATGGATCGTCGCGGCGAAGTTGGCCGTCGTCGCCTCCAGCCGCGTGACGAGCTCGGGATTGACCAGTCGGGCGATCCGCCGGGTGGCGACACCCAGGGTTGTTGCCGTCAACTCCTCGGTGGCCACCGAGGTCACCCGGTTGACCAGCTCGTGTGCCTCGTCGACCACCAGTAGCGAATGTTCGGGCAGCACCGTCAATTCGGCGACGGCGTCGATGGCCAGCAGGGCGTGATTGGTCACGACGATATCGGAAACACCGGCCCGGGCGCGGGCGCGTTTAGAGAAGCACTCCGAGACGAACGGGCAGCTGGACACGCCGAGGCATTCCCGCGCGGACACGCTGACTTGCGCCCAGGAGCGTTCCGGCACACCGGGTTTGAGGTCGTCTCGGTCGCCCGAGTCGGTGGTCGAGGCCCAGGCGGTGAGCCGCTGCACGTCGCGGCCCAGCGCGCTGGCGGCCATCGGATTGAAGAGTTCCTCTTGTGGGCGATCCCCGTCGAGATCCGGATCCTCGCTGGCGCCGTTATGAATTTTGTTCAGGCACAGTTAGTTTCGTCGTACCTTCAGCAACGCTAATCGCGGCCGGCGGGGCAGCGCATCGGCAAGTTAATAGGCCAGCCGCGGCAGGTCGCGGTTGACGAGTTGGCGCTGCAAGGCGATCGTCGCCGTCGACACCACGACCGGCGACTCGTCGGTGATCGCGTGCACGATCGCGGGGATCAGATACGCCAACGACTTTCCGGTTCCGGTACCGGCTTGCACGGCGAGGTGTTCACCCGTTTCGAAAGCGCGCGCGAACGCAGCGGCCATCCCCTGCTGGCCGCTGCGTTCGCTGCCGCCGAGCGTGGCCACCGCGATGGCCAGCAGCTCGGGCACGGACTTCACATCCGCGGCGGTGACGTCCGGCGTGATGACTCCTTGCTTCGGCCCGAATTCGGCTGGGTGCCGGATAGCTCCAAGTTAGCCGAATCGGGCGTCAAACCGGAACGTGCACGGTCGGAATCGCGGGGTCACCGTGCGCCAGTTTCAACCCTTCCCATGGCAGGCTGTGCAGCCCGGCGGCCACCAGCTCCCGCGCGGCAGTCAGCGCCGCGGCGCCCGTCTCGGTTACCACCTCGCCGTCGCGGACCAGCGGCACGGTCAGCACCCGGAACGGTTCGGTCATCGACGGCGGCCGGCCGGCCGGATGCACCACCTCTTCGGTGATCGTGCCGGTGGGCCGGGACAGTCGCAGCGCCTCCTTGTGGCCGCCCTGGGATTCCTTGTGGCTGCTGCGTTTCTGCACCGGGATGCCGTCCACCTCCACCAGCTTGTAGACCATCCCCGCGGTCGGAGCACCCGACCCGGTGACCACCGATGTGCCGGCGCCGTAACTGTCCACCGGTTCGGCGCGCAGCGCGGCGATGGAGAATTCGTCGAGGTCGCCGGAGACCACGATGCGGGTGCCGGTGGCGCCCAGCCGGTCGAGTTGTTCACGCACTTGGCGCGCCAGCACCCCGAGCTCGCCGGAGTCCAGCCGCACCGCCTCCAGGGGAGCCCCACCGGCGGCCACCGCGTTGGCCACCCCGGTCGTCACGTCGTAGGTGTCCACCAGCAGCGTGGTCCCCACGCCGAGTACGTCGACCTGGGCTCGGAACGCGGCCAGCTCGTCGGGTCCCGCCTCGTCGGTGTGCAGCATCGTGAAGGCGTGCGCGGCCGTGCCCTCGGCCGGCACCCCGTAGCGCCGTTGCGCCTCGAGGTTCGATGACGCGGCGAAACCGGCGATGTAGGCCGCGCGGGCCGCGGCGACGGCGGCGCGTTCGTGGGTCCGTCGCGAACCCATCTCGATCAGTGGTCGCCCGCCAGCCGCACTGACCATGCGCGCCGCCGCCGACGCGACCGCCGAGTCGTGATTGAAGATCGACAACGCCAGCGTTTCGAGCACCACGCATTCGGCGAAGCTGCCGCGCACCGTCAGCACCGGAGAACCCGGGAAATACAGCTCGCCCTCCGCGTAACCGTCGATGTCGCCGCGGAACCGGAAATCGCGCAGAAAACACACCGTGGCGGGGTCGAGGAAGCCGGCCAATAACCGGCAGGCGTCATCATCGAACCTGAACTGCGGCAACGCTTCCAGCAAACGCCCGGTTCCGGCCACCACGCCGTAGCGCCGGCCCTCGGGGAGCCGGCGGGCGAATAATTTGAAGGTGGTCCGACGCTCGGCGGCGCCGTCCCGCAGCGCCGCGGCCAGCATCGTCAACTCATACTTGTCGGTCAACAGCCCAGCGGTGGCAGGCTCGTTCATTCCGCAACGGTAACGTTTTCCGGAGCGACACCGATCTCTCGCTATCCAGCGAGGCCATGGCTGTTGCGTCAGCACCCACCAAACCCGGGACCACAGGGCAGCGTGAGTCCTATCCGGTAGAGGTCACGCCAGTTCCTGGGTCACAGTCGTCTGGGACGACCCGGTCAATTTGATGACCTATGTGACGTATTCCAGAAGCTGTTCGGCTACAGCGAGCAGTACGCGACCAAGTTGGTGCTGCAGGTGCACAACGAAGGCAAGGCGGTGGTGTCGGCTGGAAGCTGGGAGTCCATGGAGGCCGACGTGTCCAAGCTGCATGCCGACGGTCTCTGGGCGACGTTGCAGCAAGACCGATGAGGTTCGAGGACACCGGGAAGTCTTGTGCGTAAATGGAAACGGGGCGATACCGCCGACGGACCCCGTTTTCGTTCCTCGTTGGCCCCGCATGAAGCGGACCTGCTGAACAATCTCGTCACCGCGATGATGGGTTTGCTCGACGAGCACGAATCCTACTCGTCTGCAGACGAACTCGTAGATATCACCGGCATCAAGACCGGACACTCCGAGTCTCCCCCCGACCCGACACTGCGCCGGCTGCTGCCCGACTTCTACCGGCCACAGGAAGGCGCCGGCTCGGGAACCGAGACGCCCGAAGGACTCAACGCCGCACTGCGCGGTCTGCACGAGCCGGAGATCATCGACGCCAAACGTGGTGCAGCACAAGAACTGTTGGACACCGTGCCGGGTGGCGGCGGAGGGTTCGAGCTGACCGAAGAGCAGGCGAACGCGTGGGTGTCGGCCGTCAACGACGTCCGGCTGGCGCTGGGCTTCATGCTCGACATCGGGCCTGGACGGGCCGGAACGGCTGCCCGCCGACCACCCGATGGCCACGCATTTCGATGTGTACCAATGGCTGACCGTGCTGCAGGAATATCTGGTGCTGGCGTTGATGGGCAAGCCCGCAGGATGACGCGCTCACCGACGTCGGCGGCATCCGGGTTGGCTGCTACCAGCGGCGGACCCCGAAGCGGCGCTGGGCGTCGGGTGGGCCACCGGCGTCACCGTTGTGCTGACACCTCCAGGCACCGTCGGAGCCGTGGATTGCCGCGGCGGCGCCCCGGGCACCTGCGAGACTGACCTGCTCGACCCGGCCAACACGGTCCGGTTCATCGACGCGGTGGTGCTGGCCGGCGGCAGCGCGTACGGGTTGGCGGCCGCTGACGGCGTCATGAGCTGGCTGGAGGACCGCGGCCGCGGCGTGGCGCTGACCCGGCGACGTGGTGCCGATCGTGCCGGGTGCGGTGATCTTCGACCTGCCGGTCGGCGTCTGGAATTGCCGGCCGACGGCGGAGTTCGGTTACGCCGCGTGTGAGACCGCCGGCACCGAGGTGGCGGTCGGCACGGTTGGTGCGGGGGTGGGGGCGCGGACCGGCGTGCTCAAGGGCGGCGTCGGGACGTCGTCGACGGTCCTGCCCTCAGGGGTCACGGTCGGCGCCGTGGTCATCGTGAACTGCGCCGGCGACGTCGTCGACCGCAACACCGGTCTGCCGTGGATGGCTGAACTGGTGCAGGAGTTCGGGCTGAGGTCACCGCCGCGCGACCAGATCGACGCGCTCGGGCAGCTGGCGCGCGACAAACCGCAACCGCTGAACACGACCATCGCGGTGGTGGCCACCGACGCGGCGTTGAGCTCGACGGCGACACCGTCTTCGCGTTGGCCACTGGCGCCGTCGAGGTACCACCGCCGGCGGATGCGCTCGCCGGGATGGCCCCGGAGACGCGCCTGGTCGCGGAGGTGGGCGCCGCCGCCGACTGCCTGGCCCGCGCCGCGCTGGGCGGCGTGCTGGCGGCCGAATCGATCGCGGGGATCCCGACCTACCGGGGTGCGGTGCCGGGCGCGTTCGCGCGAGGGAGCGACTGACGTGCTGGTGATCCGGGCCGATCTCCTCGACGCGATCGTGGCCACGCGCGCCGTGACCACCCGGATGAGGCGTGCGGCATCCTGGCCGGCCCCGAAGGGTCCGATCGTCCCGAACGCCACGTCCCGATGACCAACGCGGAACGCTCGCCGACGTTTTCCGCTTCGACTCCCAGGAGCAGCTCCGCGTGTGGCAGGCGATGGAAAAGTCGGGCGACGCCGCCGTCGTCATCTACCACTCCCACACCGCGACCGAGGCCTACCCGAGCCGCACCGACGTGCAACTGGCCGGCGAGCCGGCCGCGCACTACGTGCTGGTGTCCACCCGCGACCCGGACCGCGACGAGGTCCGTAGCTACCGCATCGTCGACGGTGAGGTCGTCGAAGAGCCCATCAACATTGTCGAGCAGTACTGATTCCTCCGAAAGAGGGCACTCGTGACCGTCACTGTCTCCGTCCCGACCATCCTGCATCCCCACACCGGCGGCGAGAAGCGCGTTTCGGCAACCGGGCAGACCTTGGCCGCCGTGAGCAGCGACCTGGAAACCCACTACGCGGGCATCTCCAAGCGGTTGATCGATGATGGCAAGCTGCACCGCTTCGTCAACATTTACCTCAACGACGACGTGCGCTTCTCCGGCGGATTGGACACCGCGGTCGCCGACGGCGACTCGATCACCATCCTGCCTGCCGGCGATGGCGGCGCTGCTGAAAGACTACCGGCTGATCTGCGTGCTGCCGGAGAACACGTCGGCGGAGCGGCGTCAGCTGCTCGAGCTCTACGGCGCGCAGATCATCTTCTCGCCGGCCGAGGGCGGCTCCAACACTGCCTGTGGCCACGGCCAAAGAGCTGGCCGTGGCCAATCCCCTCGTGGGTGATGCTGTACCAGTACGGCAACCCCGCCAACACCGACGCGCACCATAACGGCACCGGCCCCGAGCTGCTGGCCGACCTCCCCGCGATCACCCACTTCGTCACGGGTCTGGGCACCACGGGCACGCTGATGGGCACCGGCCGGTTTCTGCGGTCGAAGGTGCCCGGCGTCAAGATCGTGGCCGCCGAGCCCCGCTACGGCGAGGGCGTGTACGCGCTGCGCAACATCGACGATGGATTGTCCCGGAGCTCTACGACCCCGAGGTGTTGACGACCCGTTACTCGGTGGGCTCGCTGGACGCCGTCCGGCGGACCCGGGAGCTGGTGGACTCCGAAGGCATCTTCGCGGGCATCTCGACCGGCGCGGTGCTGCACGCCGTCCTAGGCCTGGCCGGCAAGGCGCTCGCGGTCGGCAACCGCGCCGACATTGCCTTCGTGGTCGCCGACGCCGGCTGGAAGTACCTGTCTACCGCGGTAGCCTGGACGACACCGAGAACGTGTTAGAAGGGCAGCTGTGGGCATGAGCAGGCCGAGCGGATATCCCGCCGTGCCGGAGCCGAAGAAGCGGCCGGGGTGGATGATCGGCGGCGCCACGGTGCTGTGCTTTGTGGCGCTGCTGTGGGTCATCGAGCTGTGGGACAGCCTGACCGATCATCGCCTCGACAACAACGGCATCCGACCGCTGGAGACCGACGGCCTGTGGGGCATCCTCGTCGTGCCATTACTCCACGCGAACTGGGGTCACCTGATAGCCAACACCGTTCCCGCTTTGGTGCTCGGATTCCTGATGGCGCTCGCCGGCTTGGCAAGGTTCATCGCCGCCACGGTCATCGTCTGGATCCTGGGTGGCTTCGGCACCTGGCAGATCATCGTCGGCATCATCGTGCTGTTCGTCTACGGCAGCGTCATGTTCGGTATGCTGCCCGGCGCTCCCGGCGTGTCTTGGCAGGGCCACCTGTGTGGCGTCATCGCCCGGTTGACCACATGAGCTCACCCATGGCGCCCGTCGGGGTCTTCGACTCCGGCGTCGGCGGGCTGACGGTGGCCTGCGCGATCATCGACCAGCTGCCCGACGAGGACATCGTCTACGTTGGCGACACCGGGAACGGTCCCTATGGCCCGCTCACCATCCCCGAGGTCCGCGCGCACGCGCTGGCCATCGGCGACGACCTGGTCGGGCGCGGGGTCAAGGCCTTGGTGATCGCCTGCAATACGGCCTCGGCCGCGTGCTTGCGCGATGCCCGCGAACGGTACGACGTGCCGGTGGTCGAGGTGATCCTGCCCGCGGTGCGCCGCGCGGTCGCGACCACCCGCACCGGGCGCATCGGTGTCATCGGAACCCAGGCGACCATCGCCTCGCGCGCCTACCAGGACGCGTTCGTCGCCGCCCGTGACACCGAGATCACCGCCGTGGCCTGCCCACGCTTCGTCGACTTCGTCGAACGCGGGGTCACCAGCGGACGTCAGGTGCTGGGGCTCGCGGAGGGTTATCTGGAGCCGCTGCAGCGCGCCGAGGTCGACACGCTGGTGCTCGGCTGCACGCACTACCCGCTGCTCTCCGGGTTGATTCAGCTGGCGATGGGCGACAATGTGACGCTGGTCTCGAGCGCCGAGGAAACGGCGAAAGAAGTGCTGCGGGTGCTCACCGAGCGGGATTTGCTGCGCCCCCATGACGCCGCTCCCGCGACGCGCGTCTTCGAAGCTACGGGCGACCCCGAAGCCTTCACCAAATTGGCGGCGCGGTTCCTGGGGCCCGCGGTCGGTGGAGTCCGGTCGGTGCACCACTCACCCGTCGGCTAGCCCGTGGGGAGATTCTCATCACATCAATGCGTTAATATTTTTCTCATGGGCGTTCCGGGCATGGCACAGTAGTGTCCGTGCGAATAACCGTGCTCGGCTGCTCCGGCAGCGTGGTGGGTCCGGATTCGCCTGCGTCGGGATATTTGCTTCGCGCCCCCGACACCCCGCCTCTGGTTCTCGACTTCGGCGGGGGTGTGCTAGGGGCTCTGCAGCGCTATGCGGACCCGGTATCGGTGCATGTGCTGTTGTCTCATCTGCACGCCGACCACTGCCTGGACATACCGGGTCTGTTTGTGTGGCGGCGTTACCACCCTTCGGCCCGTCCGGTCGGCAAGGCCATGCTGTACGGCCCGAGCGACACCTGGTCTCGGTTGGGCGCCGCGTCTTCGCCGTACGGCGGTGAGATCGACGATTGCTCGGACATTTTCGATGTCCACCACTGGGTCGACGGCGAACCGGTCGCCATCGGTTCGCTCAATGTGACGCCGCGGGTGGTGGCACACCCCACCGAGTCGTACGGCCTGCGCATCACCGACGCCGGGGGGGCGTCATTCGTCTACAGTGGCGACACCGGGGTTTGCGACCAGCTCGTGGATCTGGCGCGCGATGCCGACGTGTTCCTCTGCGAGGCGTCCTGGACGCACGCGCCGGGTCGCCCGCCGGCCCTGCACTTGTCGGGCACCGAAGCCGGCCGGACCGCGGCCGCGGCCGGTGTTCGCGAGCTGTTGCTCACGCATATCCCGCCGTGGACGTCGCGCGAGGACGTGATCAGCGAGGCCAAGGCCGAGTTCGACGGCCCGGTGCACGCGGTGGTGTGCGGCGAGACGTTCGACGTGCGGCATTCCGAGCGAGTCTGATTCCACCGGCCCGCTGCCTGCCGCCCCGCCGGGCCGGGTTGAGTGGCTAGGGTGATTGGGTGTCAAGGCGAGAAGACGGTCGCAACGACGACGAGCTTCGTCCAGTGGTCATCACCCGCGGCTTCACCGAAAACCCCGCGGGTTCGGTGCTGATCGCGTTCGGGCAAACCAAAGTCCTGTGCACCGCCAGCGTCACCGAGGGGGTGCCGCGCTGGCGCAAGGGATCGGGCCTGGGCTGGCTGACCGCGGAGTACGCGATGCTGCCGTCGGCGACCCACACCCGGTCCGACCGTGAATCGGTGCGGGGCCGGTTGTCGGGACGCACCCAAGAGATCAGCCGGCTGGTCGGCCGGTCGCTGCGTGCGTGCATCGACCTGACGGCGTTGGGGGAGAACACAATCGCCGTCGACTGTGATGTGCTACAGGCCGACGGGGGCACCCGCACCGCGGCGATCACGGGTGCCTATGTGGCGCTGGCCGACGCGGTGACCTACCTGGCGGCGGCGGGCAAGCTGTCGGACCCGCGACCGTTGTCCTGCGCCATCGCCGCGGTCAGCGTCGGCGTGGTCGACGGCAGGATCCGGGTGGACCTGCCGTACGAGGAGGATTCGCGCGCCGAGGTCGACATGAACGTCGTCGCTACCGACACCGGAACGCTGGTCGAGATCCAGGGCACCGGTGAGGGTGCGACTTTCCCACGCTCGACGCTGGACAAGCTGCTCGACATGGCACTCGGGGCGTGCGACACGCTGTTCGCCGCCCAGAGTGCGGCGCTGGAGGCGCCCTACCCGGGCGTGCTTCCGGACGGGCCGCCGCCAAAGGCCTTCGGTAGCTGACCGGACCCGGCTCACTCCACGACGAAGACGGGGATTGTCCGCTCGGTGAGCGACTGCAGGTGGGTGTAGTTGGGGTAGGCCTCAATGCCCCTGCGCCACCACGTTTCTCGCTCTTCCCCGAAGACCTCCCGAGCGGTGCCTTCGAAGACCCGCTCACAGTCCTGCACCGAGACGTCGGCGTTGGCCCGCAGATTCGCGACTCACGCCGGGTCCTTGGGGGCTCCTCCGGTCGAGCCGATCATCGCGTACTGCCCGTTGTGCTCCACCTGCATCAGCGGGACATACCGCTTCAGGCCCGTCTTTGCCCCGGTCACGGTGAACAAAGACGATCGGGCGGTTCGTCAGCCGCTCGTCGGCTTCGCCAATCCCTTCCGTGGTGCCCTGTGCCGGAATTCGTTCGGTGTGTTCGCGCACCCAATCGGTGGTGCTGAATGCGGTTTCGGCCATGAGCGGGAAAACATCCGGGCGTCCCGTCGCATTCCCGCCCCCGAAATCTCGCCGACGAAACGGGTACACATGAGCCGAACATTCGGGGGCGATCGGTGACTCGACTGCTGGTCGCTAGCCGCAACCCCAAGAAGCTGGCCGAATTGCGCCGGGTGCTCGACGGCGCCGGCTTGTCGGCGCTGACCCTAGTATCCCTGGACGACGTCGCGGCTTTCGACGAGGCGCCGGAAACCGGTGCGACGTTTGAGGACAACGCGTTGGCCAAAGCGCGCGACGGGTTCGCCGCGACGGGGTTGGCCACGATGGCTGACGACTCCGGTTTGGAGGTGGCCGCGCTCAACGCCATGCCGGGCGTGCTGTCGGCGCGCTGGGCAGGTACTCACGGCGACAATGCCGCCAACACCGCGCTGCTGCTGGCTCAGTTGCGGGATGTGCCCGACGAGCGCCGTGCGGCGGCGTTCGTGTCGGCCTGCGCGCTGGTCTCGGCGAACGGAGAAGTCGTCGTCCGGGGCGAATGGCCGGGCATGATCGCCCGTGAGCCGCGCGGTGACGGCGGGTTCGGCTATGACCCGGTGTTCGTTCCCGACGGCGATGCCCGCACCGCGGCGCAACTGAGCCCGCACGAGAAGGACGCGGCTTCACATCGCGGCCGCGCACTGGCCCTACTGCTGCCTGCCCTGCGGGAGCTGGCCCGCGCCTAGAGCCCGAACCGGGCCTTGATGTCCTTGGTCTGGAAATGCTCGACGATGATGCCCGCCAACGGGATCGTGCCGGCCAGCAGCACGCCGATCGTCTTGCCGATCGGCCAGCGCACCTTGATCGCCAAGTTGAATGCCGTGAGCACGTAGATGAAATACACCCAGCCGTGCACCACCTCGATCCACCGGATTTCATGATGGAACGCGAGATGCGAGACGATCTCGTAGCACAGGGCGATCAGCCACAGACCCGTCGTCCACGCCATGGTCCGGTAGCCGAGGAAGGCAGGGCGGATCCGGTCGGCGGATACCGCTCCGGAGGGCTCGGGTGTGGTCATGCGGTGCTCCTGTTCTGTTTTTCGGCGTCTGCGGCGGCGAGCTGGGCCAGGTAAGCGTTGTACTCCCGCAGCGTGGGATCGTCGGGCGGTGGCGGTGCGGGCTTGGGCCGTTCGGGAAGCAACCCGGCCGGGATCTCGGTGGCCGCGCCGGTGTGGCGCGGCTGCGGCGGAGCCTCTTCGTAGCGGACGAAGTTGCGGTAGGCGTAGAGGCAAAACCATGCGAACAGCGGCCACTGCAGGGCGTAGCTGAGGTTCTGGAGGGTGCCGGACGGCGACTGGAAACGGGTCCATTGCCACCAGCCCAGGGCCAGGCAGTTGCAGGCCGCGACGATTGCCAGCACGATCAACGCGGGCCGGTGATGGCGCCAATGATGGGGCTGACTGGACACCCCTCGACGGTACCGCGAGGCTCGAGCGCTAATAGCAGCGACGGGCTCACGTGGCGAAATTCGCTGTTAAATAGGCTAGCCTACCTTTACTAGCAATATGTATGGTCGGTCCGTTGCACCCATTGGAATTACGGTCTAGGATTTGGTGACGGCGGCGCGCACCACCCGATCGGCCTCGGGACTGTCCCGGGCCGAAACCGTCAACCATGCCGTTCTGCAGGGCACGGCGGGATCACCGTTGATCTCGGCGCCCTGCGGGTGGCGAACCGGTCGACTGCAAGGGATTCGGACGCTTCGCCGAAGCGATGGCGCCGTTTAGGTTCGACGCGGGGGCGCTCGCCCCGTGCTATAGCCTCGCCGAGTCCACCTGCGCGGTGACCCTGCCCGCCCCCGGCGGCGGACTGCCGTTCGCCACCGTCGCGGACGACGGTTTCCCAGCACGACTACGCCGTGCTGGGAAACGCGATGCTGGACATGGAGATTCGGGTGTTGGCTCGAGCTGGTGGACTGACGTGACCACGATAGGCCACACCGTCTTCGACGCTGACCACCGCGCTTTTCTCGGCGAGGTCTGCGACGAGCGCGTCACAGTGGGACAACGGAAGACGAAGCGCAGCAACGCTTTCCACGGTAAATGATCGAATATCTGTGGGCCGGTGGTGTCTTCGCCGCCATGTGGACGGACCGGACCCAGCCCGATGTCGGCAAGCTCGTCGAACTCGCGCTTGCGTAGGGTCGGCTGTCCTCCGCCGGGATCGGGGTGGGGGGTGAGCCTGCACGACTCGACCATCGCGATGCTGCGCCGGTTCGGCAAGTCCGATTACCTCAACGAGATTTGCGAGCGAGCGAGCGATTCGCGGTGAGGCGGTGCTGTGCGTCGGCGCCTCCGAGGAATCCGGCGGCTCGGATTTGCGGATCGTTGACACCAAAGGCCGATCACGCCGCCCCCAGGCCCCGGTCGACCAGCGTCAGATCCGTGGTGGCCGCGTGCCGAGCAACGCCCAGGTCTGACGGTCGCGCTGCCGTGCTGGCAGCCGGATTCGCGGCCCGGGCGTTAAGATCGCAGGGCCCCAGGCGCGAGTGGCGGAATTGGTAGACGCGCTGGATTTAGGTTCCAGTGTCTTCGGACGTGGGGGTTCGAATCCCCCCTTGCGCACCCTCACCCTCGACCCGCTCCCGACCATCAGACATGGTTAGGCAACCTTAGTCGAGGCGTGGCGGAGCTCTCCGCCGCCGGAGAGGACCGTTGATGGCACGCGGGTTCCAGGGCGCGATACTGCGCGGGTTCGGGGCACGCGATCACCTCGCAACGGTGCTCGAAACCGTGCGGGTCGCACCACATTTCGTGCGGATTTGGATGGAATCGGCGACGCAGTTCGAAGATGCCGAGGCCGAGCCCGCGGCGTGGCTGCGGTTCTGGTTTCCGGACCCGGACGGGTCGGACACCGAGTTCCAGCGCGCCTACACGATCGCCGAGGCCGACGTGTCCACCGGCCGTTTCGCGGTCGACGTCGTGCTGCACGAGCCGGCCGGTCCGGCGTCGAGCTGGGCACGCACGGTCGAGCCCGGCTCCACGATCGCGGTCATGTCGCTGATGGGCGCGTCGCGGTTCGACCGATCCAAAGAGCAACCAGGCCGGTTACCTGTTGATCGGCGACTCGGCTTCGATACCGGGGATGAACGGGATCATCGGCACGGTTCCCGATGACGTCCCGATCGAGATGTACTTCGAACAGTACGACTACCACGACACCGCCCTCCCGATCGCCGCGGTATCCGCGGCTGCGGGTGCATTGGGTCGCTCGCCGCGACGACAGTTCGCTGGCCGAGGCGATCGAGGCGCGGGACTGGTCGGACTGGTATGCCTGGGCCACCCCTGAGGCCGCGACACTGAAGAACGTCCGCAAGCGATTGCGTGATGCATTCGGGTTCCCCAAGTCCGAGGTGCACGCGCAGGCGTATTGGAGCGCCAGCCGCGAGATGGACACCAGCCGCGGTGGCGAGGAGAAGACCATCCCCGGCGAAGGGGAAACCGTTGCGGCCCAGGCAGAGACACCAATGCCGGTACCGACGCCGGCCACCGAGGTCCCGGCCAATCGCGGTCGGTGGTGTGCTCAGGCCGCCGGCCGGCTGCTCGCGCCGATGCGGTCGGCGCTGGTCGTCTCCGGTGTGCTGCAGGCCGTGATCACGCTCGTGCAGCTCGCCCCGTTCGTGCTGCTGGTGGAGTTGGCGCGGCTGCTGGTGTCCGGCGCCGACGCCACCCGGCTGTGGCATGTCGGTACCGCCGCCGTCGCGTTGCTGGGGTTGGGCACGGTGCTCGGTACCGCTCTGACCCCGTGGCTTCACGTGATCGACGCGCGCTTCGCGAGCGACCTGCGTTCGCGGCTGCTGAGCAAGCTCTCCCGCCTTCACCGCCCGCGGATCGGGCTCGATCAAGCAGCTGGCGCCGATGACACGCTCTCGCTGCACTATCTGTTCACCCACGCGATTCGTACGCGGTCAACGCGGTCGTCGCCCCGGTGCTGATCTACCTGTTCACCGTCGACTGGCGGGTGGCCCTGGGTCCTGTTCGGGCCGGTGCTGGTCTATCTGCTGATGACCTCGGTGTTGACCATTCAATCCGGCCCGCGGATCGTGCAGGCGCAGGCCGAACGCATGAAACGGCGAAACCGGTGCCTACCTCGAAGGTCAGCCAGTGATCCGGTCTTCGGGGGTGCCGCGGCGTTTAGCTTCCGGCACCAGTTGGACGAGTACGTCGCGTTCCTGGTGGCTGGTAGCGCCCGCTGGCCGGCAAGAAAACCGCGATGGATCTGGCCACCCCTGCCGTCCACCTTCCTGTGGCTGATCACACTCGCCGGCACCTTGCTGGTCGTCTCGCACCGTATGGATGCGGTTGACCTGTTGCCATTCTTATTGCTGGGAACCACCTTCGGGGTCCGGCTGCTTGGCATCGCGTACGGACTCGGCGGCATCCGCAGCGGGCTGCTGGCCGCCCGGCGTCTGCAAAACACGCTCGACGAAACAGAACTCGCGGTGCACGAGCGGCCGGCCCGCCCGGACGACGCGGCGACGGTGGCGTTCGACCGCGTGAGCTTCAGCTACCGCCGGGGCGTGCCGGTGATTCAGGACGTATTACTGGAATCGCGTCCCGGCACGGTGACCGCGCTTGTAGGCCCCGTCCGGATCCGGCAAGTCGACGCTGGCCGCGCTGCTGGTACGGTTCCACGATGTGAAGCAGGGAGAGATTTATGTTGGGGGACAAGACATCCGGTAGCTGACCGCCGACGAGCTCTACTCCCGGGTGGGGTTTGTGCTACAGGAGACTCAGCTCGTGCACGGCACGATCGCCGAGAACATCGCGCTGGCTGTCCCGGACGCCACCCTAGAACAGATTCAGGCCGCGGCGCGCCAGGCGCAGATTCATGATCGGGTGTTGCGGCTGCCGAGCGGCTACGACACGATGCTGGGCGCCGCCGCCGCACTCTCTGGAGAGCGGCAACTTCTCACCATCGCCCGCGCCATCCTGGCCGACACTCCCATCCTGATCCTGGACGAGGCCACGGCGTTTGCCGATCCTGAATAGGAATACCTTGTGCAACAAGCGCTTAACCGACCGACCCGCGATCGTACCGTGCTGGTGATCGCGCATCGGCTGCACACCATCCACACGGGCTGACCAGATCCTGGTGCTCGAGCACGTCCGCATCGCCGAACGGGGCACCCACGAGGAGCTGCTAGCCGCCGACGGACGGTATCGCCGGTTGTGGGACACCGGCCGGGGCAAGCCCGTCGTCGCCACCACAGCGGCCGAGGGCGCGCGATGATCCGCACCTGGATGAGCCTCTGGTGCCGCAGGACCGGCGCGCCAGGGTACGCGGTTACGCGGCCCTCGCGCTCGTCTCGGTCGTAATCCTCGCGGTGGGCGCCGTGTTGCTGGTCCCGCTGGTGGGTGCGCTGTTCAGCGCCGCACCGCGCTGGTCTGGCTCAGCGTCGCGACCGTGGCCGGATGGGTCGTCGACGCGGCGACCGCTCGGATCGGCTTCGATCGGTTTCGCGGTGCTGGATCACTCGCAAGACGATGTGGTTGAACGTCTTTCGGCGATCCGGCTGGACTGGTTCACGGCCGACAACACCGCGATGTCGCGCCAGGCCATCGCCGCGACCGGACCCGAACTCGTCGGCCTGGTGGTCAACTTGCTGACACCGCTGAGTGCCGCGGTGCTGCTGCCCAGCGGTCATCGCCCTGGCCGCGCAGCACACCGCGACGACGCGGCTGCTCGCCATGCAGATCCCGGGCCAGCTGTTGTTCAGCGTCGCCAGCCAGCCCGCGCTGATCGCGCTGTCCGGCGTCACCACGGTGCTGACCGTGAACGGCAGCTCACAGTGGCCGAGGCGGTCGCCCTGATCGTCGTGATCGCCCGCTACCTCGAGCCGTTCACCACGGTCAGCGAGTTGGCTCCGGCGCTGGAGAGCACCCGCGCCACGCTGGACCGGATCCGGGGCGTGTTCACCGCGCCGGCCGTGGTCTGCGGATCCGCCGGCCTGCCCGGCACCACCGGCGCCGCGCGCATCGAGTTCGACGACGTGGCCTTAGGTTACGACGGCACCGGCACGCCGGTGCTGGACGGCGTCAGTTTCGTCCTGCAGCCCGGAACCACGACGGCGATCGTCGGGCCGTCGGGCTTCGGAAAGAGCACCATCTTGGCGCTGATCGTCGGCCTGCACCAACCGGCCCGCGGTCGTGTCGTTATCGACGGCGTGGACGCCGGCACGCTCAGCTCAGACGCGCGCCGGGTGACCAGCAGCGCCGTCTTCCAGCACCCTTACCTGTTCCACGGCAGCATCCGCGACAACGTCGTAGCCGGGAACCCCGGCGCCGGCGAGGACCAGTTCGGCCGGGCCGTCGCATTGGCCCCGGGTCGACGAGCTGTCCGGCAGGTTGCCCGCCTCGCCGACACCGTCGTCGGCGAGGCGGGCTCGGCGCTGTCCGGCGGTGAACGGCAACGGGTCAGCATTGCGCGGGCGCTGCTCAAGCCACGGGATCCCGGCGATGTGACGCCAGAATGGTTGTCCGCGGCGCTGCGCGAACGCACGTCGGTCAAGGTGTCCGGAGTCGACGTGGTGATCATCGGCACCGGCCAAACCGGCGCGACGTATCGGGTGACCATGCATTATACCATGAATCCCGGTGAGCTGCCGGAGACCTTCGTGATCAAGCTGCTCGCCCAGGACGACACCGTGCGGGATCGTGTCGTGATCGGCTATCGCAGCGAATGTGCGTTTTACACCTCGGTGGCCGACCGGGTCCAAGTCCCGGCGCCGACGTGTTACTTCTGCCAGATCACCGATGATGCCATGGAGTACTCGTTGCTGCTCGCCGACCAGGCGCCGGCGGTGCAAGGCGATCAGATCGCGGGCTGCGGCGCGCAGGAGGCGCGGCTTTCGGTGCGGGCACTGGCCGGGGGCTGCACGGGCCCAGTTGGTGCGACCCGGTCTGGCTGGACCTGCCCGGTTTGGCGTTTCCTCGCCTGGACGAAGCGGCGGCCAAGGGCTCGGCGATGTGGCGAAGATGAGCGCCGACATCGCCCTGGACAAGCTGGGTGATCGGATGAGTGCTGAAGATCGTGAAACATTCACTGCCACAATGGATCTGGTGACTCATTGGCTGGTCGCCGAGCGGGACCGGTTCGCGTTGCTGCACGACGGCTACTGGCTGGACAACCTGCTGTTCGACCCCGCACACACCCGGGTGAGCGACACACCCGGGCGAGCGTGGCTACGACCGCGAAACCTGTTGGCGATTACCGTCTCGGCATGCCACAGGCGCTGCTGATCTCGGCGCTCGGGTTCGCCTTCGCCACCAGCATCGAACGTGGCGACGACATGGTGCTCTCGCCATGCTAAGTTATGGCTGCCGGCACGTCCGCGAGCTGGGAACGCTGGAACTGCTCGGTTGATAACTACCGGTTGAACCGGCCCGCGAGGTACTCCGCCCGACAGGCATTGCGGGCCAGTTTGCCGCTGGTGGTGCGGGGAATCGTGCCGGCGGCCACCAGCCGGATGTCGGCGAGCTGAACCTGATGCTCGCGCGACACCGCCGCGCGCACGGTCGCCGCGATCGCCTCCGGATCGGCGCGCCCGACGCCCGCCGCGCGTTCGGCGACGACGACCAGCTGCTCGACCTGGCTGCCGCTTTGGCCGTCGGCCGGAACCGAGAACGCGGCGACGTAGCCGGACCGGATGGCCTTCGAGGAGTTGCTGACCGTGGTCTCGATGTCGTGGGGATAGTGATTCCGACCATCGATGATGATCAGGTCCTTGATCCGTCCCGTCAGGTATAGCTCGCCGTCGATGTAGACGCCGAGGTCGCCGGTGGCCAGCCAGTAGCAGTTGTCCGGCGCGCCTTCGGCGTGGCTGCCCTGCTCGAGCCGGGACTGCAGCTTGTTGGCGAACGTGCGTTGGGACTCTTCCCTGCGTCCGAAATATCCGCGGGCGACGTTGTTGCCGTGCAACCAGATCTCGCCGACGCTGCCGTCCGGCACTTCGCTGCCGTCCAGGCTGGCGATCACCGCCCAGAGGTCACGGAACGGGTGGCCACAGGAGACATAGGGGACCGCGTTCTTGGCATCCGGCTCGACGACCACCGCATGGCCGGCGGCCAGTTGGACACGGTCGAGGTAGACCGAATGTGCCGAGGCGTCCGGGGGGATGCTGGCCACACCCAGCGTCGCCTCGGCCATCCCGTAGGAGGGTTTGACGGCGGTCGCAGGTAGGCCATAGGGTGCGAACGCCTTGGTGAACTTTTCGATTGCCGCAATCGTGACTGGTTCGGAGCCGTTGAGGAGGCCGACGACATTGTGCAGGTCGATCGTGACACCGGCCGGGGGGAGTCCGCGCTCGGCGGTCAGCTCGTACGCGAAGTTGGGTGCGGCCGCGAACGTCGGACCGTTGGCGGCTTCCGCGCTGAGTTCTTTGATCCAGCGGAAAGGCCGGCGAACGAAGGCCATGGGGTCCAGTAGCGTCAGGTATTCGCCGCCGCATAACGCCGGGAACATGATCATGATCAGGCCCATGTCGTGGTAGAGCGGCAACCAGCTCACGCTGTGGGTGTTGCGGTGCAGATCGCCCGCCAGGATCATCTGCAGCACATTGGTGCAGACGGCGCGGTGGGTGACCTCGACGCCGGCAGGGCTGCGCGTCGACCCGGAGGTGTATTGCAGG
Organism: Mycobacterium tilburgii; assembly: GCF_902168065.1. Lineage (GTDB taxonomy): Bacteria > Actinomycetota > Actinomycetes > Mycobacteriales > Mycobacteriaceae > Mycobacterium > Mycobacterium tilburgii. The sequence goes on along the minus strand of NZ_LR655695.1, from coordinate 7,593 downwards.
TAGGCGATGTCGTCCGTGCCGATCGTGGGTTCGGTGAACATCGAGGCCAGCGATGCCGGTATCGCGTCGACGGCGATCAACCGGGGCCGGCCGACCACCGGATGCGCGCGCAGCGATTCCCGCACCGACTCGGCGGCTGCGGTGGTGGTCAGCACCAGCGCGGGGCGAGCGTCGGCCAGCACCGCCGTCAGCCGCTCGGTGTGGCCGGCCAGGGTCGGGGCGAACAGCGGCACCGCGATATTGCCGGCGTGCACGGCGGCAAAGAACGAGGCCACGTACTCGAGGCCCTGCGGTGCCAGGATCGCTACCCGGTCGCCGGGCTTGGTTACCTGCTGCAGCCGGGCGCCGATGGAGCGCACCTGGGTCCACAGGTCGTTCCAGCTCAGCTCGAGGACGCGACCATTCTGGTCTTTCGCGTAGTCGATGAACCGGTACGACGGGCGATCGCCGAATGCCGCCCGGTTCTGATCGAAGAACGACGTCAGCGTCAGCCCGTCCGGCAAAACGATATTGCCGTCGGCTGAAACGTAATCGTTGATGTCAGCCGCTAGTGGCTTAACAGCGTCTATCGACAACTGGGACCGTCCCATATTTAAAGAATAAGAGAGTTACTTAAGTGTTTTGCTCAATCGGGTAGGTGTGTCGCCGCGCACCCGGTGAGATCTCCAGCGACATCGACATCCGCGGCCACGCGCCGGTGGTGTTGACCGGTCCCGACGGACAGGTCAGCGAGTTCGTGCGTGCCTGGGTGCGCATTCGACACCAAGGACGGTCGCACCGGCGTCGGCTGGATGGAATGGAATCGCAACCTCGCGCCGCGGGCCTGAGCGCGGTGCCCGTCGTCGTGATGGGCGTCTCCGGAGCGGGCAAGTCGACGGTGGGTTCCGTTCTGGCGCAAAGACTTCAGGTGCCTTTCGTAGACGCAGACGACCTGCATCCGCCGGCGAACATCGCGAAGATGAGCGCAGGGCGAACCCCTGACCGACGACGACCGCCGGCCATGGCTGCAGCGCGTCGGGCAGTGGCTGGCCGATCACCGTGACGGCGGTGTGGTGAGTTGTTCCGCGCTCAAGCGTGCCTACCGCGACCAGCTGCGCTCGCAATGCCCGGCCGTCGAGTTCCTGCATCTCGCGGGTTCGATGCAGGCGATCAAGACTAGGCTGGCAAGCCAGTCCGGCCATTTCATGCCGGCGGCACTGCTGCAATCACAATTCGATGCGCTGGAGCCGTTGGGGCCCGACGAGTCCGGGTGTCACCCTGGCTATCGACGACGCCGCCGACACCATCGTCGACCACTTCCTGGGTCGCTGACGGATCACCAGGGCAGCTTGGCGCGCGGAGTCTTGGCCTGTGCGGCTACCCGCTCGCGAGCCGCGTTGGCGAGCTCCTCGCTGCGCTGGCGGGCCTTCTCCGTCTTCTCGGCCAGCTCTTCGGCGAGCTTCTCGCCGCGCTTGCGTGCCTTTTTCGCCAGTAAAGTGCTGCGCTCGGCGGCGATGCTGACCAGTTCGCGGCCCAGGTCCAGGGCGGCCTCGGCGTAGGGTGCGCCGCGTTCGGCGCCGACGTGCAGTCCGTGCGCGATCCGCTCGCCGAGGTCGGCGTCGAACGCGTCATCGGATCCCGGCAATGCCGAGGAGACCCGATCGGAGAGCCGCTCGGCGGCCCGTCGTCCGCGCCAACCCAGCGACGACTTTACCGCCGTATCGGCGGCCGCGATCATCAGGCCGCCGACCAGGCTGAGGTCTTTGAGGAATTCCCGCCTTAACGAGGCCTTGCGTTCCGGATCGGTCTCGGTCCAGAAGGAGTAGCTGCCGAAGTTCGCCGGCAGCACCGTGAAGGCAGCACCGCCGACGCGAGGCGAGGCAATTTACCGGTGGCGAGCAGAAACCCACCACCGATCTGCACGGCAGCCGTGATCTGCACGAAGGTCTGCTGATCGCTGGGAATGCTCCGGGCAACCGGATCCGGCAAGGCCCGCAGCCCCGTCCACCGCAGGTGCTGCGGCTTGGGCAGCTGACTTGGGATTGAGAAGGGATTCAACGCCTTGGCCGATGAATGCAACAGACAGCAGCGGCCGTGCAATTCTGCGGATCAACATGGCACGGGGGTTACCGGCGTGTCGGCAAACAAACCGCCTGACCCGTCGCCGCAGCTGACGGCGATATGGTGGAGCACGTGCGGGCGCTGATCATCGTCGACGTGCAAAACGACTTCTGCGCGGGCGGCTCGCTGGCCGTGGCCGGGGGCGCGGCAGTGGCCCGCGCGATCACCGACCATCTGGCCCTTGAGAAGGGTTATCGGCATGTCGTGGCGACCAAGGATTTCCACATCGACCCGGGCGATCATTTTTCGACTCTCCCGGATTTTTCGTCGTCCTGGCCGCCGCACTGCGTCGCCGGCACGCCCGGTGCGGACTTTCGGCCCGAACTCGACACCGGGCGGATCGAGGCGGTGTTTCACAAGGGTGCCTACTCGGCGGGGTACAGCGGCTTCGAGGGCACCGACGAGGACGGGACGTGGCTGCTGGACTGGCTGCGTCAGCGCGGGGTTGACGAGGTGGACATCGTCGGGATCACCACCGACCAGTGCGTGCGGCGAACGGCCGAGGACGCGGTGCGGCACGGTTTTGCAACCCGGGTCCTGGTCGATCTCACGGCCGCGACGGCACCGGACTCGGCTGGCCAAGCGCTGGCCGAAATGCGAAGTGCCGGAGTTCAATTGGTAGGCGAAAGCTGATGGCGCCGGCACCGAGTCGAGAAGCGCTGCTGACCGCGGTGGAGCGGTCGCCGCAGGCGGCAGCGGCACACGACCGCGCCGCCTGGGTCGCGCTGTTCACCGGGGGCGGCCGCATCGAAGATCCCGCGGGATCCCACCCACACGGCGGCCGGGCTCAGATCGAAGACTTCTTCGACACGTTCATCGGTCCACGCGACTTCACGTTCCATCGTGATCTCGACATCGTCTTCGGCACCGTCGTGTTGCGCGACCTCGAGCTCGAGGTGTCGATGGGATCTGCCGTCACGATGTATATCCCCGCGTTTCTGCGGTACGACCTTTGAGAAACCAACGGCTTCTGGCAGATTGCGCAGCTGAGGGCGTATTGGGAGCCGCCCGCCATGATGCTGCGGTTCCTGCGCACCGGACCCGGCGCGGCGTTGCCCGCCCTGCAGTTGTTGCGAGACCTGCTGAGTCATCAGGGGGCTGGGTGGCACTGCAGGTTTCCTGCGTGGCTTTCGCTGGCCCGGAGCGCGGCACAAGGCGAGGCTTCAGTCCTTCCTCGATGCCATCGCCGGCGGCGATACCGCTACTGCTGCGGGTGCGCTAGCACCTTCTGCGGCAATCACTTTGGGTGATTCCGAGCCACTCGATGTCGCCGAACTCGCAATCGAACTCGGCAGCGCGCGCCGGACCAAGATGATCGGCGCGGGTTCCGTGGTAGCCGTCTCACTGAATTCAAGTCACGGGCGCGGCATCTTGTTCGCCGACGTGGCGCGCCAAGGCTAAGTGATCAATCGCGTTCGCTATTTTCTGTATGATCGCGTGTCTTGTCCCGTTCCGGCCTGCGTTAGCCGCGGCCGCGCAGGTCATGGCCGCTTTCGCGGCTTTCCGCGCGGGCTGCCGCGTCTATCGCCGTAGGCCTGATCGGTGCCGTAGAAATAGCTGTCAAGGAACGGAGGAGAACGAATGAGTGTGGTGCGAAACGTCGGCGTCGGAGTGGCGATCACCGCCCTGTTGGCTGTGACAGCGGGCTGCGGCAAAGACGAGAAGCCCTCGTCCACGTCGTCGTAATCATCGACATCGACCTCCGCGGCGCCGTCGAGCTCGGCGCGCTTGGCCGACTACTCCCACCTGTTGATCTTGGCCGAGGACATCGGTGCTGACACCACCCTGGGCTTGCCGCAACAGAATCCCGGTGGCGTAGCCGGGGTGGCGGTTACCTTCAGAAACAATTCCAAAACCCACACCATCACCGACCTCCTCGTGGTCTTCACCGATGCGGCTGCGGCGGCCGGGGAGGCCAAGGACCGCCCCGCCGCGCTGAGCAAGTACGCCACCGACACGCCCCAGCCGTTCGAGGTCGGCACGAACGTGTCATCGTGGTAGGCCCGTCGCCGGATAACACCAAAGCCGTGACCTAAGTGTGTTCTCCGAAGGCAAGGTGGTTGTCGACCTCGAATTCGACAGCGCGCCCAACGACAACGCTCCACAGGACTTCGTACTCGACGTCGCCAAGAAGCAGGACGAGGCCGTCAAAACCCGAATGACCAGCTAGTAGCGCGTAGCGATCAGCAGCGCCAGTGACGCCACGAACAGGCACAGATACGCGCCGGGAAAGGCGATGTTGTACAGCACGTGTGCCCTGAGGTGAGTCACGACCGCGCCGACGAAGAACAACACCAAGCCGATCACGGCCCGCGAGCGTCAAGCCCGGCAGGCCCACCAGTCCTGCAAGCAGCCCCACCGCGCCGGCCAGCTTGGCGGATCCCAACGCCGGTAACCACGACCGGGGCACACCGACCTCGGACGAGTTCGCTAGGACGAATTGGGTGGGGATGAAGTCGGGAAGGGCAACCCCGGCAATGCTGATTACGGTGATCAGGGTGATCACAAGACATGCGGTGTGCATGGCGATCTGGCCTTTCGTTCTTTCAATTCAGTTGGCGTGCAACTATTTCCGCACCGGCGAGCCGGATGGCCCTGTCGTGCGGCGCGGTGCACAATCGATGCGGTCGTCTTGTTGACGACTGCGGTGCGGAAAAGGTGACGCTATGAGTGCAACCAGAAATCGGCCGGACTTCGCGGAGTTGGTGACGTGGTTCGAGGCCGACCGGCAGCATTTGCGAGCGGGTGGCGTTTCGGCTGTTCGGCACGCTCGCCGACGGTGCGGTGCAATCCGCTTGGCTGAAGGCCAGCAGCGCGGACGACCTCGGCAACGTCAACCTGACCCTCCTGATTCACCACGATCACCGCGCACGAGGCGTTCGATTAGCTTCGCGCGCGCAGCGACGCGTCGATCGGGCGCTGGTTCCCCCGGACGTGCCGGCGGAGTTGGCCGGAGCCCAGGCAGCTGAAAAGACTCGTCGATTTGCTCGGCGCGCGCAGGCCGGCGTCGTTGTGCTGATCGACGGGTGTCCGGCATCGCGATCGCGCCGCAGGGACGCGCGCAGATCCTGCTGCAGATCGATATCGGGGCGGACAATCGCATTCGCGGGATCGACATCATCGCCGATCCCGACCCGTTTGCGCAGGGCGATACTCACGCCGCCGGTTCCGGCGCACGCGGGCGTCATCGGGTATCAAGGACATGGACAAGTACATGGGCAGGGACACGGACAGGGAACCTGCACAGAGAGATGGAACAAGGTCGGCGGGGGCAGCCGACCTCCGGATGAAAACGGGAGCCGGATGCTCGATAGGCCGTTCGCACGGCGCACCCTCATGCGGGGCGCCGGCGTGCTCGCCGCCGCGGCGGTGGCGCCCTGGGCGAGCGGCTGTGCCCACGAGGACGACGACGCCCTGACGTTCTTCTTCGCCGCCAATCCGGACGAGGCCGCCGCCCGGATGCGCGTCGTCAACGAATTTCACCGGCAACATCCCGATATTAAGATCCATCCGGTGCTGTCAGGCCCGGGCGTGATGCAGCAATTGTCGACGTTTTGCGCCGGCGGCAAATGCCCCGACGTGCTGATGACCTGGGACCTGACCTACGCCGAACTCGCCGCCCGCAGAGTGCTGCTGGACCTGAACACGATGCTGGCGCAGGATACGGCCTTTGCCGCGCAGCTGAAGGCGGACAGCATCGCCGCGCTGTATGACACCTTCAACTACGACGGCGGCCAGTTCTCGCTGCCCGAGCAATGGTCCGGAAACTACCTGACCTACAACAAAGAACTGTTCGCCAAGGCCGGCGTGCCGGCGCCGCCGACCACGTGGGAAAACCCATGGAGCTTCGCCGAATTCGCGGACGCGGCAAGCGCGCTGACCCGTCGTGACCGATCCGGGCGGGTCACGCAGTGGGGCTTCGTCAACACCTGGATGTCCTACTATTCGGCCGGACTGTTCGCCATGAACAACGGTGTCTCCTGGTCCACCCCGCTGAAGCACCCCACGCACTTCAACTTCGACGAGCCCGCATACATGGAGGCCGTGCAGTTTTATGCCGATCTCGCCAACAAACGCAAGGTGGCACCGAACGCGTCCGAGGTGCAGTCGATGTCCACGCCGGATCTGTTCGCCAACGGCAAGGCCGCGATGGCGCTCGGCGGCCACTGGCGTTACCAGACCTTCATCCGGCCCCCGAACCTGCATTTCGATGTCGCATCCCTACCCATCGGCCCGGCACTGCCGAAGGGACATGCCGCGTGTTCGAACATCGGAACCACCGGGCTCGCGATTTCTGCGAGCAGCCGGTACAAGGAGCAGGCATGGGAATTCGTCAAGTTCGCGACCGGCCCGGTCGGGCAGGCGGTGACCGCCGCGACGTCCTTGTTCGTTCCGGTACTGCGATCCGCGCTGGGGTCGGATGGTTTCGCCAAGTCGCATGGCCGACTGGACAACTTGGGCATTCTCATTGACGGCCCGTGGCGCTCGCAGGGTCTTCCGGTGACACCGACCTGGGAAAAGATCGTTGCCCTGATGGACCGCAACATGGGTCCCGTCTTGCGCGGCGCTCAGCCCGCCACTTCGCTGGGTGGGTTGTCCGAAGCCGTCGACGAGGTGCTGCGTAACCCATGAGCGCAGCCAACAGAGCCGTCGGGCTCGCGCCCGCCACTGGGAAGCGACGCCCCAAGGGGCCATATCCGTCGCGGCGGCGGGCGTGGGCGGGACGGTTGTTCGTCGCTCCGAACCTCGCCGCGGTGTCGGTGTTCATGTTGTTCCCGCTCGGGTTCTCGCTGTACATGAGCCTTCAGCAGTGGGACGTGTTCCAGCCTCCAAAGTTCGTGGGCCTGAAGAACTTCGCGGATCTGTTCACCTCCGACCCGTTGTTCCTCATCGCCATCCGCAACACGGTCGTCTTCACGCTCGGAACGGTCATACCCACCGTCGTCATCAGCCTCGCCGTCGCCGCCGTGCTGAACCGGAAAGTAAAGGCCATCAGCATCGTTCGGACGATCGTCTTCATGCCGCTGGCCATCTCATCGGTGGTGATGGCGGTGGTGTGGCAATTCGTCTTCAACACCGACAACGGACTGCTCAACATCATGCTCGGCTGGGTCGGGCTGGGCCCGGTTCCATGGCTGGTCGATCCGAAGTGGGCGATGGCCTCGCTGTGCGTGGTCGCGGTGTGGCGAAGCGTGCCGTTCGCCACCGTCATCTTGTTGGCCGCGATGCAAGGCGTGCCCGAAACGGTCTACGAGGCCGCGAAAATCGACGGCGCCGGCGAGATACGCCAGTTCCTGTCGATCACGGTGCCGCTAATCCGCGGGTCGATGTCGTTCGTCGTCGTCATCTCAATCATCCACGCGTTTCAGGCGTTTGACGTGGTCTACGTGCTCAATGGGGCCAACGGCGGCCCGGAGACATCGACCTACGTGCTGGGCATCATGCTGTTCCAGCACGCCTTCTCGTTCCTGGAATTCGGGTATGCATCTGCCC
>NZ_LR655716.1 GCF_902168065.1 Mycobacterium tilburgii | reverse complement strand
GGTAGCCGCAGCTCGGCGGCGTAGCCCAGCGCCTGGTTGACGGTCAGCTGGCGGTGCACCACGTCATCCTGCGGGACCATCCCGATCCTGCTACGCAGCGACGCGTACTCGGTGTGGATATTGTGGCCCTCGAAGGTAACCGAGCCGGAGCTCGGCGTGGTGTAGCCGGCGATCAGCCGCGACAGCGTGGTCTTGCCGGCGCCCGACCCGCCGATGATGGCCGTCAGCGTGCCGGGACGGGCCGTCAGCGAAATGTGGTCGAGCAGCTGCTTGCCGTGGTCGACGACGTAGCAGACCGAGTTCACTTCCAGGCCGCCGGTGCGCGTCGCGGCTTCGGTGCGCCGGACCAGGGTGTCCCGGCTGAAGACCAGGTCGACGTTGCCGATGGTGACCACGTCGCCCTCGGTCAGCACCGCCGAGCCGACCCGGACGCCGTTGACGAAGGTTCCGTTGACGCTGTGTGCGTCGCGGATCTCGATGCCGGCGGGTGTGGACTCCAGGAACGCGTGCCGGCGCGACGCCAACACGTCCTGGATGACGACGTCGTTGTCGGTGGCGCGGCCGATCGTTTGCGCCCCGGCCGGCTTCTGAACCGTCCCGGAGCGCGACGGCAGCAGCGACTGGAACATCTTGGTCGCGAGGTTGCTCACCTCGGGTGCTTTGGCTTCCGCGACGGCTGGTGACATTTGGGTCTGCGGGACGGCCGGCTGGGGCCGGGGCGGCGGGGCGGCCGGTCGCGCCACCGACGTCGGATACGCGGGTTGACCGGGCGCCGGGCGCGCGCTGGGCGGGGCCACGCGCGGCGCGGGTCCACCCCAGGCGGGTTGCCAACCGGGCGGCGGCGCGGCGATCGGCGGGACCGGCTGCCCGGACGCCTGTGACGACGGCCAGGCCGCGTGCTGGGCGGCAACCGGGATGCCCATCGATTCGGTCCGTGGCGGCCGTCCGGCCATGCCCTGGTGCCGGCCGACCTCGAAGGTCAGCAGCGGCCCGTCCGGGTTTCCGATGTTGATGCTCTGCCCGTCATGGATGCCCACCACTGGCACCCGCCTGCCATTGGCGAAGGTGCCGTTGAGCGAACCGTTGTCGATAGCCAGCCACCGCCCCTGGTCGAACCGCAGCAGCAGGTGTGCGCGCGAGATCAGAGGATGCGTGATGCGCATGTCGGCGCGCAGATCGCGGCCCACCACCACGTCGTGACCTGCTGCGAAAGTACGTTCCGACCCGTCATACCGAACCGTCAACGTCGGCGGGGTTGGTGCATTCATTGCCACAATTGTAGCCCGTGGACCTGTTTCGCCCTTTGCGCGATCGCAGCACGTCGAGCGGGTCAGGCCCGCACACCCATCACTTTGTCGGGGGCCCCGGTGACCACGCAGTGCGTCCGGCTGTAGATCGTTGGCATGCACCGATTGCAGTGCGTACACGCCGAATGCACGGTGTGTTGCGCGCCGTCGGCCGCGAGGCGATTGATCAGATCCGGCTTGGCGAGCTGCGCCCGGGCCATCGCGACGAATTTCGAATCCCTCGGTCATCGCGAGGTCCATCGTCTCGTGGTTGGTGATGCCGCCGAGTAAAATCAACGGCATCGTGAGTTTGGCCCGGAACAGCTTGGCCTCGCGGAGCAGATACGCCTCGCGGTAAGGTATTGGCGCAGGAACTTGGTGCCCGTCATGCGCATACCCCAGTTCAGCGGCGGCTTAAGGCGCCGGCGAATTCCTTGAGCGGGGCGTCGCCGTGGAACAGATACATTGGGTTGACCAGCGAGCTGCCCGCGGTCAGTTCGATCGCGTCGAGGCCGCCGTCTTCCTCCAGCCATTTCGCGGTGATCAGCGACTCGTCGGTGGTGATGGCGCCGCGCACGCCGTCGGCCATGTTGAGTTTGGCGGTGACCGCGATCGGTGTTCCTTCTTTGTCCACCGTGCGGCGCACGAACCATCACAATGCCGCGCGCGACCTTGGCCCGGTTCTCCAGCGAGCCGCCGAACTCGTCGTCACGACGGTTGATCAGTGGGGACAGGAATGAACTCGCCAAATAGTTGTGGCCTAAATGGATTTCGACGGCGTCGAAGCCGGCTTCCATGGCGAAGCGGGCCGCGTCGGCGTGAGCGGCGATGACCTCGTTGATGTCGTCGCGAGTCGCCTTGCGCGCGAAGCGCATTCCGATCGTGTTGAAAAACCGCACCGGCGCCAGGGCCTTGGCCTTGTTGGACTTGGCGTTGGCCACCGGGTCGGCGTGGCCGATCTGTGCGCTCACCGCCGCACCTTCGTGCGTGCACGACGTCGGCGTGCCGACGCAACCCGGGCACCGCCTCGGGCCGCATCCACAGTCCGCTGCCCTCGGTGCGGCTGCCGGGAGAGACCGCGCAGACGACGATTGTCATGCCGACCCCGCCGGCGGCGGGCAGCCGGTGGTATTCGATCAGGTCATCGCTCACCAGGGCGCCGGGGGCACGTACCTCGAATGTCGCCGACTTGATGACGCGGTTGCGCAGCGTGATCGGGCCGAGCTGGGCCGGACTGAACACGTCGGGCGGAGTGGGCTGGTCAGAGGGGATGTCAGCAGACTAAACCCCGGACAGGGGACACTGTCACACGTGGGCGCAATCACTCTGGACGGCAAGGCCACCCGCGACGAGATCTTCGTCGATCTGAAGGAACGAGTGGCGGCGCTAACCGCGGCGGGTCGTACTCCCGGGCTGGGCACGATCCTGGTCGGCGACGATCCCGGCTCGCAGGCCTACGTTCGCGGGAAGCACGCCGACTGCGCGAAGGTGGGCATCACCTCGATACGCCGAGACCTGCCCGCCGACATCTCGACGGCCAAGCTCAACGAGACGATCGACGAGCTCAACGTCAACCCGGAGTGCACGGGTTACATCGTGCAGTTGCCGCTGCCGAAGCATCTCGATGAGAACGCCGCGCTGGAACGGATCGACCCCGGCAAGGACGCCGACGGGCTGCATCCCACCAACCTGGGCCGGCTGGTGCTCAACAACCCGGCGCCGCTGCCGTGCACCCCGCGCGGCGTCGTGCACCTGCTGCGCCGCTACGACGTCAATATCGCCGGTGCGCACGTGGTGGTCATCGGCCGCGGCGTCACCGTCGGTCGGCCGTTGGGCCTGTTGCTGACGTGCCGCTCCGAGAACGCGACGGTGACGTTGTGCCACACCGGAACTCTTGATTTGCCGGCGTTGACCAGGCAGGCCGATATCATCGTCGCGGCCGTGGGTGTGCCGCACATGCTGACCGCGGACATGGTGCGACCGGGTGCCGCGGTGCTCGACGTTGGTGTCAGCCGGGTGGACGGCAAGCTCGCCGGCGACGTGCATCCGGACGTGTGGGAGGTCGCGGCGCATGTGTCGCCGAACCCCGGCGGGGTCGGCCCGCTGACCCGCGCCTTTCTGCTGACGAACGTGGTCGAGTTGGCCGGGCGGGAATGAGTTCGGCGAAGGGTGCCGCCAAAGCGCAGTGGCCGATCCTGTTGGTCGGGCTGATCTTCGTCATGGCGTTCGTCTTGGTCGAGGCCAACTTCTGGCGTCGTGGCTCGCTCTTGATCGGCATTGCGGTCGGTGTCGCCGCCGTCCTGCGGCTGGTGCTACCGGAGGATCGCGCCGGCCTGTTGTCGGTGCGCAGCAAGGGGATTGACTTCATCACCACCGCGACGGTGGTGGCGGCAATGGTTTACATCGCCTGGACCATCGATCCGCTGGGTACCGGTTAGATCCCCGGGCCGGTAATCTGCGGCAATCCAGCGGCGTTGCCGCCCACCATGTTCGGCATACCCGGCATTGGGGCACCTGGTATGCCGCCGAGCATGTTGCCGTTGGTCAAGTTTGCGATCATGTCCGGGCAGTAGGTCTGGATCGCGATTGTGGTGAATACCTGGGCCATCTGTGGTGATATGCCCTGCCGTCTGATGTTCGCCACCGCCCCGTCGAAGCTGCCACCCGGCTGGGTCAGCATCGGGCAGACGGACTCGCCGACGGCCATCGCGTTGCCCGGTTGGCCGAAGTCGACGCCGGCGTGGTTCAGCGCATCGATGAAGTTTTCGTCGGTGTTGGCGTCCGCGTCGGCCGGAGCCCCCAACGTCGCCGCCGCTGTCAATAGGCCCGCCACCGCGATCAACATTCGAACGGTCAACGGTTGGTGGCGAAACACCCAGACCCACCCATGCGCAGCAGCAACTGTTTTCATGACAGCTTCCCCATCTGTCGCGGAGTGCTCATCATGGCACTCGAATCGCTTAGGAAAGACTGATTGATGGCGGTCACGTTTACGACACGGACGGGTCAAGGTTCGCACACTTTGCGTTTCGTGGGCGTGAGAGATCGGTTAATGCGCGTAAACTGTTATGGATATTGGCCGATCGTATTTCGGTCAATCGAGTCCACACTGTGATCTGACACAGCCCTCGGTGCCGGACTTTTCAGTGAGGAATGGTTAAGAATCCCGCCCATGGATCAATGGCATCTCGCGTCAGACGTTTCTCCGCGGTGCCGTTTCAGCGCTGGGGCGGGCGCGGTGTTCGGCACGTCACGGGCCGGCGCCGACCCGGGGGCTGCCGTCGCGACGTGGAATGGTCTGGCATCCACCATCGGCGGCAGTGTCCTGCTGCCCAGCAGTGGTGCCCAATTCTCTTCGCGCAAACAGGTATTCAACTCCTTCTACAACAACGCCACGCTCGCGGCGATCGTCGCGGTTTCGTCGCAGGCCGATGTCCAGAAGGCGTTCGCGTCGGCCAACAAGCTCAAGTTGCCCCGCGCGGCGGAGGCCACTCCTACATCGGCGCATCGAGCGCGAACGGAGTGATGGTGCTCGACACGCGCGGTCCGACGCTGGAAGGGGGCAACGTCACGGTGACACCCGCGACCACTCTGTGGGCGATACACCAGACGTGTGCCGGCGCCGGTCGCGGGGTTCCGACCGGCAGTTGCCCAACGGTCGGTATCGGCGGGCTGACGCTCGGGTGCGGCATCGTCGGCGATTCGCTACATGCCGGGCTTGCCTGTGACGCACTGCAATCGGCTACGGTGGTGCTGCCCAGTGGTGACGTCGTCACCGCGTCGGCCAGCGATCATCCCGACCTGTTCTGGGCGTTACTCGGCGGCGGTGGTGGCATTGTGGGCGTGACGACGTCGATGACCCTGGCGACTTTCCCGACCGGTGACACGGACATCGTCCGGCTCGACTTCGCGTCGTCCTCGGCCGTACAGGCGCTGGTGGGCTGGCAGAACTGGCTCAATGGCGCCGACCGAAATGCTTGGGCCATGGTCGATCTCGCGGTCGGCGGCACCCAGCCCGATTGCCGTATTCTGGCGACCTGTCCGGCCGGGATGGACGACGCGATCAAGACCAACAAGACGATGAACCGGATAGACCTGGTGACATATCTGTCCGGCGGCAGCTCGACGTCCCCGCCCCGCGACTTCGCGGCTGGGTCCGATGTGATCACGACGGTGAATTCCAATGTGGAGAACGCGATTTCTTTCGCGATCGGGCAGTGGCCAGCCTCCGCCCGGCAGGCCTCGCTGCTGGTGGATCCGCTGGGCGGTGCAATCGCCGACGTGGGCCCCGGCGACTCCGCCTTTCCCTGGCGCAAGCAGTCCGTGGTACTACAGTGGTACGTCGAACCCGCCGCAAATCAGGTGTCCGAGGCCACGCAGTGGCTGAGTTACGCGCATCAAGCGGTACAACAGTTTTCAGTCGGCGGATATGTCAACTACCTGGAGTCCAACACCGCGGCGTCCCGCTACTTCGGACCGAATCTGTCCCAATTGAACAGCGTGCGGCAGAATTACGACCCCAACCAGATCATGTACTCCGGGCTGAAGTTCTGAGGTCGCGGGCAATCCTGGGCCCAACAATCGCCGTGGTTGCACACTGGTGAGATTTCCTGTGTCACTTGTGTTTCTGTAGTCACATCGGTGGGGTGGGTGTGGTTAGCGTCGGGGGATGGGTTCAGCGTTGGTCGACGGACGAGGAGGTGGCGGCGTTCGAGGCGCTTAATGCCGCGGTGGACACGGAGTTGGGGCTGGACGCCACCACACTCGGTACGCGTGGGCGGCTGGAGCGGTTACGTGGTGCGGCGGCGTCTGGACGCCGGGGAGCACCCGCTGATCAATCAACTGGCCCGCGAGGCCACCTCGGCCGAGCGGGGCGCGACGTTGTCGCATGTGATCGCCGACTGGACCCAGATCTCCCGCGCCGAAGCCGACCGCCGCATCCGGGAAGCCGCAGACTTGGGTGAGCGGTGCGCGTTGACCGGTGAGCCGTTGGCGCCGGTGCTGGCGGCGACGGCCGCGGCGCAGCACGCCGGGGTGCTGGGGCGGGAGCAGGTGGCGGTGATCCGCGGCTTCTAACACCGCTGCCCGGCTGGATCGACCCCGACACCCGTGTACAGGCCGAAGCCCATTTAGCGCAGCTGGCTACCCAGTACCGGCCCGACCAACTGTCCCGGTTGGCCGACAAACTGGCCGACTGCCTCAACCCCGACAGCACCTTCAGCGACGACGACCGCGCGCATCGCTGCGGCCTCACTCTCAGGAAACAGCAACCCGACGGCATGTCGGCGTTAAGTGGCTGGCTGACACCGGAGTTACGCGCCACCCTCGAGGCGGTGTTGGCGAAGTTGGCCGCGCCCGGCATGTGCAACCCCGTCGACAAGCAGCCCACCACCGATGGGGCGCCGTCCCAGGACGCCATCGACCGAGACGTGAGCTCACCCGCCCAGCGCCAGCACGACGTGCTGACCGCCGCGCTGCGCGTAGTCCTGGCGAGTGGCAGCCTCGGCCAGCACAATGGGCTGCCCGCCACCATCATCGTCTCCACCACGCTGGCGGAGTTGGACGCGGTCGCCGGGAGCGGGATCACCGGCGGCGGCACCCGGCTACCAGTCAGCGCCGTCATCCGGCTGGCCCGCCACGCCCACCACTACCTCGCCGTCTTCGACAACGCGAAACCGCTCGCGCTGTACCACACCAAACGCATCGACAACCTCACCCTGGCCTGCGGACCGCACCACCGCATGCTCAGGCGGGGCTGGGCGGCGACTGGCTGCGCGCCAATCAGCCGACCATCGACTTGGTGTTGTGCTCCCCGGTGACCCGCGCCCGGCAGACGCTGGCCATGCGGGCGTCGACGCACCCGTGCAGTACCGCGACCTTCTCTACGACACCACTCCGGGAACGGTGATCGAGGAAATCAACGCGGTCACCGACGCGGTCAATACTCTGCTCGTCGTCGGGCATGAACAGACCATGTCCGCTCTGGCGCTGAGACTTGCTGCCGACGAAGCAGTGGATAGCGCTGCGATGCAGCACATTTCGGAGAAGTACCCGACGTCGGGCATCGCGATACTGAGACTCACCGGCCAATGGCGCGACCTGCAACTAGGCCGGTCCGCTCTCACCGGCTTCCACGTTCCGCGCTGAACCCGCTACGAGTTCGTCGACAGCGTCAGCTCCATCAACTTGATGGCCTGACCGCACGCATTGATGCCGGGCGCCTGAGGGTTGACCCACCAGCCGACCACCCCGGCCGCGTCGCTGGCCACGCCGCACGCGCCGTTCGGATCGTCCGGACGCATCACGATCGAATTGACACCCGCGATCGTGCGGCTTTCCACCTTGTACTTGAGGAACTCGGCCACCTTGCGCTCTTCGCTCAGGCTGCCTTGCTCGAACCAGAACCGGGTGATGTCGATCAGGCCGGCGGGGTTGGCCGCCTGCCAACGGCAGATCGCGCCGACGAACGTGCTCTGGATGTCGAGCGGGTCCGCGCCCACGGTCTTGGCCAGGATGTCACTGGTCAGGACCTCGCACTCCTTCAGTAGGTTCGGGTACTGCTGTTGCGAATTGTTGTTGCGCGGGACACCGCCCGAACCCGCCTTGACGGCATTGCCCGCGATCGACCTCGAGCAACCGGTCAGCACGATCAGCGCGGCAAGGCAAACGACCACCGCCCGTCGGATGCGTCTTGTCATCATTTCGAGTTCGCAATCGATTGCCGAGTCAGTTCGCGGGCGATGTCACACGGCGGCGGGAACGGCTTTTGACTGAAGCTGATTGACCACTCGATGAAGTCATCCTGGAACTGGATCCCGACCTCGCACAGCGAATCGCCCAGGTTCGGCTCATTTCCGATCGCGATGAAACCGCTGTGGCCGTTGATGGTGATGTCGTCGACGGTGGCGCGGGACAGCTCCTCGGTCTTGCGTTCACGCCCGATTGGGCTGCCGCGATACCAGGAGAACGAGAAGTGCGGGCCGAGGATGCCGCCACCGGCCAGCCACTGGCAGCCCACGGAATTGCGGGCGGTGTTGATCAGCCCGCCCACCTTGGTCAGCTCCGCCACCGTCTGATCGCTGACGCCACCGCACTGCGGAAACATCGGCCCGTGCCGGCCGTCGGCGTCACTCGGCGCCGACGATGTCGTGCTTCCCGGCTTGTTGTCGCCAGAACCGGAGCAGCCCGCCACCGACGGGATCAGGACCGTTACGGCCGCCAGGGCCAGCGCCGCGAGGTTACGTCGCACCGCTACCCCGCTTCCGCTCAGCTTGCTGCTGGTCCACACGATGCACTGTAGCGGCCACCCCGAGGGTCAACCACCGGCGCGCCATCTGATCAAGCATTTCGGCGCGTGTGCCGTCGGCCGCGTCCGCACGCAACCGCCCGGCGGTGCACCCGGCCACCCCGGACGCCGTATGCGACAGTTACCAAATGCTTCTGGCATTGCTGCGCCAGTACATCCGGCCGTACCGCCGGCTGGTGGCAGCGCTGCTGGTGCTCCAAACGATCAGCACCCTGGCAACGCTGTACCTGCCGACGATCAATGCCGCGATCATCGATGACGGTGTCGCCAAGAGTGACACCGCGACGATCGTTCGGCTCGGCCTCGTCATGCTGGCAGTCACCGGGGGGCTGCAAGTGTTGTGTTCGGTCGGCGCCACTTATTTCGGGTCACGGACCGGCATGGGGTTCGGCCGCGATCTGCGCCGGGCAATATTCGAACACGTCACCACATTCTCCGAACCCGAGACCGCCCGATTCGGCGCGCCGACCCTGCTCACCCGCAGCACCAACGACGTCCGGCAGATCCAGTACCTGGTGCAGATGGCGGGCACGGTGCTGGTGACCGCGCCGATCATGTGCGTTGGCGGCATCGTCATGGCCATCTACCAGGAGGCCGCGCTGACCTGGCTGCTGCTGGTCAGCGTCCCGATCCTGGCCGTCGGCAACTACTGGATCATGTCGCACATGCTGCCGCTGTTCCGAAGTATGCAGGCCCTGATCGACGGCATCAACAGGGTGATGCGCGACCAGCTGTCCGGGGTGCGGGTGGTGCGGGCGTTCACCCGCGAAGACTTTGAGCGTGACCGGTATTCTCGCGCCAACGCCGCCCTGTCCAACGCCGCCCTGACGGCCGGTAACTGGCAAGCGCTGATGCTGCCGGTGACGACGCTGACCATCAACGTGTCCAGCGTCGCGCTGATCTGGTTCGGCGGGCTGCGCATCGATCGCGGTCAGATCCAGATCGGTTCGCTGACGGCGTTCCTGGCGTACTTCACCCAGATTTTGATGGCCGTGCTGGTGGCGACGATGACGCTGGTGGCTTTGCCGCGCGCATCCGTATGCGCCGAGCGAATCACCGAAGTGATGTCGACCCGGGCCGCCGTCGTCAGCCCGCAGCAGCCGAAGCTGCCGGCACACGGAATCACCGGCGTGGTGCGCTTGGACGCCACTACATTCACCTATCCGGGAGCCGAACGCCCAGTGCTGCAGGATGTTTCGCTGACCGCTCGGCCCGGCACCAGTACCGCGATCGTCGGCAGCACCGGCTCGGGCAAATCGACGCTGGTGTCGCTGATCTGCCGACTCTACGACGTAACCGACGGCGCGGTGCTGCTCGACGACCTCAACGTCCGCGACTACGACACCGAACGGCTTTGGTCGGCAATCGGATTGGTGCCGCAGCGCGGTTATCTCTTTTCCGGGACACTGGCAGAGAATCTGCGAATGGGCGCGGCCCCCGGCCAGGTGGTGACCGACGACGACATGTGGGACGCGTTGCGAGTGGGCGCGGCCGACAATTTCGTCCGCGCCCACCCCGACGGACTGCGTCTGCGCGTCGCCCAGGCCGGCATGAACTTCTCGGGCGGGCAACGGCAGCGGCTGGCGATCGCCCGAGCGGTGATCCGCCGCCCGGCGATCTATCTGTTCGACGACGCGTTCTCCGCACTAGACGTGCATACCGAGGCGCGGGTCCGTGCCGCCTTACGTGAAGTATCCGGCGAAGCCACCACCATAGTTGTGACACAGCGTATTTTGACAGCCGCGCAGGCGGACCAGATCGTCGTCATCGACGCCGGAAAACTGGTGGGGTCGGGCACGCACGAATCGCTGCTCGGCTCCTGCCCCACCTACGCGGAATTCGCCGACTCGCAGTCGGTGGACGCGGTGCGATCTGACCACGTCGGGGGTGCGCCGTGAGCACCAGGACCACCCGATCCACCCCGGCCACCCGGTCGCACGACTTCTGGGGTACCGCAGCACGACTGGTGCATCGGCTTGCGACACAACAAAACCTGTGCATCGCGGTGATCGCGCTGGGTCTCACCAGCACGGCGATCGGGGTCGTCGTACCACGAATCCTCGGTCACGCCACCGATTTGCTCTTCAACGGCGTGATCGGACGCGGCCTCCCGGTGGGAATCACCAAGGCGCAGGCCGTCGCCCAGGCCCGGTCCCGCGGTGAGAACACCTTCGCCGACCTGCTGTCCGGGATGAACGTGGTGCCCGGACGAGAAGTGGACTTAGGCGCCGTGGCGCAGACGCTGGCGATCGCCCTGACCCTGTACCTAGTTGCCGCACTGCTGATTTGGGTCCAATCGCGACTGCTCAACGTGACGTTGCAGCGCACCATGATGGCGCTGCGCAACGATGTCGAAAACAAGGTGCATCGGCTGCCGTTGTCCTACTTCGACGGGCGGCCGCGCGGCGAGCTGCTGAGCCGGATGACCAACGACATCGACAACGTCCAATCGTCGCTATCGATCACGGTCAGCCAGCTGCTGACCGCGATACTTACCGTGCTGGCGGTGCTGGCGATGATGCTGTCGATCTCGTCGCTGCTGACCCTGACCACGCTGCTGACCGTGCCGCTCTCGCTGCTGGCGACCCGGGCGATCACGCGCCGGTCGCATCGGCTGTTCATCGCACAGTGGACCAACATCGGACGCCTCAACGCCCACATCGAAGAGACCTACAGCGGATTCACCGTCGTCAAGACCCTCGGCCACCAGGCCGCCGCGCGCGAAAGATTCCACGCCCTCAACGACGACGTCTACGATGCCAGCTTCGGCTCCCAGTTCTTCTCCGGCCTGGTCGCCCCGGCTACGGCGTTCATCGGCAATCTGGGATACGTCGCGGTCGCGGTGCTCGGCGGGCTGCAGGTGGCGACCGGACAGCTCACCCTCGGCAGCATCCAGGCATTCATTCAGTACGTCCGCCAGTTCAACACGCCGTTGAGCCAGGTGGCCGGAATGTACAACACCCTGCAGTCCGGCGTGGCCAGCGCGGAGCGGGTGTTCGCCGTGCTCGACGAGCCCGAGGAAACACCGGACCCACCGAACGCCGGCCGGCCGGAGTGGCCCAACTGTCAGGCGTCCCGCGGGCGGGTCGAGTTTCAGCACGTCAGCTTCGCCTACCGACCGGGCACCCCGGTCATCGAAGACGTGTCGATGACGGCCGAGCCGGGCAGTACCGTGGCGATCGTCGGGCCGACCGGCGCCGGGAAAACCACCCTGGTGAACCTGCTGATGCGCTTCTACGATCCCGATTCCGGACGTATCCTCGTCGACGGCGTCGACATCACCACGGTGCGCAGGCAGGCCCTGCGCTCCCGCATCGGCATGGTGCTACAGGACACCTGGTTGTTCGACGGCACCATCGCCGAGAACATCGCCTACGGACGGCCCGATGCCAGCCCTGACGAGGTGATCGAGGCGGCCACCGCGGCGAACGTGGACCGCTTTGTGCACACGCTGCCGAACGGCTACCAGACCCGGGTCAGCGGCGGCGGAGACAACATCAGCGCCGGCGAGAAGCAGCTGATCACGATCGCGCGCGCGTTCCTGGCCCGCCCGCAATTGTTGATCCTGGACGAAGCCACCAGCTCGGTGGACACCCGCACCGAGGCGCTGATTCAACGAGCCATGCTCGAACTTCGCCGGGACCGCACCAGTTTCGTTATCGCACATCGCCTTTCGACGATTCGCGATGCCGACCTCATCGTGGTGCTCGAGGCGGGACGTATCGTCGAGCAAGGCAATCACGCCGAACTGATGGCGCGGCGGGGCGCCTACTATGCGATGAGCCAAGCCTAGTTCGGCCAGGCTGAGACGTTACTGAAACGACGCCAAGAAGTTATTGAGGATCCCCTTAGGCGCGGCGCTGACCCTAGTCGCATCAGCACCCCAACCGCACCTGAAAACGATCACTGCAATGTTCACTCACCGCATCAAGACTGTTGCCGGGACCATGATCGGGGCCGCCGCCATCGGGATGGTCGCACTGGGCACCGCCGGCACCGCCGCGGCCACCACTGCCGACGACGCGTTCCTCTCCCAGATGGACAAACTCGGCATCTCCTTCACCTCGCTCGCCAAAGCGGTCCGGAAAGGCCACCAGGTGTGCCGAGAGCTGGCCGCCGGCAAGACCGGGACCGACACATCGCCACCGAGATCCTCAAGCAAACGGATGACCAGTCACCAGGCGGCCTACTTCGTCGTCGACGCGACCAAGGCCTACTGCCCACAGTACGCGTCACAACTCACCTAAGTACTCACCAACCCGAATGAGGGATCTCGGTAACCGGGATCCCCTCCCCATTCATCATGTTTCGGAACTTTCATCCGCATGAGTGAAAATCCGCCTCAATCAGAGGAATGCGTTTGTCAGCTGTTGCTTTGCCGCGCCGGGGTTTGCTATTCAAGAAGCAGCTCTGGCCGATTACCCCAAGGAGATGTCGATGAAGCTCTCGCCTCGCACCGTCACCGCCGCCGCACTCGCTCGTTTTCATTGTCGGTGGCTGTTCCAGCAATTCCAACAGCGGCAGACCGCCCGGGACCACGGTCACCACATCGAGCAATGAGGCCGCCACGTTGCTCAAGCAGGCCACCGATGCAATGGCCAAAGTCGCCAGGATACACGTCACCGTGACCGTACAAGGCGACGTGCCGAACCTGCGGGTGACCAAGCTCGAGGGCGACATCTCCAACACCCCGCAGACCATGGCCACCGGCAATGCATCGCGGATCGTCGGCAAAACGCCCCAGGACGCGAAGTTCGTCTACGTCGACGGTCAACTGTACTCCGATTTGGGATAACCCGGCACCTTCACCGACTTCGGCAACGGCGCCTCGATCTACAACGTCTCGGTGCTGTTCGATCCGAACAAAGGGCTGGCCAACCTGCTGGCCAAACTCCAAGGCGGCGCGGTGGCGGGCACCGAACAGGTCAACGGCGTGGCAACCACCAAGATCACCGGCAACTCCTCCGCCGGACGATATCGCCACGCTTGCCGGGTCCATGCTGACCGCTCAGAGCGTCACGACGGTGCCCACCATGGTCTGGATCGCCTCCGACGGGTCCGCCCATATCGTGCAGCTTCAGATTCGCCCGACGAATGACACCTCGGTGACGCTGACCATGTCCGACTGGGAAAGACCGTCACCGCGACCAAGCCCGGCTGACGCCCGGCCGCCGTGCACCACCGTGAATCTTGCCGACATCCCCACCCTGCTTGAAGCTATACAAGATCCACGCCGAGATCTCCAACAAGGAGCATGCCGCGCAGGACGGCTTCCTCGCGGGCATCTAGGGGATCGAGCAGCAGCTGAGTGAGGGCCACAAGGTGATCGTTCAGCGTCAACGCCGAGTTGATCTGGCGCCAGCCCGTCGAAACCAAAGACGAAAACGGTAATCCGCGTGGTGGTCACGCCGTAGTGGTGACCGGCGTGGACACCGCCGACGACATCGTGCACCTCAACTACAGCGGTACACCCCAGGGCCGCGACGAGCAGATCCCAATGGCGCTGTTACTGCAGGCGTAGGACTCCAGCAAGCAGCTGCTGGTGTTCACCACCTAGCGTTGGGTTCCCCTGCCGGGAAAGACATTTTGGTGCCTGTGTGCCGCAGCGGGGTCGCCGCGCCGCGGCACACAGGCCGTTCGCGTTTTCACCGAATCGGCCGGGTTGGTATCACAATGAGTAGCACACTGACAGGCAATGACACGGTATTGGCAGGTAACGCCGCGCAGCGAACCCGGAAGGGCTGGTAGGTGACGCTATAACCCTAACTCACTGCCGCACAACCAGTTTCACTCTGATCGCCGCCTCGGCCGCCCAGTACCCCTGGGCGCCAACGGCATTACCAGGCCGCCCAACGCATTTCGATCCTCGAATTGCCCTGCCGGCCGGTCGGCCACGGCTTACCGTGATGGTTGCTGATCACGGTGGTTACGGGACGGGGATCTGCCGAAAATTGTTGATATGGTCGGCGGGTCCGCCGTTGGTCTGGAGGGTCAACGATGAGCGAGGAGCAGGACTCGCGGGTCGGGTCGACGTTCGGGCCCTACCACCTGAAGCGGCTGCTCGGACGCGGTGGAATGGGCGAGGTCTACGAGGCCGAACACAACCCAACTCGGACCGCGGTGGGCACCTGTAAATACATGGTGTAAATACATGGCGCCCGAGCGGTTCCCCAACGGCGAGGTGACCTACCGCGCCGATGTGTACGCGTTGGCGTACGTCTTGTACGAATGCCTGACAGGCACGCCACCGTATCGTGCGAGCACCGCCGGCGAGTTGGTCCGGGCGTACACCAGCGACCCCATCCCGCGGGCCAGCAACGTGCGGTCCGGCATTTCCAAGGCCTTTGACGCGGTGATCGCGCGCGGCATGGACAAAACCCGAGGAGCGCTACGCCAGCGCCGGCGATCTTGCGCTAGCCGCCCACGAGGCCCTCAGCGCCCCCGACCAAGACCACGCCGACAACATCCTGCGCCGCAGCCAGGAAGCCACCTTGCCCGGCGGCCCGAATCTCGTGCAACCGCCGACGATCGCGGCCACCGAGGCGGCTCCGCCGGCACCGCCGAGCACACCGGTGCCGCCCGCTCCGACCCCGAGCCAGCCCGTCCCCAGCCCGGCGTATTTCCAAGGCAGCGGCGGCAACTGGGGTGGCCCGCCACCGGGCAACCTGCCGCCCGTTCAGCCGGTCGGCCACGCGCCATGAGCCCCGGGACAGCCGCAGAAACCGAAACGCAATTCGTGGCCGACCATCGCGGCGGCTGTGGTGGTGGTCAGCGCCGTGGCCATCTGGCTGATCATCCCCGACCCGAAGCCGCCGCCCGACCCGATCGCGGCCACCCGGCTGAACTCCTTACTGCTGAGCCCCTCGGAGATCAAAACGATCATGGGTGCGACGAACATTCAGCCCAGCAAGCCGATCACGTCGATGGGCACCTCCTTCCTCGATGACGGTGTCGATACCCGACTGTCAGGGAGCGCTGTACACCACCCAGGACCGTATACGCCGGGAGCCGCTACACGGGCATCAACGGCATGGTGTCGTCCGAACCAGGCGACAACAACGACCACTGGGTCAACCAGGCGGTGGTGGCCTATCCGACCGCCGACAAGGCCAACGCGTTTCTGCAAAGCGAAGCCGGCAAATGGAAGAGCTGCGCCGGACAGACGGCGACGATGACGAACTCGAGCAACAAGACCTATCGGTGGACATTCGCCAAATCCAGGGCAGTCCACCGAAAATCTCGGTGCTGCAGCCTCAGGAAGACACGGCTCGAAATGTGAGCACGCGATGAGCGTGGCGAACAACATCGTCGTCGACATCAACGCGTGTGGATACCACATCAGCAATCAAGCCGGCCAGATCGTCGACGAAGTCAACAGCATCTAGCGACCGTCAGCGAAGCGGAAACGCTGGCGAACCATTCCGCCGCACCGCTGGCGTCGGGTTGCTGCGTCTGCTGCCAGCCCCCGGGGCGACCGTACCGCCGCCCATGCGAATGGTATGATGATATTATTATAATTATTGCATCACGGTGTACCAGCCGTTCGCCCAGGGCGAACGATGAACGGCCTCCGACAGGTTCCCCGGATCGGAAGGCCGTTGATATGGCCCACTCAACGGCGTATTTTTGACAGCGAAGCAGGCCCGGAAGCGGCCGTTCAATGTGTCGGCAGCGGGGAAGGAGCCGACCGCGTCGGACCGTGTCAGACGCCCCAGCGCCGCCTGGGCCTGCCCACGTGACCAGGGCAAATCAGCCTCCGTCGCCGTCGGTGCCGCGGCGAATCCGGAACGGCTTGACCTCGTTCTTCACTCCCTTAAGCCGGCACGCCCCGGCGAACGACACGGCGTAGTTCCCCGCGTCGCTGATCGCCTCCCACACCGATTCCGACACCAGAACGGTGCCGGGGCGCGCCGCCCCGGTGACCCGGCTGGCCATTGACCGGGCTACCGAACCAGTCGCCGGCCCGGCTCACCGCCATCCCAGCGGCCACCCCCGCCCGCAACCGCGGGAAGTCGTTGTCGGTGTCGACGGCCTCGACAAGCTTGAGCACGACATCGAGCAGCGGCTCGGGCTCGGGGCAGACTAACATCACCGCGTCCCCGATCGTCTTGATGAACCGCACCGGCGGCACCGTCACGTCGCGAGCCAGGCTGGCCAACCGGCCGGCGAGCTGACCCAGCGTTCGGGATCGAGGCCCAGCTTCACGAAACGTTGCGCGAACGCGGCCGCCTCGCCGTCGGCGCGCATGTGGATCGCCGCGTCGGGGTCGTCCACCCGGGCCAGGCCGATCGCCCGCTGCACGCGCTGCAACAGCACCAGGTCGACGTCGTGCTGCTCGCTGATCTCGCGCGCCGACACGTAGGTGCCGTCGTCGCCGATCAGTTGCCGGGTAGCCAGCAGCGGCGGCGGGTTGGTGGCCCGGATCTCCTCGGCGGTGATACCCTGGTCCAGCAGCCAGCCCACCAGCTCGGCGTTCGCTGCGGATCGAGCCCTCGAGCCCGTCGAGCGGGTCGTCGATGTTCCGGTAGACCACCTCGTCCACGTGGCCAACGTGTATCGCCGACGCGCGATGATGGGAGGTGATGACCTCCCGCTACTGCACGGGCTGCCGCCCGCGGTCGACGACCGAGCCAGGGTGTTAATCCTGGGCTCGTTCCCGAGCGCCCAGTCGCTGGCGGCCGGCCAGTACTACGCCAATCCAGCGAAATGCGTTCTGGTACATCACTGGTGAGCTGCTCGACTTCGACCCGGCCGCGCCGTACCAGCAGGCCCGCCTGACCGCACTGCGTGCAGACGGCGTTGCGCTGTGGGGCGTGCTACGCAGCTGCTGCCGCGTCGGTAGCGCCGATTCTGCATCGATCCTAAAAGCTTGGTGGTCAACGACTTTGCCGACTTCTACGCCAGCTACCCGGCCATAACCCGGGTCTACTTCAACGGCGCCAAGGCGGCCGAGGTGTATCACCGAAGGGTGCCTGCGCACCCGCGGCGCGGTTACAGGCGGCTGCCGTCGACTAGTCCCGCGCACGACACCAAACCCGAACGTCAAGCTGGCGGCGTGGCGCGCATCCAGACCGGAAAGTAAAGTACGGAACCTGTTGTGCCACAGACAGCAGCGTCGACACCCAGCCCCGGCGGCGATACGCGCCGATGCGCGACGGACCGGTCGCGGTGCCCGGCGTGAGAACGACGTCGACGTCATCAAAGATCGACTGGATCCTGGCGGCGACCCGCTCCTCGGCGCCGCGCAGGGCCGCGATGCGCCGGTCGGAGAAAAACGAGCCCGCGCGCCATGTTGCGGGTTCGGGGCTCGAGCCGCTCCGGGTGGGCCTGCGCGTCTGCGTCATCGCTGATGCCCCGCAGATAACGGGGCACGAAGTTCCCGAAGATCTGAGCCACAGGATAGTCCGGGTCGCCGGTAATGACCTCGTGGCCCAGCTCGCGCAGCAACGCACCGGCCTGCTCGACCGCGGCCAACTGCTGGAACCCGACGCGCACCGGAAGCGTAGGAACCTTGGTGCTCAACGCAATTCGCAACTTGCCCGGCGCTCGGGTGGCCGCTGCGATGAGTTCGCCGTCCGGGCCGGGCACCTTCGAGGTGGGGTCCAGAAATATCGCCGCGTCCAGCACCGACCGGGTGATCGGTCCGTTGGCGCTCAGCCCGTGCCAGGCGTTGTCGTGCGGCTCCAGGGAAACCCGATCACGTTGCGGCTTCACGCCGAACAGGCCGCACCACGACGACGGGATGCGAATCGAACCGCCACCGTCGGAACCCAGCGCCAGCGGGGCCAGGCCGGCGGCGAACGCCGCCGCGCTACTGCCGCTACTACCGCCCAGCGTGCGGCCGAGATTCTCGCCGGCGACGTCAACATCGTCCTTGATCGCAATCGGAACACCGAGCAGCGGAAACCGCTCGCCCGCGTCGAGGAGCTCCTGGGCGGCCTCGGCATCCTCGCGGGCGCTGTCGGCCAGCACCACGCGATAGCAGCGCAGCTCGCTGTCCAACCGGGCGATCCAGTCCAGGTACACCTTGAGCAGGTCCGGGGCGCTGACCTCCCCGTAGGCGAGCATTCGTGCCAGTGCACCCGCGCCGGTGAAGGCAAGTTCGCGAGCATCCACTGCGGCAGCGTAACTCCCGGCTCACGGCAACCAGTACCGTGGCGACATGTCCTGCGTGTTCTGTGCGGTCATCGCCGGCGAAGCCCCGGCCATCCAGATTTGCGAAGATGATGACTACCTGGCGATCCTCGACATTCGGCCGTTCACGCGCGGACACACGCCGGTGATCCCGAAGCGGCACAGCGTCGACCTGACCGACACCCGCCGGAGACGCTGGCCGGTATGATCGCCACGGGCCAACGGATCGCGCGGGCCGCCCGGGCCACCGAGCTGGCCGACGCCACCAATATCGCGATCAACGACGGCGGCGCGGCCTTCCAGACGGTCTTCCACATCCCACCTGCACGTGTTGCCGCGCCGCCACGGCGACAAGCTGTCGGTGGCCAAAGGAATGTTGCTCCGACGCGACCCCGACCAGGAGACCACCGGGCAGATCCGGCGCGACGCGCTGGCACGCATCGATGCCAGTCAGTAGAACGGACGACATGAGCGACCTCACTGCGCTGGAGCGACTATTCCTGGCCCCGCTACTGCGCATCCACGACACGTTGTACCGCAAGACCGACGGCCGGATCGGTCACCACGTACCCGGAATCCCGGACAGTTTGCTGTTGCGCACCATCGGCGCCAAGACCGGTCAGCAGCGCTCCTCCACCCTGACCTACGCCAAGGACGGCGACTCATACCTGATCGTCGCGTCCTACGGCGGCAGCGACACCGCCCCCGGCTGGTACTACAACCTGCGTAAACGCCCGGAATGCGAGATCAACGTGGGCCCGCGGCGATTCCCGGTCACCGCACGCGTGATCACCGCGGATGACCCCGATTACGCGCGGGTGTGGGGCATCGTGAACAAGAACAACGCGAACCGGTACAACGGCTATCAGAGCCGGACGTCGCGACCGATCCCGGTCGTCGCGCTGACGCCCACGTAATGGCACCAACCTGCACAAAAGCACGAGATAACCCGGCGGGGCCGTTTTACTGCTAGCAGTGGTGGGGCTTCCATGCGTTCACCTCGGGGGCAGATCGGCTGGAGCAGCAATGAAGCGCTGGGCGGGGAATGCGTGGCAGCGCTTCGTGCTGTCCGCTCACGTGGGCTGGCTCGTGGTCGCCGGCTACCTTATTGGCCGGGCTGCTGATCATCATCTCCTCGGTGCGGGACTGGGAGAGCGCCTACGCGACCCGGCCGGTCGACGAGTCGCGCTGGCCGGCAGCCTGCTGATCGGTGCGGTGTGCGGGCTCCGCGCCGCCCGCTACGCGCAAGGCCGTCGCCGATACGGCTGGCTGGCGATGGTCACGGCCCAACTGGGGTGGGCCGTCGGCGAGATCATCTAGGCGTTCTACGACGTGCGTTCCCAGCTCGATCACGCCATCCACACGGCCGCCGCCGAAATCGTGCTGCTGTTGTGGCCCTTCGGGGCCATGACGTCATTGGTGCTGTTGTCCAACCTGTCTCGGGCACAGTTCACGGCGGTTGGTGCTGGAAGGACTCATCCTGATCAGCTCGCTGCTGGTGATTTCGTGGGTGTTCGTGCTGGACAAGCAGGTGCATCACGACAACGGCTCGCGGGTCGCGACGGTCGCGCAGGTTGACAACGACGGCATCCTGATGACGACAGCGATCCTGATGCTGTCGCGGGCCCGGCCCGGCGAGCGGCCGAGCCGGGCCCTGGTGGCCGCCGGCATCGCGACGATCAGCATCGCCGACATCACCATGGTGTTCGACACCGGCATCGGCAGCTACCACGTCAACGACCTGGGCGACCTGGGCCGGGTGGCCGGACTCGGGATGATCGCGCTGGCCGCCTTGGCCAGCGTCAGGGGACCTCCCGCCACCGACACGGTTTCGTGAAATGAGGTGCTGTCGCGTGCGCTGCTGTGGTTGCCCTACATTCCGCTCTTGCTGGCCGCGATCGTCGGTTGGAGCGCGGTCGCCCGGGCCGAGCACGGAGTGCTGACGGCGCTGCTGGGCATACTCGTCGCCGCGGTGCTGGTCCGGCAGTTCATCGCGCTCGCCGAGAACCAGGACCTGCTGGCCGTCGTGGCGCGGGAAGCACTCCGGGACAGCCTGACCCCGGGCTGGCGAACCGTGCGCATTTCCTGCATCGACTGGAAGAGGCCGTTGCCGCTCGGCAGGACGACAGCTATCCGATCGCGGTGTTGTGCCTCGATCTCGACAACTGCAAAGCGGTCAACGGCGACCTGGGACATCCGGCGGGCGACGAACTTCTCATCCCGGTCGCCGGACGGCTCCACCGGACACTACACGACCGTTGCCTCATCGCGCGCCTCGGCGGCGACGAATTCGCGGTACTGCTCGAAGGTTCCGTCGAGGACTCCCAAGTGGCCGCGCACGACGTGCTCGAGGCTTTCCGCGCCGATCGTGATCGATGGAGTCCCCGTCGCCGTCCGTCCGAGCATCGGCTTCACCGTCGCGCCGGCATCAACGCCCAACACGACACCCCCTTCCCCAAGGGGCTTTATGCCACTCTGAACCTGGTCGCCGCCGGGTTGATTCTGGTGCGTGCGCACCGCATCATGACCGACCGGTAGGCCTGGGCCCTGATCGCGGCCGACATGACATGTTCCGGAATCGGTGACGTCGTCTACGCCCTGCAGGTACCTACCGGGCACTCACCGTCCGTCACCGACGCGGAATACCTTGCGTTCTACCCGTTTATCTACGCCGGTGTGCTGCTACTGCTGCGCCCGCGCCTGGCCGCGGTGCCGATCCCGATCCGGCTCGATCCGTTGATCTGCGGCCTGGCCATCGCGGCGGTGGCTGTCCACTCGATGCGGGCGCGTCGCCCGGGCCGGACACCGTCTTGGTCGGCCTGCTGTATCTATGGGGCGACCTCGCGCTGCTGCGCTGTCCGGCGGCATCTTGCCATTAGTGGTTTTGCGCAACAAATTTCGCTGACTGATGGTTGTCGCGTGACTGGCCGGATTCGCCATCGCCGACGTCGTCCGTCTCGGCGGAGCGCAGCCGGCGCCGATCGGGTCGGCACCACGCTCGATGCCGCGTGGCCCGCTGCGGCGCTGCTGCTCGCGCTGGCAAGCTGGGTGCCCACGCCCGTGCCGGCACCCAAGCTGCAGCGCGGATTTGGCTCCTACGCGATCCCAGTGGCGTGCACCGTGGTGGCGCTCTGCGTTGCGCTGATTGACGAAAATTCGTATTTGGCGACGGCATTCGCGACCCTTAACTTGATCGCCGCGGCGGTGCGCTTCTCGCTGACGCTGCGCGACGCCAGTATGATCGGAAAAACTACAGGCACGCCATGACTGACGAGCTGACGACGCTGCCCAACCACCGTTCGTTGGCGACGGCGTTGACCTCCCTGTCCGACGGCACGTCGCCGAACGATCCCGATTCGGCACTGCGGACGTCGTCACGCAAAGCATTGCTGTTGGTCAAGCTCTACGAGATTCAAGAGATCAGCGACTTACTCGGCCGTCGTTTCGGCGATGAGTTGTTGCGTAACATCGCGGAACGCCTTGCCGCCAGCGTGCGTCAAGACGACCTGCTCGCACGGGTGGGCGACGACGAGTTCGCCATCCTGCTGACCGAGGGTTCCGACCTCATCGGCGCCCACGCTCAGGCGAGGCGCCTGCTCGAAGCACTGGACGAACCGTTCGCGATGGATCCGTTGACCTTGCGCGTCGATACGCGAATCGCGATTGCGCTGTGCCCCGACCATTGCGAGCACCCGCAAGAGCTACTCAGCCGCGACGAGGCAGCAATGTCGCACGCCAAATCCGCGATGAGCAAGATCGCGGTGTATGACTCGATGTTCGAGGCGTACCGCGAAACCGATCCCAACCTCATCGAGGAGCTGCGCGCTGCGCTCTTCGAAGGTGACCAGCCAACGCTGTAACTAACAGCCCAAGATCAAAGCCAACGCAGAGACACACGACTGCCACAACGCTTCCGGGCCGGGGAAACGTTCCCGCTCAGTAAGTGCCGAGCGTGAACGAGTTCACGATGGTCTCAAACTGTATCCTGCGAAATCGCGCGCCACCGGGGAATGTTGTCGGTGGCCAGGAATTGTGGTGCGCTCGGCGTAGTCGTGGAAGTGCTTGAAATAGCTTGCGAACACCACGCCGTGGTCGACCCAGTCGCCCACCCGCGCGCGTTTGAGTTCGCCGGCCAGAATGTAGGCACCCAACAGCGCGACACCGGTGCCCTGGCCGGACAGCGGCGAACAGCAGTACGCGGCGTCACCGACCAGCGCCACCTGGCCGATCGACCAGTGGTCCATCACGATCTGCGCCATCTCGTCGAAGTAGAAATCCGGCGCGCAGCGCATGAAGTTCAGCAGCTGCGGCAGCACTCAGCCCTCGTCGGTCATCCGCCGCTCGATCTCGTCGTACTGACACTTCGATGTCGCCGGTAGTCGATTCGCAGTTCGGTGTCCATGAAGCCCAACATGGCGCGCGCCTTGGCGTTGTGCCTGGCGCTGTACACCCCGGCCATCGTGGTGTCGCCGTAGTGCCACATCTGCCAGAAGTTGAGGTCCAGAAAATTGGGGACCGTAAAGATCGCGGCGTAGGCGCCGAGCCTCTTGATGAACCGCTCTTCCGGACCGAAAATCAGTTGGCGCACGTTGGAGTGCAAACCGTCGGCGCCGATCACCAGATCGAAGCTGCGCGCCGGCGAACGTTTGTAGGGTCACGTCGACGGCCGGCCCACGGTTGTCCAGCGCGTCGATAGTGTTGTCGAAGAGGTACTCCGTGTCGGGCTGCGTTGCGCCGTAAAGCAACTAGGCCAGGTCGTCGCAGAGCAACTCGATGTCGGGACTGTCGATGGGACCGCCGGTGGGTGTCGACTCGGTGTCGCGGGACAGCTCGTTGCCGTCGCGGTCGACGACGGACGACCCAACAAATGCCCGTCTTTCGGTCTGCGACGGCACTAAGCAATCCCTCCGGTCCAGCACCGTCAGTGCCGGGCCGCGCACGTCGATCGCCTTCCCGCCGGGGCACAGCCCGGGATGCCGTTCCACCACGGTGACCGAAAAGCCGTGCTGTCCAAGCCAATATGCCACTGTTGTACCGGCGATGCTGGCCCCGGAAATCAATATTTCGGTCACTTGATTCCTGCTAGCTTCTTCGCCTCAATGAAGATGTCGTCGAGCATTACGGGCGTAAGCCTACCGGTGAACATGTTCTGCTGGCTCGGGTGGTAGCAACCCAGCAACCGCACACCGGACGGCAGCGTAGCAACAACGCCGTGGCCGAACCGCGGCTTGGGTGTAGCGGTGGAACCGGGCAGACGCAGCGCGATCTGCCAGCCGAACCCGCCCAGGGCGACTACCACGCGGACATGCTCACGGAGCAGCCGCCATTCGGATTCCAGCCACGGCCAGCAGGTGTCGCGCTCGACCGGGGTCGGTACGTTGGCCGGCGGCACGCACCGGACCGGCGCGGTGGTGCGGATCTGCTTGGTTGCCAAACCGTCTGCGGCGTCCACGCTAGTCGGTTGGTTCACCAGTCCGGCCCGGTACAGCGCGGCGTACAGCTGGTCGCCGGACCGGTCACCGGTGAACATCCGCCCAGTTCGATTGGCGCCGTGGGCCGCCGGCGCCAGTCCCACGATCAAAATGCGCGGGCGCTGCGATCCCCAACCCGGGACCGGTCGGCCCCAATACGGTTGATCGGCAAACGCGCGCCGCTTCGTGACGGCAACATCCTTACGCCAGGTGACTAAGCGCGGGCAAGCTTGGCATACGCTGACCAGGGCGTCCAGTTCCGGCACCGAACCGGCGGCCCAGGCCAGCGCCCGAACCTGTGCGGCATCGACGGCTGCGGGGGTGAGCCGGGTGGCCGGATCACCGGGCCACCCGCTACCCGGTGGCACCGGCGAATCGAACGCCACCCCGGTGTTCGGATGAGCAAGCACGTAGATATCCTGCATTCGCGTGGCGGGACCACGAAATTCGGCGTTCGCCGCGTCCGGTTTCGGGGTTAGATTGCCCCGGCGATAGTCATGACACGTTTTAGCCGCGGACCGGCCCTTCTGATTCTGTTCGCCACGCTGGTGGCGACCGCGGGTACCGGCATTTCGTTGGTCGCCTTCCCCTGGCTGGCATTGCAGCAGCACGACAGCGCACGCGACGCCTCGATCGTGGCCGCCGCAATGACGCTGCCACTAGTGGGATCCACCCTGGTCGCGGGCACCGCCGTCGACTTTTTCGGGCGACGCCGCGTCTCGCTGGTCTCCGATTTGCTGTCCGGCAGCGCGGTGGCCGCCGTCCCCGTGCTCACCGGGTCCGTCGGCGCGGACGCGATCAACAGCGTCGCCGCGCTCGCCGCGCTGGCCTTCTGCTCGGCGGCCTTCGACCCGGCCGGAACCACCGCGCGCCAATCGATGCTGCCCGAGGCGGCCGCCCGCGCCGGCTGGTCGCTGGATCGCACCAACAGCGTCTACGAAGCCATCCTGGACCTGGCCCACATCGTGGGCCCGGGGATCGGTGGTCTGATGATCTCCGTCGTCGGCGGCGCCAACACGATGTGGCTCACCGCCGGCTGCTTCGGCTTGGCGTTCCTGGCGATCGGCGCGCTGCGACTGGAGGGCACCGGCAGGCCACACGCCACCACCCGGCCCGAAGGGCTGGTGTCCGGCGTCGCCGAAGGCCTGCGTTTCGTGTGGAACCTGCGGGTGCTGCGCACGCTCGGGCTGATCGACCTGGTCGTGACGGCCCTGTATCTGCCGATGGAGAGCGTGCTGTTTCCCAAGTACTTCAGCGACCATCGCCAGCCCACGCAATTGGGCTGGGCGCTGATGGCGCTGGGGACCGGCGGTGTGGTTGGCGCGCTGGGCTACGCCGGGTTGTCGAAGTACACCCGGCGGCGCATGGCCGTGCTGACCGCGACCCTGACCTTCGGTGCCGTGTCCGTCGCGATCGCGTTCCTTCCGCCGCTGCCGGTGATTCTGGGGCTGTGCGCGGTGACCGGGCTGGTCTACGGGCCGATCCAGCCCATCTACAACTACGTGATGCAGACCCGGGCACCGCAGCATCTGCGCGGGCGGGTCGTCGGGGTGATGACCGGACTCACGTTCGCCGCCGGCCCGCTGGGGTTGCTGGTGGCCGGCCCGCTCGCCGGCACCGCCGGGCTGCGGACGACGTTTCTGGCACTGGCGGTGCCGATCCTGCTGGTCGGGCTGGTCGCGTGCGGGCTGCCGTCACTGCGCGAGCTCGACCGCGACGCCGCGTTGCTGAGGGCTCCGCCACGTAAAATCGGCCCGTGAGTATCACAGTCAATGCAGACATCATGGCCAACCTGATCGCCAGCCTGCCCGAGGGGACGGTGGTCACCGATCCGGCCATCACCGAAGGCTACCGGCAGGATCGCGCCTTCAACCCCTCCGCAGGCACACCACTGGCCGTGGTGCGGCCGCGCCGCACCGAAGAAGTGAAGGCGGTGATGCGCTGGGCCACCGCCCACAAGGTTGCCGGTCGTGCCCCGCGGTGCCGGCACCGGCCTGTCCGGCGGCGCGACGGCACTGGCGAACGGGATCGTGTTGTCGACGGAGAAAATGCGCGACATCACCGTCGACCCCGTTACGCGTACCGCGGTGTGCCAGCCCGGGCTGCTCAACGCGGAAGTTAAAAAGGCGGTCGCCCAATACGGCCTGTGGTATACGCCCGATCCGTCGTCGTACGAGATCTGCAGCATCGGCGGCAACATCGCGACCAACGCGGGCGGCATCTGCTGCGTGAAGTACGGCGTCACCACCGATTACGTGCTGGGCATGCAGGTGGTGCTTGCCGACGGCACCGCGGTTCGGCTGGGCGGCGCACGCCTGAAGGATGTTGCCGAACTGAGCCTGACCAAGCTCTTCGTCGGCAGCGAGGGCACGCTGGGCATCGTAACCGAGGTGACGCTGCGGCTGCTGCCCGCCCAGAGCACCTCGAGCGTCGTGGTGGCCAGCTTCGCGACACTGGAATCGGCGACCGACGCGGTGCTCGCGGTCACCGGGAAGCTGCGGCCCTCGATGCTCGAGTTCATGGACCAGGCGTCGATCAATGCCGTCGAAGACACCCTGCGGATGGACCTCGACCGCAACGCGGCCGCCATGCTGGTGGCCGGCTCCGACGAGCGGGGCCGAACCGGCAACAAGGACGCCGAGCTGATCTCGGCGGTGTTCGCTGAGCACAAGGCGACGGACGTTTTCAGCACCAGCGATCCGGATGGGGGCAAGGCATTCGTCGCCGCCCGGCGGTTCTGCATTCCCGCGGTCGAGGCCAAGGGTTCGCTGTTGCTCGAAGACGTCGGGGTGCCGCTGCCGGCCCTGGGCAGCCTGGTCACCGGAATTGCCGACATCGCCAAGGAGCACGACCTGACGATCACCGGTGAGCATGGGGTCGGTCGGCTGAAGCGGCCGTGGCTGGACGGCTACCTGGGACCCGACGTGATGTCACTGAACCAGCGCATCAAGCAGGCCCTCGACCCGCTCGGCATCCTCAACCCCGGGTCGGCGATCTAGCTTCATCGACGGTCGGCGGCTGGCCCGGTGGCGATCGGCAGTTGACATCGTACGACTAGTGTCGTACCAATGAGACATGACGCCGGTTATGTCTCACAATGTGCCGGTCATGGTCTAGGCTGGTCACCGCTGACACCTGGCCCAAACCCTGGCCGACGTACAGGGCACTGCGCGACTACGACCCGATGCATCACGTGCTGCCCCCAAAGCATCCCGAGCACGACTACTGCGTGCTGTCCCGGCATGTCGACGTATGGTCCGCGGCCCGGGACCACGACACGTTTTCTCCTCCACGCAGGGGCTGACGGTCAATTACGTCGACGTGGATATGATTGGGCTGCAAGACAATCCTCCATTCGTCATGCAGGACCCGCCGTCCCACACCGAGTTTCGCAAGTTGGTCTCGCGAGGGTTCACTCCTCGCCAGGTCGAGGCGGTCGAGCCCAAGGTTTCTGAATTCGTCGTGCAGCGCATCGAGAAGCCGCGCGCCGACGGCGGCGGCGATATAGTCACCGAGCTGTTCAAGCCACTGCGCTCGCTGGTCGTCGCACATTATCTCGGTGTACCCGAAGAGGATTGGGCCCAGAAATATCAAGGGCCGCAGGATGTTCCCGCGCTACGCTGTACCGCTACTTCGACAATCGCAAGGCGCTGCGCATCGCGTACATCCACCGGGAAACTAGGCCGGGAGATCGCGGCGCGCACCGCCGCCGTCGAGGACCCGCGGGAAAGACTGATCGAAAGCATCCTGGTCACGTTGGCGATGGTACGGGAAAGCCCCGCGCTGTCGTCCTGGTTCGCCACCACTCGCCCACCCGTCGCCGGTGAGCTGGCCGGAGAATCCGACGTGATCGCGGCCCTGGCAACCGCGTTTCTGCATTCGCTAGGCCGCGACGATCCCGCCGCCGTACAGCGCCGGGCCCGCTGGACGGTTCGGGTGATCATCTCGCTGCTGATGTATCCGGACGCGACGCCGACCAGGAAAACGAGCGATGATCGAAGAATTCGTCGTCCCGATCATGGTACCCGGCCGAGGTCTGCGGTTAGCCGGCAGGGATTTCCTGGCCATGGCTCAGGCCACCCAATAGGCTTGCGCCTTGATAGATTTGTGTGGAATGCCGAAATCTTACCGAAATGCTTTGGCCACCGAGCAGGTGGTGCGACTGTCGCAAGCCACCCAGCCGAAGTGGTCACCCGCGTCGAACGCCGCCGACCGTACCGCGTCCAGCAGCCCTCCTCCGCCGTTCGTGCGCGGCACCCAGGTGATGTCGGCGCCCGGCGTCACCGGCAGGTCCCGGTTCTCGTCGCGACCGGCCTATAAGAACACTTGCGCCGAAACGTCGCCCGATCGAAGCGAGCAGCGAATTGATCGCCGGCAGCGAGGCACAGTCCCCGACGATGACTTAGCCGGCCGGAGCCGGATCCGGTATCGCGAACTTGCTGCCCAGCACCGTCGCCTCGATGGTGTCCCCGGGTTCGGCCACGGCGGCCCACCGCGAGGCGATGCCCTCATGCAGGGCGAACTCGACGCTGAGGGTGTCGACGACCGGGGCGGTCAACCAGCGTGTAGCCCCGCTGATGCAGCTTGTCGCCGTCGGCGAACCACATCCGGATCCACATCATCGGGTGCACCTCGTGGTGCGCGAACAATCCGCCGGCCGCGAAATCGAGCCGCTGGTAATGCGAGCCGATCTCGCGGCAGCCGGTGACGGTGAGGCGGTAGTCCCCCGGCGCCCATCAGCTTCAGGACCGTCCCCGCCCAACCCCGTGACGTCCGCTGTTCGCCCATCGCGGTAACGCCTCAATCCCGTGCAACGAAGTTAAATTAGATTAGATTATCTACCTGTCGCTGATTAGCCGGGTACGCGGGTGAAGCGGTGCAGCACCCACGCCGGCGGGATCGTCACCAGCAGCGTCGCGACGAACAGGTACAGCATCGGCCCCGTATAGACGTGCGACCGCACGATGTAGACCATCGCGAACTCCATCTTCAACAGATGGATCAGGAAGATCTCGTAGGAGATCTCGCCCAGCCACACCATCGGACGGCTGGCCAGCAGCTGCGCATACCAACCGCGGTTCCCCAGTGCCAATGGCGCCACCACCAGGGTGGCGATCACGGCGTAGAAGACGGTCTTGACGACCGCCTCCATCATCGATGCCGGCGACGTCGTGGGTGCGCCGCCGATCGGGGTGGCGACGATGAAATAGCAGATGATCGCCAGCGGTATGGCCGCAAACGCGTAGCAGCGCACCCCCATCGCCTCCAGCACCGCCAACAACATGCCGCCCAGAAACCAGGCCAAATAGGTCGGCAGCCACAGCCGCGCGCCGTCGGGAAACCAGTGATCGGCGTACACCAAAACCAGCCAGGCCGGACTGATCACGGCTAGCGCCAGCAGAGTGGTCAGCACCCGATGCGGCTTCCATCTCCGCCGGCAGATGACCACCAGCATCAGGTAGGCCAGGAACGGCAGGATGAGGTAGAACGACACCTCCACCGCCAGGCTCCACATCTGGGTCAAGCCCTGGTGCAGGTACTTGCCCAGGTAGCCGTCGGTGTATATCTGCGTCAGCGTGAGATTGCGTATCAGACCGAGCCAGGAGTGTCCGGGATTCGGGCCGGCCTCCCGGAAGTGGTAGAGGACATAGGCGAACAACACCGTGATGACGTAGGCGGGCATGATGCGCCGAACCCGGTGCCGCGCATAGCGACTCACCGACGGTCCGGGCCCGCCGCGGACGGCCGCCTTCACCCAAGGACGGAACAGCAGGAAACCGGACAGCACGAAGAAGATCGGCACACCGACCTCCATCCGAGCGCCGACCAGACCCCAATAGCCGTGCGTGTACTTGCCGGTGGTGTAGGCCGCGTGCGTGCCGACCACGAGGATCGCGGCCACCGCGCGGACGCCGGTCAGGGAGGCCACCCTGTCGACGTGCGAGATTTGCTCGAGTCCGCCCTGGGCGTCCCGCTCGTCGGAGAGGGTCATTCGGCGTCTCTTCGGCGTGGTTTGGCACCGCCGCACCAGGGCTTGTCCGACGACTTGCCGGACCCGCAGTCAGGCCGAAGGTCGGTCAATACACTCGATATGCGGGTCAGTTCAAGCTTTTTCAGCGTCGCTCGGGGTAACTTCGCGGGCAGTTCTACCAGCGAGAAATCCGGACCGATGGCGATGTGGCCGAAATCGCTGCGATGCAGTCCGCCTTCGTTGGCGATGGCGCCGACGATCGCTCCCGGCCCGATCTTGTGACGCTTGCCCACCGCGATCCGGTAGGTCTGGAATGAGCGTATGTCCCTTGACTTTTGCGGCAGACCCTGACGTTCGCCATCGCGGTCGGCCCGCTCGCGGCGCCAGGGCGGCGGTTCGGGTGCCATCAAGAACTCGTCGCCGTCGCGCGACTGAACCGCAAGCGCGGCGGCGATGTCGGCCATCGGCACGTCGTGTTCGCGTTCGTAGTCCTGCACCAGTTTGCGTAACAGGTCCAACCCCGGGCTGCCCAGCGCGCTGGTGATGGAGTCGGCGAATTTCGCCATCCGTTGCGCGTTGACATCTTCGACGGTGGGCAATTCGGCCTCGGTGAACGTTTGCCGCGTTGCCTTCTCGATCGCTTTGAGTAGATGGCGTTCCCGTGGCAACACGAGCAGCACCGCGGCGCCCGAACGGTCAGCCCGGCCGATGCGTCCGATGCGGTGGACATGGGACTCGGTGTCGTGCGGAATGTCGTAGTTGGGGACGTGCGAAATGCGTTCGACATCCAGCCCCCGCGCCGCGACATCGGTGGCGACCAAGATATCAATACTGCCGTCCTTTAGGGCGGTTATGGTGCGTTCCCGCTGTTGTTGTGCGAGGTATCCGTTGGTGGCCGCCACGGAAAACCCTCGTGCCCTGAGCTTTTCGGAAACATCCTCGGTCGCCTGCTGGGTGCGTATGAAGATGATCATCGCCTCGAACGGCTCGACTTCCAGAATGCGGGTCAGCGCGTCCATCTTGCGTGGCCCGGCCACCTGAATGTAACGCTGCGAAATGTTCTTGGCGGTAGCGGTTTTCTCCTTGGAGGTGACCTCGAAAGGATCGTGCAGGTACTTGGCGCTCAGCTTGCGGATGGCTGCGGGCATGGTCGCGTAGAACAGCGCTACCTGCTTGTATTCCGGCGTCTCGGACAGAATGCGCTCGACGTCCTCGGCGAAACCCATGGCGAGCATCTCGTCGGCCTCGTCGAGCACCAGGTAACCCACCCGCGACAAGTCGAGGGTGCCGCGTTCGAGGTGGTCGATGACGCGGCCGGGTGTGCCGACCACGACTTGCGCGCCGCGCTTGAGGTCGGCCAGCTGCACGGTGTAGGACGAACCGCTGTAGATCGGTAGCACGTTGATCTGCGGCAGGTGGGCGCCATAGCGCCCGAACGCCTCGGCGACCTGCAGGGCCAGCTCGCGCGTGGGCGCCAGCACCAGGGCCTGGGTCGCCTTACTGGTCACGTCTCGATCTTGGACAGGATCGGGATTGCGAAGGGCGCGGTCTTGCCGGTTCCGGTCTGCGCCAGCCCCACGACGTCGGAACCGGCCATCAGCGCCGGAATCGTCGCCCCCTGAATACCGGTCGGCGATTCGTATCCGACGTCGGCGATGGCCCACAAGACGGAGGGGTGGATCTGCAGGTCGGCAAACGACGTAGCGGCCGCGTCAGGCGAGCCGTCGGGGACTGTCATCGTGCAAGCAGTTTAGTGGTGATCGCGAGCGCAGCGCAGCTGGGCGTAGCGACGCGTATGGATCGCGTGAATTGCGCTACAGCACGCGGAGTGCCTGCCCCACCGCTGCACGCGATGCCGGTACGGTGGCGCGATGTGTGGTGCCTACCCTGCCGTCCCGAGCCGCTGACCGCCGGCCTCCTGGCCGCCTTCACGTTATCGGGTTGCGGTTCGGGAGACTCGACGGTCGCGAAGACACCGCAAGCCAGCATAAAGGCAACCGCATCGATCACCGCTCCGGCCACCCCCATCCCGGCCGCGTCGCCCGCCACCAGCACACTGTCCGACCCTTGCGCGATCAACCTGGCTTCGCCCATCATCGCCAAGGTGGTCTCCGACTTGCCCCGCGATCCGCGCAGTCAGCAGACCTGGAACCCGGAGCCGCTGGCCGGCAATTACAACCAGTGCGCCCAACTGTCGGCCGTGATCATCAAGGCCAACACCAATGAGCCCAACGCGACCACCCGGGCGGTGCTGTTCCACCTCGGGCAGTTCATCCCGCAGGGAGTGCCGGATACCTATGGGTTCAACGGGATCGACGCGTCGCAAACCACCGGTGACACGGTGGCGCTAACCTACCCCAGCAGGATCAACGGGTTGAACACCAATGTACGCT
The DNA here is from genome assembly GCF_902168065.1 of Mycobacterium tilburgii. Classification (GTDB taxonomy): domain Bacteria; phylum Actinomycetota; class Actinomycetes; order Mycobacteriales; family Mycobacteriaceae; genus Mycobacterium; species Mycobacterium tilburgii. The sequence continues at coordinate 13,801 of NZ_LR655716.1, read as the reverse complement.
TCCATTGGAATGGCAGCTCGGTCGAGCTGATCGGCAACACCGCGCGCTGAACCGGCACGCCGCCGCATCCGGCCGCACTGTGGCCCTCTCCCCCTACAGTGGCTACTGTGTTCGTCACCGACGACAGCATCGTTTACAGCGCGTCGGACCTGGCCGCCGCGGCCCGATGCGAATACGCCCTGCTCCGGGACTTCGATGCGAAGCTCGGCTGGGGGCCCGCCGTCACCGTCGAGGACGAACTGTTGGCGCGCACCGCCACCCTCGGTGATGAGCACGAACATCGCGAACTCGACCGGCTGCGCGAGGAGTTCGCCGAGGGCGTCGCGGTCATCGGACGCCCTGCCTACACCCTCGCCGGGCTGCGCGCCGCCGCCGAGGCGACCGGGCGTGCCCTCGCCAACGGCGCGCCGGTGGTGTATCAGGCCGCGATGTTCGACGGCCGGTTCGTCGGGTTTGCCGACTTCCTGGTCCGCGACGGTGGGCAGTACCGGCTGGTCGACACCAAGCTGGCCCGCTCTCCCAAAGTCACCGCGTTGTTGCAGCTGGCTGCCTACGCCGACGCGCTTACTGGCATGGGGGTGTCCTTCGCCGACGAGGCCGAACTACGGCTCGGCGACGGCTCGGTGGTGCGCTATCGCGTCCGCGATCTGATCCCGGTCTTCCGATCCCAGCGCGCCCTGCTGCAGCGGCTGCTCGACGCTCACTACGCCGGCGGCGCGGCGGTGCGTTGGGACGACACCGCGGTGCGGGCGTGTTTTCGCTGCCCGTTGTGCACCGAGCAGGTACAAGCCGCCGACGATCTGCTGCTGGTCGCGGGCATGCGAACCAGCCAGCGCAAAAAGATCATCGACGCCGGGATCGCCACGGTGGCCGAGCTGGCCGAACACCGCGGGCCGGTTCCCGGTCTGGCGCCAAGCGTGCTGGACAAGCTGACCGCTCAGGCGAAACTACAAGTCCTACAACGTAATACAGGAATCCCCCATTTCGAGATCGTCGACCCTCAGCCGCTGACCCTGCTGCCGGAGCCCGATCCGGGTGATCTGTTCTTCGACCTTGAGGGCGATCCGCTGTGGACCGCCGACGGCCGCGACTGGGGCCTGGAATACCTGTTCGGCGTGCTGGATGCCGCCGGCAAATTCCAGCCGCTGTGGGCACACAACCGGGTCGACGAACGCAAGGCGCTGATCGACTTCCTGGAGCTGGTAGCCAAGCGCCGCCGGCGCCACCCCAACATGCATATCTACCACTACGCACCGTATGAGAAGACCGCCCTGCTGCGGCTGGCCGGCCGCTACGGTGTCGGCGAGGACCAGGTCGACGAGTTGTTGCGCTGCGGGGTGCTGGTGGACTTGTACCCGTTGGTGCGCAAGAGCATTCGAGTGGGCGTGGAGTCGTTCAGCCTCAAGGCGCTCGAACCGCTGTACATGGGACAACAGCTGCGCGCGGGCGACATTACCACCGCCACCGACTCGATCACCTCCTATGCCGAATATTGCGAGCTGCGGGACGCGGGCCGCATCGACGAAGCCGAGACCGTGCTCAAGGACATCGAAGACTACAACCAATACGACTGTCGGTCGACGCAGGAGCTGCGCAACTGGCTATTGGTGCGCACCTGGGAATCCGGCGTCACACCGGTTGGCGCCCAACAGGTTCCCGACGACGACACCATCGACGACCACGACGAGCTGGCGGCGCGGCTGGCGGCGTTCGCCGGTGATGCCGTCGCGGGACATCGCACCCCGGAGCAGGTCGCCGTCGCGCTAGTGAGCGCGGCGCGCGGCTACCATCGGCGCGAGGACAAACCCTTCTGGTGGGCGCACTTCGACCGGCTGAACTTCCCGGTCGACGAATGGTCGGACAAAACCGACGTCTTCGTCGCCGAGTGGGCGTCGGTCAGCGTCGACTGGCACACACCACCGCGGGCCCGCAAACCGCAGCGGCGCGTCACGTTGCGGGGCGAGCTGGCCCGCGGCGATCTGGCGACCGAGGTGTTCGCGCTCTACGATCCGCCGATCCCACCGAGCATGAGCGACAACCCCGATCGGCGGGCGGCCGGCCGGGCCACCGTGGTGGAAGTCGATGATCCGGCCGTGCCCACCGAAGTTGTAATCCTGGAGCGAGTGGGCAACGACGGCAATACGTTTCATCAACTGCCGTTCGCGCTGACACCCGGGCCACCCATTGCCACCACGTCGTTGCGCGACTCGATCGAAACGACCGCGGTCACCGTGGCGTCCGGGCTGCCGCGACTGCCGCGCACCGCGATCGTCGACGTGCTGTTGCGCCGCGCGCCCCGTACCCGTCGTGGCATCGCGCTGCCGCGCAGCGCCGACACCGTCGCCGACATCACCGCGGTGGTGCTGGATCTCGACTCGTCCTACCTGGCGGTGCATGGGCCGCCCGGCACCGGAAAGACCTACACGGCCGCCCAGGTGATCACTCGCTTAGTCACCGAACACCACTGGCGCGTCGGTGTGGTGGCGCAGTCGCACGCGACGGTGGAAAACCTGCTGACCGCTGTGGTCGATGCGGGCCTGCAACCGGACCGGGTCGCGAAGAAGAAATACGACACCCGTGCGGCACGCTGGCAGCAGATCGACAGCAACGAGTACGGCGCCTTCATCTCCGCCGCTGATGGATGCGTAATTGGCGGCACTGCTTGGGATTTCGCCAACGCCAATCGGGTGACGCCGGGCAGTCTGGATCTGCTCGTGATCGACGAGGCGGGGCAGTTCTGCCTAGCCAACACCATCGCCGTCGCGCCGGCGGCCGCGAACCTTTTGCTGCTCGGCGACCCGCAGCAGCTTCCGCAGATCAGTCAGGGCACTCATCCCGAACCGGTCGACACCTCCGCGCTCGATTGGCTGGTCGACGGCCAGCGCACGCTGCCCGAAGCGCACGGCTACTTCCTGGACCGCTCCTACCGGATGCACCCGGCGGTGTGCGCAACAGTGTCCGAGCTTGCCTATGAGGGCCGGCTGCACTCCCACGACGAGCGCACCGCCGCACGTCGGATCGACGGTTGCCAGCCCGGTGTGCAGGTGCTTTCCGTTCGCCACCAAAGCAATTCGGTCGAAAGCCTAGAGGAGGCCGATGCGATCGTCGGTGAGATCGGGCGGCTGCTCGGAGCGTCGTGGACCGAAGAGCACGGCACCAGGCCGCTGGAAGCGTCCGATGTGCTGGTGCTGGCGCCGTACAACGCCCAGGTGTCGCTAATCCGCCGGCGATTGACGGCCGCAGGCCTGGACACGGTCCGGGTCGGAACGGTGGACAAATTCCAGGGTGGGCAGGCGCCGGTGGTCTTCATCTCGATGACGGCATCGTCAATCGACGATGTGCCGCGCGGAATCTCGTTCCTACTCAACAGGAATCGCCTTAACGTAGCGGTCAGCCGGGCCCAGTACGCCGCGATCATCGTGCGCTCGGAGCTGCTGACCGAGTACCTGCCCAGCACACCGGCAGGCCTGCTGGAGCTGGGCGCCTTCCTGACACTGACCACCCCGACCTGAACGCGGTGCCCGGTCTGGCCACCTACTGGCGTGCTGGCCGTAGGGGTCGGGTCGTCGCCGGGAGCTGACGGGTGATGTCCCGTCGAGTCGTTGACCCATCGCCCGGGGACGCCGCGATCGGTGCGGGTGGCGGGACCGGACAGGTGCGGCGGAAGCTCGACGACCGGACAAGTGATTGCGCACTAAGCTCGAGACCCATTGTAGGCAAACGTCATCGGAGCGCGTGACGACCAGCCGCCGCCGGCGCGACGGGCACCGATCGGCGCATCGGGCACGGCGGGCCGGATGTCCGGCTCGCGGCGCAGGATGACTTCGACGTAGTCGTCATCATCGTCATAGCCACGCGCGCCGTGATGGCCGTAGTCGCTGTCCGCCGGCGCCCGGCCCGATCGCGCACGGGGCGCCGGCGTGGGGACTAACCCGAGCAGGAACAGTGCGGCCGCGATCCCGAACAACGCGATGAACGCGGGCAACAGGATCGATTGCGACATCGCAGCCGCAAACGGCTCACGGACGAACGCGGGCAGTTGCAGCGGCATCTCCGCGCCGATCCGCCAGGTCATGAACGCCGCCATGGCGGCGCTTCCCAACACCGCCCCGAGCTGGCGGACCGCGTTGTAGACCGCGGAGCCGGTGCCGGCCAGATCCGGTGGCAGGTCGCGGGTGGCGGTCGCCGTCAGAGGCGACCACACAAACGCCATCCCGACACCCACCGCGCCGAACAGCAACACCAGCCACCAGATCGGCGTGTCTGGCGACATTTCGAAGGAAAGCCATGTCAGCGCGATCGCGAGCACCGAGAAGCCGAACCCGATCACGGGCCGCGGGTTATACCGGTCGATGATGCGGCCCGCGAACGGCGCGAGCACGCTGTTCGCGACCGCCATCGGGGCGATCAGCAGCGCCGAACGTGTCGGCGACAGCCCGCACACCGACTGCGCGTAAAACGTCAGCGGCAGTATCGCCGCCGTCGCGACGAACGAGGTGATGGCGACACCGATGCTGCACAGATCGAAATCACGGTCGGCGAACACGTCGAGCGGGATCAGCGGCTCCCGGGTGTTCATCGACTGCCAGTAGACGAACATCGAGAGGAACCCGGTACCGGCCACGATCGTCGCCCAGATCCAGGGTTGCCAATGGGCGGCCTGCCCCTGCTGCAGGCCGAACACGATCAAGAACATGCCCACCCCGGACAGACCGACGCCGACCAGATCGAACCGATGCCCCTGGGTGGGTAGCACCGGGACCAGCCGCACCGCCAATGCCAGCCCGATGACACCGAGCGGGATGTTGACGAAAAAGATCCATTCCCAACCCAGTCCGTCTATCAGCACACCGCCCGCGAGCGGACCCACCAGGCTGGCAACGCCGGCGGTGGCACCCCACAGGCTGACCGCCACCCCGCGCCGTTGCGGCGGGAAGATCCGGGTGATCGTCGACAACGTTTGCGGGGTAAGCACCCCGGCGCCGATCCCCTGGACCACCCGGGCGGCAATCAGCGTGCCGCCGCTGCCGGCCAACCCGCACCACAGCGAGGCGGCGGTGAACACCACCAGACCGATCAGGTAGAGGTTCTTCGTGCCGAACCGGTCCCCGAGCCGGCCGGCCACCAGCAACACCACCGCGTAGCCCAGCAGGTATGCGCTCGTCACCCAGACCACCGCGTCGTAGCCGATGTGCAGGTCGGCCATGATCGTCGGATTCGCGATCGCGACAATGGTCGAGTCGACCATGATCATGAAAAAGCCGACCATCATCGCCCACAGCACGTGCCACGGATTCCCCTCGTTCGACCGGCGCGACGGGATAAGTCTGCCGACCTGGGCCGCCCCGGCGCGGCCAGGCCCCGCGCGCCGGGCATGCCCGAACGACCCGGGCCTAGCCGTGGTCATGCACTCACCTCGCTTCAGCGCCCGATGGCCGTCCCCTGCCCTGCACAGGTGAGCCACCGCACGCGCACAATGTGTTCCCCGTGGCAACGGACAATTGGCCCGCATCGCCACCGACCCGTGTTCAGCCCGACATTATTCCTGTGGGGTAACTCGCTGCGCACCCCCGGGCCACCTGGGCGCCGGAAAAGGTCGGAGAAGGCACGCGCTGCCGCTGCCCCGGGTTCAGCAAACCGGTGTTAGCCTGACATGAATGCCAGCTGTAAGAGAGGCACTATGCGCGCACGACGCAGTCGGTCAGCGATGAAGGCCCTACGACGATCCCAACCGATGTCGGACACCATCCCGGTCAGCGACACGGGTCGCCCCAAGGCGTCCACGAGGGCGTTGGCGCAGGTCATCGAACGTAGCACGCGCATGCAGGGCCCGGTTGCCGAGGCGTACGTGGCCCGGCTGCAGCGCGCCTACCCGGGTGCGAGTCCGGCCGAGATCGCCACCAAGCTGGAAAAGCGGTACCTGACCGCGTTGACGGCCAGCGGCGCGGCGGTGGGATCCGCCGCGACATTCCCCGGGATCGGGACGCTGACGGCGATGTCGGCCAGCGCCGGCGAGACCATGTTCCTCATCGAGGCGACCGCGGTGTTCGTCCTGACCAACGCTGTGATTTACGGCATTCCCGCCGATCACCGCGAACGGCGCCGCGCGCTGATGCTGGCCGTCCTGGTCGGTGACGACAGCAAGCGCGCCATCGGCGAGCTGATCGGCCCCGGCCGCACCAACGGCGGTTGGCTGGCCGAGGGGATGGCCTCGTTGCCGCTGTCGACGCTGGGGCGGATCAACACGCAAATGTTGAATTACTTCGTCAAGCGCTACGCCGTGCGGCGGGGCGCGTTGATGTTCGGCAAGATGCTGCCGGTCGGCATCGGTGCCGCGATCGGCGGCGCTGGCAATCGCATCATCGGCAAGAAGATCGTCCGCAACGCCCGCCACGCGTTCGGCACCCCGCCGTCCCGGTGGCCGAGTACTTTGCACGTGTTGCCGTCGGTTCACGGGGCGGGCCGGTAGCCGTCCGGCCCATTGCACCTTCTCGCTGGCGAAATAGTGGCGAGGGGTTAGCCTTTATGGGGCGGTGAGGTTGACGCCGCTACCAGTGTGAGGTACCTCGCTACCGAGGTGCGGCAGAGGCGCAGGCGCTGAGCGATCATGTTTACGGGCCTGCAGGACACGAGAATTGAGGCGAGCAGCGGCCGTGAGCAACATAAGTTCACCGTTCGGACAGAACGAGTGGCTGGTCGAGGAGATGTACCGCAAATTCCGCGACAACCCGTCGTCGGTGGATCCGAGCTGGCACGAATTCCTCGTTGACTACAACCCCGAGTCGACGGCCACCTCGGCGGCGGAGACGCCGAGCCCCGGTGACGGACGGGGCGCCGCGCCCGCGGCGGCCACGCCCGGCGCGGTCGCCGCACCCCTGACCGCGCAGGCCGCACCCGCGAGCACCGCTTCGACTGCCAACGGTGCCGCGCCGGTCGCCAAAGCGCCCACCGCGGCACCCGCGGAGGGTGACGAGCTGCAGGTGCTGCGCGGCGCTGCCGCCGCCGTCGTCAAGAACATGTCGGCGTCGCTGGACGTGCCGACGGCGACCAGCGTCCGGGCCGTTCCGGCCAAGCTGATGATCGACAACCGCATCGTCATCAACAACCAGCTCAAGCGCACCCGCGGCGGGAAGATCTCGTTCACACACCTGCTGGGTTATGCACTGGTGCAGGCGGTCAAGCAGTTCCCGAACATGAACCGCCACTACGCCGAGATCGACGGCAAGCCGACCGCGGTCACCCCGGCACACACCAACCTCGGGCTTGCCATCGACTTGCAGGGCAAGGACAGCAAGCGCTCCCTGGTGGTGGCCGGCATCAAGAAGTGCGAGACCATGCGGTTCGCCGAGTTCGTCTCCGCCTACGAGGACATCGTGCGCCGCGCCCGTGACGGCAAGTTGACCGCGGAAGACTTTGCCGGAGTGACGATTTCGTTGACGAACCCCGGTACCATCGGCACCGTGCACTCGGTGCCGCGGCTGATGTCCGGCCAAGGCGCGATCATCGGGGTCGGCGCGATGGAGTACCCGGCCGAATTCCAGGGCGCCAGCGAAGAACGCATCGCCGAGCTCGGCATCGGCAAGCTGATCACCCTGACCTCGACCTACGACCACCGCATCATTCAGGGCGCGGAGTCCGGCGACTTCCTACGCGCCATCCACGAAATGCTGCTCTCGGACGACTTCTGGGACGAGATCTTCCGCGAGCTGGGAAATCCCTACCTCCCGGTCCGGTGGAGCACCGACAACCCCGATTCGATCGTCGACAAGAACGCTCGGGTCATGGAATTGATTGCGGCATACCGCAACCGCGGTCACCTGATGGCCGACATCGACCCGCTGCGCTTGGACGGCAACCGATTCCGCAGCCACCCGGATCTGGAAATCCTCAATCACGGTCTGACCCTGTGGGACCTCGACCGCGAATTCAAGGTCAACGGCTTAGCGGGCTGCGAGCACAAGAAGCTGCGCGACGTGCTGGGCCTGCTGCGCGATGCCTATTGCCGCCACATCGGCGTCGAGTACACCCACATCCTCGAGCCCGAGCAGCAAAAGTGGCTCGAGGAACGGATCGAGACCAAACACGTCAAACCGACTGTGGCAGAACAGAAGTACATCCTCAGTCGACTCAACGCGGCCGAAGCCTTCGAGACCTTCCTGCAGACCAAATACGTTGGGCAGAAACGCTTCTCGCTGGAAGGCGCCGAAAGCGTCATTCCGATGATGGATGCGGCGATCGACCAGTGCGCCGAGCACGGCCTGGACGAGGTCGTCATCGGCATGCCGCACCGCGGCCGGCTCAACGTGCTGGCCAACATCGTCGGCAAGCCCTACTCGCAGATCTTCTCCGAATTCGAAGGCAACCTGAACCCCTCGCAGGCGCACGGCTCCGGTGACGTCAAGTACCATCTCGGCGCCACCGGTGTGTATCTACAAATGTTTGGCGACAACGACATTAGGGTATCGCTGACGGCTAACCCGTCGCACCTCGAAGCCGTCGACCCGGTACTGGAGGGATTGGTCCGGGCCAAGGAAGACCTGTTGGACAAGGGTGACGGCGAGGAAGGCTTCTCCGTCGTGCCGATGATGCTGCACGGCGATGCTGCTTTCGCTGGGCAGGGCGTGGTCGCCGAGACGCTGAACATGGCGCTGCTGCCCGGGTATCGCGTCGGCGGCACGATTCACGTGATCGTCAACAACCAGATCGGCTTCACCACCGCGCCGGAGTACTCCCGGTCCAGCGAGTACTGCACCGACGTCGCGAAGATGATCGGCGCCCCGATCTTCCACGTCAACGGCGACGACCCCGAAGCCTGCACGTGGGTGGCCCGGCTGGCCGTGGACTTTCGTCAGAAGTTCAAGAAGGACGTCGTCATCGACATGCTGTGCTACCGACGCCGCGGGCACAACGAGGGTGACGATCCCTCGATGACCAATCCCTACATGTACGACGTGGTCGACACCAAGCGCGGGGCCCGCAAGAGCTACACCGAGGCCCTGATCGGCCGAGGCGACATCTCCATGAAGGAAGCCGAGGACGCGCTGCGCGACTACCAAGGTCAGCTGGAGCGGGTGTTCAACGAGGTCCGCGATCTGGAGAAGCACGGCGTGCGGCCCAGCGCGTCCGTGGAGTCCGACCAGCTGGTCCCCGCGGGGCTGTGCACCGCCGTCGACAAGGCGCTGCTGGCGCGCATCGGCGACGCATTCCTGGCGGTGCCGGAGGGATTCGAGGTGCACCCACGGGTGCTGCCCGTGCTTAAGCAGCGCCAGGAGATGGCCTACGAGGGCAAGATCGATTGGGCGTTTGGCGAACTGCTGGCGCTGGGATCCCTGGTCGCCGAGGGCAAGCTGGTGCGGCTGTCGGGGCAGGACACCCGGCGCGGCACGTTCTCACAGCGGCATGCGGTGATCATCGACCGGCACACCGGCAAGGAGTTCACGCCGCTGCAGCTGCTGGCAACCAACCTCGACGGTACCCCGACCGGTGGCAAGTTCCTGATCTACGACTCCCCGCTGTCGGAGTACGCTGCGGTCGGCTTCGAGTACGGCTACACCGTGGGGAACCCGAACGCACTTGTGTTGTGGGAAGCGCAGTTCGGCGACTTCGTCAACGGCGCACAGTCGATCATCGACGAGTTCATTAGCTCCGGCGAGGCCAAGTGGGGCCAGCTGTCCAACGTGGTGCTGCTGCTGCCGCACGGCCACGAGGGTCAGGGCCCCGACCACACATCGGGCCGGATCGAGCGGTTCCTGCAGCTGTGGGCCGAGGGATCGATGACGATTGCGGTGCCGTCGACACCGTCAAACTACTTCCACCTGCTGCGCCGGCACGCGCTCGATGGCATTCAGCGCCCGCTGATCGTCTTCACCCCGAAGTCGATGCTGCGCAACAAGGCGGCGGTCAGCGACATCCGGGACTTCACCGAGCTCAAGTTCCGCTCGGTGCTGGAGGAACCCACCTACGACGACGGCGTCGGCGACCGCAGCAAGGTCCGCCGTATCCTGCTGATCAGCGGGAAGCTCCACTACGAGCTGGCGGCACGTAAGGCCAAGGACAACCGCGAGGACGTCGCTATCGTGCGGATCGAGCAGTTGGCGCCGTTGCCGAGGCGCCGGCTAAGCGAGACCCTGGACCGGTACCCGAACGCCTGCGAGTTCTTATGGGTGCAGGAGGAGCCCGCCAACCAGGGCGCCTGGCCGCGGTTCGGCCTGGAGCTGCCCGAGCTGCTGCCGGACAAGTTGACCGGGCTCAAGCGCATCTCGCGACGGGCCATGTCTGCTCCCTCTTCAGGCTCGTCCAAGGTGCACGCCGTCGAGCAGCAGGAGATACTCGACACCGCGTTCGGCTAGCCCGGCGACGGCGAGCGCCGCAACCGCGCGCCAGGGCTTTGCCAGTCCACCCGCAGGGCCGCCGGCGACACCAGTTAACCTCGACCCCACGGGGCGGTCCTGAGAAAGGGGTGTACATGCAGGGATTCGCCGGTAAGGTCGCCGTGGTCACTGGGGCCGGGTCGGGCATCGGCCAGGCGCTGGCCGTCGAACTGGCCCGCTCGGGTGCCAGCCTGGCGATCAGCGACGTCAACACCGAGGGCCTGACACAGACCGAGGACCTACTCAAGGCCATCGGCGCACCGGTGAAGGCCGACCGGCTCGACGTGACCGAGCGCGAGGCCTTCCTGGCCTACTCCGACGCGGTCAACGACCACTTCGGCAAGGTCAACCAGATCTACAACAACGCCGGGCTCACCCACATCGGCACCATCGAGTTCAGCCGCTTCAAGGACATCGAGCGGGTGATGGACGTCGACTTCTGGGGCGTCGTCAACGGCACCAAGGCCTTTCTCCCCCACCTGATCGCCTCCGGCGACGGCCATGTGATCAACATCTCCAGCGTGCTCGGCCTGATGTCGCTGCCTGGTCAGCCGGGCTACGTCGCGGCGAAGTTCGCCGTCCGCGGCTTCACCGAGGCGCTGCGCCAGGAAATGCAGGTCGCCGAGCACCCGGTCATGGTCACCACGGTGCACCCGGGCGGCATCAAGACCGCGATCGCGCGCAACGCCACCGCCGAGATTGCCGAGGGCATGGGTCTCGCCCAGGAAGAGATCCTGGCGAACTTCGACCAACAGGTCGCCAAGACCACACCGGAGCGCGCTGCCCAGATCATCCTGGAAGGAGTCCGCAAGAACAAGGCCCGAGTGCTGATCGGGCCGGATGCCAGGTCCGCCGACCTGATGGTGCGGGTGGGCCCGGGCTATCAGCGGCTGTTCAGCCCCGTCACCCACCGGGTCGCCGCGCCGAAAAAGAAAAAGCGGTAGCCGCTCACCGCCCCAGCGGATGTTCGGCAAGCCAGCCACCGGCGACCGCCTGCGGGTCGGCACCGCCGGCCACCTGCCGGCGCATCTCGGCCAGGGCCGCGGTGTCCAGCACACCCGCCACCTCGTTGATCGCCAGCACCTGCCGGTCGGTCAGCACGTTGCGGCGGTAAAGCGGCACCACGTTCTCCGCCCGGATCAGCGCGGGCTTGCCGTCGGCGAGCGGCACCAGGTCGCCCGGCAGCGCCGGGTCTGCGGCCGTGGTCCAGCCCGCGGTCAGCTCCCCGGCCCGCAACGCGGCGAACATCGTTGCGCCATCCGGGAATTTGCGCGGGGCGGGCATCCGGCAGGTTCCGACGACCGATGGTGTGAGGTGGCCGGCGATCGCGCCGACGGTCAACCCGGCGCAGTGCTTGCCCAGCGTGCTCAGGTCTGCGCTGCGATCCTGGCCGCCCCAGGCCTTCGCGGTCGGTTGCGTAACCAACAGCACGGGTTTGTCCTCGGCGGCGGTGGTGTAGTCGCCGGCGGCGATGCCCTCGGGGAGCGCCGCCACCATTGCGCGGTAGACCTGGGCGTCGGAGAGCGCGGTGGCGCCGGGCTGCAGAGCCTGCAGCGTTCGGCCGGTGAACGCGGGAGCGACGCCGAACGCGCCTGAGTCCAAGCGCGCCATCGGATCGTCGGCGGTCTCGGTTCGCGCCGCGAAGCCGTAGGACCGCAGCGCCGCGGCGTAGACGCCGGCCAGCAGCACCGACAGGGTGTCCGTTTTGGAGCCGACGACGACGTCGGGCTTACCGCGCTGACCGCACGAGGTGCAGGCGGCGGCGAGCAGGGCCGCGACCAGCAGCGCCGCCAGCAGGCCGATCTTCACGCCGTGTTGTCTGTGGCCCGCGCCACAGCCTGAGCCACCGCCTTGCCGACGCGCGTGTCCAGCGGACTCGGCACGATCCGGTCCGGGGCGAGCTCGTCGCTGACCACGGAGAAGATCGCCTCGGCCGCGGCCACCATCATCTGCTCGGTGATCCGGCGCGCCCCGGCGTCCAGCGCACCGCGGAACACCCCGGGGAACGCCAGCACGTTGTCGATCTGATTTGGTAAGTCGCCGCGACCGGTGGCCACCACGGCGGCATGGCGTGCCGCGACGTCCGGATGAATCTCCGGGTCGGGGTTCGACAGCGCGAACACGATGCCCTTGGGCGCCATCGTGGCGATCAGTTCCTCCTGCACGACACCCGCCGACACCCCGAGAAACCCGTCGGCTCCCTTGAGCGCCTCCACCATGCCGCCGGTGAGGCGGTGCGGATTGCTGCTGCGCGCCAGGTCGGTCTTGACGATGTTCATGACGTCCCGGCCGTCGTGCAGAATGCCCTACGAGTCGCAGCACCGTGATATCCGAAACACCCATATCCAGAAAGAGTTTCGAGCACGCCACGCCCGCGGCCCCGGCGCCGGACACGACCACCCGCATCGATCGCATGTCACGGCCCAGCAATTTGCTGGCGCCCATCAGCGCGGCCAGCACGACGATCGCGGTGCCGTGCTGGTCGTCGCGCATGACCGGGCAGTCCAGCGCGTCGATGAGGCGTCGCTCGATCTCGAAGCAGCGCGGCGCGGAGATGTCCTCGAGGTTCACCACGCCGAACGTGGGCCGCAGCCGCACCGCGTTTCGACGATCTCGTCGGGATCCTTGGTGTCCAACACGATCGGGATCGCATTGAGGTCGGCGAACTGCTTGAACAGCGCGCTCTTGCCCTCCATCTCCGGCAGCGCGGCCGCCGGCCCGATGTCACCGAGCCCCAGGACCGCGCTGCCGTCGCTGACCAAGGCCACCAGCCAGTTCGCCCAGGTGTGCGGTCGGCCAGGGTGTGGTCGGCGGCGATCGCCCGACTGACCTGCGCGACTCCCGGCGTGTAGGCGATCGACAGCGCACGCTGAGTGTCCAGCGACGCCTTCATGTCGACCGAAAGCTTCCCACCCACGTGGGCCTCGAAGATCTCGTCGTCTCCGATGACTAGCGGTGGTGACACGATTTCGGGCACCCGGCCAGGGTGCTGACTACATAATTGGTCGCCTAACGTCAGATCAACTTCAGCTCGGTGACCGCATTGCGCTCGTCGACCAGCTCAGCGGTGGTTTTGTCGATGCGGCCGCGGGAAAACTCGTCGATGTCCAGTCCCTGCACGATCGACCAGTTTTCGTCCTTGGTGGTCACCGGGAACGACGACACTATGCCCTCGGGCACGCCGTAGGAGCCGTCGGAGAAGACCGCCATCGAGACCCAGTCACCGTCCGCGCTGCCTAGCAGCCAGTCGCGGGCGGGGGATATAGGGGGCGGCGCCGCCGCGGCGGGCGAGGGCGGCCCCCGCGCGGCGGGGGGGGGGGGGCGGCGCCTGGGGGGCGGCGGGGGGGGAGGGGGTTTGAGTGGGGGGCGGGCGGGCGCGGCCGGGGGGGGGGTGGGTGGGGCGGGGGGGGGGGGGGGGGGGGTGGGGTGGG
>NZ_LR655715.1 GCF_902168065.1 Mycobacterium tilburgii | reverse complement strand
AGTTGCATTCCACGGCGGCCGCCTATGGTTCGACGATCGAGAGCTTGGTCGCCGGGCCGTGTGGGGTGGGCCGTCGTCGATCGCAATGGCCGCCGCGGTGGCCCAATCGACGGGCACCTCCAGCGGCAACACTGCGGTGACCCTGTCCCACCTCGCCGCCACTACCGGAATCCAAACACTGGCCAGCGGCCAACAGGGCGGGTCATCGGGACTGACGGTGCCACCGGCCATCACCAATTGGAACACCATCTGGTCCGCCATCACCGGGGTCTATTCGTCGTCTATTCGTCCACAGTCCTGGTCGAACATCCCGGGTGGGCCGTTCCTGGTGTTCGGTCAGTCCTACGCCTTTGGTCAAAACGGGCAGGGTTTGGGAGCGTACTTGGCTGGGCCGAAATTCATCTCGGGTGCGTTGGCGCCATTGACGCGGGGTGGTGGCATCGCCGATGAAACGGCTCATCACGCTGCGAGGGGCCACCGCTATGATCGCGCTGGCAGCACCCGCCCACGCCACCCCGGTGCCAGAACCCGACGGCGACGACGCAGGCTTCGTCGCCGCCCTGCACCAAGCCGGTTTCAGCTTCTCCAGTGACGGGTCGGCCGTCACCGCCGGCCGCGCCGTCTGCTCGTGCCTGAACAACGGCGAGAACGGCCTGGAACTCGTCCACGATGTCAAACTGCACAACCCCGGCATGGACATGGAGATGGCCTCCAACTTCGCGTTGATCTCCGCGAAGTACTACTGCCCACAACAACTCTCTAAGGCGTAGTCGGATGGCGCTCGACCTCTGGCTGGCGCTGCTGGGCATCACCACGCTCTTGGTGGTGCCGGGTCCGCCGGTTCGTGCCGATACCACGGATGGCTCCGACGACACCTCGTTTCTGGCCACCGTGCGCGGCGCCCGGCGTCGGCTACACCGACCCGGCCAAGACCGTCGCGACGGGAAATGCCGTCTGCGAGCTGATCGGTGACGGTAGACTCGGCGCGGAACTGGTCGATGACCTAACCCGCAACAACCCTCGACTGACCACCGCCCAGGCCATCCGATTCGTCGGCATCTCGGTGAAGTACTTCTGCCGCGCCAACTCGGCAATAATCTGGCCGGCACGCGGTACCGGTGTACCACTTCCGGCCTGCCACCTGCCGTTCACCTCGGTGTGGTTGGCTGGCCATTACTCGCTTGAGCGTGCCGTCGGGGTAAGGAGTGCGATGTGGCGCAGACGCTGACCGTCGCCGATTTCGCGCTCCGGCTAGGCGTCGGCGTCGGCTGTGGTGCGTTGGTCGGCGTCGAACGGCAGTGGCGGGCCCGGCGGGCCGGTTTGCGCACCAATGCACTGGTAGCCGCTGGTGCCACGCTGTTCGTGCTGTATGCCGTGGCCGCCGAGGACAGCAGCCCGACCCGGGTCGCGTCCTATGTCGTCTCCGGGGTCGGCTTCCTCGGCGGTGGTGTGATCCTGCGCGAAGGCGTCAACGTTCGGGGCCTCAACACCGCGGCCACGCTCTGGTGCTCGGCGGCGATCGGGGTGCTGGCCGCCTCCGGGCACCTGGTGTTCACCCTGATCGCCACCTTCACCGTCATCGCGATCCACGTGGTGGGCCGCCCGCTCGGCCGGGTGATCGACCACGACGACAACACCGAGGACGACGAGGGCCGTCAACCCTTTCTGGTGCAGGCGATCTGCCGCCCGAAGGCGGAAAAGTACGCCCGCGCTCAGCTGGTCCAGCACGCCAGCAGCAACGACCTGACTCTGCGCGGCATCCAGACCGGCCATGCCGGCGACGACGAGATCACCTTGACCGCACACGTACTCGTCGACGGCCACACCCCGGCCAAACTCGAGCGACTGGTCGCCGAACTGTCCTTGCAACCCGGGGTGCGCGCGGTGCAGTGGTACGCCGCCGACGAAGGCCAGCCGGACTGAACCCTAGTGGCGGGCCTGCAGCGCCTGCGCGGTGGCCAGCAGGTCTTCCCGGGCGCCGGTCAGGTGGGGTATAGATCCGCTCGCAGTTGATGGTTCGTTTGGTCGTTTTGGCGTTCTCGCCGGTGGCGATCACCATACGGTCCCAACCCTCGGTGTAGACCGCGTCGGCGGACCGAGAGCGAGAACCGTGACGTACCAAGGGATCCGCAGCTCCAGCATGGGCTCACCGAGCAGGTCGCTGATCACGTTGTAGCCGGCGTAACGGCCCATGGGCCGGCCATGCTGGCACAACATCACCGGCAGGTGCTCATCGTCCATGCGGGCGGCCGCCACATCACCCACGGCGAACACCGACTCGACGCCGACCACCCGCAGATAATCGTCGACCGGCAACCGGCCGAGCGGATCGCGAACCACTGGCAGCTGCGCGGTCAACGGGTGGGCGCGTACCCCGGCACACCACACCACCGTGGCGGCCTCTAGTTGCTCGCCGGACGACAGCGCCACGCCGCGCGGACTGGCGGCGGTGACGTTCACTCCCGTTCTGGTCTCGACCCCGTTGTCGGATAACGCCTGTTCGATGACGGGCCGCACCTCGGCGGCGATGTGCGCTATGCCGACCGGGTCGAGCAGGTCGGCGATCGGGATGCGGCACGGGCTCAGGTCTGCCTCATAGTTGCGGACCCGGATGTCGTGGAACGGCATCGGGCTCACGACCGTGATGTTGACCGTTCCCGCCGGCACCGCGAGTTCGTCGAGCCGGCGGGCGGCGCCCAGCGCCGTCCACAGCCCGCAAACCCCGCCCCGACCACCAGCACAGCGGTCACCTGTACATCCCTTGTCCGGTCGGGGCGCCGGCATCCGCGACCAACCGTCGTAATCTATCCGTGTGAATGCCGTCACCGGATTCTGATTCAGGCTGCCGTAACCGATGCGGGATCCCGTGTTGTTCGCGATCCTATTCTTCCTGCTGTTCCTGACTCTGGAGTGGACGGCGGCGCGCAAGCTGGAACGCCTCAAGCAGGCAGCAAACGAAGATGCCCGGCCCGCCTTCGCGGCGTCTATCGGACCCGTGATCGATCGCAAGAATCTCGATGGAGCGACCGCGCTTCGGCAGAAATGCAACAACAGCGGCGAGATCCTGATGTGGGTCCCGTTGCCGCTGTTGGGGCTTCTGCCGTGGATGGTGTTTTTCAGCTGGTCACCGAACCTGATCTACCAGTACTGGGTGCACACCGAGCGCATCGGCAAGTTGCCCCGCCCGATCTAGTTCGTCTTCAACACCCCGTCTCACCACCGGGTGCACCACGGCATGGACCAGCTGTGCCTGGACAAGGACTACGGCGGCATCTTCATCGTGTGGGACCGGATGCTCAGCAGCTTCCAGGCCGAACTGTTCCGCCCGCACTACGGCCTTACCAAGCAGGTGGACACCTTCAACATCTGGAAGCTGCAGACGCACGAGTACGTCGCGATCGCGCGGGACTGGCGCTCGGCGAAGCGTTTTCGCGACCGGCTGGGTTACCTGTTCTGCCTGCCGGGATGGACCCCGCGCCCCGTTGCCCGGTCCGACGAAGGAGTACGCCTGGCCACCTCGATGTAACGCCGGAGCCGGCTGCGCCGAATAGGTCGATGTCGAAACAGTAACGACGTAATCTCAACTTGGTCGGCGCGCGTCGGCCTCGACGGAGAAACGGAGTCTGTCCATGATGTTTCGCGCGGTGGCCGCGTCAGTTGTCGTCCTAGGGTTGGGTCCCGGCCTGCCGGCCGCCCACGCCAACCTCGTCACGGTGTATCCGGGAATGGAGATCCTGCAGGAAAACCGACTATGCACGCTGGGTTACGTCGACCCGGGCCAGCGGCTCGCCTACACCGCCGGCCATTGCCGCAGTGGGTTGGCAACGGTCGTGACCGACAAGAACCGTAACGCCATCGGCCACCTGGTGACCTTCCGCGACGACACGCCCAGCGGCTCGACGGTGGCGGTGGACCGGGCGATCAGCGACTACGAGGCCATTGTACTCGACCCCAACATCCCGGCGAACAACATCCTGCCGGACGGGCGGCCGCTGGTGTCGAGCCCGAACGTGGTGGTCGCGCCCGGGCAGTCGGTCTGCCACTTCGGGGTGTCGACCGGCGAGACTTGCGGAACCGTCGAAGCCGTGAACAACGGCTGGTTCATCATGTCGCACGGCGTCCAGAGCCACCCGGGCGACTCCGGCGGGCCGGTTTACCTGGCCTCGCCGGGCGGCCCGGGACAGATCGTCGGGATCTTCAACAGCGTCTGGGGTGACCTGCCTGCCGCGGTGTCGTGGCGGACCACCTCGGAGCAGGTCCACCAAGATCTCGCGGGCCGCGTCGGGGACAGCTAAAGGACGGCTAGGGGAGGGCCAGGGGAAAGCTAGGCCGTCAGCGTGACCCCAGCACGAACACCGGGATTGACGGCGCCGCGGCACGGAATTCCTCGTCGATGGAATGCGGCGTCAACCCGGCCACGTGCCCCTTGACCTGCCAATACCACCGGTCGAGGTAGCGCTTCAGCAGCTCCGGCTTGGCCGCGTCCTCGACCGCTGCGGCCAGCCGACATTGCTGTCGCCAGCGTGGGTCCCATCTCGACCTCGCCCGCGGCCCGCACGTTGCGTGCCCATTGGGTGTTGCCGCGGGGGAGACGAGGTACTCCACGCCGCCGATGGTCAGCAGGTTGATCACTACCGAGCGTGGCTTGCCCGTCTTACGGTCGCGAACCCGAAGCGCGCATGTCCCCGCGACGCTGACCACGGACTCGACGAGCCAGCGAATGACAGCGTTACCTCCCCGCGCCACCCGGTTGGGGTCTTCGTAGCGCGTGGACATTGAGGGTCCTTTCCGCATGCTCCCGCGACGATTTGAGAGCAGTGCTCTCATTGCTGGTAATGGTGCCACGCGCAAAAGCAAGAGCAGTGTTCTCGTTTGTGTCAGACGGCAGTCCGGTGCCCGGATATCACGCACCACCCGAGCGCACCGTAGCGGTCGGCACCCGCGTGATCGGCGCCGTCTTCGACACGATCGCCGCGGGAATCACCACCGGCGACACAAGGCTGGCGAATGTCGTTGTGCCACAACCTATGTCGTCGGACTTCGATCGAATTCGGCACGAATTCGGGTTTCCGTGCGACGACGCCGTCATGGCCAAGTGCTTTTTGTTCTGGGCGGGGGTGGTGGGTGCGATCAGCTTCGAGGTGTTCGGACAATACGACGCCGGCACGCTGACCGACCCGGAAGCGGTCTTCGACATCCAGCTGCGGCTGCTGGTGGACATGCTCGCCCAGCATTGACGAACGCCACAGTCCGGTGTTCCGTACCTGGAGATCGCCTACATCTCGCCCGACATGAAGGCGTTCTACGACCACATCAAGCAGGAGCAGCAACGGTGAGCCCTGCCGGCTACGATGCCCGGCCCGGCGATGAGAATGGAGTGGCGCCCATGAGCACCGAAATCCCGGCAACCGTTCCGGTGGACAGCGTGCAGTCCTGGTCGGACGACGTCGACGTCCTGGTGATCGGCTTCGGCATCGGCGGTGGATGCGCGGCGGCCGCAGGCGCGTGGGTGTTGGTGCTCGAGCGGGCCGCCGCGGCCGGTGGCACCACCGCCATGGCCGGGAGCCATTTCTACCTGGGCGGGGCACGGCGGTGCAGCAGGCCACCGGGCACGACGACTCGCCCGAGGAGATGTACAAGTACCTTGTCGCGGTCTCCCGCGCGCCCGATCACGAGAAGATTCGCGCGTACTGCGACGGCAGCGTCGAGCATTTCAACTGGCTGGAGGATCTGCGCTTTCAGTTCGAGCGCAGCTACTATCCGGGCAAGGTGTTGGTGCCGCCGGGAACCGAGGGCTTGAGCTACACCGGCAACGAGAAGGTCTGGCCCTTCTGCGAACAGGCCAAGCCCGCGCCACGCGGTTACTCGGTGCCGGTGCCCGGCGAGCTGGTTGGCGCCGCCATAGTGATCGACCTGTTGGTCAAGCGTGCCGCCGATCTGGGCGTGCAGGTGCGCTACGAGACCGGGGCGACCAATCTGGTGCTCGACGACGCCGGCGCGGTGGTCGGCGTCGTGTGGAAGCATTTCGCCGAAACCGCTGCGATCAAAGCAAAGTCGGTCATCATTGCCGCGGGCGGCTTCGCGATGAACGCCGAGATGGTCGCCGAGCACACGCCCGCGCTGGCTCAGGAGCGGAAAACCAAGCATCACGGCACGGTTGGCGCCCTACATCCTGGGCAACCCGAACGACGACGGGCTGGGCATCCGGATGGGCATCTCCACGGGCGGCGCGGCCAAGTACATGGACGAACTGTTCATCACGGCGGCGGCCTATCCGCTCGCCGTCCTGCTGACGGGGGTGATCGTCAACAAGGACGGTAAGCGTTTTGTCACCGAAGACTCCTACCACTAGCGCACCTCCGCGTTCGTGCTGGAGCAGCCGGACCAAACCGCGTACCTGATCGTCGACGAAGCGCACACCGAGATGCCCGAGATGCCGTTGATCCGGTTCCTGGACGGATATGAGACCGTCGCCGAAATCGAGGAGGCGCTGGGCATTCCTAGCGGCAACCTCAAGGCGACACCGGATCGCTACAACGAATTCGCAGGGTGAAGATCCGGACTTCCACAAGCAACCGGAATACCTTGCGCCGCAAGATCATGGACCGTGGGCGGTTTTCGACCTGTCGCTGGGGCGGGCCATGTACTCGGGGTTCACCATCGGCGGGTTGGCCACCTCGGTGGACGGCGAGGTGTTGCGTGTGGACGGCACGGTGGTGCCGGGCCTGTACGCGACGGCGGCGTGCGCATCCAACATTGCCTAGGACGGCAAGGGCTATGCCAGCGGCACGCAGCTGGGCGAGGGGTCGTTCTTCGGGCGCCGCGCCGGAGCGCACGCCGCCGCGGCAGCGAAGGCGCGCTAAACCTCCCTGGGCCGCGAGCCGACCGGCCCGAGGCGCCATTGCCCGCCGCCGAGCAATTGCAGCTCTTGGTCGTGGTGCTGCTCGACGGTGTGGCGGTGGCTGACGCTGACCACCACGCAGTCCGGTAGTTCGCTGCGCAGCAGCTGATACAGCGCGAACTCCAGGCCCTCGTCGAGCGCGGAGGTGGCCTCATCAAGGAAGACCGCCCGCGGCTTGGTCAGCAGTATTCGGGCGAACGCGACGCGCTGCTGCTCACCGGGGGAAAGCACCTTGGCCCAGTCGCGCTCTTCGTCGAGCCGCTCGATGAGCGGGGCCAACGCCACCTTGTTCAGGGTTTCCCGCAACATGTCTTCCCGAATGTCTTCCGGCGAATTCGGGTAGCACACAACGGTTCGCAGGGTGCCCAGCGGCACGTACGGCAACTGCGACAGGAACATCGTCGCGTTGTCGCCGTCCGGGCGGCACAGCGTTCCCGAGGCATACGGCCACAACTCGGCCAGGCTGCGCAGCAGCGTGGTCTTGCCCGCGCCGGATCGTCCGGTGATCACCAGCGAATCGCCGGTGTCCAACTGCACGTCGAGCGAGTCGATCAGCTGATCGCCGTCCGGCGTGCGCGCCTCCACGTGGGCGAGTTCCACGGCAGTGTCCTCACTCGGCTTGACCAGCAGTGCCGGCAGGGCACGGCCCTGGGCGTTGGCGTCGACCAACCCGTGCAGACGCAGGATTGCGGCCCGGAACGAGGCGAACGCGTCGTAGTTGTTCCGGAAGAACGACAGCGAGTCGTGAATGTTGCCGAACGCGGTTGCCGTCTGGCCCACATCGCCGAAGTCGATCTTGCCGGCGAACAGCCGCGGCGCCTGAATCACCCACGGCAGCGGGACGATCGCCTGCGACACCGACCAGTTCCAGCCGTTGAAAATGATGGTCCGGCGGACGAACTTGCGGTAGTTGTCGATGATTGGGGTAAAGCGCCGCCACAACTGGCTCCGTTCGACTTGCTCGCCCCGATAGAAACCGACCGCCTCGGCGGCATCCCGCAGCCTCACCAGGGCGTAACGGAATGCGGCGTTGAGTTTTTCGTTGTTGAAGCTCAGCCAAATCAGCGGGCGCCCCAGCCAGAACGCGACCACCGTCGCGATCAGCACATACACCAGCACCGTCCAGAACATGGCGCGCGGCAACGTCACCCCGAACAGCGTTAGATCGCCGGACAAATTCCACAGGATCGCGGCGAACGAGATCACCGAGGCGACCGCGTTGACCGCCCCGAACAGCAGGGTGCTGCCCGTCCCGTTGGACGGGATGTTCGGGGTCGCGCCGGCGTTGGCGGTGAAGATGTCGATGTCCTGCTGGATACGCTGGTCCGGGTTGTCAATCGTGTGGTCGATGAACAGATCCCGGTAGTAGGCGCGGCCGTCCAGCCAGTCGTCGGTCAGGTGAGTGGTCAGCCACATGCGCCAGGCGATGATAAAGCGCTGGGTCAGGTAGATATCGGCCATGAACCGCGCTACATACAGCGTCGCCAGCGCACTGAAAATCACCAGTGACATCCAAAAGCCATGAACGCCAGACCGTTTGATGGCGACGTCGCCCGCGGCCATGCCCTGCACCGCCTTCTGCACCGCGGTGTACAGATCGTTGCCCTGGTAACTGAGCATCACCGTGAGCCGCACCGAGAGCAGCACCGAGAGCAGCAGCACGCCGAGCATCACCCACACCTTCACACTGTCCGCGCCGACGAAGTAGCCGCGGGTGATGCGCCAGAACTGCCGACCCCACGGCGTGAAATACCTGAATGCGGCCAGCACGATCAGCAGGCACACGGCGCCCACCACCCAAGCGATGGCGACCCATTGCAGGGAATCGGTCAGCGCTGACGACCAGTCGATAGATGGCTTGAATAGCGTGGGACCCAACGTCGATGTCTCCTGGCTATCGAGGCATCCCGGGGAGCCTCTGGGCGAATGCTTCCCCGCGAAGGTACCCGAGACGGTCGATAGGTTGCGGTTATGAGTATCGACGCTCCATCCAGTCAGATCGTCCACGCCGGCCGTCTCGTCGTCCGCCGACTCAAGGCCAGCGGCATCAACACCCTATTCACGCATCAACACCCTATTCACGTTGTCGGGCGGCCACCTGTTCTCCATCTACGACGGCTGCCGTGCAGAGGGCATTCGTCTCATCGACACCCGGCACGAGCAAACCGCGACCTTCGCCGCCGAGGGCTGGTCGAAGATCACGCGGATTCCGGGCGTGGCCGCGCTGACCGCGGGCCCCGGCGGTCACCAACGGCATGAGCGCGATGGCCGCCGCACAGCAGAACCAGTCACCGCTGGTCGTGCTCGGTGGCCGGGCGCCCGTACAGCGCTGGGGCATGGGGTCGCTGCAGGAAATCGACCACGTGCCGGTCGTGGCTCCATTGAGCCGCTTCGTGGCCACCGCCGCGTCCACCGAAGACGCCGGCCGTCTCGTCGACGATGCCCTGCGGACCGCGGTCGGGGCCCCTCGGGCGTCGGGTTCGTTGAATTTCCGATCGATCACGTGTTCTCCGTGTCCGAGGACGACGCCCGGGCGGGCGCGCTGCACACGCTGCCCCCGGCCCCGGCTCCGGACAGTGAGGCGCTCGACCAAGCCGCCGCGCTGTTGTCCGGGGCGCAGCGAGCGGTCATCATGGCCGGCACCAACGTCTGGTGGGGGCACGGAGAGACGGCGTTACTGCGGCTCGCCGAACAGCGGCAGGTCCCGGTGCTGATTAACGGGATGGCCCACGGTGTCGTGCCCGCCGATCACCCGTTGGCGTTCTCGCGGGCGCGGTCCCAGGCCCTGGCTCGAGGCCGATGTCGCCGTCGTCGTCCCGATGGACTTTCGGCTCGGCTTCGGCACGGTGTTCGGCCCCGACACTGCGCTCATCGTGGTCGGTCGTGTTCGCCCGAACGGGAGCATGCCCGGGCCGATCGCCGCGGGCGTGTACGGCGATCTGGGCACCATCCTCCCGGCGCTGTCCGGCCCGGCCGGCGCCGGCCACCGCGGCTGGATCGAGACGCTGCGCACGACCGAAACCGGGGCCTGCCGCCGGGAGGCGCGCGAGCTGGGCGACGACCGAATCCCGCTGCACCCAATGCGGATCTACGCCGAATTGGCACCGATGCTGGACCGCGACGCCATCATCGTCGTCGACGCCGGCGACTTCGGTTCCTACGCCGTCCGGGTGATCGACAGCTACCAGCCGGGGTGCTGGCTGGACAGCGGCCCGTTCGGCTGCCTCGGCTCGGGGCCCGGCTATGCGCTGGCCGCCAAACTGGCCCACCCGCGGCGCCAGGTTGTGCTGCTACAGGGCGACGGCGCCTTCGGCTTCAGCGGCATGGAATGGGACACCTTGGTGCGCCATCAGGTGCCGGTCGTGTCGGTGATCGGCAACAACGGCATCTGGGGTCTGGAGAAGCACCGATGGAGGCGATTTACGGCTACTCGGTGGTGGCCGAGCTACGCCCGAGCACCCGCTACGACGAGGTGGTGCGCGCGCTGGGCGGCCACGGCGAACTGGTGTCCGCGCCCGGCGAGCTGCGGTCCGCGCTGGAGCGCGCGTTTGCCAGCGGCCTGCCCACGGTGGTCTACGTGCTCACCGACCCGGCCGTAGCGTATCCGCGCCGATCCAACCTCGCTTGATGAATCGTCATCTGCTCACCGCGTACCGTTGACCTGTGCCAAAGACGACCCGCATCCAACCTGGCCGACTGAGCAGCAGATTCTGGCGACTGCTCGGCGCAAGTACGGAAAAGAACCGCTCTCGCTCGCTGTCCCAGGTCAGCGCCTCGTCGGAATACGACGATAAAGCCGCTGGCCTCAAAGACGAACAGTTGCGCAAAGCGGCCGGCCTGCTCAACCTCGACGCTCTCGCCAACTCCGAAGACATCGCACAGTTCCTGGCGCTCGCCCGGGAGGCCGCTGAACGGACAACCGGCCTGCGGCCCTTCGATGTTCAGCTGCTGGGCGCGCTGCGCATGCTCGACGGCGATGTGATCGAGATGGCGACCGGCGAGGGTAAAACGCTCGCCGGCGCGATTGCGGCCGCCGGGTACGCGCTGGCCGGACGGCACGTGCACGTCGTCACCATCAACGACTACCTGGCCCGCCGCGACGCGGAGTGGATGGGCCCGCTGCTGGAGGCGATGGGGCTGACGGTCGGCTGGATCACCGGGGAGTCGACGAGCGAGGAGCGCCGCGCGGCCTACGGTTGCGACGTCACCTACGCCTCGGTCAACGAGATCGGTTTCGACGTGCTGCGCGATCAGCTGGTGACCGATGTCAACGACTTGGTGTCACCCAATCCCGATGTGGCCCTGATCGATGAGGCCGACTCCGTGCTGGTCGACGAGGCGCTGGTGCCGTTGGTGCTGGCCGGGACCACGCATCGCGAGACGCCGCGCCTGGAGATCATCAAACTGGTCGGCGAACTGGTCAGCGCCCCTAACGCCGACGAGTACTTCGACACCGACGCCGACAGCCGCAACGTGCACCTCACCGAGGCCGGAGCACGCAAGGTCGAGAAGGCGCTGGGCGGTATCGACCTGTACTCCGAGGAACACGTCGTCACCACGCTCACCGAGATCAACGTCGCGCTGCACGCCTACGTGCTGTTGCAGCGTGACGTGCACTACATCGTGCGGGACAACGCGGTCCATCTGATCAACGCCTCCCGGGGCCGCATCGCGCAGCTGCAGCGCTGGCCGGACGGGTTGCAGGCGGCCGTCGAGGCCAAGGAGGGCATCGAGATCACCGAGACGGGCGAGGTGCTCGATACCATCACGGTGCAGGCGCTGATCAAGCGCTACGCCACCGTGTGCGGGATGACCGGTACAGCGCTGGCCGCCGGCGAGCAGCTGCGCCAGTTCTATCAGCTCGGTGTTTCGCCAATTCCGCCGAATACTCCCAACATTCGCGAGGACGAGCCGGACCACGTCTACATCACGGCCGCGGCAAAGAACGACGCGATCGTCGAGCACATCGCGGCCGTGCACGAGACGGGACAGCCGGTTTTGGTCGGTACCCGCGATGTGGCGGAGTCCGAGGAGTTGCACGAGCGCCTGGTGCGCCGCGGCGTTCCAGCGGTCGTGCTCAACGCCAAGAACGACGCCGAGGAAGCCCAGGTGATCGCCGAGGCGGGCAAGTACGGCGCGGTCACCGTGTCAACCCAAATGGCCGGGCGCGGAACGGATATCCGCCTCGGCGGATCCGACGAGGCGGACCATGACCGCGTCGCCGAGTTGGGCGGGTTGCATGTCGTCGGCACCGGTCGCCATCACACTCAGCGACTGGACAATCAACTGCGCGGACGCGCCGGCCGCCAGGGCGACCCGGGCTCGTCGGTGTTCTTCTCGAGTTGGGAGGACGACGTCGTCGCCGCCAACCTCGACCGCAACAAACTGCCCGAGCAGACCGACGAGGACGGAAAGATACTGAGCCCCAAGGCCGCTGGGCTGCTCGACCATGCGCAGCGCGTAGCCGAGGGCCGGATGCTGGACGTGCACGCGAACACCTGGCGTTACAACCAGCTGACCGCGCAGCAGCGTGCGATCATCGTAGACCGGCGTAACACGTTGCTGTGCACGGCAACTGCGCGTGAAGAACTCACCGAGCTGGCACCGAAGCGCTACCAGGAGCTGGCCGAGACGGAGGGTCTCTCCGAGGAGCGGCTGGAAACGATCTGCCGGCAGATCATGCTCTATCACCTGGACCGCGGCTGGGCCGACCATCTGGCCTACCGCGCCGACATTCGGGAGAGCATCCACCTGCGCGCGCTGGGCCGGCAGAACCCGCTTGACGAATTCCACCGGTTGGCCGTCGACGCTTTCGCGTCGCTGGCCGCCGACGCCATCGAGGCGGCTCAGCATACGTTCGAAACCGCGAACGTCCTCGACGAAGAGCCGGGCCTGGATTTGTCCAAGCTGGCGCGGCCAACATCGACGTGGACGTACATGGTCAACGACAATCCGCTGTCCGACGACACGCTGTCCACGCTGAGCCTGCCCGGGGTGTTCCGCTAGCTCGACCCGCCTCCCCGCATAGTCCCCATCGCTCACTGCATCGTCACCGGGCTAGTGTCACGGTTCATGGAGCAGGATCAGCTACCAGACCGGGTGCTGACAGTGCCCAACATGTTGAGCGCCGTCCGCCTGCTGCTCGTCCCGGTGTTCGTCTACCTGCTAGTGTTTGCCCACGCCAACGCGTGGGCCGTGGCCATCCTGGTGTTCAGCGGCGCCTCCGACTGGGCCGACGGCAAAATCGCTCGCACGCTGAACCAGTCATCGCGGCTGGGTGTCCTGCTTGATCCCGCGGTCGACCGCCTGTACATGGTGACGGTCCCGGTTGCGCTGGCGCTGAGCGGCACCGTGCCATGGTGGTTCGTCATCACGTTGCTGGTGCGCGACGGACTGCTGGCGGCCTCGCTGCCTCTGCTGCGCAGCCGCGGATTGACTGCGCTGTCCGTCACCTACATCGGCAAGGCCGCCACGTTTGCCTTGATGTCCGGCTTCCCACTCGTTTTGCTGGGAACATGGGACGCTCTGTGGAGCCGCGTCATCGGCGCGTGCGGGTGGGGCTTTCTGATCTGGGGCCTGTACGCATACCTGTGGTCGTTCGTCCTGTACGTGGTGCAAATGGTTCTGGTGCTGCGCCGGATGCCGAAGGTCACCCAGGCGGCTGAACATGGCTGAACCGGATCGCCTGCTCGGCGACTACGACCCCAACGCGGGCCGCAGCGCGCACGCCGCGACGCGCCCGACCCTCATCCCGGTGCCGTCCCTGCTGCGTGCGCTGCTCTCCGAGCACATCGATCCCGGTTATGCCGCCGCGGTCGCCCAGGCGCGTTCGGTCGAACCCGGCGTGCGTACCGCATAGCAACTGCCCGAACCTCTCCGACGTGTCCAAGCAGCGGGTGAATGGCAGTCAGCAGATCATCCTGGATCGCGACCTGCAGCTCGTCGTCAACTCGCTGTGGGCCTGCGGTGCGGAGGCCATCTCGGTCGGTGGCGTGCGGGTCGGGCCGAAGTGACCATCCGCCAGGCCGGAGGAGCGATCCTGGTCGACAACAACCCCACCAGCAGCCCTACACGATTCTCGCCGTCGGGCCGCCACACGCGATGCGAGACGTGTTCGACAACAGCCCCGGGCTGCAGCGGCTTAGGCTGCTAGAGGTTTCCTTTGGTGTCGGCATCACGGTGACCGTTTCCGACGGTCTGTCCCTGCAGGCCGGATCGATACGAGAAGTCAAGTTCGCCAAAGAGATTGGGCCTTCGTGACAAATCAGCTGCCCCGGACGGGAGCGCGCATGATCGGCATCGCGGCGCTTGCGGTTGGCATCGTGTTGGGCTTGGTTTTCCACCCCGCTGTGCCCGAGATCGTTCAGCCGTACCTAACCGATTGCCGTCGTCGCGACGTTACCGATTGCCGTCGTCGCGACGTTACCGATTGCCGTCGTCGCGACGTTACCGATTGCCGTCGTCGCGACGTTGGACGCGGTCTTCGGCGGCCTGCGCGCTTACCTGGAGCGGATCTTCGATCCCAAGGTCTTCGTGGTGTCGTTCGTGTTCAATGTCGTCGTGGCGGCGCTGATCGTCTACGTCGGCGACCAGCTGGTTGTCGGTACGCAGCTGTCGACGGCCCTCATTGTGGTGTTGGGCATCCATATGTGGTGTTGGCATCCGGAATCTTCGGCAACGCCGCCGCGCTGCGGCGCCGCCTGTTCGGAGCCTAGGAGCAAAGCGAGATGGGGTCAGCGTGAGCCAGGATCAGCCGACCGGCACACCCGACGAAAGTCGTGACGCCCCAACGCGGCACGACGATTCCGCAGCCGACGCGCACCAGGCCGGACCAGCGGCCGCGCAGCACGGTCGCCACGAATTGCCCGGCAACAACCCGCGACCGTAGATCGGCACGGAGGGCCGCACCGGATTGTCCGGCCTGCTGCGCGGCGGCCGGTCGCGGCTGATGTTCGGCGCGCTGGCGGTCCTGTTGTGCCGCGTCCTGGGGATCGCTATCGTCATCCAGGTTGGCCAGACGCGATCGGGTGACTCACTGGACACGGCCCGCCCGGCGGACCTGCTGGTGCTGCTGGACTCGCTGCGTCAGTGCGAGGCCACCCTAAACAGTGAAGTCAATGGACTGTAGAACACCCTGAATTCGCTGCAGGCGTCCGGCAATAACGACCAGGCCGCGATCAAGAGCGCGCAGGCGAGGCTGGCCGCGCTGTCCATTCTGGTCGGCGCGGTGGGCGCCACCGGCCCCGGCATCACCATCGAAGACCCCGGCCCCGGGATATCACCCGAGGTGATGCTCGACGTGATCAACGATCTGCGGGCCGCCGGCGCCAAGGCGATCGAGGTCAACGGCGGCGGCCAGTCCGTGCGAGTCGGTGTCGACACCTGAGTGGTCGGGTCGCCGGGCTCGCTGACCCTCGACACCAAGACCCTGTCGTCGCCGTATTCGATTCTGGCGATTGGCGATCCGCCCACAGAGCGACCGCGTGAACGTCCGCACCTTGCGACAACCAAAACCGCACCAATACGCTCAGCCCGTCAAGTGAGCCACACCGACCAGAACAGGATTACTGTGAGCGATATCCCGGCCGATTTGCACTACACCGCCGAACACGAGTGGGTGCGCCGGAGCGGTGACGATACCGTGCGGGTCGGGATCACCGACTTTGCGCAATCGGCACTGGGCGACGTCGTGTTCGTGCAGCTGCCCGAGGTGGGCGCTCAGGTGACCGCGGGCGAATCTTTCGGCGAGGTCGAGTCGACGAAATCCGTGTCGGACCTGTACGCGCCGGTGACCGGCACGGTGACCGCCGTCAACGGCGAGCTGGAGGACAGCCCGCAGTTGGTCAACTCCGACCCGTACGGGGATGGCTGGCTGGTCGACGTCCAGGTCGCCGACGGCGAGGACCTGGCATCGGCGATTTCGGCTCTGCTGGATGCTGACGCCTACCGCGGCACGCTGACCGAGTGACGGTTGCTAATGTGCCTGCCAGCACTGCCGGTGGCTGCAGCATTTGCCACGGCGCGGCACGCGGGGCAACGGGGGCCGGCCGACCAATCGGTTTTCGATCCTGCCGGTGGTTGCCGCATTCGGAACCCCCGCGCGGTACGGTCAACACAACAGCGTAACAAGGCAGCAATCGGCAATACAGGGTCGACAACCTAGCGTGGGAAAGCCGGCCGAACGGCCCGGTCAGACAACGCCACAGCGGCCAGTGAGGAGCAGCGGGTGACGGACATGGACTCAGGAAGTTCGCAAGACCAGAATTCGGAAGAAGTCACCGTGGAAACGACCTCGGTCTTCCGCGCCGACTTCCTCAACGAACTGGACGCGCCCGCCCAGTCGGGCGCCGAGAGCACGGTCTCTGGGGTCGAAGGGCTCCCAGCCGGCTCGGCGTTGCTGGTCGTCAAACGGGGCCCCAATGCGGGGTCGCGCTTCCTCCTTGACCAGCCCATCACCTCGGCCGGCCGGCATCCGGACAGCGACGTCTTCCTGGACGACGTCACGGTTAGCCGGCGCCACGCCGAATTCAGGTTGGAAAACAACGACTTCCACGTCGTCGATGTGGGTAGCCTCAACGGCACCTACGTTAACCGCGAGCCAGTGGACTCGGCAGTGCTGGCCAACGGTGACGAGGTACAGATCGGCAAGTTCCGGCTGGTGTTTTTGACCGGCCCCAAGGGTGACGACAATGGAGGATCTGGCGGCTAGTGAGCGCACCCGATAGCCCGGCCCTGGCCGGGATGTCGATTGGGGCGGTCTTGGACCTACTGAGACCGGATTTCCCTGATGTCACGATTTCTAAGATCCGCTTCTTGGAAGCCGAAGGTCTGGTGACGCCCCAGCGCGCCGCGTCGGGATACCGCAGATTCACCGCGTACGACTGCGCGCGGTTGCGTTTCATCCTCACCGCGCAGCGCGACCACTACCTGCCACTGAAGGTGATCCGGGCGCAGCTGGACGCCCAGCCCGATGGTGAGTTGCCACCGTTCGGATCGCCTTACGGCGTACCACGATTGGTGTCGGTGACCGACAGCGACCTCTCCACCGGCCACGCCACCGCCCCCGATGCCGCCGCCGTCGCACCCACCCGCGTCCGGCTGAGTCGCGAAGAGGTGCTGGAACGCTCGGGGGTCGACGACGACCT
Source organism: Mycobacterium tilburgii (assembly GCF_902168065.1). GTDB lineage: Bacteria > Actinomycetota > Actinomycetes > Mycobacteriales > Mycobacteriaceae > Mycobacterium > Mycobacterium tilburgii. The sequence goes on along the minus strand of NZ_LR655715.1, from coordinate 29,365 downwards.
CCTCACCGCCCTGCTCAAAGCCGGGGTGATCAGCCGCGGCACGGCCGGCTTCTTCGACGAGCACACCGTGGTGATCCTGCAATGCGCCCGGGCTCTGTCCGATTACGGCGTCGAACCGCGGCATTTGCGGGCGTTCCGGTCGGCGGCCGACCGGCAATCCGATCTGATCGCGCAGATCGCCGGACCGTTGATCAAGGCGGACAAGGCCGGTGCCCGGGATCGCGCCGACGATCTGGCACGTGAGATCGCCGCGCTGGCAATTACCTTGCACACGTCGTTGATCAAGTCGGCCGTTCGCGACGTTCTGCGACGCTGAGGACTAGACTTCGTTGAACAGCTTGGTGTTCGGCGGCACGGAGAGGAGCGGTGTACCACCGGGTCGTCGCTCTGAGTGAAAGTCGGATACGGCGGCATATGCGGAGGGCAGACACAAATGGGTGAAGTACGTGTTGTCGGCATTCGCGTCGAGCAGCCGCAAAACCAGCCGGTGCTGTTGCTGCGTGAGGCCAATGGTGACCGTTACCTGCCGATTTGGATCGGGCAGTCTGAGGCTGCTGCGATCGCGCTCGAACAGCAAGGCGTCGAACCGCCCCGGCCGCTGACCCACGATCTCATCCGTGATCTCATTGCGGCGCTTGGACATTCGCTGAAGGAAGTGCGGATCGTCGATCTGCAGGAAGGCACCTTCTACGCCGACCTGGTGTTTGACCGCAACATCACCGTGTCGGCGCGTCCGTCGGATTCGGTGGCGATCGCACTGCGCGTGGGCGTCCCCATCTACGTCGAGGAAGCGGTGCTGGCCCAGGCGGGTCTGCTGATTCCGGACGAGAGCGACGAGGAATCCAGCAGCGCCGTGCGCGAGGACGAGGTGGAGAAGTTCAAAGAGTTTCTCGACAGCGTGTCTCCCGACGATTTCAAGGCCACCTGAGCCGCGGTGCGAAAACTGCGGGTCAGCGGGCTGGCGATCGGGCGTTAAGCTGGACCCCGATATCACGGATGCGTCTCACCTGACACTGTGATCTCGACACGCCTGTCGGATAGCGGGCCCCTCGCCGTTGCGGCGGCCATACTTTGAGAGCAAGTTAAGGCACGGTAGTGATCGAACAGCGTAAGCTCTCTAGCACTTGGGCCTTAGCCAACGTGGCTGTGCAGGCAGCCAATGGACGCAGCTAGTGACAAGAGCGCGATCGGCGAGAGGAACCACTGTGAGCGACCAGCAATGTCAAGAACAGCTGGATCTTGCCGGCCAGTCGGATGCCGCGAACCCAGGTGAGCTGAGCATCGCCGTGGCCAGCGGACCCGTGCAGCCGGGGCTGTTTCCTGACGACTCGGTGCCCGACGAGTTGGTCGGCTACCGGGGTCCCAGTGCGTGTCAGATCGCCGGGATCACCTACCGCCAGCTGGACTACTGGGCCCGCACCTCGCTGGTGGTGCCGTCGATCCGCAGCGCGGCGGGGTCGGGCAGCCAGCGCCTGTATTCCTTCAAGGACATTCTGGTTCTCAAGATCGTCAAGCGGCTGCTGGACACCGGCATCTCGCTGCATAACATCAGGGTCGCGGTCGACCATCTGCGCCAGCGCGGGGTCGAAGATCTGGCCAACATCACGCTGTTCTCGGATGGCACCACCGTCTACGAGTGCACGTCGGCCGAAGAAGTGGTCGACCTGCTGCAGGGCGGGCAGGGTGTGTTCGGCATCGCGGTGTCCGGCGCCATGCGCGAGCTGACCGGCGTAATCACCGATTTCCCAGGTGAGCGCGCCGACGGCGGGGAGTCGATCGCAGCCCCGGAGGACGAGCTGGCTTCCCGGCGCAAACATCGCGACCGCAAAATCGGATAAGCCCGTTTTCGGGTTACTGGAGGGTAAACTCGACTCCGCATTGAGCCCGCGCGGGAGAGTTTCGTGGCTGCCAGTCACGGATGCCGAAGGAGCAATACCTCTCCGACAACCTCTCAGGCACCAGGACCGCGCGCCGGTAAGGATGCCTCTGGAAAGCGGTGCGACCGTGATGGTCCACCCGCCGATGGGGAAAGGCGCACGGGGGACTGCGCGCCGAATCTCTCAGGCGCTCGATGACTGGGTGGGGACAGAGGGGGAGGGCCAATTAGTCCCTCTGCCTACTATCAGGAGTCCCGATGCCTTCCCAAGGACCTTTCTCCGTTCGACACATCGGACCGGATGCGGCCGCCGTCTCAACAATGCTGGACGTGATCGGTGTCGGCTCGCTCGACGAGCTGGCAGGCAAGGCGGTTCCGCAGCGGATTTTGGACAAACTCTCCGACACCGGGGTCGCCCCGGGTCTGGCTTCGCTGCCGCCGGCGGCCACCGAGGCCGACGCGCTCGCCGAGCTGCGCGCACTGGCCGACATCAACACCGTGGCCGTGTCGATGATCGGTCAGGGTTACTACGACACGTTCACCCCGCCGGTGTTGCTGCGCAACATCCTAGAGAACCCGGCGTGGTACACTGCGTACACGCCCTACCAGCCGGAGATCAGCCAGGGCCGGCTGGAAGCCCTGCTGAATTTCCAGACCATGATCACCGATCTGACCGGGCTCGAGATTGCCAACGCCTCGATGCTGGACGAGGGCACCGCCGCGGCGGAGGCGATGACGCTGATGCACCGGTCGGTAGCGCGTCGCGCCGGTGCGGGCGCCAACCGGCTGGTCGCCGACGTCGACCTCTTCGCGCAGACCGCCGCGGTCCTGGCGACCCGCGCCGAACCGCTGGGCATCGAGATCGTCACCGCTGATCTGCGCAAGGGTCTCCCCGAGGGCAACTTCTTCGGCGTGATCGCCCAGTTGCCCGGTGCCAGCGGCCGGATCACCGACTGGTCCGGGCTGGTGGGCGAGGCGCATGAGCGTGGCGCACTGGTCGCGATCGGCGCTGACCTGTTGGCCTGCACGTTGGTCGCCCCGCCCGGCGAGATCGGCGCCGACGCCGCCTTCGGTAGCTCCCAGAGATTCGGTGTTCCAATGGGATTCGGTGGTCCGCACGCCGGTTACCTGGCGGTGCACGCCAAACACGCGCGTCAGTTGCCGGGCAGGCTGGTCGGTGTCTCCGTCGACAGCGACGGTTCACCAGCCTATCGGCTGGCGCTGCAGACCCGCGAACAACACATCCGCCGCGACAAGGCAACCAGCAACATCTGTACCGCGCAGGTGCTCCTGGCGGTGATGACTGCGATGTACGCGAGCTACCACGGCGCCGATGGGCTCCGGGCCATCGCACGCAGGGTGCATCAGCATGCCCGCACCATCGCGGCGGCGCTAGGCGACGCGCTGGTGCACGACACCTACTTCGACACCGTGCTGGCGCACGTGCCCGGATGCGCGGACGAGGTGGTGGCCAAGGCCAAGGCCAAGGGCATCAACCTCTGGCGTGTCGACAAGGACCATGTGTCGGTGGCGTGCGATGAACGCACCACCGACATCCACGTGGAAGAGGTCCTGGACGCCTTCGGGGTGTCGGCCGCCGAGCCCGCACACTCCGATATCGCGACGCGCACCACGGAGTTCCTCACCCACCCGACTTTTACGCAGTACCGCACCGAGACGGCAATGATGCGCTATCTGCGCACCTTGGCGGACAAGGACATCGCGTTGGACCGCAGCATGATTCCGCTCGGATCGTGCACTATGAAACTCAACGCCGCCGCGGAGATGGAGCCGATCACCTGGCCGGAGTTCTCGCGGCTGCATCCGTTCGCCCCCGCCGACGACACTCCGGGACTGCGCCGCCTGATCAGCGACCTTCAGGCCTGGCTGGTGGCGATCACAGGCTATGACGCGGTGTCGCTGCAACCGAACGCGGGCTCGCAAGGGGAGTACGCGGGCTTGTTGGCGATCCACGCCTACCACGTCAGCCGGGGCGAGCCGCACCGCGACATCTGCCTGATCCCGTCCAGCGCGCACGGCACCAATGCGGCTTCGGCCGCCCTGGCGGGGATGCGGGTGGTCGTGGTGGGCTGCCACGACAACGGCGACGTCGATCTCGACGACTTGCGGGCCAAGGTCGCCGAGCACGCCGACCGGCTCTCCGCGCTGATGATCACCTACCCGTCCACGCACGGGGTGTACGAGCAGGACATCGCCGAGATCTGCGCGGCCGTTCACGATGCGGGCGGCCAGGTGTACGTCGACGGCGCCAACCTCAACGCGCTGGTGGGTCTGGCGCGGCCGGGCAAGTTCGGTGGCGACGTGAGCCATTTGAACCTGCACAAGACCTTCTGCATCCCGCACGGCGGTGGCGGGCCCGGAGTGGGTCCCGTCGCCGCACGGTCGCATCTTGCCCCGTTCCTGCCGGGGCACCCGTACGCGCCCGAACTTCCCGGCGGACAGCCGGTCTCGTCGGCGCCGTACGGCTCCGCATCGATCCTGCCGATCAGCTGGGCCTACATCAGGATGATGGGCGGCGACGGACTGCGGGCGGCCTCACTCACCGCGATCGCTTCGGCCAACTACATCGCGCGTCGTCTCGACGAATACTTCCCGGTGCTCTACACAGGCGCGAACGGCATGGTCGCCCACGAATGCATCCTGGATCTGCGTGGTATCACCAAGGCGACCGGCGTAACCGTCGACGATGTGGCAAAACGGTTGTCGGACTACGGCTTCCATGCTTCGACCATGAGCTTCCCGGTGGCGGGCACGTTGATGGTGGAGCCGACTGAGAGCGAAGACCTGAACGAGGTCAACGCGTTCTGCGACGCGATGATCGCCATCCGCGCCGAGATCGACAAGGTGGCGGCCGGACGCTGGCCCGTTGATGACAACCCGCTGCGCGGCGCGCCGCACACGGCCGAATGCCTGCTGGTTGCCGATTGGAATCACCCGTACACGCGGGAAGAGGCCGCGTACCCGCTGGGCAAGGCCTTCCGGCCGAAGGTGTGGCCGCCGGTGCGCCGTATTGACGGAGCCTACGGCGACCGCAACCTGATGTGCTCGTGCCCGCCGGTGGAGGCGTTCGCCTAGCCGCACCGCGGTAGGTCAAACTGCCTGCTGCTTAGGCGATTTCGTGGTGAAGTCGATCTGGGCACGCAGCTCGACGGCCACGACATTCGCGCGCGTGATGAAGGCGACCCCACCGTCGAGCATGCCCGTAAAATCATCCTCTCCGGTCGCGATACGGTGCCGACTAGGCGCACACGGCGGGTTCAGACCGCAGGAAATCCAACGTCAGTTCCGTGAATTCCTGGGCCGCCTACACTTGCGGTAGATGCCCGACCCTGTGAAACAGGTGCACCCGAGCGTGCGGGAAACAGCGCTGCGCCGCCCTGACGTGGTGTACGGGCCGGATGCGGTCGTGGTCGCCCCAGCCGATGAGCGTGGGGCGAACATGGCGGGAGACGCTGCGCAGCAACTCATTTCGCCATTGGGGCCGGACACCTCTAATGCTGACACCCCAGCGCGGTCTCGTGCAGGACCGCGGCCGTCCCGGACTGTCGCGCGAGCGTCAGCGCCCGGTCGATCCGCTCGTCGGTGACCAACGACCGGTCGACGTAGAGCCGCCGTTCGTGCATCTGGGCACCGGCCCGGCTGACGTGCCGGGTCGCAGGGCACCCACGACCGGGGTGGCCGCCAACCGCAGGATCGGATGGAACCCGGCGCTGCCCACCAGATTCAAGGTGGCCACCCGGTCGGCTGCAGCGCCAACAGCTGCAGCGCGACCGCACCGCCCATCGAGTGGCCCATCACGTGCAGGAGCCGGGTTTCTCCCACTGCATCAAGGGTCTCCAGCACCGCTCTTCGAACCGGACAAAGTGACGGCCGGCAGGCGGTCGGAAACCCGATCCGGGTAGGTCTGGGGCGAGCACGCGATAACCGGCCCGGCATAAGCTGCCGACTTGCGGCTCCCAGTCCTCGAGGCTGCGACCGATACCGTGCAGTAATAGGAACGGCGGTTGCTCAGCTCGACCGTCGATGAGCAGCCGAGTGCGTCGCCCGTTGACGTCGATCGACTAGGTCGTTCGCGTGCGCATGCCCTGAAATGGATACTCTCGCATTACAATTCGTTGTCCTCACGTAGGGTTGGCGTCCGCGATCGGTATTGCGGCGTTGCTGCCGGACTACCGCAGTCCCGACGATACGTGGCATCAAGATCATTGGCCGTGCCTCCGCAAAACGGATCGGCGAAGACTTCCCGTGTTGTCTGCCGCACGCGGCCGGCGGAACAGGTCGAGTCATTCCTGAGCGGAGCGCACCCCTGCGCGGTGCCTGTCAGGCTCGCGGCATCAGCTCAAAAACGTGCTGATCGCGGTCGCCAGGTCGGGCGAAGCCAAGGTGGCCACATTCTGGTAACCGCCGCCGCTGAGTTGGGCGACCGCTTCCCAGGTCGCCCGGTCCGGGTCGGCACCCAAGTCGACGACGTTGACCGCGATCGGTTTGGTCGGGTCGGCGTTGGTGCGGATGAAGTTCTGCAGCCCCTGCCCATCCAGGGTCTGGTCCGTGTGCGGCCCGGAGGTGACCACCAGGATCGAATTGCTCTGCCCGGCGCGGTAATTCGTCTGCATATCCTGGTAGATCAGGCGCAACGTGGTGAACGACACCGCACCGCCGGCCGACGAGTACTGCTTGTCGAGCGCGGCCACCAGGGCGGCCGACCGCGGCTGGCCGTTGACCGGGTCGGTCAGTGCGCCGGCCGTCACCTCGGAGCGGCCTTCGTGGCCGTCGAACGTCCACAGCCCCACGATCGCGGTCGGCGGCAGCGCCTTGATCCGGTCCTGCAGCGCCGCGATCACGTTGGCCAATCGCGACTTCCCGGGCAGCGACTGATCCAGCATGATCGTCGCGGCCACGCCGCTGGACGGCGCGGACATCGCGTCGGCCAGGGTGGCGCGCACGGTGTCGTCACCCACGGACAGCGTGGCGGCCACGGGCGCGAAGCTCGTCACCGGACTACTCGGCGGCTTGACGCCGTTGACCCGGAAACCGGCCTTGGCCAGCTTCGCGAGTTGCTCGGGCTTGCGGATGAAGTGGGCGAACTCGCTCGCCGCCGAGGCCTGTTCCGGGGTCAGCCACGAACCGCTGAGCAGGACGGTCGGGTAGTCCGCGACCGGCGCGGGCCCTTGCGGCAGCCAGGAAGTCAAGGTCTTGTCAGCATCGGGCAGCGACTGACCACGCTGAAACAGCTGCTGCTCGGTACTGATTACGGCGTGCACCGGCGCGGTCGCCACATCGCCGGGCTTCAACAGCGCGTTCATCGCCTCGGTCAGCGTATTGTCGGCCAGTTTGGGTTGAGCGTTGGTCAGCGCCCGCAGCGCGGTGGTGCCCTGGGTGACCGGGGCGCCGGGCGGCACTGACGCCGCCGCCACCGCTTCGCCCGCCAGGTAGGCGGCGTCACCGTTGCCACTCGTCGGTATCGCCAGCCGCAACGCGCCCCAACCGGGCAACTTCAATCCGGCCAACGCGTTCGGGTTGGTTTGCAGGCCGGGCAGCGCACCCCAGTCCTGATCAGTCAGCGCGGACTGAAGTTCGGGACGGATCGCCAGCACCACGGGGGATGTCACCAGCGAACGGTTGTCGCTGATGGTCTTCTGGCCCGCCGCCGCGGTCAATCGCGCGGCCGACACCGAACTCCCCGGGATCCACAGCGCCGGCTTGGCTCCCAGCTCCGCGGGCCATTTGCCGATGAAGCCGTTGATGACCGCGTCGGAACCGGCGGGTTTAACGTTCACCACCATGCAGTGGTCGCCGACGGGGCCGGCGGTGGAGTTGTAGCTTTCGGCGAATTGCTGCACCTGGTCGGTCATCGACGGGTCGACGATGACGGCGACGTCCTCCTTGCCTCCCACGCAACGTGCCGCGGCCGTACGCGAGCGATTCGACAACGCGTCGCCGAAGAACCGCCAGAGGATGATCGTGCCCATGACAACGATGACCGCGACCAGGGCCACGATCACGCCGATGCTGACACCGCGGCGGCCGCTGGCACTACGGTGGCCACCCCGCCACTCGCCGAGGACGCGACGGCCCGCCTGGGCCGGGCCCGGACGCGGCTCGGACGGCGCGGTGTCCGAACGGTGCGGGAATTCGGGGTAGTCCGCGTCATCCGCGAACCACGCGTCCGGGTCCTCGACGGCGCCATAGCGGTCGGCGGCGGAACTCCTCTCGCCGAACTCCTCGTCGGCGGGGAAGTCGTCCCCGTCCTCGGCGCCGTACTCGTCGTCGCCGAAGCCCTCCGCGTAGTCGTTGTCATCCGAGCCGGGGTCAGGCTCGGCGAAGCCGCGCGGGTTGTCGCGTTCCTCCCGGTAGCGAGAGACCAGGTCGCGGGCGGTGAAGCGGGCGGTGTCGGACTCGTCGGACGGCTCGTCGGGCGACTTCCCGCGGTCGGGCATGCTGTGCCTACCCATGCCAGCGCCCACTAACCTTCCGTCGGCTCGTCATCGTTCTTGGCTGGGAGCATCGCGCCCGAATCAGACACCGGCACGTGCCGTGAGCTCACGCCGGCGCCGATGCAGGATCGGCTCGGTGTAACCGCTGGGCTGCTGCCCGCCGGTCAGAATCAGTTCCTGGGCGGCTAGGAACGCGATACTGTCGTCGAAGTTGGGCGCCATCGGCCGGTACGCGCGGTCACCGGCGTTCTGCGCGTCGACCAGCGGGGCCATCCGCTCCAGGCTGGCTCGGACATCCTTGCTGGTGATGATGCCGTGCCGCAGCCAGTTGGCCAGCAGCTGGCTGGAGATGCGCAGCGTGGCGCGGTCCTCCATCAGCGCGACGTTGTGGATGTCCGGCACCTTCGAGCAGCCGACACCGGCGTCGATCCAGCGCACCACGTAGCCCAGGATCGACTGACAGTTGTTGTCGACCTCCTCGCGGATCTCCTCGGGAGCCCAGGCGAGTTCCTTGGCCAGAGGGATCGTAAGCAGTTCGTCGATGGTCGCCCGCTTCTTGCCCGCGAGCTCCTTCTGTACGGCGAACACGTCGACCTGGTGGTAGTGCATCGCGTGCAGCGTGGCGGCGGTCGGGGAGGGCACCCACGCGGTGGTGGCGCCGGTCTTGGGCTGGCCGATCTTCTGCTCGACCATATCGGCCATCAGCTCGGTCATCGCCCACATACCCTTGCCGATCTGGGCCTTACCGGAGAAGCCGGCGGCCAAACCAATGTCGACGTTGGCGTCCTCGTAGGCCTTGATCCAGGTGGTGTTCTTCATCGCACCCTTGCGAATCATTGGCCCGGCCTCCATCGAGGTGTGGATCTCGTCGCCGGTGCGGTCCAGGAAGCCGGTGTTGATGAAGACGACCCGGTCGGCGGCGGCCTTGATGCACGCCTTGAGATTCACCGAAGTGCGGCGCTCCTCGTCCATGATACCGACCTTCATGGTGCCCTGCGGCAAGCCCAGCACGTCCTCGACACGGCTGAACAACTCACAGGTGAACGCCACCTCGTCGGGGCCGTGCATCTTCGGCTTCACGATGTAGATGGAGCCGGTGCGGCTGTTGATCAGCGGGCCGTTGGTGTCGCCCGACTTCAGCCCGTGGATGGCGCACAGCCCAGTGAAAAGCGCGTCCATGATACCCTCGAACACCTCGTGCTCGCCGTCGCCTTCGCCGACGATGATCGCGTCGTTGGTCATCAAATGCCCGACGTTGCGCACGAACAGCAGGCTGCGGCCCGGCAGGGTCAGCTCGCCGCCGTCCGGGGTGGCGTAGGTGCGGTCCTGGTTGAGCACCCGGGTGAACGTCGTGCCGTCCTTGGTGACCTCTTCGGCCAGGTCGCCCTTGTTCAGGCCCAGCCAGTTGCGGTAGCCCAGCACCTTGTCGTCGGCGTCGACGGCGGCCACAGAGTCCTCGAAGTCCATGATCGTGGTGACCGCGGCTTCCAGGACTACGTCCTTGATGCCGGCCGCGTCGGTTTTGCCGACCGGCGAATCCGGGTCGATCAGGATCTCGAGGTGCAACCCGTGGTTCACCAGCAACACCGACCAGCTGGGGGAGCCCAGCTCGCCGCTGTATCCGACGAATTTCTCCGGGCTGGCCAGTTCGGTGGACTCCGCGCTGAGCGCGATCTGCAGCCGTCCGTCGGCGATGCTCAGGCCGGTCACGTCCGTCCACGAGCCCGACGCCAGCGGCACCGCCTGGTCGAGGAAGTTGCGTGCGTAAGCGATGACCTTGTCGCCGCGGACCCTGTTGTAACTGGTGCCCTTCTCGGCGCCGTCGTCCTCCGGGATGACATCGGTGCCGTACACCGCGTCGTAGAGGGAGCCCCATCGGGCATTGGCGGCATTGAGCGCGAACCGCGCGTTGAGCACGGGCACCACCAGCTGCGGACCCGCGGTCGTGGTGATTTCGTCGTCGACGCCGGAGGTGGTGATCGTGAAGTCTTCGGGTTCGGGCAGCAGATACCCGATGTCACCGAGGAACTGGCGGTAGGCCTCCGGGTCGAGCGGCTCGATCACACGCTGCCGGTGCCATTTGTCGATCTGCGCCTGCAGGTCGTCGCGGGTGGTCAGCAAGGCCTGGTTCTGCGGGGTGAGATCGGTGACGACCTTGTCCACGCCGGCCCAGAAGCTGTCCGGGTCGATACCGGTGCCGGGTAGGGCCTCCTTGTTGACGAAGTCGTAGAGCACCCGGGCAACTCGCAAATTCCACGCCGACACGCGGTCAGTCATCTTTCTCCTCCATAGTTGCCTCATTGGTTCCCACTCGACTCCCGACAGACCTCAACTAGCCCTATCTAGCTACCTCGTCAGCTTACCGACCGACGGGCCTGAACGATCGCATCCGTTCAACCCGCAACAGCAGGTCACGACGCGCTTGGCGGGTTTCCCGATGGGCCGGCGGAGCGCCGCCTGGTAACGCAACTGTTCCGCCGCCGCACGCTGGCACCTCGCCCAGTCCTGGACCGGCGCCGTTCAATCATACGGGCTGCACCAGGGCCACTCCGGTAGCGTCCGGCGGCTGCCCTCACTGGGCGTCGCGCATGCTGCCGACTAGCTCCTCCACCAGGTCTTCCATCGCGACCATCGCCACCACGCGCAGGCCGTCGGTGACCAGCGCCAGGTGGCTGTTGGTGCGGCGCATCCGGGACAGGGAGTCGGCCAGCGGCAATGAGGTGGCCACCCGCGGCAGCGGGCGCACCAATGTGAGATCGATGACGGTCTGCGGATCGTCGCCGAGCGGCAGCATGTCCTTGATGTGCAGATAGCCGATGAACCGCCCGTCGGCGGCGGCGACGGGGAAGCGGGAGTAACCCGTCTCGGCCAACGCGCTCTCGACGGCGCCGATCGTCGGCCCGGAGCCGGGCGCGGCCACCGGTACCGCCCGGATGTCGGCGAGCGGTACGGCCACATCGCCGACGACCCGACTGCCGATCTGCAAGGCCCGCGTCAAGCGGGTGTGTTCCTCCTGGTCCAGCAGACCCTCGGACACCGATTCGGCGATCATCGCGCTGAGCTCGGCCGGCGAGACGGTGATGTCGAGTTCATCTTTGGGTTCCACCCGCAGCAGGCGCAGTACCGCGTTCGCGCATTTGTTGTAGAAGACGATCAGCGGCCGGGCGAGGCGCGCGTAGGTCAGATACGGCGGCACCAGCAGCATCGCCGTGCGCTCCGGTCCGGCCAGCGCGATGTTCTTCGGCACCATCTCGCCCAGCAGCACGTGCAGGGTCACCACCACCGCCAGAGCGAGCACGAACGACAGCGTCTCCAGCACCGCCGCGGGCATCGTGGTCAGCCCGAACGCCGAGCGCAGCAGGCTGGCCACGGTCGACTCCCCGATCCGCCCCAGCAGCAGCGAGGCGACGGTCACCCCCAACTGCGAGCCGGCCAGCATCGAGGCCAGCTGCTCACCGGCGCGGATCACCGTCACCGCTCGTTTCTTGCCCTGTTCGGCCAGTGCTTCGAGGCGGTCGCGTCGGGCCGAGATCAGTGAGAATTCGGCGCCGACGAAGAAGGCGTTCATCCCGATCAGCAGGATCGCCAGTAGCACGCCGAGGGTGTCGCTCATTGCCGGCCCTGCTTCGCCGCCGTCTCGCGGTGGCTGGTCAGTTCGGTCAGCTCGACCACGTCGATGCGGCGGCCATCCATTGCCACCACCACGGCACGCCAGTGAATGTCGTTGTCCAACAAGCTATCCCCGTCCAGCGCGGGCAGTTCGACCGTTTCACCGATGGTCGGGATGTGGCCGAGCTCGCGCAGCACCAGGCCGCCGATCGTCTCATAGGGCCCCTCCGGAGCGCGAAACCCAATGGCCGACGCCACCTCGTCGATGCGCAGCAGGCCCGAGACCCGCCAGCCGCTGCCCACCGCCACGACGTCGGGTGTGGCGTCGTCGTGTTCGTCGCGGACATCGCCGACGATCTCCTCGATCAGGTCCTCGACGGTGACGATGCCCGCCGTGCCGCCGTACTCGTCGACGACCATCGCGGTCTGCAGCGGATTGCCACGGATCTCGGCCATCACCGCGTCGCCGTCCAGCGTCGACGGCACCACCGGAACCGGCTGCACCAGTGTGGTCAGCAGCGTCTGGGCACGCTCCTCGCGTGGCACCCGGAAGATCTGCTTGACGTGCACGATGCCGACCGTCTCGTCGAGGTCCCCGTCGACGAGAGGAAAGCGGGAGAAGCCGGATTCGGCGGCGGCAACCAGATCGGCGACGGTCTCGTCAGTCTGCAGCGCCACGATCTTCGACCGTGGCGTCATGAGTTCTTCCGCGGTGCGGCTACCGAATTGCAGCGACCTCCGCACCAGCGCCGCGGTGGCCGGATCGAGGGCGCCGCGGCGCGCCGAGCTGCGTACCAGCGACACCAATTCCTGCGGCGAGCGGGCCGACCGCAGTTCCTCGGCCGGTTCGATACCCAGCTTGCGCACCAGCCAGTTCGCCCCGCCGTTCGTTAGCCGGATGACGGGGGTCAGCAACAGCGAGAAGAACAGCTGAAAACCCGCCACGGCCCGGCCGGCCGACAACGGCCGCGCCACGGCGAGGTACTTCGGCACCAGCTCGCCGAACACCATCGACACCGAAGTCACGATCACGATCACGACGAACGAGGTGATGCCGTCGGCCATCGGGTCCGGCAGGCCGAGCGCGTCCAGCCACGGGTGCGGCAGATCGCCGACCATGGGCTCGGTCAAGTAACCCGTCACCAGCGTGGTGATCGACATGCCCAGCTGAGCGCCCGAAAGTTGGAACGACAGCCGGTGCTGGGCGCGCTGAATGAAGCTATCGCGCCAGCTACCCTTGTGGGCGTAGGCCTCGACGGTGCTGCGGTCCAGCGCGGTCAGCGAAAACTCGGCGGCGACGAACACGGCGTTACCGAAGATGAGCACCGCGATAGCGAGCACACTGACGATGACGGTGAAGTGCATGGACGGGCTCGGCTATCGCGCCGGGCCGGACGGCCGGGGTCGAGCCGGGGTAGCTGTGGGTAGCCGCTTCGCCCAGAAACCGACGGGCTCGACGGGTGCCTGCGGCACGTCATCCCTTTCGCTTGACGTCGCGCTGTTGCGCGCGGAAAAGATCCGTAAAATCATATGGTAGCGAACAGATCTGGCCCAACCAGGTGCGACGTGCCCGCCGGGGCCACCCGGGGGTCACCAGCCGTACGGCAGCGGGTGGTCCTCGGCGAAACCCGCTGCGGACTGCACACCGATGACGGCTCGCTTGTGTGGCTCCGTCAGGGCCGAGGCTCCGACGTAGGTGTTAGGTGCTGCGCAACCCGGACGTGATGTGGTCGAGCAAATCCTCCACCCCGCCACGGTCGGGGTCCAGCCCCATCTTCGAGGTCGAAATGCCCTCCTCAAAAATGCTTTCCGGGCTCGGTCGAACGCACTGTCCGCGGCGGTGCGCGCCGCGACCACCCGCTTGGGCCCAGCGACGCCACCGTCTTGATCGCCTCCAGCATCCGAACCTGGTGTCCGTGTGCCGTGTCTGTCCGTGTGCCGTGTCGATGACGAGCACGTCGACGCCCACCTCGACCAGCGACCGAGCCTTGGCTCCCACATCTCCGCTGATGCCGATGGCGGCGCCGATCCGCAACCGGCCCCGCGGCGTCGGTGGCGGGTGTGTACAGGCCGGTGCGCAGCGCCCCGGTGCGGGTAAGCACGCCGGCGAGCTTGCCGTCCGCGGCGGTGACCACCGCGACGTCGATGGAGGCATGCTCGAGCAGGTCGAAGATCTTGCGCGGCTCGGTGCCCCTCGGGGCGGACACGAAGTCGACCACGGCCACGTCGCGGACGCGGGCGAAACTGTCCACGTCGACGCACGACGACTCACTGACCAGCCCGATCGGGTGACCCTCGAAGACCACCGCCGCGGCGCCGTGGGCCCGCTTGTGGATCAGCGCCAGCGCGTCGGACACCGAGTTGTCGGGCTCGAGCACCACCGGGGTGTCCAGCACCAGATTGCAACTCTTGACGAACTCGACCGTGCTGCACGGCGGTGATCGGAAGATCCTGCGGCAGTATGACGATGCCATCGCGCCGACCGACCGTCTAGGCCATCCGCCTCCCGGCGCCCGCCGTCATGTTGGCGACGACCGGGATGGTGGTGCCGACACCGTCGGCGGTGGACAGGTCGACGTCGAACCCGCCGCGGCTTTTCCAGCGCGTCCAGAAACTCCTCGATGGTCTCCGAGCGGACGAAATTGCCCTCGTCGCCGTGCTCTTCTAGCAGCGCGTCGGTCTTGGCGACCGACCGGTTGTGCAGCGCCACCGTGTAGCCGTGGCGGGCGAGGTCCGACCCTATCACGGCCAGGCTAGTGACGCCGATCTGTGCGGTGCCAGTCTATGAATCCTTGAAGCCCGGGGCACTCAAATGTCTCGCTTTTCATGTTGCACTTCTGCTACGCGGTTTCCGTCACACTGTGGCACAGCGGCGTTCCGGTCCACCCGGAGGATTTCGCCATACCCGCGTCAGAGGTTGAATAGCCGCCTGAGCTCGGTGAGCCACGGCACGGCCAGCGCGACGGTGGGCACCACCAGCACGGCCGCCGCGGCCAGGTAGGCGGCCGCGCCGAGCAGCGCGCTGTTGCCCCGCCCGGACAACCGCCGGACGCGCACCACGGTGCTGGTACCGCCAACGGCCAGCGCACCCGAGGGAGCCCGCGCCGCCGCGCAGGCAACCAGCGCCCGGGCCAGGGGAGTGCGCCCGCCCGCCCGCACCGCGGCGTCGTCGGCGAGCAACTCCACTAGCAGGTGCACGGCGCCCAGGGCGTTCGAGCTGCGGACCAGCCGCGGGAAGACGGCGTGCACCGCGGTGAAAGCCTCTAGCACCAGGTCGTGGCGGGCGCGCAGATGAGCCCGTTCGTGGCTGAGGATGGCCGAGACCTCATCGGCGCTCAGCTGACTCAACACCCCCTCGCTGACGACGACCCGACTGCGCACGCCCGGCAGGCAGTACGCGATCGGTTCCGCGACATCCAGGACGCGCAGGTCGCGGGTGCGTGCGCACGGCTCGGCACGTGCCGCGTCGTGCCCGACTCCGACGAGATCGACGACCATCCGGTGGTGGGCCCGCCGCCGCCGATTCGCGATAACCACCCGTAACACCGCGACCACCAGGCGCATCCCTACGAGCACGGTCAACGCGAACGTGGTGATGTATGCGGTCCATAACGGCCAGCCCAGGCGCTCGGCCGCGCCGACGACGCTGGCCGTGGGACGGCCGTCGGGGCCGGGCATAAGGATCCGGGTGGCGATCGCGATTCCCGTGCTGAAAGCCGAGAGTACGGCGGCGACGGCGATGGCTTGCCATAGCACCATCGCCGCGCGCGGGGCCCGCAGTGGCCACGATGCCCGCGCCAGAAGGGCTGGCGCGGTACCAATCAGCAGGACCGCGAGGATGGTAAAGGCCAACGCGGACACGTCCCTAGTGTCGCTCAGGCGTCAGGTGAAATTCCAGCCGATCGCGTATTACGTGGATTCGATTCCAATTCAGCCAGCGCGCGGCGCAGCGCTGCCGCCTCATCGGCGCCGACGCGCTCGACGAAATGCACCAACGCGGCCTGGCGGCTTCCCGAGTCCTCGGCCTGAGACAGCGCGTCCACCATGAGTCCAGCCACCAGTTCGTCGCGACCGTGCACGGGTGCGTACCGGTGGGCCCGGTCGTCGCGGATCTGCGACACCAGATTCTTCTTGGCCAGCCGCTGTAGCACGGTCATCACTGTCGTGTAAGCGAGGTCGCGAGGCGCCGACAGGGATTCGTGGACTTGGCGGACCGTTTGTGGTTCCGGTGCGGACCAGAGGTGATCCATCACCGCGCGTTCGAGATCCCCCAGCCGTGTCAGCTTGGCCATAGTTCATTCATCTCCCGAGACTTGTCACCAGCGTACTCCTGCTTACTACCGACGGTCGTATATGAGGCCGACGAATCCGCTAACAATTTCGCGGCGGACTTCCTGCTCGTGGTTCGGATTCGAGCTTACCTCTTGCAAGATTACGGCAGCCTTGCCTATACTATTTAATCGAGCGCAACAGACCGTCGGAGCGTCCTGAGGGCTGCAGTGACCCCCGGTCTTCTCGATCGGCGAGTCCCGTGCCCGGCGCACGGGACTCGCCTGTTTTCTGCCGCCGGCACGGATCTGGCCGTGGCCACCCCCCGCGGTGGTGTAAACACTAGAGCGTGCCAACACCGCCAGCAGGGGCGGGGTGATCCCTCCCGAATTCGCCAGCCCCTTCGACACCGAGCCGGGCCCGCGATACACCGAACTCACCCCCGACGGCGCCCGCGCCCAGCTCGAGGTCACCCCGAAACTGCGGTAGCCGATGGGTCTGGTGCACGGCGGCGTGTACTGCTCGATGGTGAAAAGCATGGCTAGCGTGTCCGCCTACACTTGGCTCGCGACCCGGGGCGGCGGTCAAGTCGTCGGCGTGAACAACAATACAGATTTCCTGCGGTCGATCCGATCGGGCACGGTCTACGGCGCCACCGATCCGATCCACCGCGGCCGGCTCCAGCAGTTGTGGTTGGTCACCATCACCGACGACGAGGATCGAGTCGTCGCGCGGACAGGTGCGGCTGCAGAATCTAGAGCCACGCGACGGATGAGTTTGCTGCACAGGAATTTTCCAGAACGGCGTGGCAGGATCCCAAACCATGCGCCTGACGCCGCACGAGCATGATCTGCTCCTCGTTTCCTACGCCGCAGAATTAGCACGCAGACGGCGTGCCCGCGGCTTACGTCTCAACCATCCCGAAGCCGTCGCGATCATCACCGACCACATCCTCGAGGGCGCGCGCGACGGCCGCACCGTCGCGGAGCTGATGTCCAGCGGCTGCGGGGTTCTCGGCCGCGACGACGTGATGGAGGGCGTGCCCGAGATGCTCGACGACGTACAGGTGGAAGCGACCTTTCCGGACGGTACCAAGCTCGTCACCGTCCACCGGCCGATCTCATGATTCCCGGCGAAATCCTGTACGGCAGCGGCGATATCGAGATCAACGCCGGTGCCCCGCGACTAGAGATGGCGATCGTTAACACCGGTGACCGCCCGGTTCAGGTGGGTAGTCATGTCCACCTGCCGCAGGCCAACGCGGCACTGTCCTTCGATCGGGCGGCGGCCCGCGGTTACCGCCTCGACATCCCGGCGGCCACCGCGGTGCGCTTCGAGCCCGGCGTGGCCAAGACCGTGGGTCTGATCCCGCTGCGCGGAGGCCGCGAGGTTCCCGGCCTGACCCTGAATCCGCCTGGACGATTGGATATCTGATGGCACAACTGTCTCGGGAGCATTACGCCCAGCTGTACGGTCCCACCACCGGCGACGGGATCCGGCTGGCCGACACCGACTTGCTGGTGGAGATCACCGAAGACCGCAGCGGCGGCCCCGGATTGGCCGGCGACGAGGCGGTGTTCGGCGGCGGCAAGGTGTTGCGTGAGTCGATGGGCCAGAGCCGCGCCACCCGCGCCGAGGGCGCGCCCGACACCGTGATTACCGGGGCGGTGATCATCGATCATTGGGGAATCATCAAGGCAGACATTGGCATTCGCGATGGCCGCATCACCGCCATCGGCAAGGCCGGCAATCCCGACATCATGACCGGTGTGCACCCGGATTTGGTGGTCGGACCGTCCACCGAGATCATCGCCGGCAACGGGCGGATCGTGACCGCGGGCGCGGTGGACTGCCACGTCCATCTGATCTGCCCGCAGCTCATGCCCGAGGCGCTGGGATCGGGAATCACCACGATCGTCGGCGGCGGCACCGGTCCCGCCGAGGGCAGCAAGGCCACCACCGTGACCCCGGGTTCGTGGCACCTGGCCCGGATGCTCGAGGCACTTGACGGCTGGCCCATCAACGTGGCGCTCCTGGGCAAGGGCAACACGGTCAGTAGCGAGGGGCTGTGGGAGCAGTTACGCGGCGGCGCTTCGGGTTTCAAGTTGCATGAGGACTGGGGGTCGACCCCTGCGGCCATCGACGCCTGTTTGACCGTGGCGGCAGCCGCCGGGGTGCGGGTGGCACTGCACACCGACACCCTTAACGAGATGGGGTTCGTCGAAGACACCCTCAACGCGATCGCCGGCCGCTCGATTCACACGTATCACACCGAAGGTGCCGGAGGCGGCCATGCGCCCGACATCATTCGGGTGGCCGGACAACCGAATGTGCTGCCCAGTTCCACCAACCCCACCCGCCCGCATTCGGTCAACACCCTCGACGAGCATCTGGACATGCTGATGGTCTGCCACCACCTCAACCCGCAGGTGCCCGAGGATTTGGCGTTCGCCGAGAGCCGCATCCGGCCGTCGACCATGGCGGCCGAAGATCTGCTGCACGACATCGGCGCGATCTCGATGATCGGCAGCGACTCACAGGCGATGGGCCGCATCGGGGAGGTGGTGCTGCGGACGTGGCAGACCGCGCACGTGATGAAGCGCCGGCGCGGCGCTTTGCCCGGTGACCGCTCTGGTCCGCAAGCCGCGGACAACTTGCGAGTGCGCCGCTACATCGCCAAATACACCATTTGCCCGGCTATTTCGCATGGCCTCGACGCCGAGATCGGTTCGGTGGAGGTGGGCAAGCTCGCCGACCTGGTGTTGTGGGAGCCGCAATTCTTCGGCGTCCGCCCGCACGCGGTGCTCAAGGGCGGCATGATCGCCTGGGCGGCGATGGGCGACGCGAATGCGTCCATCCCCACGCCGCAGCCGGTGTTGCCGCGGCCGATGTTCGGGGCGGCGCCGGCGGCCGCAGCCGCAACCTCGGTCCATTTCGTTGCGCCACAAGCGATCGAGGCCGGCCTGGCCGAGAAACTGGCCGTGCATCGACGGCTGGTTCCGGTCCGCGACACCAGCGCCATCGGCAAAACCTCCTTGCCGCTCAACGACTCGCTGCCGGACATTGAGGTTGACCCGGACACCTTCACGGTGCGCATCAACGGTGAGGTCTGGCAGGAGGAGCCCCCGGCCGAATTGCCCATGGCACAACGCTATTTCCTGTTCTGAAGCTCATGTCCGTACTGGCGACGCTGCTGACCCTGGCCGATTCGCGACTGCCGGCCGGTTCCCACGTGCATTCCGGCGGCGTCGAGGAGGCCGTGGCCGGCGGCCTGGTGGTCGACGTGGACACGTTGGAGGCGTTCTTACGGCGCAGGATCCGCAGCCACGGGTTGGTGACCGCATCGATCGCGGCGGCGGTCCATCGAGGCGAGCTCAGTCTCGAGCAAGCCGATCAGGAAACCGATGCCCGCACACCGGCCCCGGCGGCCCGGAAGGCGTCGCGCAGTCAGGGTCGCGGGCTGACGCGATTGGCGCGACGGGTGTGGCCGACCGCCTGCTGGTCAGATCTCGGTGCCCGACCGCATCTGGCCGTCGCGTCCGGACGCGTGGGCGCGGTGAGCGGGCTGGATCCACAACAGAATGCCCTCGGGATCGTCTACACCACGATGACGAGTTCGGCGACAGCGGCACAGCGACTGCTGGCCCTCGACCCCGCCGATGTGGCGGCGCTGACGTTTCGGCTGGCACGGCTGTGCGAGAGTACCGCAGCCGAGGCGGCCGCCGGGCTCGCCGATCTGTCTGATCCGTTGCTCGACACCTTGGCCGAGCGGCACGCTGAGCGCGAACAGCCACTGTTCGTATCGTGAATCATGTTGCCGCGCAATTTCTTCATGGCGCGGTCAGCTGCTCGGAGTGGCGTCGGCATGCGGCGCATCGCTCTTGGTGTGCGCTCTGGTCAGGGCGAGGTACAGGATGCCGAGCCCGATGATGGTGACCGACATCAGCAGACTGATGTAGTCGTCATACCAGGGTCGGCACGGTTCGCGTGTCCAGCACAGGTTGACGATCGCCGCCACACCGTAAACCAGCGCGCCGATGTTGACCGGCATTCCCCACAGGCCAAGCCGGTATTTCCCGCGGGGTACCCAGCCGTTGATCCTGGCGCGCAGGGCGGCGAGCACGACCATCTGGAACGCGATGTAGACTCCCACCGAACCGAAGCTGACGAGTTTGGTCAGCGCATTGCTGGAGATTAGCGAACCGATGATCAACACCACCGGAATGATGACCGCGACCAGCAGCGAGTACAGCGGCACGTGGCGCTTGTGGTCGAAGCGCGCCAACAACCGCGAGCCGATGATCATGTCGTCGCAGCCGTAGGAGTAGAAATCAGCCGGCCGGCGGCTCCTTGCAGGCTCAGTGCGCACGACACGAACGAGATCAGCACGATGCAGAGAACGGACTTTGGCGCCCGTGCTGCCGAACGCCGTCTTCAGGATGGTGTCAATCGGGTCGGCATCCTTGACCGCTGATTACTGCGCCGAAGTCAGGGATCGAGAGGATCAGGCTTAAGCAGACGAACGTGGCCGCCGAGCCACCGATGTAGATGGTGCGGCGCATGGCCTTTGGAATTTGGACGCCCGGGTTGCGGACTTCCTTGGCGACATGGCCGCAGGCTTCGAACCCGAAGAACTGGTAGAGGGCGATCAGGCTGGCGGCCAGGAAGGCGTAGGTGTAGCTGTGGTGGGCCCTGCGCGCCGAAGCTGTGGAAGAGCACGCCGAGGTTGTGGTGGCGCTGGGTGCACAGCAGCCAGACCCCGACGACCACGGCGCCGATCAATTCGGCGCTGAAGCCGAAGATGGCGAAGTAGCCCAGCATCTTGGTGCCGGTCATGTTGATCGTCGTGGCCGCCAGCATGACCAGTGCGCATAGCACGGCGGCGTGCGGAGAAGGCTTGAAGCCGCCGGGCCCAGGGATAGACGCCGCCGGCAACCGGGAACTGCGCGACCACTTCACTGAACACCAGCGCAACCAGCAACTGTCCGGCCCCGGCGATCAGCAGGCTCCACATCATCGGCGGCCCCGCCGTCGCCAGCGCGAAGGCGAACACCGTGTAGATCCCGACCACCGGCGACAGATTAGGTGAACCTCAGCGAGAAGTTCGCCCAGGGACTCATGTTCCGTTTGAAATCGGACTGGAAGCCCAGGGCTTCGAGTTGCGCCTGGTCCTCGTCGTCGGGGGCCACCGGTGGCGCCACGGCACGAGTTTCCGGTTTGGTGAAAAACATCTGTTCTGAGTTCCAATCGTCGAGGGTCAAAACGAGATGCGCGGGTGACGGTCTGTCGTTACTTGTGCGTCGCCTCCTTGATCAGGTTTGCGGCCGTGCGTTTGAGGACGTCACGCTGCCGGGTTACGTCAGCCATCGCCTTGCTCAGCGCGATGAGCTCGTCGCGCTCGCTGACCGCGCCGGCGCCGTCCGCAAACGCCGCCGGCTCGACACCGCGTCCCGCCGGATCCACGGCCGGGTTGGCTTCCACACCCGCCGCCGGAATCACCTCGTGGCGTGCGCTCGTTCGGAGTCGGCCCTGGTCGCCACGCGGCGCGTTGACCACGCTGGCCACCGGGCCCATAGGGGCACACCGTCATAGAAGCCCGGTTCGATCGCCCCGGCCCCGCGGGTAGGCCGTTCGGCCCGCCGAACGACTCGGTGGCGGCCAGGCGATAACCCAGCCGTCAACTCCGACACCACCGACCGACACGACGTAGCGGGGCAATACTCAACTCCGCCGCCAACGCGTTCCAGGCCGACATGTGGCGGCCAGCAGGGCCCGACTCCCGCGCCAGTGTACATCCGTCCGGAGTTGACCTTCGGCGGCAGCGCCGCGAAATCCATAAGTGCACCCCGTCACGCGTCTCCCCGACGCCAAATGACCATGTAGCCGGCCCGAATTCGGCAGTCCTTTATGCATAACTAGCAATATCCGCCCGTCCGCCTGTAATAACTATGGTTAATTACTGACA
The DNA here is from genome assembly GCF_902168065.1 of Mycobacterium tilburgii. GTDB lineage: Bacteria > Actinomycetota > Actinomycetes > Mycobacteriales > Mycobacteriaceae > Mycobacterium > Mycobacterium tilburgii. The sequence goes on along the minus strand of NZ_LR655715.1, from coordinate 7,191 downwards.
ATTCGCGCGACGGTGGCTTTTGACTGCGCGGACCGGGGAAGCGGTACACTACTCGGACGGCATTGCCGCCCCTTGTCGCGACACCGGTCGGCGCGCAGAGAAGACATCTAATTACCTTGTTTACAACGTATTTTAGTTACTGACGTGATTCGCGCAACGCGCATCGGTCGGTTCATGCACGATTGCCGGCGCACGGGTCCATGCGGGACTACGTGCGCCGGCAACAGTGTCCTCACCCGCTTTAAAGAGTTTGCTGAGTTGCCACCGAGCACAACGTTCTCGGTGGCAATCCAGCCCTCGGCCTCGGCATTCCGGGGCGCTGTTGCGGGGGTATCGACGAACGGTGGCTCCCTAAGATCCGTTGCAACGGCGGTGAATTCGATACCCGTGCGGACGGATGGTAAAATTGAAAAAGCTCACGCGACCGGCGTGCCTTCAGTCGATGTAGGGTCCCCAGGCGTGCCGTTTGAGCGCGGCGGGTTTTTGCCGAGTTTGCCCGCGCGCACCATGACCGCCAGGCTGTCCAGGATGACCAGGCTGCTCAACAACACGGTCTGCCAGTCATACGGCGGTGAGCACTCCACTACCTCGATGCCGTTCAGCCCGGGTTCGTAGATCAACCGAATCAGGTTGAGCGCCTCCCGGGGCAGCAGACCCCCGGCTCGGGCCAGCCGGTGCTGGAGACGAAACCGGCATCGATGACATCGATGTCAAACGACAGGTACACGGACTTGGCGTCTTTCCACGCCGTCTCCAAGGCGATCTCGGCGATCTTCTCAATGCCGACCCACTCCACGTCGCCGACCGTGATCACCGTGCTGCCCCGCTGGCGGCCCACCCGGACCTAGGCCCGCGGCGCCTGTCAACCCCCGATCCCGATCTGCACCAGGTGCGTCGCCGGCGCATTCTTAGATGTTGGTCGCATGAAACCACGGCGTGGTGTGCATCCGCTCGTCGAGATCGGTCTCCTGGGTGTCGACATGCCGATCAAAGTGGATGATGTCCACGTTGCCGTCCATATGGGGGCCAGCCCCCCGCACCGTCGGGAATCCGATGGAATGGTCACCACCCAGGATCACCGGAAAAACGTGTCGGTTATCGATGACGCGGTGAACGACTACCTGCGCTCCGAGGGGCTGCCCACCACCCCGTATGCGATCGGGCACTGGGTGGGCCTGCGGGCCTACGAACTTCCGACGATCTACCGGGGGTCGCTGACCGATCGTAATCAGGTGCTGGTCAGAACAGCGTCATCGCCTTGGAGCCGGAGACCGGCTTCAGCGATCCGCCGCGCCTGTGCCGAATCCGAAACCGCGTTCGTCGGGGGTTATCTCGAGTGGGGCGTCCCGACGTTCGGCCGACGGTTACCACCAGCACGCCGGCGCAGATGGGCCCGCACCAGCAGACCCTCATCGTAGGCCGTGGGGTCAACGATGACCGTACCATCGTAGGAGAGGTTGGGCGGCAACGATTCTAGCGACAGTGCCAGGGCGAATCCGTGCGTCGCCGCCCGAATGGCCGCGGCGGTCATCAGGTTGACGAAAAAGTCGATGCTCCACAGCGACGAGGCTTCGGTTCCCGGGGCGTTTGCTGCGCGGCGGCCCGTTTACGCCGTCGGGCACACGACGGAGGAGCGCCTCGGCGGACCTGGGTTGGTCTGGTTGCTGGTGGTGACCGCGGGCGCGGGACGGCGTCCGAACGCCAGCGAGTTGCCGGTGAGGTTGCCGGAGCGTACCCCCGCGGCCACCGCCCCGCCGCGCCGTTACCGGTCGCCGGTGGTTTGCTGTTGCCCGGTGGGCTCGACGCCGCGGTGCCATCCGAGGGGCCGCCCTTGCGTCCGACCCGGTGCTGGATACGCTGGCTGAAGACCGCAGCGAGCAGGAAAGACAACATGCCAGCACATTCACACAGCCACCCCACCGTCGACTGGCCGAAGCGGATACGGCAGCCGGGGGAGCCGCTGCGCATCGGTGTCGGCGGCCCGGTCGGCTCGGGCAAGACCGCGCTGGTGGCCGCGCTGTGCCGTCAGCTGCGCGACGAGCTGTCGCTGGCGGTGCTCACCAACGACATCTACACCACCGAGGACGCCGACTTTCTCCGCAAACACGCCGTGCTGCCGCTGGATCGGATCGCGGCCGTGCAGACCGGCGGCTGTCCGCACACCGCGATCCGCGACGACATCACCGCGAACCTGGACGCGATCGACGACCTGATCGGCACCCACGACCCGCTGGACCTCATTCTCGTCGAGTCCGGCGGCGACAACCTGACGGCGATGTTTTCCTCAGGCCTGGTGGACGTGCAGATCTTCGTCATCGACGTAGCCGGGGGCGACAAGGTGCCGCGCAAGGGCGGCCCTGGAGTCACTTACTCAGATCTGTTGGTGGTAAACAAGACTGATTTGGCCCCGTTGGTGGGCGCCGACCTGGACGTGATGGCCCGCGACGCCGACGCCGTGCGTGGTGGCCGGCCGACGATCCTGCAGTCGTTGACCAAAGATCCGGCCGCTACCGAGGTGGTCGCCTGGGTTCGCAGCCAACTGGCGAACTGATGCATTCCGAGGTGGTCCTGGTCGCGGCCCGGAACCGCTCGTCGCGCATCGGATGCCGCGGCGGTATCCAGGCGAGGTGCACCACACCGGACACGGTGCACCTCGTGTCGGCGGCGGCCACCCCGTTAGGCGGCGACAGCATCGGCATCACGGTTATCGTCGAGGCGGGCGCGGCTCTGAAGCTGCGCAGTGCCGCCGGCACGCTGGCCTTGCCCGGGCTGGCGACCGTCACGTCGCACGCCCGCTGGGTCATCGAGGTGAGCGGCACGCTTGACGTCGACCTCGAACCGACGGTCGTGGCTGCCCAGGCTCGGCACGTTTCCGAGGTGGGCGTGATGCTGCGCGGCGACGGCCGGTTTCGGTTCCGCGAGCGCGTGCAGATCGGCAGAAGCGATGAGCGAGAGGGGTTTTGGTCGGGTTCGCTACGGGCCGACCATGATGGTCGTCCGTTGCTGCGGCACCGCATGGAGTTGGGTACGGGCTCGGTGGCCGATGACAGCATCGCGGCACCACGCGCCACCGTCAGCGAATTTTGCTATCCGGCAGCGGAATTCACGGACATGCCCGCCGACTCCACCGTGCTGGCGTTGGCGGACGGCGGAATGCTGAGCACCTGGCAGGCGGACCGCCTGATCGGTTAGCTCGCCGCGCGTATCGGCGACGGCTCGCGGGCTTCGGCGGCAAATTCGGTCAGCTGTTCGAGTCGGGTTCGCGCGAACGCCTGCCGGTCGGTGATGGTGAGCTGACCACGTCGCGTGCTCAGGAACGTCACCGTCCAGGACAACAGCGTGGTGATCTTGGTCTTGAACCCGATCAGGTAGACCAGGTGCAGCACCAGCCACATCAGCCAGGCAATGAAGCCGCTGAACTCGAGAGGGCCGATCTTGGCCACCGCGGAAAACCGCGACACCGTGGCCATGGAACCCTTGTCGAAGTACCGGAACGGCTCGCGCTGGGTCGGATCCGCGCCGGCCAGTTCGGCTTTGATCGTGCTGGCGACATACTTCGCGCCCTGGATGGCGCCCTGCGCGACCTTGGGCACACCGTCGACGGCGGCCATGTCGCCCACCACGAACACGTTCGAGTAGCCGGGGACCGACAGGTCGGGAAGCACCTTGACCCGCCCGGCCCGGTCCAGTTCGGCCGCCGACTGTTCGGCGATGTCGCGGCCCAGCCGGCTGGCCTGCACACCCGCGGACCAGACCTTGCACGCGGACTCGATGCGGCGGACGGTGCCGTCGGAGTCCTTGACCGTGATCCCATTGCGGTCGACGTCGGTGACCATAGCGCCGAGCTGAATCTCCACGCCCATTTTCTCCAGCCGTGCCCGGGCTCGCCCACCCAGCTTTTCCCCCATCGGGGGCAGCACCGCCGGCGCTGCGTCGAGCAGGATCACTCGCGCCTTGGTCGAATCGATGTGCCGGAACGCGCCTTTCAAGGTATATTCGGCCAATTCGGCTATCTGCCCAGCCATTTCGACACCGGTAGGACCCGCGCCGACGACGGTGAAGGTCAACAGCTTCTTGCGGCGCTTGGGATCGCTTGAGCGCTCAGCCTGTTCGAAGGCGCTCAGGATGCGGCCACGCAATTCCAGAGCGTCATCGATGGATTTCATACCGGGGGCGAACTCGGCGAAGTGGTCGTTGCCGAAGTACGATTGGCCCGCGCCGGCGGCGACGATCAAGCTGTCGAATTCCGTGTCGTAGCCGTGGCCGAGCAGCTCCGAGTGCACCCGCTGGTTGGCCAGATCGATGTGGGTGACGTTACCGAGCAACACCTGGACGTTGCGCTGTTTGCGCAGCACAACCCGTGTGGGCGGGGCGATTTCGCCTTCCGAGATGATCCCGGTGGCGACCTGGTAGAGCAACGGCTGGAACAGGTGGTGTGTGGTGCGCGCGATCAGCTTGATGTCAACGTCGGCGTGCTTGAGCTTCTTTGCCGCATTGAGTCCGCCGAACCCCGACCCTATGATGACAACGCGGTGCCGGCGCTTGGGTTTAACTGTGGGTTCTGGCTGAGGGCTCATTAGCTCTGGGATGCTCCTGGCGGGGCTTCGTGTCACGCGGCTTCAGTTAGCTATTACGTTAGTCACCCCGCCGCGGCCAAACCCAGGTAGTAAGCCTGTGTAATCAACCACATCGGCTATATAACCCTGGTCACACCAACGTGATTCACGTCATGTCGAGCGCTGAATGCGACCTTGGTTACATGCCAAGAAGCGGGCGCAGTGCGTCGGCTGCGGTGCTGATGACACCCTGGGGTATACCCACGCCCCGCGAAGCTAAATGATTACTCGACGTTCGAGGTACTACGCAAACTGCGCGAAGCCGCCGTGGCTCACGTGCAGGGTCTGACCGGTGATGTGGCGGGCGGCAGGAGTGGTGAGGAACAACGCCAGGCGGGCGACCTTGTCGGCGACAGACGACGGCGTACGCGACAGACCGTCGTAGCCGGGCTGCGCGCTACGCCCACTCGCCACGGCGTTGACCGTGATACCGCGGGTACCGAAGATGCCGGCCTGTCCGGCCACCCAACTCGACAGCGTTGCCTTGATCGCGGCGTCGACGCTCGCCGCCGGCGGGTTCTCCGGCACGACGCTGATGATCGAGCCGCCGGAGTGCAGGTGGTCGCCGACCACCTGCACCGTCAGCACGGCGGACAGCACGGTCGAGTCCAGCGTGTTGCGCCAGGCGCTGGCGGTGTCGGCGATGGAATAGGTGCGGGGGTCGCCGGCGTCCCAGGTCGGGACGGGCACGTTGACGATGGTGTCCAGGTGGTGGGAAAACGTCGGGCGCGCTTCCTCGAGGCTGGCCGGATCGGTGGTGTCGCACACGATCGGGTCTACGTCGAGTTCTTTGGCGTTGACCTCGAGATCGCTGCGACGAGCGCCCACCAGGGTCACCCTGTGACCGCCATCGCGGAAGGCCTCGGCTAAGGTCCGTCCCAGATCCGTGTCGCCACCGGTGACCAGCACCTCCATTGCCATGACCTCCTCGTGTTCAACCTCGCGTTCGACGCTGATTCCCGACCATGACGCTCCATGCCGGGGAGTTCAGCGTGTTATGTGTTATGGTGTCGATCTAGCCAATGTTACTGGACAGTAGCTATTCGGAGAATTTCCGCGGGCACGACGCGCAGACGATTTCGAAAAGTTTTGGCCATCATTGTGTCACCCACCTCAGGCTATGGTCTGACCATGCTCCGGATCAGGATTCTGGCAGTTCAAGACCGACAATCCCGGTAGCGGCGTCGAGTTCGACTTCGCCGGGTCCGGTGAACTGGCGACCCCAATTGACCCAGGGTGCGACGGCCGACGTCTTCGCCTAGGCCGACACCGCGCAGATGGACAACCGCAGATGGACAACATAGTCAAAGCCGGGCTGCTGGCCGGGAACCCGACCAACTTCGCCGCCAACACCCTGGAGATCGTCATCGCGCGCTCAACAAGGTCACCGCCGGACAGGCCGACGCGGCCCTCGTCTACATCACCGACGCGAGAAACGCCAAGGGGTCGGTGACAACTGTCGACTTCTCCGAGGCGGCCGGCGCGGTCAACGTGTACCCAATCGGGGTGCTGAAGAACGCGCCGCAGGCGGCGCTGGCGCACAAGTTGTGACCCTGGTGACCTCCGAGGCGGGCCAGCAGGTTCTGACCCAATTGGGTTTCGTCAAACCCTGACCCGTCACTGTGTGCCAGCCCACCAACCTGCCCCACTGGGTGTTTGTCCCAGCCGCGATCGGGGCCGCCTTCGTGGTGCTGCCGTTGCTGGCCATCGCGGCCAAGGTCGACTGGTCGAACTTCTGGGCGCCGATCAGCGGCTCGTCGTCGAAGGCGGCGTTGTGGCTGAGCCTGAAGACGGCGGGCGCGAGCACCGTGTTGTGCGTGCTGGGGGCGTCACGATGGCTTGGTGCTGGCGCGCAGCACCGCGCGGCATGACCTGCTGGATGTGTTCACTCCCTCCGATCGCGTGCTGGTTCTCGAGTCGGGGCGGATCTCCGAAATCGGGCCGGTGGCCGAGGTGCTCACCGCGCCACGCAGTCTTTTCGCGGCTCGGATCGCCGGTGTCAACGTGGTCAGCGGAATGATCGGGCCGGACGGCGCGCTGCACACCGGCTCCGGTGCCCACTGGTATGGGTCACCGGCCCCGCAGGCGGGTGCCGAGCTGGCCGACGGGCAGGGCGCGGTCGCGGTGTTCCCGCCGACGGCGGTGTCGGTATTCCGGGAGCCACCACATGGCAGTCCCCGCAACTGTGTCGAGGTCACCGTGGCCGAGCTGGACGTTCGCGGGGCCACGGTCGCGAGCAAGCCGACGGCTCGCCGGGACTGGCCGCGGAGATCACCGTCGACGCCGCTGCCGACCTGCGGCTGACTCCAGGAGAGCGGATGTGGTTCACCGTCAAAGCCCGCGAGGTGGCGCTATATCCGACCGGGCCGCGCCTCTCCGACGCGTGATGAACTGCGCAGACAGGCCGAAGGTTGCACTCCGGCAACATCGCGAAAACCGGCTCGTATCGCCAGCACGGCCCCCTTGCTTCACAGCCGTAACACGGTAGGTTCGTCGCCATGAATCAGGTGGACTCACACTCGACACGTCGCAAAGGTCTGTGGACGACGCTGGCGGTTGCCGCGGTGACCAGTGC
>NZ_LR655714.1 GCF_902168065.1 Mycobacterium tilburgii | reverse complement strand
CCCCTCCGCTGCGTCTCCGCGCCCGCCCCCCTGCCCGCCCACCCCGAGCGCGGCACCGAGATCGCGGGCCAGCGCCCGAATATAGGTTCCCGACGAGCAGTCGACCTCGACGTCCAGATCGATCAGTCCGGCGTCGCGCCGGGTCGACAGGATCTCGAACCGGTCGATCCGCACCGGGCGAGCCTTGAGTTCGACGTCCTGGCCCGCACGCACCAGTTGATACGCGTGACGGCCCCCGACCTTGATCGCGCTGACCGCCGACGGCACTTGTTCGATGTCACCGCGAAGCCCGACGACCGCGGCCGCGATTTGCTCGTCCGTCAGGTGGGCAGCCGAAATGGTTTGCCGGAGTTCACCTTCGGCATCCTCGGTGGAGGTGGTCTGACCCAGCCGAACGGTGGCCGAATACGATTTCGCAGACGCCGTCAACAGGCCGAGGGTCTTGGTGGCACGGTCGATCCCGATCACCAGCACACCGGTGGCCATCGGATCCAGCGTCCCGGCGTGGCCGACCCGGCGCGTGGCAAAGATGCTGCGGCAACGACCCACGACGTCGTGACTGGTCATTCCGGCCGGCTTGTCGACGATGACCAGCCCGGGACCGCTCGGCCCGCCCGAGCCTTCGGTCATAGCACGATCGCGGTGAGCACGAGACCCCGCTCGACCGACCAACGGCCGGTCAGTTCGGTCAGCGGCGGCCCCGACAATGCCTCCGGATCGATCAGGATCCGGGAGACGAATGTGCCGGTCGCCGCTCCCGCGCCGTCGGCCTCGAAGGTGGTCTGGGCGTCTTCGAAACCCAGCCATCGCTTCGTCAGCGGAAACCACGCCTTGTACGTTGATTCCTTGGCGCAAAACAGAATTCGATCCCAATGCAAACCCGCTGGCATGACCTGCGGGATCTCGCCGCGCTCAGCGGGAAGGCTGATCGCGTCGAGCACGCCGTGCGGCAGCTTATCGTGAGGTTCGGCGTCGATCCCCACCGAACGCACCGCGCTGCTGCGCCCCACCACGGCGCCGCGATAACCCGTGCAGTGGGTGAGACTGCCGACCGCGCCGTCCGGCCAGCGCGGTTCGCCCTTGTCGCCCTTGAGGATCGGCATCAGCGGCAGGCCCAGCTCACCGAGCGCGACCCGGGCACAGTGCCGGACGGTGATGAACTCGTTGCGCCGCTTGGCCACCGACTTGGCGATCAGCGGCTCCTCTTCGGGCAACGGGGTCAGGCCGGGCGGGTCGGAGTACACCTCCGAATACGCCATGCCCTGCGTAGCCGGTAGCACCGACGACACCAGCGTGTCGGCGCTCATCGGGACTGCCGTTGCTGCAACCGCTCCCGGAATTTCGCGGACTGCTCCCGCATCTCCTGGGTGATGGTGAAGTGTCCGCCGAATTCGTTAAGGTAGCCCGGTGCGTAGCGCGGATCGGGCAGCACCTGACGCAACCAACTGAACGGCTTGCGGCGCCGCCACTCCCGAGGGTAGCCCACCGAGACCTCCTCGAAGCGCACATCGTCGTACCAGGTGGTGCGCGGGATGTGCAGATGGCCGTAGACCGAGCAGAACGCGTTGTAGCGGGTGTGCCAGTCGGCGGTATTGGTGGTGCCGCACCACAGCGAGAACTCCGGGTAGAACAGCGCATCGCAGGGTTCGCGCACCAGCGGGAAGTGATTCACCAGAACGGTAGGCGTCATCCAGTCGAGTTGCTCGAGGCGGGCCCGGGTGATGTCCACGCGTTCCCTGCACCAGGCGTCGCGGGTGGGATAGGGCTCCGGCGACAGCAGAAACTCGTCGGTGGCCACCACGTTGCGCTCGCGCGCGATCTCCAGACCCTGAGCCTTGCTCAGCGCCCCGTTCGGCAGAAACGTGTAGTCGTAGAGCAGAAACATCGGCACGATCGTGGCCGGGCCGCCGCGCTCGGTCCACACCGGAAAGGGATGTTCCGGCGTGACGATGCCCATCTCGTCGCACATGTTGACCAGGTAGTCGTAGCGGGCTTTGCCGAAAACCTGGTTGGGATCCCGATTGGTCGTCCACAGCTCGTGGTTGCCCGGCACCCAGATCACCTTGGCGAACCGGCGTCGCAGCAGGTCGAGCGCCCAACGAATCTCGTCGGTACGCTCGGCAACGTCACCGGCCACGATCAGCCAGTCGTCGGGAGAGGACGAATACAGCGATTCGGTGACCGGCTTGTTGCCCAAGTGCCCGGTGTGCAGATCCGAGATTGCCCACAACGTCGGTTGGGAGGCCTGCTGGCCGCCGTGCGTCGAGTCCCGGGTCACCACGAGGAACCAGCCTAACGACTCGGCCGGGCGATCCCAGTCCCGCTGGGGCGTTCGGCGCCCGGTTTGGGCTTAGCTGCGACCTCGCGCACGTGACTTGTACACTCCCGGCAAGGACCGCCGAGGGTAGGGAGTGTCATGTTCACCAAGGTGCGCCTGATCGGGGTGCTCGGCGCGGTGATGACAGCGGTCATGTTGGGGTGGCAAGGTTGGCCGCCCGCACGGACCGACAGCGGCAACACGTTTCAGCTACGGTCGACAGCGCAGCCGCTGAAGACCACGATGAAGAGTCCCATCATCGCAACCACCGACCCGCGGCCTTTCGACGCGTGCGAGGACATCCCCTTCGCCGTCCTGCAGCGCCTCGGCCTGGCCTTCACGCCCCCCGAACACGAGGACGGCCTGCGATGCCACCTGGATGCGGGCAATTACCAGCTGGCCGTCGAGCCAATCATTTGGCGTACCTACGAACAATCGCTGCCGCCCGACGCGCTCGAGACGACGATCCAGGGACACCGAGCAGCGACGTATTGGGTGCTCAAACCGACCTACCACAACAGCTACTGGTTCTTCTCCTGCATGGTGGCGTTCAAAACCAGCTACGGCGTCCTGCAACAGGCGCTGTATTTCTCGACAGTCTACTCCAACCCCGAAGTCGACTGCCCGTCCACCAATCTGCAACGGGCCAACGATCTCACCCCGTACTACAAGTTCTGACCCCTGCCGAACAGCAAACGACCCGGCCTTAAACCTGGAGGCGTGAGCATCACATCGACACGTCCCGGTGAACCGGCGCTGCGCACCGTCACCAAGCTCGGCGACAACGCGGTCGGGCGGTTGTTGGATCTGCGACCGGCCACCACCGGCTACACAGTGGACCGGGTCGAAATACCGATGGGCGACGGGGTCCGGCTGGTGGCCGACCACTACGCGCCAACCACCACCAGCCCCGTCGGGACCGTCCTGGTGCGCGGACCATATGGTCGCGGGTTTCCGTTCATCGCTGCTGTTCGCCCGGCCGTATGCGTCGCGTGGTTATCACGTCGTATTGCAAAGCGTGCGTGGGACTTTCGGGTCAGCGGGGGAATTCGAGCCGATGGTTCACGAAGCCGAAGACGGGGCTAACACGGTCGCCTGGCTGATCGAGCAGCCCTGGTTCACCGGCCGGCTCGCAACCCTGGGACCGTCGTATCTAGGTTTCACCCAGTGGGCGATCCTGCAGAACCCGCCACCGCAGTTGGCCGCGTCCGTCATCACGGCGGGTCCACACGATTTCGCCGCCTCGGTGTGGGGCAAGGGATCCTTTGCGGCGGCTGACTTTTTGGGGTGGAGCGACATGATCTGCTCATCAGGAAGACCCGCTGCGCTTCGAGGCCGCCGTGCGCCAGCTGCAAGCGCCGCGCAGGGTGGCCGGAGCGGTGGCCGAGGCGCTGTTCGGCGCGGCGGCTCGGCGGATGCTCGGCAGCGGGGCGCCGTGGTTCGGACCACCCTCATGCCGCGTTCCCCGGTCGGCGGCTGAGATGACTCCACTATTCCTGCTTCTGATGACCCACTTCATTTTTCGTCATATCTGCCGCGCCTAAACGGCCATCCGGCTCGGTACATTGGAACAACACCACGACGGCAGGAAAACGCGTGATCCGACCATCGTTCGGTGGTGCGCTACGCGAGTTGCTGTTCGACGCCCACCACACCGTGGATAACGTGATGAACGCGTTCTTCGCGCAGGAGTATCGCTCTCGTTTTGGGGTTCATTGATCGCCTTCGGCAAGCTGCAAGAAGTGTTGCCGGGCAGACCTATTGGCGTGGGCCGGGCGCAGCAGCCACTCAACCTACTGCTGGTCGCCGCCGTGGGATGCGCGGGGGCAATCGGAGCAGGTCAGCGCGGGCAGCTGCTGTTCATCGGCGTGCTCGTCTTCGCGGCGGTGCTCGGCTTCATGGTGGTGCTGCCGATCGGCGGTGCTGACATGCCGGTGGTGATCTCGCTGCTTAACGCACTGACCGGACTCTCGGCGGCGACCGGGCTCGCCCTCGATAACACGGCGCTGATCGTGGCGGGCATGATCGTCGGGGCCTCGGGCACCATCCTGACCAACCTGATGGCCAAGGCGATGAACCGGTCGATCCCCGCCATCGTCGCCGGCGGATTCGGCGCCTCCGGCGCCAGCGCGGCTTCCGGGACGGCAACCGGTAACCAGACCGTGCGCCAGACCAGTGCCGCCGACGCCGCGTTGCAGATGGGCTATGCCAACCAGGTGATCATCGTGCCCGCTACGGCATGGCGGTGGCCCAAGCACAGCACGCGGTGCGCGAAATGCTCGAGGAACGCGGCGTGGAGGTCCGGCACGCCATCCAACCCGTGGCGGAACGCATGCCCGGTCACATGAATGTGTTATTCGCCGAGGCCGATGTGCCGCCCTACGAGCATCTCAAGGAGCTGGACGAGATCAACGGCGAGTTCAGCCGTGCCGACGTCGCCCTGGTCATTAGCGCCAACGACGTGCCACCCCCGCGGCATGGTCGAACCCGGCCTCGCCGATCTACGGCATGCCGGTCCTGGACGTCGACCAGGCCAAGTCCGTCATCGCATTGAAGCGATCCATGAATCCAGGATTCGCCGGCATCGAGAACGAGCTCTATTTCAACGAGCGAACCTCGATGCTGTTCGGCGACGCAAAATCCTCCGTTGCCGAAATCACCGAGGAGCTAAAAGTTTGTGAATCAACGGCACACGCAGCCGACCGAACTTGACCGTCACGTCAGCGTGGCGGCAAGAAAAGAGCCGAGCATCGGCGCTATAAAAGGAATCGATTTCTATGTCAAAAGTGGTGTACGTCCTTTACGACGACCCGGTAACCGGGTACCCCACCGAGTACTCGCGCGACGGTTTGCCGCTCTGGAGCGTTACCCGGACGGGCAAACGCTGCCGACGCCGGAGGCCATTGACTTCACCCCGAGCACGTTGCTGGGCAGCGTCTCCGGCGAGTTGGGCTTGCGGTCGTGCCTGAAGGGCCTCGGGCATGAGCTGGTCGTGACCTCGGACAAGGACGGCGAGAATTCGGAGTTCGACCAGCACCTTGCCGACGCCGAAATCGTTATCTCGCAGCCTTTTTGGCCGGCCTACCTGACCGCCGAGCGGATCGCCCGTGCTCCCAAGCTGAAGCTGGCCGTCACCGCGGGTATCGGTTCGGACCACTACCATCTTGATGCGGCCATCGAGCACTGCATCACCGTCGCCGAAGTCACCTTCTGCAACAGCATCAGCGTTGCCGAGCACGTCGTGATGATGATCCGCTCGCAGGTCCGCAACTACCTGCCGTCCTACAAGTAGGTCATCGACGGCGGCTGGAACATCGCCGAATGCGAGCAGCGGTCGTACGACCTGGAGGGCATGCACGTCGGCACCATCGCGGCCGGCCGGATCGGGCTCGCGGTGCTGCGGCGGCTGGCTCCGTTCGACGTCCACCTGCACTACACCGACAAGCACTGGCTGCCCGCCGAGGTGAAGAAGGAACTGAACCTGACCTTCCACCCCAGCGTGCAGGACATGGTCCCGCACCTCGACGTGGTCACCATCAACGCGCCACTGCCCCCCGAAACCCGTGGGCTGTTCAACGAAGAGCTGATCGGCACCATGAAGCGGGGCGCCTACCTGATCAACACGGCGCGCGCTGATCTGCGACCGGGACGCCATCAAGCGGGCGCTGGAAAGCGGCCAACTGGCGGGTTACGCCGACGATGTCTGGTTCTCCCAGCCGGCACCGGCCGACCACCCGTGGCGCACCATGCCCCACCACGGCATGACGCCGCACATCTCGGGTTCCACGTTGTCGGCGCAGACTCGGTACGCGGACGTCACCCGGGAAATCGTGGAATGCTACTTGAACGGCAAGCCGATTCGCAACGAGTACCTGATCGTCGACGGCGGCGCGCTGGCCGGTGTCGGGGCACGCTCCTACACCGCGACCGCAAAGTCCGGCGCGGTCTAAGACGAATCGTCCTCCCGGCATCCTGCTAATGCCGACGATCCCGGCTCAGCCGGTGTCGAAATCAACAGTGTTGGCGAGCAGATCGATCGCTCGCCAACCCCGTTCCTTTGCCGCGACCCTCGTCTACCCAGGCCTGCGGCAGTCCGGGCCGGCGGCACACCTCCACAAAATCCGGGACAGCCAGCAAACCCCATGCCCGCGGGCTGGATTTTGCATCCCGTATGCACTTGGCGGAACCAGTGTTTTTGTCGGGAAACTGCTGCGAATTCCACAGTGTCAAAGACCCGCCTTTGAAGAGCCCGGATTGTATGCTGTCTACGAAAACCATCGAATGGGAGTGGGATAATTCATGGCCATCACCGGCGCGCAAAACGGGGCGGGATCGCGAATGAGGCTGGAGCGTCCGGCGCCATTGCGGGAGGCCGCCTACGAGACGCTGATGGAGCTGATCATCACGCGTGAGCTGCGCCCCGGACAGCATCTGGTCGAGAACGAGCTGGCCGCTCAGCTAGGCGTGAGCCGACAACCCATCCGAGAGGCGTTGCAGCGCTTGCAAAGCGAGGGCTGGGTAGATCTTCGTCCGGCCCTGGGCGCGTTCGTACACGTACCCACCGACACGGAGGCCGACGAGCTGTTGAGCGTCCGCACGCTGCTGGAAGCCGAGTCAGCTCGGCTGGCCGCACGTACCGCCAAACCGGCCGAGGTGGAGCGTCTGCGGGACCTGCACCAAACCGGCGAAAAGGCACTCGCCGGCGGTGACAAGGAAGCCCTTGTCACCGCCAACGATGCCTTTCACTCTCATATCGTCGCGATGTCGGCGAACAGCGTCCTGGCGAACCTCATCGGCCAGATCGGCCGCAGGGTGCGGTGGTACTACCAGCCCATCGCGTTATCCCGCGGCAAAGACGCATGGGATGAACACGCCGAGCTGATCGAGGCCATCGCGGCACGCAGTGGCAAGCGTGCCGCGGACCTCATGCGACGTCACACCGAACGCACCCGCGAGATCTACCATCAGCGGCGTCAGGAAGCCGCTGACGGCGCCGAGGGCGTAGCCTGACCCACGATCTCGGAGACCGAGACGTCCTTTCGCGGAACGGCCCGGCTGCCGCAATAACGCAGCGGTGCCCGCGGACAGCAGGGCGCTCCCGGCAGCCACCCGATCGGCACCCGTGTAATCCCAGGCGTCGATCACGCTGGCGCCCACACCAATTCCCAGGATTGAGCCAACGAGCTTGGCGCTGTAGACGATGCCGTAGTTGCTGGCGTTGTTGTTCTCGCCGAAGTAGTGCGTGGTGAGGGTGGCGAACAGCGGATAGAAAGCACCGCCGCCGAACCCGACCAGCACGGCGAAGAAGATGAACGCGATCTCGTTCTTGGCGAGCCCGGTGTGCAGCAGACCGATCAGTGCGGCAACCGATACCAGCAGCGTCTGTTTACGGCCGATCCGGTCCGAGATGGCCCCGGTCGCCGCGCGACCCACGCCGTTGATGATCGAGAGCGCGCCCGCCGACGAGGCCACGATCATCGCCCCGAAGCCGAGGTGCTCGGCGAACGGAACCATGTAACTGATGCCGAACAGCGAGACGCCGGTGGTGATCCCCATGGACAACCACATCAACGGCAGCTGGCCCGTCTTGATGGCCTCTATCGGGGTGAATTGACGCGCGGCGGGCGGGTTCTTCTTCAGACTCGAGGTAGCGGCAGCGGCAGCGTGCTCCAGCGGATCTACATGCGCGGGGCCACCAGTTCCTTCGGCGGGTCCTGGAAAAGTAGCCACATACGCCTACGACCACCAGCATAAAGGCCCCAACCAGGTCGAGTACCCATACGTAGGTGTTGGGGCGCAGCATGTAGCTGAAGATGAAGATGAAAGGCACTGCACCGTAGGCGAACCCACCGCAGACAAAGCCGGTCTTGGCGCCCTGCTTCTCGGGATACCATTTGCCGACGATCGTGATGCCCATCGGGTACACCAGACCGACCCCGCACCCGCCGCACAAGACGAAACCAATGTAGGCCACCACCAGGTTGCCGCTGTGCGCCACGGTGAAGAATCCGAGCGCCGACAACACGGCAGCGGTGATCATGGTGGACCTAGCCGAGGTGATGCCCTTCTCCCTGAGCCGGCCGGCGGGATAGGCGACTGCTGCCTGGAACACGGCTCAGACCGAAAGCAGCCAAAAGGTTTCGGACAAGCTCCAATGGTGGGCATGGCGGAGCGTATCCGCCGCAGCACCGTACCCGTACTCGAAGACGCTGACCGCCATCATCGCGATCCATGGCAGCCAGACCATGCTCACCCGTGATCTGCCGAGCAGCTCACGGTCGGTTTCGCCGATGCGATAGACGCGACCATTGTCATCGACGACCTCGCGATAGGCGAGAGTTGAGGACATCATTGACTCAACTTTCGGGGGGATGGACATGTTGGGATGGCTCGACGGCCGCCTGCGTCCAACGACGGCGCCGTCGAGCCGATGTGTTCTGTGGTTTCCGGAATGCATGCCCAATGGCGGTGCGCGCCCGGTGGTTTCGCGCGCACTTCGCAGTTGATTAACCACGCGGGACGCCCAAAGCTGCAACCGGCCAGCGACGAGCCACCTCGGTGCCACACCGGGTTGCACGCGGTCAATTCCCACAACCGGGTCCTTCCCTGCAGAGCCAGTGGATCTCTAGATGCGTCTCACGTCCGCCTCAGCCCGCGCGCTCAGACCACTCCCGCGCTTCTCATCCGTTCCACTTGCTCTGGCGAATAACCGAGCTCCATACAGATTTGCTGGGTGTGCTCCCCCAGCAGCGGTGGCCGCACTACGTCGACAGACGAGTCGGACAGCCGAAGCGGATTGCCGACGGTCTTGAACGTTCCGCGCTCAGGATGCTCGACGCTGACGATCGCACCCAGCTCTGCCAGGTTCTGGTCCTCGAGCAGCTCCTTGGTGCTCAACACCGGACCACACGGAACGTTGATCGAGTTGAGCGCCTCCATCGCCTTCCACTTGCTGTGTCGTTGGGTCCAGTCTTCGATGAGCGCAAAAACCTTGTCCAACCTCGGGAGTCGGTCCTCCGGAGAATCCCAATCCGGATGATCGGCAAGATCGGGGCACCCGATGAGACGGGCGAGCGGCGCCCACACAGCAGGTTGAACGATGACGTAGATGTAGTCGTTGGGCCCATCGCCCTTGGTGCGCACCGCCCAACCCGGGTGGCCCCCGCCGGAGGCATTTCCCGCCCGCGGCACTTCGTCGCCGAAGTGTTCGTTGGGGTACTCGTGCAGCGGGCCGTGCGCGAGCCGCTGCTGATCGCGCAGTTTCACCCGACAGAGGTTGAGCACGGCGGATTGCATCGCGACCTCCACACGTTGGCCACAGCCGGTGTTGACGCGCTGCAACAGCGCCGCCAGAATCGCGGCGACGAGGTGAACTCCCGTGCCGGAGTCGCCAATCTGCGCGCCGGTGGCAGTAGGCGGACCGTCCTCGAAACCTGTTGTCGCCATAGCACCGCCCATTGCCTGAGCAATGATTTCGTAGGCTTTGAAGTCAAAGTACTTGCCCGGTCCAAAACCTTTAATCGATGCGTAGATCAGGCCAGGATTGATTTCTTGCAGCCGATCCCAACTGAATCCGAAGCGATCGACAACGCCCGGACCAAAGTTTTCCACCAAAACATCGGAGCGAGTTACCAATCTGCTGAAGATTTCCTTACCGTCTTCGCTTTTCATGTTCACGGTCACGCTGCGCTTGTTGCAGTTGAGCATCGTGAAGTAAAGGCTGTCCACGTCAGGGATGTCGCGCAGCTGGCTGCGGGTGATATCCCCACCGTTAGGTGTTTCCACCTTAATGACGTCGGCGCCGAGCCAGGCAAGCATCTGTGTCGCGGAAGGTCCTGACTGGACATGAGTCATATCCAGGACGCGGACGCCGTCTAATGCCTTACCCATGAGATCTCCTTGAGAATTGACGTGACAAACACAGAATGTGTAACCCTACGCGCCGATTAAGCCGCCACCCGTTGAGGTTTCGGGTCGCCCATGACAGGGATGCGATGTCCACCATTACCTCAGCTTTCGGGGCTTTTCGCCCGGCCGATCCTCCGCGCGCCGGAAGACTCCGAAGCAGTGGCTGAACTACAACGGCCGGGGATTCGATTGTGCCTACTGCGGACTATATACCGTATACGACATGTGTCACTAAAACTGCCCCAATTGTCTAGGCCTAGCAAGCACTGCGGCCCGCCTCCGAGTCCCTTGCCGCCGATCGGGTGTTCGCGGTGGGCGGCGAAATTGCGGCACACACACACTTCTTTGCCGAATAACGTTGCGCGCGGCGCGCAGAACCCCTAACGAGTCTTCCATCGCCAGTGGACTCATCTAGACACACGGGGTCAACCAGGGTAATAAAAGTGTATATAATATGCACAACGAGAGCAGGTGACCGCTGACGATGGAATCTCTGTTCTACAGATCAGAGCCCATGGGTGCTCTTACCGGATCGGCGAACGACCGCACGACATTATGGCCCGCTCCCGAAGCTGGATGCTCTGGCTGCCGTGGACTGCGATGGCCGGCACAGCGTGCTCCAATTCGGTTACGGGGTCGCCGTCGTAGCGACGCAACGGTCGAACCATCCGGTCTGCGCCGGCGCGTTCTGGGTTTTGGCGCTATGGGTCGTTATTCAGGCGGGCGCCGCCACGGCTACCCCACCGCTGCGGCGCCGCTCGGGCATCGGGCCGTCAGCGGCGATGCTGATCGGCGCCGACCTAGCGGCCATGGGCCCCTTGACGCTGTCGTGGACGGATGCTCTCGGGTTCACCGCGCTCGGCTATTCGGTCCTGTGCGGTACCGGTTCGGAATTGTCTACCCCACTTGCCTTGCCACTGTTTCGCGTTGGTATCCCGAGCAACGCGGCACGAAGGTCTCGCTGGTGTCCGGCGCATTCGGTGGTGGCACGGTCCCTTTCGTCTTGTTGTTCGCGTTCCTGCTGAACCCACACAATCTCGACGCGGTCTTCACGGCGATCGGACTGTGCGTCCTCGTCGTTGTGACGTTGTGCGGGGCCTTCTTTCAAGATCCGCCGACCGATTAGTGGCCCGCCGAAGTCGACCCGAGACGCCGAGGGCGCGATCCGGTTGTGGAACGACGGGGCGCAGCGCATGTTCGGCTATTCACCGGAGGAGGCGCTCGGGCAAAGCCTGGACACCGGCCGCAGGCGCGCAACGCCCTGTCCTCGGCGTTGCGGGACCGGTTCTTCGCAGCCCTGGCCGACGCCGAAACCGATGACGGAGTCGATGTCGTCATCGTGACCAGCGCGGACCCGGTGTTCTTCGCCGAACTGGACCTCAAAGAGCTGGGCGGCCGACGGCGCTGCCCGACATCTCGCCGCGGTGGCCGTCGATGACCAAGCCGGTGATCGGCGCGATCAACGGCGCCGTGGTCACCGGCGGACTCGAGCTGGTCCTGTACTGCGACATCGTCATCTCCTCGGAACACGCCCGCTTCGCCGACGCCCATGCCCGGGTCGGTCTGCTACCCACCTGGGGTCTCACCGTGCGGCTGCCGCAGAAGGTGGGCGTCGGCCTGGCCCGGCGGATGAGCATGACCGGCGACTGCCTCTCGGCCGCCGATGCGGGCCGGCCTGGTGACCGAGGTGGTGCAGCACGACCAGCTGCTGCCCGCCGCACGCCAGATCGCGACCTCCATCGTCGGCAACAACCAGGACGCGGTGCGCACGCTGCTGGCCTCCTACCACCGCATCGACGAGTCGCAAACCAGCGAGGGGTTATGGCTGGAAGCGATGGCGGCACGGCAATTCCGGACCAGCGGCGACAACATAACCGCGAATCGGGAAGCGTATTGCAACGCGGGCGTGCCCAAGTCCGTTAGCGGCGAGCTTGCGGCGACGGAATTCGCCGTCGGTGAATATCAGCAGGACTTTTTGTCGCCCGCAACGGTAATAGTTAATACTATCCCCCTAACGAGCCGAAACCATTGCGCACGGCAGGAGGAACGATGCGGGGTGCCGCCCGGCTCAGCACACCGGTGCTGGGTGTCCTGAACCTGGTCATCGCCGCGGCGATCGCCTTCGGGCCACACGCGGGCGCCCAGCCACCGCCACGATTTCCCAATCTCGACGGATTCACCGCGGTCCCGGCCGACGGGTATATCACCACGTCGCTGCCCGGCAACTCGCCCCGAATTAATTTCTCCACCCCGAACTCGGTGGTGTGCGACTTCTACGGGGGTCCGGCGCCCGCCCCGCGGCCCTCACAAGAGATTAAGTGCACCGGCGAAATGCCCGGAATAGACGACATCCCCTTTCCCGGTGGCGGTCACCCGAAACCCGGCGACTGCGTCGAGGGATCGGTGAATTTCAGGGGCCCCGGCTACGAGTTGAGCCGAATGACCTACAGCGGATACGGCTGCAATCCGGCCGTGCTGCCCCACACCGGCAAGACGTTGAACGGGGGACAGAAACTGTCCTACCTCAACGTGACCTGCGCGGTGGGCGCGGACAATCTGGTCGCCTGCCTGGACACCACCAGCGGGTACCACGGATTCGTCCTGCAATCCGGCGGGAGTTGGGCGTTCTAGCCGACTCTAACCGAGCGCGGCGCGCAGCGAGGCCACCACCTCATCGATGGACCCGGCGGTCGAATAACCGGCGGCCCGCCGGTGACCACCGCCGTCGAACACTGACGCGACCGCGGCCAAATCCACCTCCGCCTTCGCTCGCATCGAGACCGGCACTGTTGCGGCTCAACCTCTTTGAACACCGCGGCCACCTCTGCCTGTTGCGTGGTGCGCACGATGTCGACGATGCTTTCCACTTCCTCGGGGCGGGAGTTCTTCCAGTCGTCGTTGCCGACCACCGCGTAGACCAGCCCGCGTCCGCCGACCGCGTCGGGAACCAGCTTGCGCCGCCCAGCACTCGCGACAGCAGCGGCAGCCACACGAACGGATGGGTGTCCAGCAGCGTCCTGCTGATCTTCGCGTTGTCCACCCCGATTTCGACCAGCCGAGCCGCCAGCCGAAACGCGCGCTGGCCCACCGGAACGACCCGGTGTCGGTGGGCAGGCCGGCGTAGATGCAGTGCGCGACAATCCGGTCGATCGGTTTGCCCCACGCGTCGAGCAGCTCGGCCACCAACAGTGTCGTGGAGTCCGCAGTCGGGTCGACGTAGTTCACGGTACCGAACAACGCGTTGGAGGCATGATGATCGATCACCAGCACCTGCTGACCGGGGCCGGCCAACGCGCCGAGCGCACCCAGCCGCTTGACGCTCGGAACATCCACGGTCACAACCAGATCGACATCGCGGCGCATCTCGTCCGGGTCGACCAGTAGTTGGCAGCCCAGCAGCGACCGCAACGACTCCGGCAATGTCGACGGTGCGGCGAAGCTGACCGCCACCTCTTTGCCGCTGCGGTGCAGCACCGTGGCCGGCGCCAGCCCCGCGCCGATGGTGTTCGGCATCGGGATGGACATGACAAATCACCGCGACTGCCTTTGCCTCCGAAAGCAATTCGGCGGCCCCGGCGGCGTCGATCCGCTCCCCCGCGACCCGGTCGCGGGCCAGGTCAGTCTTGCGATCTATAATCGTCACCGGTCTCCTCAGCGTCGACCGCTGCCCTCGACGCCGGAGCACTGTCGCGGTATGGATCGGCCTCCCCGGCCGGGTTGGCTCCCACCCGGACCCGCGCCAGGTCGGCATCGGCGGCACGGGCACGGGCCAGCAGCTCCTCCATTCGCTGCACGTTGTCCGACGTCGTGTCGCGCAAGAACGTCAGCGTCGGCGTGAACCGCACCCCTGTGCCCGCCCCGACCTTGGTGCGCAGCGTGCCCTTGGCGCGTTCCAGCGCGGCCGATGCCGCCTCGTAGTCCGGCTCGTCGTCCAGCGTGCGGCCCATCACCGTGTAGAAGACCGTCGCGTCGTGCAGGTCGTTGGTCACCTTCGCGTCGACGATGGTTACCCCCTCCAGCCCCGGATCCTTGATCTCGAATTCGATCGCCGAAGCGACGATCGTGTTGATCCGCTTAGCCAGCCTGCGCGCCCGCCCCGGGTCGGCCACGGCTAGGTCCGCGCTTTCTCGACCAGCTCGAAGGACTCGATGATGTCGCCCTCCTTGATGTCGGAATAGGTCAGCGTCATACCGCATTCGTAGCTCTCGCGGACCTCGGTGACGTCGTCCTTCTCCCGGCGCAGCGAGGAGATGGTCAGGTTGTCGGCGACCACGATGTTGTCCCGCAGCAACCGGGCCTTGGCGTTGCGGCACACGATGCCGGAGGTGATCAGGCAGCCGGCGATGATGCCGACCTTAGAGGACCGGAAGATCGCCCGAATCTCGGCGCGACCCAACTGATTCTCTTCGTAGATCGGCTTGAGCATGCCGCGCAGGGCCTTCTCGATCTCGTCGATCGCCTGGTAGATCACCGAGTAGTACCGGATGTCCACGCCTTCGCGGTTGGCCAGCTCTGTCGCCTTGCCTTCGGCGCGAACGTTGAAGCCGATGATCACCGCGTCGGAGGCCGACGCCAGGTTCACGTTGGTCTCGCTGATGCCACCCACGCCGCGGTCGATGACGCGCAGCTGCACCTCGTCGTCGATCTCGATCCCCATCAGGGCCTCTTCCAGGGCCTCGACCGTACCGGCGTTGTCGCCCTTGAGGATCAGATTCAGCTGACTGGTTTCCTTCAGCGCCGAATCCAGGTCCTCCAGGCTGATCCGCTTGCGCGAGCACGCGGCCAGGGCGTTGCGCTTGCGTGCGCTGCGCCGGTCGGCGATCTGCCGGGCGATGCGGTCCTCGTCGACCACGAGCAAGTTGTCACCGGCTCCCGGCACCGAGGTGAACCCGATGACCTGAACCGGCCGCGACGGCAACGCCTCGTGCACGTCGTCGCCGTGCTCGTCGACCATGCGGCGCACCCGGCCGTAGGCGTCGCCGGCGACGATCGAGTCGCCGACCCGCAGCGTGCCGCGCTGGATCAGCACCGTGGCCACCGGCCCCCGCCCGCGGTCCAGGTGCGCCTCGATCGCCACACCCTGAGCCTCCATGTCGGGGTTGGCCCGCAAGTCCAGCGCCGCGTCGGCGGTCAGCAGCACTGCTTCCTCCAGCGACTCGATGTTGGTGCCCTGCTTGGCGGAGATATCGACGAACATCGTGTCGCCGCCGAATTCCTCAGGGATCAGACCGAATTCGGTGAGCTGCCCGCGAATCTTCTGCGGGTCGGCGCCCTCCTTGTCAATCTTGTTTACCGCCACAACGATTGGCACGTCGGCCGCCTGCGCGTGGTTGATCGCCTCCACCGTCTGGGGCATCACGCCGTCGTCGGCGGCGACCACCAGAATCGCGATGTCGGTGGCCTTGGCGCCGCGGGCACGCATGGCGGTGAACGCCTCGTGACCCGGGGTGTCGATGAAGGTGATCAGCCGCTCGGTGCCGTCGAGGTCGACAGCGACCTGGTAGGCACCGATGTGCTGGGTGATACCACCGGCCTCGCCCTCGCGGACGCTAGCGTTACGGATGGTGTCCAGCAGACGGGTCTTACCGTGGTCGACGTGGCCCATCACGGTCACCACCGGCGGACGGGTCTGCAGATCCTCCTCGCCGCCCTCGTCCTCGCCGTAGGTCAGGTCGAAGGACTCCAGCAGCTCGCGGTCCTCGTCCTCGGGGCTGACGACCTGGACGATGTAGTTCATCTCGCTTCCCAGCAGCTCGAGCGTCTCGTCGCCCACCGACTGGGTGGCCGTCACCATCTCGCCGAGGTTGAACAGCGCCTGCACCAGCGAGGCCGGGTTGGCGTTGATCTTGTCGGCGAAGTCAGACAGCGACGCGCCACGGGCCAGCCGGATGGTCTCGCCGTTGCCATGCGGTAACCGCACCCCGCCGACGACCGGCGCCTGCATGTTCTCGTACTCGGCGCGCTTTGCCCGCTTGGACTTGCGGCCACGCCGTGGCGCGCCACCGGGACGGCCGAACGCACCGGCCGCACCGCCGCGCTGACCAGGACGGCCACCACCGCCGCCGGCACCACCGGGACACCCGTGGAAACCACCACCACCACCGCGCGCGGCACCGACGCCGCCGCCGCGGTAGTTACCGCCACCACCGCCGCCGGGACCACCGGGACGGCCACCACCGCCGCCGCCACCGGGACGGGTCGGACGGAACTGACCACCGCCGCCGGGACGAGGCGGCATGTTGCCCGGCGATGCGCCGCCCGGGCGCGGTGCCCCGGGCCGGGGTGCACCCGGGCGCGGCGCTTGCGGCCGCGGGATGGGCCGGTCGACGGACTGCGCCGACGAGAAGGGGTTATTGCCGACACGCGGGGTCCGCGCCACGGGCCGCGGGATCGGGCCGGGTCGCGGTCCGGGTGTGGCACCGGGCGGCGGCTGCTGGCCGGGAACCTGACCGGGGGCCGCCGCCTTCGCCTGACCCGGCGCCGGCGCGGCGGGCCGTCCGGGCGTCGGGGCCGGCCGGCGCGGCGTGGGTGCCGGGGTCCCGGCGGCCGGGGACGCCTGCGCGGCCGCGGCATCAGTGCCACCGTCGGCGGGCTTTGCCGGGGCGCTAAACGCCTCACCGTTTCCGGTGGGCTTCTGAATCGCCTTGTCCAGCGCCTTGTCGAGTGATTTGTCCGGGCTCTTGGGGCTCTTGCCGGCGGCCGGCTTGCCCCCGCCGAACGACTCGCGCAGCCGGCGAGCCACCGGCGCTTCTACGGTCGAGGACGCTGATTTGACGAATTCACCCTGTTCGTTGAGCCGGGCGAGAACTTCCTTGCTGGTAACACCGAGTTCCTTGGCTAACTCGTGTACGCGGGCCTTACCTGCCACTACATCTCCTGTCTAAGAGGCGACAGTCGTGGGGCCGCGCCTCGGGTGCTAGCTGTAACGCATAGAGGTGGGAGTCATCGGGACTTCACGGTGTGCTCATGTTCTTTGCTACCTATTCTGTTGCCAAGCGAGTCGAGCATTTCCGCGTGATCGAGCAACGCGGACGTGTCCGGAGGACGGTCGATGCGCAACGCCTTGGTGAAAGCCCGCCGCCGAATCGCCTCGTGTACGCACCGCGGCGCGGGATGCAACCAGGCACCCCGCCCCGGCAGCTTTGTCGCTGTGTCAACGATTACGGCGTAATCGCCCTTCCCGCTCGGCACAGCCACCACTCGGAGCAGTTCGGTGGCCAGCTCTCGCTTTCGGCACCCGACACACGTCCGCACTGGTCCACGGGGTTTATCCGGGTGACCTTGCGCCCGTATAGCCCGGGAGCCGAAGGCTCGCGCTGGATCACGGTTCAGTCTAGCGTCACGAAACCGATCGTCAGAACCACCCGCGCCCGCGCCGTCACGCCCGGGCGTGATCCCGCACACCACCGTGTCGAGACTGCGACAACACTGCCCCGATGGCCGCCTTGTCGGTTGCCACGCAAACCGGCGTCGCCAAAGTCGAACGCACACCGGTGATATACGAACGCACACCGGTGATATACGTCAGTGGTCGTGAGCCATCGGGTGGCGGGCTCCGTGTTCCGGCGGGCCGTGGGGCTGTTCGCCGGCAGTGGCGGGAGAATCGCCGCGGATGTCGATCCGCCACCCGGTGAGCCGGGCAGCCAGCCGCGCGTTCTGCCCCTCCTTGCCGATGGCCAGCGACAACTGGAAGTCGGGCACCACCACGCGGGCGGCGCGGGCGGTCTGGTCGATCACCGATACCGACACCACCTTCGCGGGCGACAGGGCGTTGGCAACGAAACGGGCCGGGTCCTCGTCGTAGTCGATGATGTCGATCTTTTCGCCGGACAGCTCGCTCATCACGTTGCGGACCCGCTGTCCCATCGGGCCGATGCAGGCACCCTTCGCGTTGAGCCCCGGCACCCGCGACGCCACCGCGATCTTGGAGCGGTGACCGGCCTCGCGGGCCACCGCGACGATCTCGACCGACCCGTCGGCAATCTCGGGTACCTCCAGCGAGAACAATTTGCGGACCAGGTTGGGGTGGGTGCGCGACAGCGTGATCACGGGCTCGCGCACGCCACGCGTCACGCCGACCACGTAGCAGCGCACCCGGTTGCCATGCTCGTAGATCTCGCCGGGCACCTGCTCGGCTGCCGGGATGACACCCTCGGACGCCTTGGTCTCGGTGCCCATCCGGACGACGACCAGACCGCGCGCGTTCGCGCGGCTGTCCCGCTGGATCACGCCCGCGACGATCTCCCCCTCGCGGGTGGAGAACTCGCCGTAGGTGCGCTCGTTCTCCGCGTCACGGAAGCGCTGCAGCATCACCTGACGTGCGGTGGTCGCCGCAATGCGGCCGAAGCCCTCGGGGGTGTCATCCCATTCGCTGATGACGTTGCCATCCTCGTCGACCTCGCGGGCGATCACCGCCACGACGCCGGTCTTGCGGTCGATCTCGATCCGCGCATCGGCCTGATGGCCCTCGGTGTGCCGGTAGGCGGTCAGCAACGCCGACTTGATCGTCTCGAGCAGTTCGTTGACCGAGATACCCCGATCCACCTCAATGGCGTGCAGCGCGGCCATGTCGATGTTCATGTTCCCGCCTCCGTCCCGTCCGCCTCACCCACACCCGCCAAGTCCAGCTCTGTTCGGGATGGTGGCGAAAACTCAACCTGGACAACGGCTTTCGCGATGCTAGCGAGCGGGATATCGCGCACCACCCACTCGCGACCGTCGCGGACGACCAGCGCCAGCGTGTCGGCACAAGTTGGGCCCACACGGCCGGTCAGCCGCGACCCGTCCGACAACTGCAGATCAACCTTGCGGCCACGCGCGCGGCGGAAGTGTTTTTCGTTGGTCAACGGACGGTCCACGCCGGGCGAGCTGACTTCCAGGATGTAGCTGCCGGGGCCGCCGTCGCGACCGTCCTCCAGGCCGTCGAGCAGTGCCGACGCCGACCGCGAAAGCGCCGCGACCGTGTCAAGGTCCAGCGCGGTGTCGCCGTCCGCGATGACCGTGATCCGAGGGGGGCGCGCGCGGGTGTCGATGACCACATCTTCGATCTCATAACCGGCGCGCGCGAACTCGCCACCGAGTAGCTCGATCACCTGCATCTGAGACGGTAGCCCCGTGGTCACGGCGAGCTCCTCATCTTGAGTTGTCCGGTCATCTGGCTGATGGCGCCGCCCGGCCAGTTCCGTGCGGCTTCCGGTGTCCCGGTGGAACGGGGCGGCGGCCGTTCTGCGAGAACCAGAAACTAACGATACGCCAGGAATCGCGTGTTACGAGGTGATCGCCGAGGTCTGGGCCGACGGCATGGTCCTGGCATCATGCCCGGACCGGTGTGAATGGCAGGATATTGCTGTGCCTAGCGCAGGACCCGTCAGCAGCCGGCGGGGCGTGCTCGCCGGGGGTGCCGCGCTTGCTGCGCTCGGGGTGGTCACCTCCGCCTGTGGCGACGCCCCACCGAAGCCGCCCGCCGTCGAAGAGCTGCAGGGCCCGTTGGAACAGGCCAGACACGACAGCGCGCTGGCCACCGCGGCCGCCGCGGCCGTCAGCAATCCACCGCAGATCGCGGCGGCGCTGTCGGTAGTCGCCAACCAGCGTGCCGCGCACGCCCGGGCGTTGTCCACCGAGATCGCGCGGGCGGCCAACAAGCTGACCACCTCGTCGAGCGAGACATCCAGCCCGAGTCCGGCCGCGCCGGCGGGCTCACCACCGCCGCCACCACCGGTGTCCGACGTGATCAACGCTCTGCGGGCCTCGGCCGACAACGCCACCCGGCTGGTCAGCACCCAGTCGGGCTACCGCGCGGGGCTGCTCGCCTCCATCGCCGCATCGTGCACGGCGTCCTACACGGTCGCCTTGGTGCCGGGAGGGCCGTCGATATGAGCTCCGGCAACGACTCCGACAACGCGGCGCTGTGTGACGCGCTCTCCGTCGAGCACGCGACGATCTACGGCTACGGCATCGTGTCTGCGCTGTCGCCGCCGAGCGTCAACGACCTGGTGTTGGAGGCGCTGCTGCAGCACCGCAAGCGTCGCGACGACGTGATCGCCATGCTGGCCGCGCGTCAGGTCACCGCCCCGCCCGCCGCCGCCCGCTACCAGCTGCCCCTGCTGGTAGCCAGCCCGGCCGACGCGGCCCGCCTGGCGACCCGGATGGAGAACTACGGGGCCACGGCCTGGCGGATCGTCGTCGAGCACGCCGAGACCGCCGAAGACCGCGCCTTCGCCGCGACCGCCCTGACGCAGAGCGCGGTCATGGCCGCCCGCTGGAGCCGCATCCTGGGCGCCTGGCCGATCACGACCAGTTTCCCCGGCGGCAACGAGTAGCCGGCCCATCGCGGGCGGACCAGCGGAGCGGCCGGACTCCGCTATCCGGCGAGGGCCGCCACGATGTCGGTGGCCAGAGAAATACCTGCCGTCAGTGCCCGCGTCTGCCCGCTGAAACGGTCGCGCAGTTCCACCACACCGTCCGCCCAGCCGCGTCCGACCACGACGATCCAGGGCACCCCGAGCAGCTCGGCGTCCTTGAACTTGACCCCGGGTGAGGCCTGCCGGTCATCCAGCAGCACCTCGAGGCCCAGCCGGTCCAGTTCGGCGGCCAGCGCGATGGCCCCCTCCCGCGCCTGCGGGTCTTTGTTGGCGATCACCAGGTGTATATCGAACGGCGCGATCGAGGCCGGCCAGCGCAGGCCCAGCTCGTCGTGCTGCTGCTCGGCGACCACAGCCACCAGCCGCGACACTCCCACCCCGTAGGAGCCCATCGTCAACCGCACCGGCTTGCCGTCCTCGCCGAGCACGTCGACGGCGAAGGCGTCGGTGTATTTGCGGCCCAGCTGAAATATGTGCCCGATCTCGATGCCGCGCGCCATGACCAGCGGTCCGGCCCCGTCGGGTGAAGGATCTCCCTCGCGCACCTCCGCGGCCTCGATGGTGCCGTCATCGGTGAAGTCGCGGCCGGCGACCAGCCCCACGACGTGCCGACCCGGCTCGTCGGCCCCGGTGATCCAGCTGGTGCCGTCCACCACCCGCGGATCCACAAGGTAGCGAACACCGTTGTCCAGCAATGCTTTCGGGCCGATATAGCCTTTGACCAGGAACGGGTACCTGGCGAAGTCGGCGTCGTCGAGCAGCGCGTACTCGGCCGGTTCCAGCGCCGCGCCCAGGCGCTTGTCGTCGACCTCGCGGTCACCCGGGATGCCGATCGCCAGCAGCTCCCAGTCCCCGCCCGGCTGACGGACCTTGACCAGCACGTTCTTCAGCGTGTCGGCGGCGGTGACGGTGCGGCCCAGACCGGCCTCGTTCGCCCACGCCACCAAGCTGGCGATGGTCGGCGTATCGCCGGTGTCGTATACCACCGGTTCGGGAAGTCCGTCGAACGGCCGCGGCTCGGGGCGGGCGGTGATCACCGCTTCGACGTTGGCCGCGTAATCGGACTCCACGCACCGGACGAAGGTGTCTTCACCGATCGGGCTCTCGGCCAGGAACTCCTCCGACGCGCTGCCGCCCATCGCGCCCGACACCGCCGACACGATGACGTAGCGGACCTGCAGTCGGTCGAAGATGCGCTGGTATGCCTCCCGGTGCGCGTGATAGGCGGCCTTGAGACCGGCGTTGTCCACGTCAAAGGAATAGGAATCCTTCATCACGAATTCCCGGGCTCGCAGGATGCCGGCGCGGGGCCGCGCCTCGTCCCGGTATTTCGTCTGGATCTGGTACAGGGTGAGCGGGAAGTCCTTGTAGGAGCTGTACTCCCCCTTGACGGTCAGGGTGAACAGCTCTTCGTGCGTCGGGGCCAGCAGATAGTCGTTATCGCGGCGGTCCTGCAGCCGAAACAGGTTGTCGCCGTACTCCGTCCAGCGGTTCGTCGTCTCGTACGGGGCGCGCGGCAGCAGCGCCGGAAACAGGATCTCCTGGCCGCCGATCGCGTTCATCTCCTGACGGACAACACGCTCGATATTGCGCAGCACCCGCAATCCCAGCGGCAGCCAGCTGTAGAGCCCCGGAGCGATGGGTCGCACATATCCGGCCCGCGCCAGCAGCTTGTGGCTGTGCACTTCAGCGTCGGCGGGTGCATCGCGCAGCGTGCGCAGGAACAGCTCGGACATCCGGGTAATCACAGCGGGCCAGCCTACTGATCGGGCCTGCGCGTCGAACGTCACGCCAGCGCATCGTCGGGCGGCCAACCCCAGACTGGTGTGACGCTCGGCGAGCGGGAAAGGGAGCGGGCGGGGATTACGGCTCGGCGAGGATCACAGCTCGCCGGCGTCGATGGCTTCCTTGACCTCTTGCGCGTGCGCCACCTGCTCCGGGGTGTAGCCGATGAACAGCGCCGCGCCGCCGACGATGACGGCCGCGCCGACTATCCACAGCAGGCCGTAGGTGTAGCCGTGGTCGAGCGCCTGCAGCTGGAAGTCGTTCATGAACTTCACCGGGCCGGTGGTGCCGCCCAGGTACAGCGTGCGCGAGGTGATCACGGCCTGGATGACGGCCAGCACCAGCGGCCCGCCCAGGTTCTGCAGCATCAGCGCGATCGCCGACACCGGGCCGATCTGGTCGAAGCCGACGCCCGCGATGGCCGCCAGGGTCAGCGGGACGACCACCATGCCAATGCCGATCCCGCCGACCACGATCGGCAGCACCAGGTTCGGGAAGTAGGGCACGCCGCGGTGCATGAACGCCCAGCCGTAGATCATCGCAATCAGCAGCAGCCATCCGCCGCCGATGGTCAGCACCCGCGGCGAGAACCGCGACACCAGCTGCGAGGAGATGCCAAGGCTGATGCCCATCGCGATGACGAACGGAATGAACCCGACGCCGGCGTGCAGGGCGCTGTACCCGAGGATGTCCTGGACGTACAGGCCGATGCAGACGGTGAGACTGAACATCACACCGCCGGCCAACAGGATCGCGATGAACGTGACCAGCCGGTTGCGGTCTCGGAACAACGTGAACGGCACGAAGGGGTTTTCAGCAGTCCGCTCCACGATGGCGAACGCGATGCCCGCGGCGACGGCCACCACACCCGGTGCGATGGTGGTGAACGAGATCCAGCCCTTTTCCGGCCCCATCGAGAAGACGAACACGGCGGCCGTGCACGCCAGGGTGGCCAGCATGGCCCCGGCGGCGTCGAGCTTCATCCGCTCGCGGTTGGTCTCCCGCAGCGCGGTGCGGGCCAGGTAGATCATCACCAGCCCGATCGGCACGTTGACCAGGAAGGCCAGCCGCCATGATACCTCGGTCAGCGCGCCGCCGACGACCAGGCCCATCACCGAGCCGGCAGCGGTCATCGCGGCGAACACCGCGGTGGCGGCGTTGCGGGCCGGACCCTTGGAGAACGTCGTTGCGACCAGGGCCAGACCGGTCGGTGATGCGATGGCCGACCCGATGCCCTGCAGCAGCCGGGCGATCACCATCGTGACCTCGTCCCAGGCGACCGCGCACAGCACCGAGGAAATGGTGAACAGCGCGACACCGACGATGAAGGTGCGTTTGCGGCCGATGGTGTCGCCGAGGCGACCGCCCAGCAGCATCAGGCCGCCGAAGGTCAGGACGTAGGCGGTGATCACCCAGCTACGGCCGGCGTCGGACAGGCTCAGCTCGTTTTGAATCTTAGGAAGTGCGACGATCGCGACGGTGCTGTCCATCGTTGCCAGCTGCTGCATGCCGCCGATGGCGATAACCGCCGCGATGAACCGCCGCGACGGCAGCCAGGTCGGGTAATACCTGCTCGTACGGGTGGCAGCGGCACCGGAGGAAGTAGAAGTATCGGCGGGGCATTCGGTGCGTCCCGGGGCCGGACGATCGGGGCGCGCAGCAATCCAATTACGGGCCGCGCGCTCTGTGTCGTTGAGGGCCGTCATAACGGATTACCTTACAGTAATCTTAAGAATAGTTTAAACCCCGAGCGGCGCCGAGGCCCACCACGGGCCCGATCACAACGATCGCCGGAGGTCGAATCCCCTCGGAACGTATTTTCTGCGGCGTGTCGGCCAGGGTGGCCCGCAGGGTGTGCTGAGCCGGAGTCGTCCCGTGCTGCACCACCAGGACCGGCGTATCCGCAGGTCGGCCGCCTTTCAGCAGCACGTCGACGAAGAGTTCGATCCGTTCGACGGCCATCAGCAACACGATGGTGCCGGACAGCGCGGCCAGTGCATTCCAATTCACTAACGATTCCGGATGCCCGGGCGACAGATGCCCGCTGACCACTACGAATTCGTGATTGATGGCGCGATGCGTGACCGGAACGCCCGCCATCGCGGGCACCGCTATGGCACTTGTCACACCCGGGACGACAGTGACCGAGATGCCCGCGTCGGCGCACGCAATGACCTCTTCATAGCCGCGGGCGAACACGAACGGGTCGCCGCCCTTGAGCCGAACGACGAACTTTCCGGCACGGGCCCGTTCGATCATCACGTCGTTGATGGCGTCCTGCGCCATGGCGCGCCCGTACGGGATCTTAGCGGCGTCGATGACGTCGACTTGCGGAGGCAGCTCGGCGAGCAGCTCGGGCGGGGCCAGGCGGTCCGCGACCACGACGTCGGCCTGGGCAAGCAACCGGCGGCCGCGGACGGTGATCAGCTCTGGGTCACCGGGGCCGCCGCCGATCAGGGCCACCTCGCCGCGTGCGACGTCCGGGTTTTCCGCGGTGATCAGGCCCTGCTGGAGCGCCTCCCGGATGGCCGATCGGATCGCCGCCGACCTGCGGTGCTGACCGCCAGACAGCACCCCGACCGACAGCCCGGAGTACTCGAACGACGCCGGTGTCACCGCGCTGCCCTCGACGGCGATGTCGGCGCGTACGCAGAAGATTTGCCGGGCGTCGGCCTCCGCGACGACGGCCGCGTTCACCGCCGGATCGTTGGTGGCCGCGATGGCATACCAGGCCCCGACGAGATCGCCGTCGCGATATTCGCGCAAGGTCAGGGTGATTCCGGTCATCGCCTCGACGGCGCGGGTGGCGCTGCGCGAGATGACGTGCACGTCGGCCCCGCTGGAGATCAGCAGCGGGAGGCGGCGCTGAGCGACCGTGCCTCCACCGACGACGACGACCTTCTTTCCGGTCATCCGCAGTCCTGCGAGGTACGGGCTCTCAGTCACTCGGCAAAGCCTAATGGCAGGGCGGTGGCGAACCGCGGTCGGCGAGTCAGGAATGTAACGCTCGCCAGCTCCCGGCGCGGGCGACGAAGCGCCACCGGATTCGGCACGGCGGCGGGGTGTGTGCAGATACGACGCGTGCACGCCGGCATGCACCACACCGTCGCGGATCGCGGTGGCCGACTGGTCGGCTACTCCCGCCCGGTATACCCACGCCGGCTGGTAGTTCTCGGTGAACGTGAGCACGGTCCAGTGGAACTCGTGACCGACCACGCGAGCCCCGACGGGATACAGCGCCGACTCCGCCACCGCGACCGCCTCGCGATACGCCAACATCAGCTGCGAAGTGAACCGCGCGGTTCCATTCAGCACCCGCACATCGGATACCCGTCGAGCTCGGAGGCCAAGTAGACCAGGCCCGCACATTCAGCGTGCACCGGCGCACCGGACCTGGCGAGCCGCTTGATCTGTTGCCGGACAACATCATTGGCCGACAGCTAGGCGGTGAACTGCTCGGGGAAGCCACCGGGCAGCAGGACGGCGTCGGTGCCGCCGGGCAACGGCTCGGCGAGCGGGTCGAAGTCTACGACGTCGGCGCTGGCGGCGCGCAGCAGCTCGGCCGAATCACCTCCACCCGCACGTCGACGTCACGTGAGATTCATCGTGCCGATCAGCACGAGCCGGGCCTCGTGGGTGTGCGATATGCCGTCGCGTTCGATGTGCACCCGCCCCATCTCCGCGGCGTCGAGCAGGACGTCGACGAGGTGATCGTGCAGCAGGTTGACCTCGTCGATGTAGAGCACGCCGCCGTGGGCCCGCGCCAACAGTCCCGGCGAGAACGCGTGCTCACCGTCGCGCAGCACCTTCTGCAGATCCAGCGACCCGATCACCCGGTCCTCGGTTGCGCCGAGCAGCATTTCGACCAGTCCCCCGCCGGTGCCGTTGCCCGTCGCCGCGGACAGCAGTGCGGCAAGACCGCGCACAGCCGTCGGCCCTTTTCGCCGCGGATCAGCGCGCCGCCGATCTCGGGGCGCACCGCGTACAACAGCAGGGCCAGCCGCAGTTGGTCGTGGCCAACGATCGCGCTAAACGGGTAAGATCTCACCGCTGCGCCGCCACCCCGGAACCGGGCCGCAACATCGGCACGTGCGGGACGCCGTCGTCGAGAAAGTCGTCGCCGTCGCGGACAAACCCGTGCCGGGCGTACATGTCGGCCAGGTAGCTCTGCGCGTTAATCCGGCACGGGTAGTCGCCGACCTCGGCCAGCGCGGCGCGCAGCAGCCGGGTGGTGTGCCCCTTTCCGCGCATGCTGCTTTTCGTGCACAACCGGCCGATCCGGAACGCTTTTTCGCCCCCGGCGTGCTCCTCCATCAGCCGCAGCGTGCAAATCACCTCGCCGTCCGGAGTCTCCAGCCAGAAGTGCCGCGTCTCGACGAAGAGGTCGCGCCCGTCCAGCTCCGGGTACGGGATGGCCTGTTCGACCACGAACACCTCTACCCGCAACTTTAGTAGCCCCGTAAAGGGTTTGGGCGTCAAGGTCTTTGACCCCGCCTCTGTTGTCATTGGCGCCGCTCCTCTTCATCGCTGCACTCTGCATCGTCGACGACGCGCATCATTTCGCGTCGCTCCTCCTCAAAATGCTCATCGGCGAGTGTCATAAGACGTTCAACTGTAGTGCCTTTGCTGTCCACGACCGCACCTCCTCGTAAAGTCGGGGCTTCCTCAGGACAGCTTTGTCCCCAGCGACGGGACCATCGCTTCGAGCCTGGGCAGCCAGGCCTGATAGCGGTCGGCAAAACACCTTGCAGCACGTCGAGCATGATGGGCACGGCGGTCGAGGCCCCCCGCGAGCCGCCGAGCAGGCCGGCGATGCTGCCGTCGGCCGCGCCCACCACGGTGGTACTGAATTCCAGCGCCCCGCCCTTCTCCTTCGTCCGCCGGATCACCTGCACCCGCTGACCGGCGACGGTCAGCTCTTAGTCCGAATTGGCCGCGCTGGGCGCGAATTCGCGCAGCGTCCGCATGCGGTCGGCTCCGGTGAGCCGCAGCTGGCGAATCAGGTAGGCGAGCAGCCTCGTCTCGGTCATGCCGACACCCAGTATCGACACCACGTTGTCCGGGCGGACCGATTGGGTCAGATCACTGGCGTGGCCGTGCTTCAAGAATTTCGGCGACCAGCCGGCGTAGGGCCCGAACACCAGCCAAGACTTGCCGTTGACGAACCGCAGATCGAGATGCAGGCCCCCAGCGGCGGGGCGCCGGGTGCGGGGACACCGTACACCTTGGCCCGGTGTGCGACGGTCAGCGCCGGGTTGTCGGCGCGCAGGAACTGGCCGCCGATCGGGAAGCCGGCGAACCCGCGGACCTCCTTGATGCCGGACTTCTGCAGCAGTGGCAACGCATCTCCCCTGGCGCCGACGAACACGAACTTCGCAGTCTTGCTTGCAGGTTTCGCCGGTGCGCCGGTTGCCGATGTGCAGCGTCCAGCCGCCGTCGCGATTTCGGGTCAGGTTGCGGACCTCGTGACCGAACAGCGCGATGACGCCGCCCCGCACGCAGAAACCCACGAGTTGCCTGGCCAGCGAACCGAGGTCGACGTCGGTGCCATCGGTCGCCCAGTTGAGCGCGAAGGGCTCGGAGAAGTCACGTTTGGCCGCCATAACGGGAGCCGTCGGGCGAACTCGTCGGCATCATCGATCAGCTCGGTGGCGGCAAACAGCGGGTTGGCGGCCAGCGCCTGCCGGCGCCGCCGCAGGTAGTCGACTCGTTCGGCGCCCCGCACGAAACTAGACGTGCGGTACGGCGTGGAGGAACCCGGGGTCGGTGAGGATGCCGTTTTCCACCGCGTAGGCCCAGAACTGGCGAGTCACTTGGAATTGCTCGTTGATTCAGCACCGCCTTGGTGATGTCGATCGACCCCTGAGAGCCGGGGCGCTCGGGGATGTAGTTCATTTCGCACAGCTCTGCGTGCCCGGTGTCGGCGTTGTGCCACGGGCTGCTGCTTTCGGCGGCTACCGCGACCAGCGTGATCGACCACTGTGGTTCGAGGACCCTGAGCAACGCCGCCAGGGCGGCGCTCATGATGCCTGCACCGACCAGCACGACGTCGGTGCGCACGATTGACCCTGACACCGAGACGTTGGTCCTTCCCTTTGCCGTACCCCAGGTTATCCCGGGCGCGTCGTCCGAAACGATCCGTACCGCCCCCCGTACCAGCAAAAGTGACCGCCACGCTAAGCTGGCCTGGTGACTGGCTGGGTACCCGACATCCTACCTGGCTACTGGCAGTACACCATTGCGCTGGGGCCTGACCCGGCCCTCGAGGGCGACATCGTCGCAACGCTGATCCGCCGCGGCCCGGAACCGTCCGCGGCCGGCGGGCACGCGGTGCTCGCGGTGCACGGCTACACGGACTACTTCTTCAACACCGCGCTGGCCGATCATTTCGCCGACCGCGGCTTCACCTTCTACGCGGTGGACCTGCAGAAGTGTGGCCGGTCTCGCCGTGACGGCCAGACCCCGCACTTCATTGCCGATCTGGCGCACTACGATACCGAACTCGAACGCGCACTGGCGCTCATCACCGAGCAGACCGGCGGTGACACCACGGTGCTGGTCTACGGTCACTCGGCCGGTGGTCTGACCGTGTCGTTGTGGCTGGACCGGTTGCGGCGACGAAACCCGAAGGCGCACACCGCGATCAGCGGCTTGGTGCTCAACAGCCCCTTTCTGGATCTGCACGGCCCGGCGATCCTGCGGCTGGGCCTGACCTCTGCAATGATCACCGGCCTGTCGCGGTTGCGCGCCAAGAGCGTGATCCGTCCGTCGAACAAGGGCGGTTACGGCACCACCCTGCACCGCGACTACGACGGCGAGTTCGACTACAACCTGCAGTGGAAACCGTTGGGCGGCTTCCCGATTACCGTGGGATGGCTGCACGCCGTGCGCCGCGGGCAGGCCCGGCTGCACCGCGGGCTCGACGTCGGCGTGCCCAACCTGATCCTGCGATCGGACCACAGCGTGCCCGAAAGCGCCGACACCGCGGCTATGCAACGCGGCGATGCGGTCCTCGACGTCACCCAGATCGCCCGGTGGGCGGGCTGCGTCGGGAACCGCAGCGCCATCGTACCGGTGACCGACGCCAAACACGACGTGTTTTTGTCGCTGGCCAGGCCGCGCGAGGCCGCCTATAAGGAACTGGACCGCTGGCTCGACGACTACCTGCGCACCCACGACGCCGACGCCACCGCGTCCTCCAGAAAGAGCTGAGGACGTGCAAACCTACGACATCGCGATCATCGGAACCGGTTCGGGCAACAGCATTCTCGGTGACCGCTTCGCCGACAAACGGGTGGCCATGTGCGAGCAGGGCACCTTCGGAGGTACCTGCCTGAACGTGGGATGCATCCCGACCAAGATGTTCGTCTACGCTGCAGAGGTCGCCCAGACCATCCGGGACGCGGCGCGCTACGGCATCGACGCCGGCATCGAGCGGGTGCGTTGGGACGACATCGTCTCGCGCGTCTTCGGTCGCATCGATCCGATCGGGGTCGCCGGCGAAGACTATCGCAGCTCCGCGCCCAATATTGATGTGTACAAACAACACACCCGCTTCGGACCCGTCCAGGATGACGGGCGCTACTTGCTGCGCACCGATGCCGGCGAGGAGTTCTCGGCCGATCATGTGGTGATCGCCGCCGGGGCGCGGCCGGTCATCCCCCCGGCGATCCTGGGGTGCGGCGCCCGCTACCACACCAGCGACACCATCATGCGAATCGCCGAATTACCAGAGCATTTGGTGATCGTCGGCGGCGGTTTCGTATCGGCCGAGTTCGCACACATCTTCTCCTCGCTCGGCTCGCGGGTCACCCTGATCGTCCGCGGCTCCGCCCTGCTGCGGCATTGCGACGACGAGCTGTGCGAACGCTTCACCCGCATCGCGTCGACCAAATGGGAACTGCACACCCACCGCAACGTCGTCGGCGCCGAGGATCACGGGTCGGGCATCGCGGTGCACCTCGACAACGGGCACACCGTGCATGCCGACGCCATGCTGGTCGCGACCGGCCGGGTGTCCAACGCCGATCAACTCGATCTCGAACAGGCCGGTGTCGCCGTCGAGGACGGTCTGGTGGTTGTCGACGAATACCAGCGCACCACCGCGCGTGGGGTGTTCGCCCTGGGCGACGTCTCCTCGCACTACCAGCTCAAGCACGTCGCCAACCACGAGGCGCGAGTGGTGCAGCACAACCTGCTCTGCGACTGGGACGACACCGCGGCGATGGCCGCCACCGACCACCGCTACGTGCCGTCAGCCGTGTTCACCGACCCCCAGATCGCCTCAGTGGGATTGACCGAAAACGAGGCCCGCACACAGGGTTACACGGTTTCGGTGAAGATTCAGGACTACGGCGACGTCGCCTACGGCTGGGCGATGGAAGACACCACCGGGATCGTCAAGCTCATCGCCGAGCGCGGCACCGGGCGGTTGCTCGGAGCGCACATTATGGGCTACCAGGCCTCGTCGATCATCCAGCCGTTTATCCAGGCCATGAGTTTCGGGCTCACCGCCACCGAAATGGCTCGCGGGCAGTACTGGATCCATCCGGCGCTGCCCGAGGTGGTGGAGAACGCGCTGCTGGGGCTGTACTGACCGGTCAGTGACCCGCCGACCCGATGCCGTCCTGGCACTGCGGGCACAAGCCGTACAACGTCAGGCCTGCCCGATCCGACAACGCGAACGCGCTGCCGCCATGGCGTGCTCGAGCGCCGAGCTCAACTGCCGCGCCGGTACCTCGATGATCAAGTCGACCTCCGTGCACACCGCGTGGTGATGCGGTGCCGTCGCCAGCCCATAGGTGATGGTGCCGTTGTCGAGGGTCAACGCGTGCAACACCGACTGTTCGACCAGGGTGGTAACCGTGCGGTAGATGGTGGCCAGGTCGGGTGGCTGGGTGCTGGCGGGCAGGCACGCCTGCACCCGTTGGTGGATTTCCGCGACCGACAGGTGCACGTTGACCGGTTCGAACACCGCCAATACCTGAATCCGCGAGGCCATCCGGGCACAGCCCGCGAGCACGCAGGAAATCGCCAATACGTTCGGTGACCACGGGATCGAGAGCTGCGGGTTGAACGTCACCCGGCCGGTCCCCAGGATTGCCAGTATTCGGTGGGTGCAAAGCCAAAGCTCCTGCAACTCGCTTGCATCGAGCTCGCCCCCGAACCTAAGGTTGTGGGCGTCGTTTTCTGCCCGACGAACGTCAACGCCCCTCTACGTACAAGGGACCGATGTCCGCCACGGAACTCGCCGAGCCGCAGCCCAGGTCAGCCAGGCTGCACGGCTTCCTGACCCCCGCGGAATGGGGACGCCTGGGTGTGATGCTAACGGTGATCGTCGCGCTGCACCTGATCGGCTGGGCGACCCTAGTTCTCCTGGTGGACCCGGCGCGACTGAGCGTGGGCGGCAAGGCATTCGGACTCGGCGTCGGGCTGACGGCGTACGCCCTGGGCTTGCGACACGCCTTCGACGCCGACCACATCGCCGCGATCGACAACACCACCCGCAAGCTGATGAGTGACGGGCAGCGCCCGCTTGCCGTCGGCTTCTTCTTCTCGCTGGGCCATTCCACCGTGGTGTTCACGCTGGCGATGTTGCTGGCCATCGGCGCGAAAACTGTGGTCGGGCCGTTCCGGAACGACTCGTCCACGCTGCACCACTACACCGGCCTGATCGGCACCGGCATCTCGGGACTGTTCCTGTACCTGATCGCCGTCCTGAACCTGGTTGTGCTGGCCGGGATTCTGCGGGTGTTTCTTCGGTTGCGGCACGGCCACTACGACGACGTGGAACTCGAGCAGCAGTTGGCGAGCCGCGGCTTTTTCAACCGTTTCCTCGGCCGCTTCACCCGGTCGATCACCAGGTCGTGGCACCTGTATCTGATCGGGTTGCTGTTCGGTCTGGGCTTCGACACCGCAACCGAGATCGCCCTGCTACTGCTGGCCGGCACCAGCGCGGCGGCCGAACTGCCGTGGTATGCCATCCTGTGTTTGCCCGTACTGTTCACGGCCGGCATGTGCCTGCTGGACACCATCGACGGGTCGTTCATGAACTTCGCCTACGGGTGGGCCTTCACCAATCCGGTGCGCAAGATCTACTACAACATCACCATCACCGGGCTGTCGGTCGTGGTCGCCCTGTTGATCGGCAGCATCGAACTCATCGACCTGTTCGCCGCGCAACTCGGCTGGCGGGGCCCGTTCTGGGATTGGGTGGAGAGCCTCGACCTGAACACCGTCGGCTTCGTCATCGTCGGCCTCTTCGCGCTGACCTGGGCGGCGGCCCTGCTCGTCTGGCGATACTGCCGCATCGA
Source organism: Mycobacterium tilburgii (assembly GCF_902168065.1). Taxonomy (GTDB): domain Bacteria; phylum Actinomycetota; class Actinomycetes; order Mycobacteriales; family Mycobacteriaceae; genus Mycobacterium; species Mycobacterium tilburgii. The sequence goes on along the minus strand of NZ_LR655714.1, from coordinate 15,377 downwards.
TGAGAAGTGGGCGCCGGCCACCCAGAGCACGATCTGACGCGGGAACGATCCGCGGGTATTCGTCGCGGCCTGTCCGGAGTAGACGACGGTATGGGCCCGCGCCCGACGGCTGGGAGCCGGCGATGCATGAGCTCTCGTTGTGCGAGGCGATCGCCGGTGTGGTCAACGCGCGCGGCTGGGCGGCACGTCGAGGTGGTTCGCGTCCGGATCGGCGCGCTGCGGCAGGTGGTCCCCGAGTCGTTGTCGTTCTGCTGGACGCTGGTGCGCGACGCGGAGCGCCTGCCCGACGCCGAGTGGAACTCGAGTTCGTCAGCGCCGAGGTGCGCTACCGTTCCTGCGGTCGACAGTCGAAGATCACGTCACCGTGGTCGATTTGCCCGCACTGCGACAGCCCCGACGTGCAGTTGCTACACGGTGACGAGTTCCTGGTGGACGGCGGACCTCGCTGGACGTCACGTGACCAGCGGTCGGTGGCGTCGTGCGGCGCCGCATCGAAAGGTGTTGAGCCATGGGTAGGTTTCATCGGCACGACGACGGGACCGTGCACGCCCACGAGCATGACGGCTCCCTGCACGAGCACGGCGACCACAGCCGATACCAAACCGGCGCGCAACGCATCGACGTGCTGGAGGCGATCTTCGCCGAGAACGACGTTCTTGTCCATGCCAACCGGGCTGCGTTCGGCCGCAACGGCGTCCGTGCGCTGAACCTGATGAGCTCACCGGTGTCCGAAAAGACGACCATCCTGCAAGTGACGCTCGAAGGCCAACTCGCGCTGGTCGACGTCACGGGCGAGCAGCGCAAGGCACTCCGTCCTGACCCGCTCGGCGAAAGCGTCGATATCGAGCTTCTTCTTCGGTGGCGATGCCGTTTGCCGTCAGCACGCCGGACAGCCCCCGCAGCAGCGTGCTCACATGGTCCACGCGACGTCGGTCCGCAATCGAGCACCCGGGCTCCCGGCCAATGCCGGCGGCGCGAAACAGCCGTTCGGTGGCGGGACGCAGCTGTTCGCCCTGCCAGGAGAGCCGCTCGCGTTCCATTCCGTATTCGACCAGGCGTACTGTTTGGCCACGGGCCGAATCGTCGCACACCCGTTGGGTTTTGGCGCGACGACGAGAATTAGCCCGGCCGGCCTCGCAAGACCGCGTGGCGCGGCTTGCCGTCCTCGTCGCCGGTGCCGAGGACATCCACGTCCACGGCGCCGAACCCCGCGGATAGCAGGGCATCGACAATCGGAGTAGTGTCGCCAACCGCACTGAACGGCAGCGCCGCCGCAACGTCGTCGGCGTAATGATGGCTGCCACTTGCGTATTCAGCGAGCAGTCGGCGACCAGGATTCCGCTGGGCACCAGGACACGGCGCCATTCGGCGAAGGCCCGGTCGGGTTCGACCAGCGTCCAGATGAAGTGCCGGCCCGTCACGGCGTCGAAACAGGCATCCGGAAACGGCAGCCGTTCGGTCACACCCTCCACGAACGTGATGGCCAGCTCACGCTCGGCGGCCTCGGCACGCGCGTTCGCAAGCATCGCCTGCGACGCATCGCATACGGTCACCCGATGACGCAAGCTCGGCAAGTAGCAGCGCAACGAACCCGGTGCCGGTGGCGATGTCGAGCACCCGCGAAGACGGCGGGATCGCGCCCAATGCCGCTGTCCACAAATGACGTTCGATATCGGATAAGACGCCGTGGGCGTCCTTCTGGTCGTAGCGTGCGCCCTCCTGCTCCTAGAACGAGCGAATCGCGCTGTGCGCGGCCAGCAGGCCCTCGCTCTCACTTGGCGGCATGGTGATTCACCCTAACGGAGTACAAAGAGGCATGACCACACACGACGAAGCGTCCGCCGAGGGCACGGTGATTGTCGCGGAGACGGGCACCGCACCCTACACCCAGCAGATCACCGCCGGACGCCATCGGCTCATCGCCGACGAACCGGCGACATCGGTGACGACGCCGGGCCCAACCCATATGCCCTGTTGCTGGCCGCGCTGGGCGCCTGTACGTCGATCACGGTGCGTATGATGCGCACCGGAAGGGATGGCCGTTGGAGAATATACGAATCACGTTGCGGTACTCACGGATTCACGCGAAGTACTGCGTCGACTACGAGACCAAGGCGGGCTGGGTCGATCGCATCGAGCGGCACATCGAATTGACCGGAGCCCTCGACGCCGCGCAGCGGGATCGACTGTTGCTGATCGCCGAGCGCTGCCTCGTCCATCAGACGCTCACGTCCGAAGTTCAGATCACCACGTCGCTGGGTGACTAGGCGTCGATCAGCGGCCTGGGCGTCTCGCCCACCGCGGTGATGAGGCCCGGTGTGTGTGTGGCGAATGGCTCGGCAGGTTCACGATCACACCGTCGATTCCAACATCGAGCACCCGGCGCTTGATCTCATCGGCGACCTGCTCGAGCGTGCCGGCACCCACCGCCCGCCGCGCGCCTCCCCCAAGTCGCGGGTCGTGCCAAAGCCGTCCAGCACCACCGTCAACAAGGTGCTGGTCTTTAACGCGGTCGGTGAACACCGCGACCGAGGCGATCACCGGAATCGTCAACCCGGCCGGCGTCGCCGCGGCCATGAACTCTTCGATCATCGCGGGGAAGGACACGTGGTTGAGCACCGCCACGCTCGCGCTCGCGCGCTGCTTGTGCACCAGCCGCTCGGGGCGGGCGTGGACGGGCGGGGCGGTCGGCGTTTCGGGCACCGCCGCGACCATCCCCACCAAGGCGTGCCAGCGCGACCAGCCGCTGCCCGTCCAGATCGAAGGTCTGTGTGACATCGGTGCGCACGTCGTAACCGCGGCCGTCGCCCGTCACGCACATCACCGTGTCGACGCCGACGCTGTGCAGGCCGCGCAGTTCCTGCTCCAGCACGACGCGGTTGTGGTCGAGCTAGAAGTTCGCACCGACCAGCCACGAATATTTCGTCCCGCAGCGGTCCCACGCCCAGCGGATCAAGCGGTCCATGCTTGCAACACAACACCCGCCGCGTCGCAACGCGTAAACTTTTGCGACGACACGCCGGGAAACGCGCACTGGCTCGAGTCTCGAGGAGTGCGGCTAACACAAACACCCCCGGCCAGATGACCGGGGGTGCCGCGCGCTAATCACTCAGTGGTGGTGATGACCGTGGCCGTGGCCATTACCGTGATCGTCGTCCTCGTTGGCCGGCTTCTCGACGACGGCCGTCTCGGTGGTCAGCACCATCCGGGCCACCGATGCCGCGTTCAGCACCGCGGACCGCGTGACCTTGACCGGGTCGATGACACCCTGCTCGACCAGGTCGCCGTACTCCAGCGTCGCGGCGTTGAGCCCGTGTCCGGCGGGTAGCCCGGCGACCTTGTTGACCGCGACCGCCCCGTCCAGGCCGGCGTTGGTGGCGATCCAGTACAGCGGCGCGGTGAGCGCCTCGGCGAACACGTCGACGCCCGCTGCCTCATCGCCACTCAGCGAGGCGCGAAGGTCGTCGAGCGACTTGCCGGCCTGGATGAGCGCCGATCCACCACCCGCGACGATGCCCTCCTCGACGGCCGCCTTCGCGGCGGCGACGGCGTCCTCGACGCTTTCCTTGCGCTCTTTGAGCGCGGTCTCGGTGGCCGCTCCCACCTTGATGACGGCGACGCCACCGGCGAGCTTGGCCACGCGCTCCTGCAGCTTTTCGCGGTCCCAGTCGGAGTTGCTAGCCTCTATCTCGGCCCGCAGCTGCTTGACGCGCTTCTCGACCGCCTCCTTGGAGCCACCGCCGTCGACGATGATGGTGTCGCCCTTGCTAACCACCACGCGGCGGGCCGAGCCGAGCACGTCGGTGCCTACCTCGCGCAGCAGCAGCCCGGCGTCGGGGTTGATCACCTGGCCGCCCGTCACGATCGCCAGGTCCTCGAGGAACGCCTTGCGGCGGTCACCGAAGAACGGCGACTTGACCGCGACGGCCTTGAGGGTCTTGCGGATCGAGTTGACGACTAGCGTCGCCAGCGCCTCGCCCTCGACGTCCTCGGCGACGATCAGCAGCGGCTTGCCCGTTTCGGCGATCTTCTCCAGCATTGGCAGCAGGTCGGGCAGCGAGCTGATCTTCTCCTGGTGCAACAGGATCAACGGGTCGTCGAGCACGGCCTCCTGCGAGTCGAAGTCCGTAACGAAGTAGGCCGACAGGAAACCCTTGTCGAACCCGACGCCCTCGGTGAACTCCAGCTCGGTGTTCAGCGTGGACGACTCTTCGACGCTGACGACGCCGTCGGCGCCGACCTTGTCCATGCCCTCGCCGACCAGCGCACCGATCTGCTCATCGCGCGAGGAGACCGTCGCGATCTGAGCAATACCGTCGCGGCCAGCGACCGGGGTGGCCGCGGCCAGCAGCGCCTCGGACACCGCGTCGACGGCCTTGCTGATGCCCGATCCCAGGGCGATCGGGTTGGCACCGGCGGCGACCATCCGCAGGCCGCCCTTGACCAGCGCCTGCGCCAGCACGGTGGCGGTGGTGGTGCCGTCGCCGGCGACGTCGTTGGTCTTGGTCGCCACGGACTTCACCAACTGGGCACCCAAGTTCTCGAACGGGTCCTCCAGGTCGAGCTCCCGCGCCACAGTGACGCCGTCGTTGGTGATCGCCGGACCACCGAACGCCTTGGCCAGCACCACATGCCAGCCGCGCGGGCCCAGCGTGACCCGCACCGCGTCGGCGAGCTTGTTGACGCCCGTCTCCATGGCGCGGCGCGCGGTTTCGTCATACTCAATCAGCTTGCTCATCAGGGTCCTTTACACGCCCATGAACGCATGCCGCCCCGGAAGTCACCCATGCCTGGACACGGGGATCGCCGGGGCGAAACACGGTTCTTTACTTGGAAACGACAGCCAGCACGTCGCGCGCCGACAGGATCAGGTACTCCTCGTAGTTGTATTTGATCTCGGTGCCGCCGTACTTGCTGTAGATGACGGTGTCTCCCTCCGACACGTCCAGCGGGATCCGCTTGTCGCCGTCCTCGTCCCACCGGCCGGGGCCGACTGCGACGACGGTGCCTTCTTGCGGCTTCTCCTTGGCGGTGTCAGGAATGACCAGACCGGACGCGGTCGTGGTCTCGGCCTCGTTGGCCTGCACGAGAATCTTGTCCTCGAGTGGCTTGATGTTCACCTTCGCCACGATTGGAGCCTCCACTATTTGGATCGGGTCCGGGCGGTCACCCGGACTGGTGTTGGCGGTCGATCCAGGGCTTGCCCGAACCGTCCAGTTACCAGATGAATCGGCGACCGGTCATGCCCTTGGGCCGTCGTCGCGGGTACCGACACAGGGGATAGCCCGATTGCCACCTAGCACTCTATACACGAGAGTGCTAGCACTCAAGGCCGCCTCGCTGCTTCCTCAATTTTTCCGCCGCCAGCTCAACTCACCTGGGCTTTTACCACGGGCAGCCCCGGGTCGCTGGGCACGTCCAACGGCGACGGCGGCGCGCCAGCCGCCACCAGGTGCGCGGCGAACGACGCAATCATCGCCCCGTTGTCGGTACACAGCCGGGGCCGGGGGATCCGCAGCGTCAGGTCCGCCTCGGCACAGCGCTGGGTGGCCAGCTCCCGCAGTCGGGAGTTGGCGGCCACTCCCCCGGCGATCAGCAGGGTCCCGACGCCCAGGTCGGAGGCGGCGCGCACCGCCTTGCGGGTCAGCACGTCGGCGACCGCCTCCTGGAATCCGGCGGCGATCTTGGCGGTCCCCGCATCGGGGTGGCTCTCCACGTAACGCGCGACGGTGGTCTTGAGGCCGGAGAAGCTGAACGCGTACGGCTCATCGCCCGGACCGGTCATGCCGCGCGGGAAGACAGGGATGTCCGCGGCGCCGCGATCACAGCTGTGGGCCAGGTCGTCGAGCACCTTGCCGCCCGGATAACCCAGCCCCAGCAGCCGGGCCACCTTGTCGTACGCCTCACCGGCGGCGTCGTCGACGGTGCTGCCCAGCTCGACGATCGGTTCACCCAGCGACCGCACGTGCAACAGGTGCGTGTGTCCGCCGGACACCAGCAGCGCCACGCACTCGGGCAGCGGACCGTGTTCGTACACGTCCGCGGCAAGGTGCCCGCCCAGATGGTTCACCGCGTAGAACGGCACCCCCCACGCGGCCGAATACGCTTTGGCCGCAGCGACTCCCACCAGCAGCGCGCCGGCCATGCCGGGCCCGATGGTAGCCGCGACGATGTCGGGCTTGGCCACGCTCGCGGCCGCCAGCGCGCGACGCATAGCCGGGCCGAGCGCCTCCAGATGCGCTCGGGACGCGATTTCGGGGACCACGCCGCCGAACCGGACGTGCTCGTCGACGCTGGAAGCTACCTCGTCTGCCAGCAGGGTGATGGTGCCATCGGCGTCGAGCCGCGTGATACCGACTCCCGTTTCATCGCAAGAGGTTTCGATCGCCAGGATGGTCGTCATGTCGCTTCCCGTCGCATTGTGTAAGCGTCCGCACCGCTGACCCGGTAGTAGCGCTTGCGCACGCCGATCTGCTCGAAACCGACGCTGCGGTACAGCGCGATGGCCGGCTCGTTGTCGGTGCGGACCTCCAGGTAGACGACACCGCCGTCGGCGAACTTCAGCAGCTCGTCGAGCAGGCGGCGGCCGAGACCCCGTCCCTGATAGGCGGGGTCGACGCCGATGGTGTGCACCTCATACTCGAACGACGGTCGGCGGCCCAGCCTGGCGATTCCGGCATAGCCGACCAGTGTGTCGGCCATCCGCGCCCCCACGTAATGGTGGTAGGTGCTGGCCAATTCGCGGTTGAACGCGGCGGCGGGCCAAGGGTCGTCGCCGTCGAACAGGCTGGCTTCCAGCTGAGCGCAGCGCTGCGCGTCGGCCGATGTCAGCGCACCGAGGGTCACGGGCTCGCTGCACGCGGTCACTGGTGGGCCGCCAGTGGCTTCGCGTCAGGCCGGCGCAGATACAGCGCGACCAGTGGCGCCGGTTCGGCCGGCAAGTCGGGCACCGCGGCGACAAGCCCGGCCGGGGTGGGATGGACAGGCTCGCACACGGGCAGGCCGAACAGCGCGGCGTGTTCGGGTGAACCGGCGACGGCCCGGGCAGCGCCGGGGTCGACGTCGGCCAGGGCGTTGACGGCCGTACCCTCGACGCGGACTCCGTCTCGGTAACGGGCCCAATAGATTTCGCGGCGCCGGGCGTCGGTGACGACCAAGGTGTCGCCGGAGGTCAGCACGCCGATGGCATCGAGACTGCACACGCCGTGCACCGGGATGCCCAGCGCGTGGCCGTAGGCGGCGGCCGTGGCCATGCCCGCCCGCAGCCCGGTGAACGGCCCGGGACCGCAGCCGACCGCGACGGCGTCGAGGTCGTTCATCGTCAGCCCGGCGTCGGCGAGCGCGGCCAGCGCGTTGGGTGTGAGTCGTTCGGCGTGGGCGCGGGCGTCGACGGTTACCCGCTGGGCCAGCACGGTCCACGCCGTGCCGTCGCGGCGGACCACACCGGCGGTCACGGCCGGGGTGGAAGTGTCCAGGGCGAGAACCAGATTCACGTGTGCGCCCACTGCCAGGTCGCGATCCGCGCGTCGGAGTGGCTAACCTGCTCCAGCCAGATGTCGAGATGGTGCTCGGTCAGGCGCTCGGCCAGGCCCTCGCCCCACTCCACCACAACCACCGCATCTTCGAGCTCGGTGTCGAGGTCCAGCGAATCGAGTTCCGCGAGCAGATCGGCGCCCTGGTGATCAAGCAGCCGGTAGACGTCTACGTGAATCATCGCCGGCGCCCCGGCCCGGCGCGGCGGATGCACCCGGGCCAGCACGTAGGTGGGCGAGGTGACCGGGCCGTCGACGTCCATGGCCTCGGCGATTCCCTTGGCCAGCACCGTCTTTCCCGCCCCGAGCGGGCCGGATAGCACGACGACGTCACCGGCGCGCAGCTCCCGTCCCAGCTGCGACCCGAGCGCGATGGTGTCCTCGACCCGCTCGCAGTTGGCCGTCCCCGATCCCGATCTCAGCGGTGCCCGCTGGTCAACCACGGCGCCACCACCGCTCTTGCATCCGCCGGTACCACAGCGTCATCGGGCCCGGGTCGGTGCGGTTGACCAGCCGGACCAGACCCTCGTTGATGGCCTCGGGCTTGTCCAGCAGGGCAAGATGACTGGCGCCGTTGACTATGACCAGTTCGGATTGCGGCAGCGAGGCGGCCATCTTGCGCGAGTATTCGTCCGGGGTGATCAGATCGTGGTCACCGCAGGCGATCAACGTCGGGATCCGCAGCAATGGCCACAGCCCGGCGGTCTCGTCGTGCACTTCCCGCGCCCGTATAAAGCCGACCAGCGTGGGGGTCGGGGTGCCGTTCATCATCTGCTGGGAGAACGCGTCCAGGCTCCGGCTGACCTGCAGGCCGCTGTAGGACGCGGCCCTCAGCACCGGGCCGATCAGCGCTAGCGACACGTTACGCCCGCGGTGCATGAGTTTGGGAGCCGACCGCGCGGTGAACTGAAATGCTTCCACCGCAGGGTTTTTCAGGATCTCACCGAGCGGCGAGCGAGTACCCCTTCGGCGGCCGAGGAGATCAACGCCACGCCGACGATCCGTGTGCTGTAATGCTCGGGGTATTGCCGGTCGTGGGAGAGCACCGTCATTCCGCCCATCGAATGGCCGACCAGAACGATGACGCCGCGCGGGGCGATGTCGGTCAGCACGCTTTCCAGATCCTGGCCGAGCTGGGTCAGGGTGTAAGTCTCCGGCGATGCCTCCCCGGACCGGCCGTGCCTGGGGTGGTCGTAGAAGACCACCTGCACACGTGGTCCTCATTTTTCGGCGAGCCGTTTGCGCTGAAAGTAGAAGGCGCCCATCCGCAGACAGAAGTCGTGCACGAACACCATCGTCAGTGGCGCGTCCACCGGACCACTTCCCGCACCGCCAGTGGCACCCCGTCGGAGGTGGTCACCACGTAGCTGCGGTCGCTTTGCAGCCGCTCGAAATCCTCGCCGGCGTACGGGTCCTCGATGAGGCTGACGCGTTGCGTCATCGACCGGCGCACCGAGGCGCCGACGATGGTCGCGACCGCAGTCAACCCCGAACCGTCGGCCAGCCACGTCCTTCCCCCCGCGCCGCCGTCGAACCCCCTCATCGCTCAACAGTTTCGGCCTCGCGGTAGGTCCGGGTGACCCGTCCCCGTGGACTGGTCACCACCTCGTAGTGGATGCTGCCGAGAAGGTCGGCCCAATCCTGTGCGGTGGGTTCGCCGTAGGCGCCGGGACCGAACAGGATTGCCTCGTCGCCCTCGGTCACGTCGACCGGGCCGGGGCCCAGGTCGACCAGGAATTGGTCCATGCAGATCCGTCCGACGCCGGGGCGGCGCCGGCCGTTGATCAACACCTCGAGCCGGCCGCCCAGTGACCGGAAGACCCCGTCGGCGTATCCGATCGGCATCAGCGCCACCGTGGTGTCACGTTCGGCGATCCAGGTGTGCGCGTACGAAACGCCTTCGCCAGCGCGCACCGACTTTACCAGTGCGACAGCACATTTCACGGTCATCGCCGGGGTCAGCCCTAGGTCGCCACGCTCGGGGACAGGGCTCAGGCCGTACACCGCGATGCCGGGCCGCACCATGTCGAAGGCCAGGTCGGGACGAGACATCGTCGCCGAGGAATTCGAGAGGTGGGCGATCTCGAAGTGCAGGCCCCGGCCGCACGCCTCGGCCAGCATCTCGCTGAACCTGGTGCACTGAACGTCGTTGATCGCGTTGCCCGACTGGTCGGCGAACACCATGTGTGACATCAGCCCGCGCAGCCGGACGGCGTCCTCGGCGACGGCCCGACGCAACGCGGTCAGCATCGCTGGATAGTGCGCGGGGGCCACCCCGTTGCGGTTCAGCCCGGTGTCCACCTTGACGGTCACCGTGGCGGTGCGGCCGGTGCGGTGCACGGCGTCGAGCAGCTCGTCGAGCTGACGCATTGAGGACATTGCGATCTCGACGTCGGCCTGCAGCGCGGGCCCGAAGTCGATGCCGGGCGGATGCAGCCAGGCCAGCACCGGGGCGGTGATGCCGGCGGCGCGTAGCGCCAGCGCCTCGTCGACAGTTGCCACGCCCAGTTCGACGGCGCCGGCTGTCAGCGCGGCGCGCGCCACCGGGACCGCTCCGTGGCCGTAGCCATCGGCCTTGACAACGGCCATGACCTGGGCGGAACCGGCGTGCTCACGCAGCACCCGCACGTTGTGCGCGATCGCCTCCAGGTCCACGACAGCCTCGGCCACGACGCCAGGCGTCAGGGAGAGCGGGGTAACTGCCACGCCACCATTGTCCCAGAGGACGGGCTGCGGCATGCCGCAGCGTGTGGCCCGGGCGGCGACACGCCGCGGCGGCCGCCCTAAGCGCACACCGAAAACCGTGCGCACACGCGCGACGTCAGTGCGCGAAGTGCTCCGCGCGGTAGTGGCCGCCCGGCTTGAGCTTGTCCAGGGAGGCCAGCGCGATGCGTGCGTCGTCGTGCAGCGCGCGGGCCAGGTCCGCGGAGAGGCCCTCGCGCACCACGACCCGCAGCACCGACACATTGGTGGCGTTGTCGGGCATCGTGTAGGCGGGCACCTGCCAGCCGAAGCCGCGCAGCTCGTGGGAGACGTCGAACTCGGTATAGCCCAGGCCGCGGGCCAGCCGGAACGCCACCACCGGGATCGCCGAGCCGTCGGAGATCAGCTCTGCGTGCTCCCCGGTCCGCAGCTGTTCGCCCAGCCAGCGCGCGGTCGCCGACAACGTCTGCATCACCTGGGTGTAGCCCTCGCGGCCGAGCCGCAGGAAGTTGTAGTACTGGCCCACCACCTGGTTGCCGGGGCGGGAGAAGTTCAGCGTGAACGTCGGCATGTCGCCGCCCAGGTAGTTCACGTGGAACACCAGATCCTCGGGCAGGTACTCCTTGGCGCGCCACACAACGAACCCGACGCCCGGGTAGGTCAGCCCGTACTTGTGGCCGCTGACGTTGATCGACACCACCCGCGGCAGCCGGAAGTCCCATTTCAGTTCGGGGAGGAGGAAGGGTACCACAAAGCCACCGCTGGCGGCATCGACATGCACCGGAACGTCCACCCCGCCGCCCGCCGCTAGCTTGTCTAGCGCGGCGCAGATGTCGGCGATCGGTTCCAGCTCGCCGGTGTAGGTGGTGCCCAGGATCGCGACCACGCCGATGGTGTCCTCGTCGACGGCGTCGACGACCTGCTCGGGTGTGATGACGTACCGCCCCTCCTCCATCGGCAGGTAGCGCGGTTCGACGTCGAAGTAGCGGCAGAACTTCTCCCAGACCACCTGGACGTTGGAGCCCATCACCAGGTTCGGGGTGCGGCCCTTCCAGCCGTCCTTTCCGGAGCCGACCTTCTCGCGCCAGCGCCACTTCATCGCCAGGCCGCCCAGCATCACCGCCTCGCTCGAACCGATGGTGGACACGCCGGTGGCGCTGGACGGGTCGTCGTCGCGCAGGACCTCGGCGTGGAACAGGTCCGCCACCATGCACACGCAGCGCTGCTCGATGGCCGCGGTCGCCGGGTATTCGTCCTTGTCGATCATATTCTTGTCGAACGTCTCGGACATCAGCCGCCCGGCCTCCGGGTCCATCCAGGTGGTGACGAAAGTGGCCAGGTTCAGCCGGGAGCTGCCGTCCAGCATCAGCTCGTCGTGGATGAAGCGGTAGGCGGCCTCGGGATCCATCGACTCGTCGGGCAGCCGCAGCGCCGGCACCGGCGTGGTAAACAGCCGCCCGGTGTAGGCGGGCGTGATCGAGTGGGTGGGCAGCGACGGGTGTTGCGGCATGCGGGTTCCTTTCTCGGGCTACACCTCGGCCAGGGCGGCCCGGATGTGCGGCACGATGCGTGACGCCGACGTGGGCGCCTCACCCGGCCCTGGATCGGTGGCCGAGGCCGCAGCGGCCCGCGCGTGCACGAACGCCCCCGCCGCAGCAGCCTCGGCAGTCGGTAACCCGGACGCCAACAGTGCGCCGATCATCCCCGACAGCACGTCACCGGACCCGGCCGTCGCGGCCCAGGACTGCCCGGCCGGATTGAGGTAGACGGGGCCGCAGGGGTCGGCGATGACGGTGACATTGCCCTTGAGCAGCACGGTGGCGCCCAGTTCGTCGGCCAGCTTGCGGCATGCCGCCACCCTGTCCTCACCCGGCGGGTGCCCCGCCAACCGGGCGAACTCCCCGGCGTGTGGGGTCAGCAGCGTCGGTGCCGCGCGGTTGGCGACCAGCTCCGGGTGAGCCGCCAGGATGGTCAACCCGTCGGCGTCGACGAGCACCGGCAGGTCGGTTTCGAGTGCGAACCATAGCGCGGCGGCGCCGACGTCGTCGGTGCCCAACCCGGGCCCGACGACCCAGGCCTGCACCCGCCCGGCCGACGCGGGCGTGGGCGTCGCGATGACTTCAGGCCACGCCGCGAGCACCTGGCTGTGCCCGCTGCCCGCGTAACGGACCATGCCCGAGGTGGCCGCGACAGCGGCGCCGGTGCACAGCACGGCCGCACCCGGATACGTTGACGAGCCGGCCAGGATTCCCGTCACGCCCTGCGTGTACTTGTCGTCGCGCGGACCGGGTACCGGCCAGCGCGCGGCGACGTCGGCGGCCTCGAAGGCCAACATGTCCGTTTCGGGCAGGTCCAGGCCAATGTCGATCAGCGCGACGCGGCCGCAGTCGGCCAGCGCGTGCACGGGTTTGAGGCCGCCGAAGGTGACGGTGACCGCGGCGCGCACGGCAGGCCCGGTGATCGCGCCGGTCTCGACGTCGATGCCGCTGGGGATGTCGACGGCGACCACCGGGATGTCGGTGCCGTCCGGCCTCTTCGCCGCGGCGAACACCTCGGCAGCGGCCGTGCGCAACGGCCCGGACCCGGAAATGCCGACCACGCCGTCGATGACGAGATCGGTTGTCGCCGGGACCCTCTCCACTACACGTCCGCCGGCTTTGCGGAACGCCGCCAAGCCTTTGCGATGAGCGCGGTACGGGTTGAGCAGCACCGCGTCGGCGGCGGCGCCGCGGCGCCGCAAAAACGTCGCCGCCCATAGCGCGTCGCCGCCGTTGTCACCGGAGCCGACGACCGCACACACCTGCCGGCCGGCGACGCCGCCGGTGCGCTCGGTCAGCTCGCTGATCAGCTCGGTGGCCAGCCCGAACGCCGCACGCTTCATCAAGGCACCGTCGGGCAGGCTGGCCAACAACGGCGCTTCGGCGTCGCGGATCGCTGCCACGGAGTAGTAATGCCGCATCGAATTCAGCATTTTATGCAACGTTGCATTTGCGCACAGTGGTCGTTAAGGAGTCGTCCGTACATTCGGTGACAGCGGCGAATGCGACGAACGGAGGGCGATGGCGCGAACCGATGACGACACCTGGGAACTGGGAAATGGTGTGGGGGCCACGGCAACCGGCGTGGCGGTGGGACGCGCGCTGGCAACGCGGGCGCCTCAGCCGCTGATCAACGACCGTTCGCCGAACCACTGGTGCGTGCCGTCGGCATCGACTTTCACCCGCCTCGCCAACGGCGAACTGGACCCCGCCGCGGTCGACGACAACGGGGACTTCGGGATGCTGGGCATGGCCGACATTATGGGCCTACGCACCCGGTTCTTCGACGACTTTTTCATCACCACGGCCGGCACGGGCATCCGGCAAGCGGTGATCTTGACCTCGGTACTGGACGCCCGCGCCTACCGGCCTGCCCTGGCCGGACGGCATGACGGTATTCGAGATCGACCAGTCGCGGGTCATCGAGTTCAAGACCGCGGCCCTCGCCGAGCTGGGCGCCGCGCCGACGGTCGACCGGCGGGCGGTGGCAGTGGACCTTCGCCACGACTAGCCGGCCGCGCTGCGCACCGCGGGCCTGGACCCCGGCCAACACCGCGTGGAGCGCCGAGGACCTGTTGCCGTTCCTGCCGCCAGACGCCCAGGATCGCCTGCTGGACAACATCACTGAGCTCAGCGCGCCAGGCAGCCAGTTGGCCACCGAGAACGTGCAGGGCGCCAACGACACCGTGCGGTAATAGCCGAACGCATTCGTGAGGTCACCGAGCAGTGGTGCCAGCACGGTTTCGACTGTTCGGACTCGCTGACCGGAACGTTGGTGTCGTGCGCCCCGTGCACCACCAGCAGCAGGGCGACCAGCGCATCGACCCGCCGCAGCGGGGAGAGTTGCTCGAGCAGTTCACGGTCGCCGACCGGATGCCCGAACGTGCTCAGGTCGCTCATACCGCAGATGCTGACGCCGGCGGCGAACAAGCCTGGATGAAACGCCAGGGCCGCCTGCGTCAGGTAGCCGCCGTAGGACCAACCCACACAAGCGATCTGGCGCGGATCGGCTAGCCCGTTGTTCGCCAGGAAGCGCGCGCAGTCGGCGACGTCGTCGATCGCAGCGAACCGCTTCTCCTTGTGGTCGGCGTGCACGAAACTGCGGCCGAATCTGCCGGAGCCGCGGACATTCGGCGCCAGCACCACGAACCCGTCGCTGACCAGTCGGGAGAAGATGTCGTTGTAACCGGACCCGGGCCTGGCCCTCGGGGCCGCCGTGCAGGAACATCACCGCACCCGCCGTGCCGCCGCCGTCCATCGACCGGTACAGTCAGGCGTTGAGTTCCAGCCCGTCGCGGGCCGTGATCGTGTGCGGCTCGGCGAACACCTCGGGAACCTGCGCGACGCGGTCGCACTGGGTGTCGATGGGTTCCCACTCCCGCGAACGCGGGTCGACCAATTCGACGGTCCGGGGCATGGCCGGCCCCTCTACGGTCATCGCGACCATCGCGCCGCCGGCACTGATCGACAACTCCCCGGCGACCGGACCGGGCAGCGGAATGGGTTCGGACTACGTGTAGTCGGTGTACTCGAGAATCTGTAATTCGCTGCGGCCCTGCAGGTTCCACAGCAACGCAACGGTGGACAGGTCATCACTGACGACGAACTCGTCCAGATCACCGTCGGCACGCTCGGCCACCACCGAATACTTGACCCCGTCCAGCGTGACGGTGACTTCCAGTAACCGGGCGTGCTCGCAGCCGTTGTCGCTGCAGATCAGCGCCCGGACGTATCCGTCAGCACCGGTGCCCGGGTTGTACAGCTTCGTCAGCTCACCGCTCAGACCGTACCGGAGCCGACGGGGCTGGTGGTCGTCGAGGATGATCCCGTCGGCCGTCGTGGAGCCGGGATCCGAAGGAAGCAAATCGATTTCGTTCTGTCCGAACAGCATGATCATCTCGTGGTAGCCGCGCGGCCCCACCCGGATGAGCGCCGCCCCGCTCCAGGCGTCGACCAGCCGGCCGCCGGATCGACGGTCCAGCACGACATGCCGGCCGTCGGCCGGATCAATCAGGCAGGACCGGCCGACGCTGTCCTCGCCGATCAGGATCACCGCGACTTGGGTTCCTTCCCAGGCGATCAGCCGCGGTGCCGGCCTCCTGGT
>NZ_LR655713.1 GCF_902168065.1 Mycobacterium tilburgii | reverse complement strand
GGCTTGCCAGGAGTTCATTACCCAGTTGGGCCGGAACTTCCAGGTGATCTACGAGCAGGCCAACCAGCACGGGCAGAAGGTGCAGACCGCGGGCAACAACATGGCCAGCACCGACAGCGCCGTCGGGTCCAGTTGGGCCTGACACCACCTAACTTCAAGCGAGGCAGCACACCACACGGTGTGCTGCCTCGTTGTCTGTTACGCGGCCGTTTCCTTGATCATGTTTGCCCGGGGAACCGGATCCGCGCTACCGCGGTCACCGGACACCGGCCCGGGTGACCCCGACGGCACCCACCCGAGCGCGGCGAAAGATGTGAGGTAGATATGAGGTTTGTGACAAGCACATAAGCGCTTTGCGAGGATCAACGGACGTGACAGCAACGCCGGGGTACACGGGTAACGCGGGTAACCAGCGACCCCGTCAAGCTATTCTCGGGCAACTCCCCAGGATCTATCGGGCCGACGGCTCACCGATCCGAGTTTTGCTGGTGGACGACGAACCGGCGCTGACCAATCTGGTGAAAATGGCGTTGCACTACGAGGGCTGGGTGGTGGAGATCGCCCACAACGGTCGCGAAGCACTGGCCAAATTCGAACGGTCTAACCCCGACGTGCTCGTCCTCGACATCATGCTTCCCGACATGGATGGTCTGCGGATCCTGCAGCGTATCCGTGAATCGGATGTCTACACCCCCACGCTGTTTCTCACCGCCCGCGACTCGGTCATGGCCCGGGTCACCGGCCTCACCGCGGGCGCCGACGACTACATGACCAAGCCGTTCAGCCTGGAGGAGCTGGTTGCGCGACTGCGCGGGTTACTGCGCCGGTCCAGCCAGCAGTCTCCGCCGGCCGCGGAAGCCCTCAAGGTCGGCGACCTTCGGCTCGACACGGCCAGCCGCGAGGTCACCCGCGACGGCACCGTAATCGCGCTGTCGTCCACTGAGTTCGAATTGTTGCGCTTCTTGATGCGCAACCCGCGCCGCGCGCTGAGCCGCACCGAAATCCTCAACCGAGTGTGGAACTACGATTTCGCCGGGCGAACCAGCATCGTCGACCTGTACATCTCGTATCTGCGGAAGAAGATCGACTCGGGGCGTGAGCCGATGATCCACACCGTCCGCGGCGTTGGATACATGCTGCGGCCGCCGGAATGACAGGTCACCGCAATACTCCATCGTGGTTCCCCCGGTCGCTGCGCCGTCAACTACTGCTGGGCGTGTTGACAGTCGTCACCGTGGTCTTGGTGACCGTCGGCGTGGTCTCGGTGCTCAGCCTGCGCGGCTACGTCACCGCAATCAGCGACGCTGATGTCGCCGAATCACTTGACGCACTTAGTAATTCGTATAACCGGTACCATAACGGGGAACACACCTCGGCGCACCGGCGAACCCCGCCGGTGCCGCAGGCGATGCTCGAGTTCACCGGGCAGACACCGGGAAACCTGATCGCCATCGTGCATGACGGCGTGGTCATCGGGACGGCGGTGTTTTCCGAGGACGAACCCAAACCCGCGCCGCCGGACGTCGTCAAGGCGATCGAGGCGCAGTCCTGGACCGATGGGCCGCCACGCACCATCCGGCTGGGCAGCCTGGGCGCCTACCGCGTCGACAGCCGAGTCGAAGGATCCGACCTGCTGATCGTCGGGATGTCGGTGCAACTCGCCGACCAGATCATCGCCCGCAAATACATCACCACCACCGTGCTCGTCGCGGTCGCCCTGTTGCTCACCGCCGGCCTCACCGCGTGGCTGGTCGGCTACACCCTTCGCCCGCTGCGCCGAGTTGCAGCGACCGCCGCGGAAGTTGCCGCGATGCCGCTCACCGGGGACGACCACCGGATCAGCGTTCGGGTCCGAGCGGAAGACACCGACCCGGACAATGAGGTGGGTATCGTCGGGCACACGCTGAATCGGTTGCTGGACAACGTCGATAGCGCCCTGGCGCACCGCGTCGATTCCGACATGCGCATGCGGCAGTTCCTCACCGACGCCAGCCACGAGCTGCGGACCCCGCTGGCGGCGATCCAGGGCTACGCCGAGCTGACCCGTCAGGACAGTTCGGCGTTGCCGCCCACCACCGAGTACGCGTTGGCGCGCATCGAATCCGAAGCGCGCCGCATGGCCCTGCTCGTTGAAGAGTTGCTGCTGCTGTCCCGCCTCGGCGAAGGCGAGGATCTGCAGAATGAAGACGTCGATCTGGCTGACCTCGCCGTGAACGCGGTGAACGACATCGCGGTCGCCGCACCCACCCATCGTTGGCGCAAAAACCTTCGGGAAGAACCCGTTTGGGTGCGCGGTGACCACGCGCGGCTGCACCAGCTGCTCAGCAACCTGCTAAACAACGCCCAGTTGCACACCCCGCCCGGTGTGACAGTGACCACCGCAATCGTCTGTCGCCGTGACGATCCCGCCGCGCCGTATGCGGAACTCACCGTCACCGACGACGGACCCGGCATCGATCCGGATTTGCTGCCGCGGCTGTTCGAGCGCTTCGTGCGCGGCGACGCCTCCCAGTCGGACAGCGCCGGTATCGGGCTGGGCCTTGCCATCGTCAGTTCGATCGTGAAGGCTCATCACGGCTCGGTGGACGCCCAATCCACCAACGGTCGAACGGTGTTCCGCGTGCGTCTTCCGATGATCGACGGCCCGACTCCCGACTGACGGTACCCTGCGGTTGAGCCATGGTTGCCGCGGGACGCGGTCAACAAGGGTAAGGAATTCATCAAAGTGGCGGCCAACCCGTAAAGGAAGCGTTAAGGGAAAGCTTTACGGTTAGCTGGCGAGCTTAGCCTCGGTCGTGGCCTTCTCACTGAGGCCGGTCACTGGTGCCCGAGAACTGTCTGGAATCAATCGCTCATCGAACGAAAGACAAACATGTCCGTGGTGATTTACCTCGTGCTGACTACGGCGGTCTTCGTCGCACTCGGCCTGACGCTGAGGCTGGGCTCATGAACATCGCCAACACCGTGGACTCATCCTGTCCGTCCGGGTGGCCCTGTTACTGGGCGCCGCGCTGATGTACCCGGAGCGCTTCTAGTGAGTGCCACCTCGACAGGCGTGGACTGGGTCGATATCTTCCTGCTGCTGGTCATCAGCTTCTCGCTGCCACGCACCTTCGGTCGCATGGTAAACCGCAAGAAGCAGGGTTACGCGATCGCCGCGGTGGTTAGCGTGCTGGCCTTACTCAGCGTCACGTTCATGATGCTGTTCCAGCTGCAGCACCACGGCGCGGTGCCTACCGCGACCGGCGCCTCCTACGAGGGTGTCGAGCAACGCTTCGGCGTCGCCGATTCGGCGATTTTCGCCGATGCCACCACCCTGACCTCAACCGGCGCAATTGATTCCACCCACGACTCCTACACCAGCCTGGGCAGCATGATGACGATGTTCAACATGCAAATAGCCTGAGGACAGCTTCATTTCGTGCAGGTTGATCTTCTTGCCGAGGTATTCCGGTGTCCGGCCGACCATCAACCCGGCGACAAACACCGTGATGACCGCGAGAATCAAGATACCGTACAGGCCGGATCCCACACAGCCGGGTACGACCTCACCGAGTTCCTGATCACCACGCTGATCGTGCTGCTCGTCACCGCCATTGCCATGGCGCTACCGGGCGAGCGCGCCGGCATGGCCAACAGCGGACCGCACGGATTGTCCGGGTGCTGTATGCCTTTACCTCGCAGCCAACAACAACGGCTCCGCGTTCGCGGGCCTGTCGGCCAACACGGTGTGGTGGAACACCGCGTTGGTGTTGGCGATGGCCTTCGGCCGCTTTCTGCCGATGATCCTCGTTCTCGCGCTGGCCGTTTCGCTTGCGCACCAGGGCATGGCACCCGAATCGAGCGGCACGCTGCCGACACATAGGCCGCAGTTCATTGGCCTGGTCGTGGGCGTGACCGTGATTCTGGTTGCCCTCACCTTCCTGCCCGCGCTCGCGTTCGGGCCGCTCGCTGAAGGGATGCACTGAAAGTGACCACCGTAACGGATTCCCGCCTCCGCCGGCCTTCCGCACACGCACCCGGGGAGAGACTTCAGGGCGGCCTGCTCGACCCGGCCCTGCTGAAGTCGTTGCCGGACGCGCTGCGCAAGCTCGATCCGCGCACGTTGTGGCGCAACCCGGTGATGTTCATCGTCGAGATAGGCGCCATCTGGTCGACGGTGCTTGTTATCGCGACAGCACCTGGTTCAGCTTGCTCACCGTGTTCTGGCTGTGGCTGACAATACTTTTCGCGAACCTCGCCGAAGCTGTCGCCGAGGACCGCGGCAAGGCACAAGCCGACACCCTGCGCAAGTCCAAAGCCGATACCATCGCGCGCCGTATCATCGGCTGACGCCCCGGCACCACGGCGGCAGCCTCGATCGAGGAGATCCCGGCACCGCTGCTGCAACAGGGCGACGTCGTGGTCGTCACCCCAGGCGAGGTCATCCCCGGCGACGACGATGTGGTGGAAGGCATTGCGTCTGTTGACGAGTCGGCCATCACCGGCGAGTCGGACCCGGTAGTCCGGCGGCGACCGTTCCGCGGTCACCGCAGTACCACCGTGCTCTCGGACCGCATCGTCGTCAAGATCACCCAGAAACCCGGCGAGAGCTTTGTGGACGAGATGATCGCCCTTATCGAGGGCGTCAACCGGCAGAAGACACCCAACGAGATCGCGCTAAACATCCTGCTGGCCGCGCTGACCATCATCTTCGTCTTCGCGGTCGCCACGCTGCAGCCCCTGGCGATCTACTCCAAGGTGAACAACCCGGTGTCCCCGACACCTCGGCGCTGAGCTCCGACGGCATCAGCGGCATCGTGCTGATGTCGTTGCTGGTGTGCCTCATTCCGACCACTATCGGCGCGCTGCTGTCGGCGATCGGTATCGCCGGCATGGATCGCCTAGTGCAACGCAACGTGCTGGCCGGGCCGCGCGGTGGAAGCGGCCGGCGACGTCAACACCCTGCTGTTGGACAAGACGGGAACCATCACGCTTAGCAATCGTCAAACGTCCGAATTCATTCCAGTGTCCGGAGTGACCCACGCGGACCTGGCCGACGCCGCGCAGTTGTCCAGCCTCGCCGACGAGACCCCCGAGGGCCGTTTCATCGTGGTGTACGCCAAGGACGCCTTCGGCCTGCGCGCGCACGCCGGGCGAGTTGGCGAACGCCTCGTGGGTGGAATTCAGTGCGACCACCCGAATGTCGGATGTGGACGTCGATGACCGACCAGTTGCGCAAGGGTGCGGCCAACTCCGTCTCGGAGTGGGTCCGCAGCCACGTCGGCACCGTCCCGACCGAACTCGGTGAGATCGTCGACGGCATCTCCGCCGCCGGTGGCACCCCGCTGATGGTCGGCCAGGTGGACGGAGACGACGGTTCCGCGTCAGCCCGGGTGCTCGGCGTCATCCATCTCAAGGACGTGGTCAAGCAGGGCATGCGCGAACGCTTCGACGCGATGCGCTTGATGGGCATACGCGCGGTGATGGTCACCGTGGATAACCCGTTGACCGCCAAGGCAATCGACCGAAGAGGCCAGGGTGGACGACTTCCTCGCCTAGGCCACGCCCGAAGACAAGATGATACTGATCAAGAAGGAGCAGCAGGACGGACGCCTGGTGGCGATAACCGGTGACGGCACCAACGACGCCCCGGCCTTGGCGCAGGCCGACGTCGGCGTCGCGATGAACACCGGTACCTCGACGGCCAAAGATGCCGACGACATGGTGGATCTGGACTCCGACCCCACCAAGCTGATCGAGATCGTCGAGATCGGCAAGCAATTGCAATTGCTGATCACCCGGGGCGCGTTGACCACGTTCTCCATCGCCAATAACATCGCCTCCCGGCGATGTTCGTGACGGTCTTCCCCGACCTGGACCTGATAAACGTGATGCGGCTGCACAACCCGCAATCGGCGATCCTGTCCGCGGTCATCTTCAACGCGATCGTCATCGTTGCCCTGATTCCGTTGGCGCTGCGCGGTGTTCGGTACACACCAAGCCGCAGCGAAGCTACTCAGCCGCAACCTATACCATCTACGGCTTGGGCAACATCGTCGCCACATTCATCGGTATCAAGCTGATCCGCCCCATCCCAAACACCTGGTCACCGAATCGGGTATGGGCTACCGGTTCGAAGTCTGAATGTTCGCCGCGGCGGCGACACGCCGGGTGAGGCCGCCGTCACCGCACACCGAAATCCGCTACCGCGCAATCGACAGCACGATGCCGTCGAGGATGTCGTGTTCGCTGACGGTCAGCTCATCGATGCCGGCCCGGGCGTGCAACTCGCGCGCCAACTCCTCCACCACTATCGCGCCGCCGCCGATCACGTCGGCACGGCCCTCATGCATCGGCGGGAGCGCCACTCGCTCGGACCGGGTCATGCCGATCAGCCGCTCGCACACCGACCGCAGATCGGCGCCGGCGACCCGCGAAAGATGGATGGCGGCAGCGTCATACGTCGTCATGTTGTGGGCCAACGCCGACAGTGTGGTCAGCGTGCCGGCCAGCCCCACCCAGGTCCGCGCTCGCTCGACGGGCACGGCCTGCAGCGCGGGAGCGAGCCGATCGCGGACGAACTGCCGCGCCGCCTCCACTTGCGCCGGGGTCGGCGGATCCGAATTCAGGCAGCGCTCGGTCAGCCGGACGCAGCCGATGTCGGCGGAGTAGCTCGCCACGACGTCGTCGGATCCCAGCACAATCTCGGTGGAACCGCCTCCCAGGTCGACGACGACGAAAGGTACTCGTGCGCAGTATAATTCACCGACAGCCCCGCGGAAGGACAGGGCGGCCTCCTCGGCGCCGCTGATCACCTCAGCCACCGCGCCGGGCAGCACGGTGTCCAGCACCTCCCCCGTCATCGCGAAGAACTCGTCGCGATTGCTGACGTCGCGGGCGCCGGACGTGGCTACCATCCGAACACGCTGCACGCCATGGGTTTTCATCAGGCTCGCGTAGTCGGAAAGCGCGGCCCTGGTCCGCTCGATCGCCTCCAGCGCGAACTGACCCGTCGCGTCGACGCCCTGACCCAGTCGCACGATCCGCGTCTCGCGGTGCACGTCACACAGCTTCCCGTCGGAAACGTCGGCGATCAGCAACCGAATCGAGTTGGTGCCACAGTCCACACCCGCCGCTTTCAACGCCACAACTCTCCGTCCAATACCCCGGCCATGGCCGGCTCGGCGGCCAGCAGCGCCAGCGCCTCGTCACCAAAAGGATTGACCCAGGGCCCTTTGGACAGCGAATGCGCGATCAGCACATGCAGGCACTTCACTCGATCCGGCATGCCGCCACCCGAGAACGTCGTCCCGAGCGGCTCGATCGCGTCCCGCTCGGCCAGATACGACTCGTGCGCGCGCCGATACGCGGCGGCCAACTCGGGGTCGGTTTTCAGGCGCTCGGTCATGTACCGCATCAGCCCCGTGGACTCCAGCCGGCTCGCCGCGGCGGTCAGCACCGGATGCGTCAGGTAGTACAACGTCGGAAAAGGCGTACCGTCAGGCAGTTTCGGCGCAGTCTTCACCACGCCGGGGTCACCGTTGGGGCACCGATAGGCGATCTCGAGCACACCGCGCGGCTCACGTCCCAACTGGCGTGCCACCGCTTCCAGGTCTGCACGCTCAACCACCGGGCACCGTGGGCTTCGGTGCATCCGGCGGTGCCGGCACGGGCGGTCCGGGTTCGGCCGGTGGCGGGGCGGCCGGCGGCAGGTGCGGCGCGTCGGCGATGGTATGCCACAACGACGAATACCACGGGGCGTTGCTCGCCGGCCGCGACGTTTCGTCTCCGGGTTGCGGCGCCGCGGCCGCGGTCGGCGGCAGCTGCACCTGGAAGGGCGTGTCCCCCGGCATCACAAAACCCAACCGCTCGCGGGCCTGCGCCGCGATGTAGGCCGGGTCGGCGAGCTTGACCTTCTTCTGCTCCAAATCGGCAATCTGACGGCGCAGCACCGCCTCACTGGCGGACAGCTGGGCCATCTCGGTGCGCTGAGCGAAGTACGTCCGCACCGGCCCCGCGATGGTCAGGGTCAGCACGCAGACCACCGCGGCCAGCACCGCCGCGCGCCGGGCGGTGAAACCCAGCCGCTGCTCGGACCGTTGCTCCAGCGACTCGGTGATCTGGCGCTTGATAGGTTCGATGATGTGCTCGACGGTGGTCCGGGCCGTCGAGGCGTTCTGCGCCACCTTCGCCGAACGTGACGGCTTGGACGACGGCTTGGCGGCGCGTCCGCGCCGGACCGACTCACCCGCTTTCCCCGGGCGTGATGCCGGGGAGCGGCGCTTCGGATCCGGCCGTTTCGCGTCGGGCATGTCCGACCTATCCGCGTTTTCCGTTGGCTGCCAAGCTATTTCACATCCAATGCATAACGCGGGAAGGCCAGGTCGCCAGCGTAGCGGGCCGCGTCGCCCAGTGCCTCCTCGATGCGCAGCAACTGGTTGTACTTGGCCACCCGCTCGCTGCGCGCGGGCGCGCCGGTCTTGATCTGTCCGCTGCCCACCGCGACCGCCAGATCGGCGATGGTGGTGTCCTCAGTTTCGCCGCTGCGGTGGCTCATCATCGTGCGGTATCCGCTGTGGTGCGCCAGCGCGACGGCATCGAGTGTCTCGGTCAGCGTGCCGATCTGGTTCACCTTGACCAACAGCGCGTTGCCGGCTCCGCGTTCGATGCCCTCCTCCAAACGCTCCGTGTTGGTGACGAACAGGTCGTCGCCGACCAGTTGCACGCGGTCGCCCACGGCCGACGTCAGCGCCACCCAGCCGTCCCAGTCGTCCTCGGATAGCGGGTCCTCGATGGACACCAACGGGTAGCTGTCCAGCAGGCCGGTGTAGAATTGGGCCATCTGCTCGGCGCTGCAGGTCTCGTTTTCGAAGCTGTAACCCTCGCCGGTAAAGAATTCGGTCGCGGCCACATCCAGTGCCAGGGCCACGTCGGACCCCGTCTTGAAGCCGGTCGCTTCGATCGCGGTCAGAATCAGGTCCAGCGCCGCCTTGGTGCCCGCGACGTCGGGGGCGAAACCGCCCTCGTCGCCGAGCCCGGTGCTCAGACCCTGCTTCTTCAGCACCGACTTCAGCGAGTGGTATACTTCGACACCCCAACGCAGCGCCTCTTTGAAGCTCGGCGCGCCGATCGGCGCGACCATGAATTCCTGGACGTCGACCCCGGTGTCGGCGTGGGCGCCACCGTTGAGGATGTTCATCATCGGCACCGGAAGGATGTGCGCGTTCGGCCCGCCCAGGTAGCGGAACAGCGGCAGCGCGGCGGAGTCGGCCGCTGCCTTGGCCACCACCAGCGACACGCCCAGGATCGCGTTGGCGCCCAGCCGAGACTTGTCGGGGGTGCCGTCGAGGTCCACCAGCGCCTGATCGACCAGACGCTGGTCGTCGGCGTTGAGGCCGATCACCGTTGGGCCGATCTCGTCGAGGACGGCCTGCACCGCCTTGTCCACACCCTTGCCGCCGTAACGGGTGCCGCCGTCGCGGAGTTCGACGGCCTCGTGCTCCCCGGTCGACGCGCCGGACGGCACCGCCGCCCGGGCAAAAGTCCCGTCGATCAAGGCGACCTCGACCTCGACCGTGGGGTTACCGCGGGAATCTAGGACCTCGCGGGCCCCGACCTGCTCGATAATCGGCACTAGGATCTCCTTGCTTGAACTTGACTCGTTGCTGATGGCGCCGCTCCGGGCCAGCCCTCTACGGGCCCCGGCCTAAAGCCTCGGTCGCAAACCATCCTTCTACAGCGGGTGGCCGGCCGCGTAAGCGGTGGCCCAGTCCCGGACGGCGCGCGCGTACACGCCGGAGTTGTTGTAGGCTCGCAGCGCGGTGACCCACCCCCGGGGGGTCGCTAGGTCTTTTCCGCGCCAACATAAATAACCCGCGGCCGCCAGGGCCGCGTCGTCGATGTTGTCCGGACTGACCCGGCCGTCGTTGTGAGCGTCAACCCCGTACAACCGCCAGGTCTCCGGGATGAACTGCATCGGCCCCATGGCACGGGCGAGCGCGGGCTCGCTGCCGGTGCTGTTCTCGTCGGCGTCGACGATGCGCAGGTTGCCCCCGGTGCCGTCGAGCTGGACACCCCGGATCGGCGGGCTGACATCCCCATTCGGCGACAGCGTCGCCCCCCGGTAGGTGCCGTGGTGGCTTTCGACCTGGCCGATGCCGGCCAGGGTGGTCCAGGCAATGTGACACTTCGGGTTCTCGACCTCGGCGACCCGGGCGGCGTAGGCGTACGCCTCCAGCGCTATGAGCGGGATTTCCAGGGCCGCGGCCCGCGGGATTGCCCACGCGCGCAACTGGTCCGCGGGCCGACCGCTGGCGTGCGTGTCGACCGATGGCACCGGATCCCCGAACGGCGGCGGCACGCCCGCGGGAATAAAAATGCTAAGCTGCCAGGTGCAGCTGGAGGCCATCAGCATGGCGGTGGCGCCGATCACGGCGGCCGTCCGTAACCAACGCCTCGGCGACACCACGCTCCCCTCAACTTCGCCTACACCAACGTCACCCACTGATTATCGTCCCATGATCTTCCGCCGTAACCGGTCTCTTTGAGCCGGTGAGCCCGAGTCTCGCCAAATGAAGCGTTAGCTTGGCGACGATCATGGCTAGCAAAGCGCGGTCGCTGCCGATTACCGGGATTCGCCAACTCATAAGCCACATTACCCGGGACCGCCGTAGCCGACGGCAGACATTACGGGGATCGCTGTCCAGCAAACCTGTGAAGGTGATCGAACCCGCGTCAGTCGCGACTGCGCGCCTTTTTGGGGTCTTTGCCGGACCGGTTGGACGCTTTGGGCGCATCGTCGGCCGGTTCTTCGGCCGTGTGGCCGGGCTCGTCGGTCTCGGGATCGATCTCGTCGGTGCCGCCCCCGATCTCGCCGTCGGCCTGGCCGGCAGCCTCGGAGTCCCCGGCTGGCCTGTCGTCGAGGTTGTCGGCGGGCCAGTGCTCGCGCCACTCCTGCTCGGTGACCGCGCCCAGCGGCACCACGTCGAACTCCTCGGGCACGCTGTCCCCGCGCCGCGTCGCGGCGATCGACCGCTCGACAGCGCGAACCGTGTCCATGAACTCCAAAACGGCTGTGCGCAGCAAGCTTTCCGCATCGACATCGCCGTCCACTGCAATCGAGGTGATCTCGCCGGGAATCAGGTCGGCGGGCAGCCCGGCCACACGCGTACGCGCAATCACCTTCTGCGCCAGCGCCAGCGCCGGCTGACCGGTGTGCACGTCGTCCATCACCGACATGCGGGGCTTTTCCGCCGCTTTGCGCTGCTCCCACTGCACCAGCTGCTCTTCGAGTGAAATCGTTTGGCCGGCAAGCACTCCCGGCATCCGATTGCCCAGCTTCCGCATCAGTGTGGTGGCGACGGCGTCGATGTCGAACGGCGACTGCGGCGCCTCCTCTGCGATGCGGGCGTGGAAAAGCACCTGCAACAACACGTCGCCCAGCTCTTCGCGCAGCTGGTCGGCGTTGCCGCTGCGCACCGCATCCAGCAGCTCGTAGGTCTCCTCGAGGAGGTACCGGCGCAACGAGTCGTGGGTCTGCTCGCTCTCCCAGGGCCCCGCGGTACGCAGCTTGTCCATCATCGCGACGGCGTCGACCAGGCGTTCACCACGGGGCGTCTCCGGCGCCGAGATTAGTCGGGCCCCGGCGGCCAGCCGGGCGGTGACGGCGGGATGGTCAGGGTCCGACGACAGCAGCACCGGGGCATCCTCGCCGGTGTCCACCGGACGGGCGGACGACAATGACCAGGGCACCGCGACGGGCATCTCTTCGGTGTACTGGATCTCGCCGGTCAGATGCTCGACGGCTTCAACGGGCACCAGCGAGGGACGACGGGGATCGAACAGGACGACAATCATCGGGCGCCGTTCCTCCTCATCACGACGCTCTGCATCGTCACCGGCGCGAATCATCGGGCGCTGCGCCTCCTCCCCCGCGTTCGCTCACATCCATCGCCCGACCTTCAACCCGCCGATTTGCGACCGGCGTTGTCGTCGTGCGGCGATGACGAACTGGTTATACCAACCTCTTGCTGCGGTTTCCCCTGCAGGGCCGTCACCAGGCTGGCCACCATCTGCACCAACTCGACGTCGCGCAGGCGCGGCGCGCCAACACCCCCGGCCCGCGGAATCGGCACCGACACCGTGGACGTGTTGGCGCGATAGTTGGCGGCCGGATACATCCGCTTGAGCCGCACCTGAGCCGAATCGAGCAACGTCAGCGGGGACAACCGCACCTTCGCCGCCGACGGAGCCGAGACTTCGATGATGCCCGAGGCGCGACACAGCAGCCGCAGCCGGGCCACCGCCACCAGCCGCTGAGCCGGTTCCGGGAGCGCCCCGTACCGGTCGATGAGCTCTTCGACGACGGCGTCGACGGCCGCGTCGTCGGGAGCGGCGGCCAGCCGCCGGTAGGCCTCCAGCCGGAGCCGGTCGCTGGCGATGTAGTCCGGCGGCAGATGCGCGTCGACCGGCAGGTCGATCCGCACGTCCTTGGGCTCCTCCGCCGTCGTCACCGTCTCCCCGTCGGCGGCGGCCTTGTACGCCTCGACGGCCTCGCCCACCAGCCGCACATACAGGTCGAAGCCGACGCCGGCGACGTGGCCGGACTGCTCGACACCCAGCACGTTGCCCGCACCACGGATCTCGAGATCCTTCAGCGCGACCGCCATCCCGGCACCTAGTTCGTTGTTATGCGCGATCGTGGCCAGCCGGTCGTAGGCCTTCTCGGTCAGCGGAGTGTGCGGTGGATAGAGGAAGTAGGCGTATCCGCGCTCCCGGCTGCGGCCGACCCGGCCGCGCAGCTGATGCAACTGGGACAGGCCGAAGGTGTCGGCCCGCTCGACGATCAGCGTGTTCGCGTTGGAGATGTCCAGGCCGGTCTCCACGATCGTGGTGCACACCAGGATGTCGTATTCGCGGTTCCAGAAGCCCTGCACGGTGCCTTCCAGCCGCTCCTCGGGCATCTGCCCGTGCGCGACGACGACCCGCGCCTCCGGCACCAGCTCGCGCACCCGGGCCGCGGCCCGGTCGATCGAGCTGACCCGGTTGTGCACGTAGAAGGCCTGCCCGTCGCGCAGCAACTCGCGGCGCAGCGCGGCGGCGACCTGCTTGTCGTCGTGCGGGCCGACGTAGGTCAGCACCGGGTAACGCTCCTCGGGCGGGGTGAGGATCGTCGACATCTCCCGGATCCCGGCCAGGCTCATCTCCAACGTGCGCGGAATCGGGGTGGCGCTCATGGTCAGCACGTCGACGTGGGTGCGCAGCGACTTGATGTGTTCCTTGTGCTCGACCCCGAAGCGCTGCTCCTCGTCGACCACCACCAGGCCAAGGTCCTTCCACCGCACACCGGTCTGCAGCAGCCGGTGCGTGCCGATCACGACATCCACCGACCCGTCGGTCAGGCCCTCGATCACGGCGCGTGACTCGCCGGGGTCGGTGAACCGGGACAGCCCCTTGACCGTCACGGGGAAGCCGGCCATCCGGTCGGTGAACGTCTGCAGATGCTGGTCGGCCAGCAGCGTGGTCGGCACCAGCACCGCGACCTGTTTGCCGTCCTGCACGGCCTTGAACGCCGCCCGCACCGCGATCTCGGTCTTGCCGTAGCCGACGTCGCCGCAGATCACCCGGTCCATCGGGATCGGCTTTTCCATGTCGCTCTTGACCTCGGTGATGGCGGTCAGCTGGTCGACGGTCTCGGTGAATCCGAACGCGTCCTCCATCTCGGCCTGCCACGGCGTGTCCGGCCCGAACGCGTGCCCCGCGCTGGCCTGGCGCTTGGCGTACAGCGACACCAGCTCGCCGGCGATCTCGCGCACGGCGCGGCGAGCCTTGGTCTTGGTGTTGGCCCAGTCGCTGCCGCCCAGCTTGGACAGCGCGGGCGCCTGCCCACCGACATACCGCGACAGCTGGTCGAGCGAGTCCATCGGGACGTACAGCTTGTCGGATCCGCCGCCTCGCTTGGCCGACGCGTACTCCAGCACCAGGTACTCGCGGCGGGCGCCGCCGACGGTGCGTTCCGTCATCTCGACGAACCGCCCGATGCCGTGCTGGTCGTGGACGACCAGGTCGCCGGCGGTCAGCGCCAGCGGGTCGACGGTGTTGCAGCGCTTGGCGGCCAGCCGCTTGCCTTCGGGAGACGTGGCCCGGTTGCCAGTCAGGTCGGTCTCGGTGATGACGACCAGGTTGGCGCCGGGGATGACGACACCGTCGTGCAGCGGCCCCTTGAGCACCCCGACCACCCCGGCCTTCGGGGCGGCGCCCGGTTCCAATATGGCGGCGGGTGTGTCGGACTCGGCGAGCCGCTCCACCACCCGGTGCGCGGTCCCGGTGCCGGGCGCGACTACCACCGCGTAGCAGCCTGTGGAGACGTGTGCGTGCAGCATCGCGAAGATGCTTTCGATGTCGTGCTGATGCCCGCGCGCCGACGGCGCCGCCCGCACGTCGAGCTCCACGGCCGAGTCGTCGGACAGCTGACTCAGCGTCCACCACGGATGACCGGCCGCCACGGCCGCAGCGTGCACGTCCTCGAGTTCGACGAAACCCGAACCGCCCAGCTGCTCGATGTCCACGGGAGCGTCCGTGCCGAGCGCCGCGACCGACCAGGACGCCTCCAGGAATTCGCGTCCCGTCTTGATCAGGTCCGCGGCCCTGCTGCGCACCTTCTCCGGGTCGCACACCAGCACCGGCGTGCCGGCGGCCAGCTGATCGGTCAGCAACGCGTGGGCCCCAGCTTCGCCCTCGGCCCCTTTGGTGGCGGGGTGCAGCACCGGAAGCAGCGCCTCCATGCCGTCCACGGGTATGCCCCTGGCAAGCTTGGCGAGCATGTCGGCGACGCTGCCGGTGATCGCGCCCTCTCTGGTCGGATGCGCGGCAGCCAGCGCGGCGGCCCGCTTGCACACCTCGTCGGTGAGCAGCAGTTCGCAGCAGGCGACCGCGACCAGGGTGTCGACCTCGAGCTCCGGGATGGACCGCTGGTCGGCGACCGCGAACATCCGCATCTCGGTGATCTCGTCACCCCAGAATTCGACGCGCACCGGGTGCTCGGCGGTCGGTGGGAAGACGTCGAGAATGCCGCCGCGAACCGCGAATTCGCCGCGCCGCCCGACCATGTCCACCCGGGTGTAGGCGAGTTCGACCAGCCGCGCGATCGCACCGTCGAAGTCGACTTCCGCACCGACGGTCAGGGTGAGCGGCTCCACCTGGCCCAGCCGCGGCGGCATCGGCTGTAGCAACGAGCGCGCGGCGGTCACGACGACCTGCAGCGGCGGCCCCAACCGCGCGTCGTCGGGATGCGCCAGCCGGCGCAACACCATCAAGCGGGTGCCGACGGTGTCCACGCCCGGCGAAAGACGTTCGTGCGGCAGCGTTTCCCAGGACGGGAAGATCGCGACGGCGTCGCCGAAGACACCACGCAGTTCAGCGCCGAGATCGTCGACCTCGCGGCCGGTGGCGGTGACCACCAACAACGGGCCGCGCCGCGCCAGCATGCTGGCGACGAATACTCGCGCGCTCGCCGGACCGACCAGGTTCAGCGTGGCCGGTCCGGCCGCCGCGGCGGCGGTGATCTGCTGGAACGTTGGCGCTGTCAGCGCCAATTCGACGAGCCCCGCGATCGGGGTTTCTGGGCAAGCAGGCCCCGGTGCGGTCATGATGCATTCATTCTAGGGTCCCGGCGAAGCCGCAGAACGACGTCAAGATTGCCGGGGGCTGTCAAAGGATCGTAAGGATCAGGTCACGGGGGTCCGTCCGAGCGCACTTTGAACTCATGACATTGCTTTACATGCTGCCCTCCACCCGCCGGGCGGCGCCCCGGCGGGTGGATCCCGCGATCTGGCCTGCCACTACGCATTCCGACCAGGAAGGCCGGCTGTGCGTCGGCGGTAGCGCTTACGGACATCGCGGACGAACACCCCCACCTATGCGATCGACGAAACAGATTTTCGTCAGCGCGTCCGGTCAGGCAGTCGTCCGGTTGTCGTAGGACCGCCAGGGCCAGGCAAAGCCCGCGCGGATCGCGCACAGTGAAGCGGTGGAGTCGTGGGAGTTCGGCCGAACCCTCAGGCGGTGGCGTGACCGCGTCCAGCCGGCGGATGTCGGCACCCCGGTCGGCGGGCGGCGGGGCTGCGCCGCGAAGAGCTCGCCGGGCTGGCCGGGATCGGTGGACTACCTCACCAGGCTCAAGCAGGGCCGGGCCACGTCGCCGTCGGTGCAGATCGTCGAGGCGCTGGCCCGCACGCTGCGGGTTTCCGACGCCGAACGCGGCTGTTCCGTTTGGCCGGGCACGTCGCGCCCGGGGTCGACGTCGTGTCGTCACGCATCACGCCGAGCATGCAGCGCCTGCTCGACCGGCTGGCGCACAGGACCGTCGCCGTGTTCGACGCGACCTGGACCCTGCTGGCCGCCAACACGCCGTACGACGCGGTGATGGGTCCGACGACGGATTGGCGCGGAGTCGAACGCGACAGCGTCTGGCGCAACCTGGTCGGCCCCGGCAACCGCGTCGTCCACACCCCGGCTGAACAGGCGGAATTGGAGGCCGGGCTGGTCGCCGACCTGCGGCTGACCGCGGCCCGGTATCCGGCTGATCAGCGACTCAGGCAGCTGATCCAGGATCTCGCGGCGCAGAATCCCCGGTTCGTCGAGCTGGGTGAGACGGCCGACGCCCGACCATGGCCGCCCGCAAGACGATCGACCATCCCGTCGTAGGGCACCTCACGCTGGACTGCGACGTGCTGATCGTCGCCGCCGACGACCTGCGCATCATGCTCTACACCGCCGAGCCCGGAACCGGCGACGCGGAACGCCTCGCGCTCGCGATCGTCGTCTGTACCTCCAAGTGGCGCAAGCGAATACGGCCGCGGTCCGTCTTCGCCGAGGGAACGCAGTCGCTGGTCGAGTGAGCGTTATTCGTCTTGCAGCCGCGGATCGGATTCCAGATGGGTCAGGCCGTTCCACATCAGGTTGACCAGGTGCGCGGCCACCACTTCCTTCTTCGGCTCGCGCGTGTCCAACCACCATTGCGCGGTCATCGACACCGAACCCACCAACGCCTGGGCGTACAACGGCGCCAAGTTCGGATCCAGGCCACGGCGGGCGAAGTCGCCGGCCAGAATGGAACTCACCTGGCTGACGGCGTCGTTGAGCAAGCTGGAATAGGTACCGGTGCTGATCGACGCCGGCGAGTCGCGGATCATGATCCGGAAGCCGTCAGTCCGTTCCTCGACATAGGTGAGCAGCGCCAGCGCGACCCGCTCCACCCGGACCCGGGACCGGTTGTTGGTCAGCGACGACGTGATGCCGTCCAACAGCGCGGACATCTCACGGTCGACGACCACGGCATACAGACCCTCCTTGCCGCCAAAATGCTCGTAGACGACCGGCTTGGAGACGTTGGCACGCTGGGCGATCTCTTCGATCGAGGCACCCTCGTATCCGCGCTCGGCGAACAGTGCGCGAGCGATGCCGATCAGCTGGTGTCGACGCTCGCTGCCGGTCATCCGGGCGCGTGGCGCACGCACCTCTTTATCCGGGGCTGCCACGTCACTCAGCGTATCGGTTCGCTCGACCGCAAAGGCCCGGGTTTCCCCGGCGCCGCGAGCGGTTCGCATCGCCGTCCGACTAAAGTCTTGGTGGCGCGGTTGGCAGGTACCGCCACCGCCGTGGTCGACAGTCCGTCGTGGTGTAATCGGCAGCACCTCTGATTTTGGTTCAGATAGTTCAGGTTCGAGTCCTGGCGACGGAGCTTCGGCTGCTTTCGGCTCATCCGTGGGCTCGCCGGTGTCGAGCCTTTGCCATTGGCGCAGGTGCAATGACAGTCTTGGGGCTGAGCACGAGGAGAGTCGATGTCGTTACGGGGTGACACAACGGTCCTGGTCCTGGCGGCCGGGCCCGGCACCCGGATGCGATCGGACACCCCGAAGGTGCTGCACACGCTCGCCGGACGCAGCATGCTCGCTCACGCCCTGCACTCGATCGCCAAGGTCGCACCGCAGCGGCTGGTGGTGGTGCTGGGCCATGAACACCAGCGCATCGCGCCCGTCGTCGCCGAACTCGCCGACACCCTCGGACGCCCGATCGACGTCGCGCTGCAGGACAGCCCGCGCGGCACTGGCCACGCCGCGCTGTGCGGCCTGTCCGCGCTGCCGCAAGATGACGCCGGCGTCGTGGTGATCACCTCGGGCGACACCCCGCTGCTGGACGCGGACACGCTGGCCGATCTGATCGCCACCCACAACGCGGTGTCGGCCGCGGCGACGGTGCTCACCACCACCCTGAGCGATCCGTTCAGCTACGGCCGCATCCTGCGCACCCAGGACGACGAAGTGATGGCGATCGTGGAGGAAGCCGACGCGACGCCGGCGCAGCGCAGCATCGGTGAGGTCAACGCCGGCGTCTACGCATTCGACGCCACCGCGTTGCGGTCGGCGCTGGGCCGGCTCAGCTCCAACAACGCCCAGCAGGAGCTCTACCTGACCGACGTGATCGCGATCCTGCGCGGCGACGGACGGACCGTGCACGCCCAGCATGTGGACGACAGCGCGCTAGTGGCCGGTGTCAACAACCGTGTCCAGCTGGCCCAGCTGGGCGCCGAGCTTAACCGCCGCATCGTCGCCGTGCACCAACTGGCGGGGGTCACAGTGATCGATCCAGCCACCACGTGGATCGACGTCGACGTGACAATCGGTCGCGACACCGTTGTTCATCCGGGCACGCAGCTGCTCGGCCGCACCCAGATCGGCGGGCACTGCGTCGTCGGCCCGGACACCACGCTGACCGACGTCACCGTCGGCGACGGTGCTTCGGTGGTGCGCACGCACGGCCAGTCGGCAGCGATCGGCAGCGGGGCCACCGTCGGCCCGTTCACCTACCTGCGGCCCGGCACCGCCCTGGGCGCCGACGGCAAGCTCGGCGCGTTCGTCGAGGTGAAGAACTCCACCATCGGGACGGGCACCAAGGTGCCGCACCTGACCTACGTCGGCGACGCCGACATCGGCGAACAAAGCAATATCGGGGCGTCCAGCGTCTTCGTCAACTACGACGGCACCACCAAACGGCGCACCACGGTCGGCTCGCACGTGCGCACCGGCTCGGACACCATGTTCGTGGCGCCGGTGACCGTCGGCGACGGGGCTTACACCGGGGCGGGCACTGTGCTGCGTGAGGACGTTCCGCCGGGCGCGCTGGCCGTGTCCGGCGGCCCGCAACGCAACATCGAAAACTGGGTGCAGCGTAAACGCCCAGGCACCGCCGCCGCCGAAGCCGCCGAGAAGGCCGCCCAGCAAGCCCCACCGCTTCCTGAACCGCCTGAATCCAAATAGAAACCATGAATTTGGTGGCATGCAACCCAACGATCATTCCGTACGATTCGCTACGTACGATGAGCAGCACTTCCATCATCTCGACCCGAACGGCAAGGGCAGCACGTTGAGCCTCGACTGGACCGACAATCGCAAAAATCTGATGCTGCTCTCCGGCCGGGCGCATCCCGAGCTCGCCGAACAGGTCGCCAAGGAACTCGACGTCCACGTGACGGCGCAGACCGCGCGGGAATTCGCCAACGGCGAGATCTTCGTGCGCTTCCACGAATCGGTGCGCGGCTGCGACGCGTTCGTCCTGCAGTCCAATCCGGCGCCGGTGAACAACTGGCTGATGGAACAGCTGATCATGATCGACGCCCTCAAGCGGGGCAGTGCCAAGCGGATCACCGCCGTCATGCCGTTCTATCCCTACGCTCGCCAGGACAAGAAGCACCGCGGCCGCGAACCCATCTCGGCCCGACTGGTCGCCGACCTGCTCAAGAAGGCGGGGGCGGACCGCATCGTCACGGTCGACCTGCACACCGACCAGATCCAGGGCTTCTTCGACGGGCCCGTCGACCACATGCGCGGCCAGAACCTGCTGACCGGCTACATCCGGGACAACTACCCCGACAGCAACATGGTCGTGGTCTCCCCCGACTCCGGCCGGGTGCGCATCGCCGAGAAGTGGGCTGACGCGCTGGGCGGCGTGCCGCTGGCCTTCATCCACAAGACCCGCGACCCGCGGGTGCCCAACCAGGTGGTCTCCAACCGGGTGGTCGGCGAGGTCGAAGGCCGCACCTGCGTGCTGATCGACGACATGATCGACACCGGCGGCACCATCGCCGGCGCGGTGAACCTGCTGCGCCAGGATGGCGCCAGCGACGTGATCGTCGCGGCCACCCACGGCGTGCTGTCGAACCCGGCCACCGAGCGGCTGGCCGCGTGCGGCGCCCGCGAAGTCATAGTCACCAACACGCTTCCGATCGGCGATGAAAAGCGCTTCCCACAGCTCACCGTGCTGTCCATCGCGCCGCTGCTGGCCAGCACCATCCGCGCTGTCTTCGAAAACGGTTCTGTCACAGGTCTATTCGACGGAGACGCCTAGATGGCTTCTGGTTCCGTCATCTACCACAATCCCAAGTGCAGCACCTCGTGTAAAACCTTGGACTTGTTGCGGGACAACGGTTTAGAGCCGACGATCGTGGAGTATTTGAAGACTCCGCCGTCCCGTGAGGAACTCGCGACCATGATCCGCGACGCGGGCATCGACGTCCGCACCGCGGTACGCAAACGCGAATCGCTGTACACCGGTCTCAATCTCGCCGATGCCACCGATGACCAGCTGCTCGACGCGATGGCCGAACATCCCATCTTGATCGAGCGGCCGTTCGTCGTCACGGCGAAAGGCACCCGGCTGGCTCGGCCGATCGACGCGGTGCACGAGATTCTGTGAGAAGGCTGGCCGCCGCGATCGCCGCGCTGACCCTGGCAGTGGTCGCGTGTGGACCCAAAAGTCCCGACTACTCGTCGGTTTGGACGACGAGCTCGACGGCCACCACCACGACCACCGACCGTCCGGTGCCGCTGTCGATGTACCTGAACAGCATCGGCGTCACTGGACAGCAGGTGGCACCCGATTCGCTGACCGATCTGCGGGTGTCGATACCGACCCCGCCGGGGTGGTCGCGGTTCACCGATCCGCACATCGCACCGGAGACGCTAATACTGGCCAAAGGCGGCAAGTACCCGACGGCGAGACTCGTGGTGTTCAAACTCAACGGCGAGTTCGACCCGGCACAAGTCATCAAGTACGGCAACGACGACGCCCAATTGTTCGAGAACTTCAAACAATTGGACGTTTCGATGGACCCGTTCAACGGGTTTCCGTCGTCGATGATCCAGGGCAGTTACAACAGCGAGAACGGCACCCGGCTGCACAGCTGGAACCGGATCGTGCTGCCGACCGGGCCGCCACCGGCAAAGCAGCGCTACTTCGTCCAGCTGACCATCACCGGCCTAGCCGACCAGGCGGCGGCGCAGGCTCCCGACATCGACATGATCATTCACGGCTTCGTCGTCGCCGCCAAATAGGGGCGGCGCGAGGAGCGGGCAGCCCGGCGAGGGTGTCGTCGTGGTCGTCGCGGGCGGCTTGGCCGCAGCCGCTCGGACATCTCGGGCAATCGCGAGGTTGCCATCGCTAGGGTGGTCAAGCATGACCGACTGGACCGCCGCCGATCTGCCGTCATTTGCCGGATGCACCGTGATCGTCACCGGCGCCAACAGCGGCCTG
The DNA here is from genome assembly GCF_902168065.1 of Mycobacterium tilburgii. Classification (GTDB taxonomy): domain Bacteria; phylum Actinomycetota; class Actinomycetes; order Mycobacteriales; family Mycobacteriaceae; genus Mycobacterium; species Mycobacterium tilburgii. Next base: position 27,838 of record NZ_LR655713.1, on the reverse strand, counting down.
GGCGCGATCACCGCCCGCGAGTCGTCCAGCAACGGCGCCACCGTGATCCTCGCCGTGCGCACCCCGCCAAGGGTGAGACCGCCGCCGCAAAGATGAGCGGTGACGTCGAGGTGCGCCGGCTGGATCTGCAGGGCCTGTCGTCGGTGCACCAGTTCGCCGACGGTGTCGACCGCGGCCGCCCTGCTGATCAACAACGCCGGCATCATGGCCGCCCCGTTCGCGCTGACCAAGGACGGCTTCGAAAGCCAGATCGGCACCAACCACTTCGGCCATGTCGCGCTGACCAACCTGCTGCCGCCCAAGCTGACCGACTGGGTGGTGACGCTGTCGTCGATGGCGCACTGGGCCGGGCGGATCAACCTCGACGACATCAACTGGCAGTCCCGCCGATACTCGCCTGGCTTACAGCCAGTCGAAGCTGGCCAACCTGCTGTTCACCAGCGAGCAGCAGCGGCGGCTGCGTTCAATTGGTTCGCCACTGCGCGCGGTGGCCGCCCATCTGGGTTACTCGCACACCAACCTGCAGGGCGCCTCCGCCGCCCGGTGGGCGACGCGCTGATGACGGCCGCCACCCGCGTGGTGGCCACCGACGCCGACTTCGGCGCGCGGCAAACGGTGAACGCCGCGTCGCAGGATTTGCCGGGCGGACACCTTCATCGGCCCCAAATTCGGTTGGATCGGACACACCCAGCCCGTCGGTCGCAGCCGTCGAACCTAGGATGCGCGCACCGCCGCCGCGCTCTGGGAACGCTCCGGGCAGCTCATCGGCACCAAATTTCCCCTCTGAGGTGCCGATGGGATACCCTGGCCGGGCGTCACGGCGAGGGTGATTGGCGTACCGCCAGCACCGTTATCGACGGCGACCGACAGATGTCGCGACCCTGGCCGTGCCTTGACACTTAGGTCTGAGCACACAGGAGCGACACAATGGCGAAGAAATCCGCAGTCAACCAACTCACGGCCACGGTGCGGACCGAGACGGGCAAGGGCGCGTCCCGCCGGGCCCGCCGCGACGGCAAGATTCCCGCCGTTCTCTACGGCCACGGCATCGAACCGCAGCACCTCGAGCTGCCCGGGCACGACTTCGCGGCCGTGCTGCGGCACTCGGGGACCAACGCGGTGCTGACGCTCGATATCGAGGGCAAGGAGCAGCTGGCGCTGACCAAGGTCCTCGACATCCACCCGATCCGCCGCACCATTCAGCACGCCGACCTGCTGGTCGTGCGTCGCGGCGAGAAGGTCACGGTCGAGGTCCGGGTCGTCATCGAGGGTGAGCCCGTGTCCGGCAGCCTGATCACCCAGGACACCGACACCATCGAGATCGAGGCGGACGCGCTGTCGGTCCCCGAGCAGCTGGCCGTCTCGGTGCAGGACGCCGAGCCCGGCACGCAGATCGCCGCGGGCCAGATCCCGCTGCCCAAGTGCGTCACTCTGGTGTCCGACCCGGAGATGCTGGTGGTCAACGTGGTCACCGAGCCGACCGCCGAGGACCACGAGGAAGAGGGCGCGGAGGAGACCGCCGAAGCCGCTGAGCACGCCACCGAGGGCACCGGAGCGGCCGACGAGGGCGAGGCGTCCGCCGAAGCGTCCGAGTAGGCGGCCACCGAGATGGCCGAACCGCTCTTGGTGGTCGGCCTGGGCAACCCGGGCGAAACCTACGCCTGCACCCGACACAACCTCGGGTTCATGGTCGCCGACCTGCTCGCAGCGCGGATCGGCTCGAAATTCAAGGCGCACAAGCGGTCCGGCGCCGAGGTCGTCACCGGCCGGTTGGCCGGCCGCGCGGTGGTGCTCGCCAAACCGCGCTGTTACATGAACGAATCGGGTCGCCAGGTGGGGCCGCTGGCCAAGTTCTACTCGGTGCCCCCTGCCGACGTCATCGTCGTTCACGACGAACTCGACCTCGAGTACGGCCGCATCCGGCTCAAGCTGGGCGGCAGCGAGGGTGGCCACAACGGGCTGCGCTCGGTGGCCGCGGCGCTGGGAACCAAGGACTTTCAGCGGGTACGGGTCGGCATCGGGCGGCCGCCCGGCCGCAAGGATCCGGCGGCGTATGTGCTGGAGCCATTCACCGCCAAGGAGCGCCCGGAGATCCCCGCAATCTACGAGCAGGCCGCCGACGCGACCGAGCTGCTGATCGAATTGGGATTAGAGCCCGCGCAGAACCGCGTACACACCTGGTAGAACCGGCGACCGCTAGCCGGTGACCAGCGTGACCGAGTTGGACCGGCGCAGCTTGCCCGACGGTGTCTTTGGGATGGTGCCGGGACCGAGGACCACCACATTGCGCGGACGCATGTCGACCTCTTTGAGAACCTCGCGCGCCACCTCGTGCTCCATCCGTCGCACCTCGGCCGGGTCCTGGAACGCGTTGGACTCGACCGCCACGGCGAACGTCTCGCGCGAGTGCCCTGCGTCGAGCCGGACCGCGACGGCGCACCCCGGCCGGACACCGTCGACGCGGCAGGCCGCCCGCTCGATGTCGGTCGGATAGATGTTGCGCCCGGCCATGATGATCACGTCCTTGACGCGGCCGCAGACGACGATGTGGCCCTCCTCGGTCAGATAGCCGAGGTCGCCGGTGTCGTACCAGCCGTGCTCGTCCTGGGCCGAGATAAAACCGCCCATGGTTAAGTAGCCCGGGGTCAGCGACTCGCCCCGCAACTCGATGACGCCGACGCCACGCGGGGGCATCACGTTGCCCTGCTCGTCGATGATGCGAGCCTCGAGACCCTGCAGCAGCGGGCCTAGGGTGGCCAGCCGGCGGGTGTTGCCCTTGGTGGCGGGCACGGCCCGGCGCAGGGCGGCCAGCAGGTCGGCGTCCACCTCGTCGACTACGAGCCCGGCGTTGCACTCCGAGAACGAGACGGCCAGCGTCGTCTCGGCCATCCCGTAGGCGGGCAGGATCGCCGACGGGCGCAGGCCGAACGGCTTGCCGGCGTCCAGCAGGTCCTCGACGTCGGCCGGCTCGACCGGCTCGGCACCGGACAGCGCAAAGCGCAGGGTGGACAGATCGAACTGCCCGGGCTTGGCCTGCCGGCGCAGCCGCTTGGCCAGCAGCGCGTAGGCGAAGTTGGGCGCCGCCGTCATGGTGCCTCGGTATTTGTCGATCAGCTTCGCCCAAAGCAGGGCGTCACGCAGGAAGTCCATCGGCGTGACCTTGACCAGCTCCGCGCCGAAGTACATCGGAATGGTGAGGAAACCGACCATGCCCATGTCGTGGAAGCAGGGCAGCCAGCTGACCATCACGTCTTTGTCGATGTCGTACTGGGCGCCGATGAACATCGCCTCGGCGTTGGAGTAGATGTTGCGGTGCGTGATCTGGACGGCCTTGGGCGATCCGGTCGAGCCCGACGTCAGCTGCATCAGCGCCAGGTCGTCTTCGCCGACTTCAATCGGGTCGACCGGCTCGGACGCCAGCAGGTCGGTGACGGTGAGGACCTTGATGCCCTTTTCTTCCAGCACCGGGTTGGCGACCAGGAAGGGCTCCGAGACGATCACGACCCGGGCCTCGATCATGCCGATGACGTTCATGGTGTCTTCGGCCCACATGACCAGATCGGTGCGCGGGGTGGGCTGGTGCAGCATGGTCAGGCTGGCGCCGCGCATCCAGAGGCCTTGGGCGGTGGGCGCGATCTCTACCGGGTAGCCGGCCAGCACGCCGACCGCGTCGCCGAGCCCGATGCCCGCGGCGGCCAGGCCGCCCGCGATGCGGCGCGCCCGCTCGTGGACCTCACCCCAGGTGTGACGGACGGTTTCGTGCGGCTCACCGGTGACCATGCCCTTTTTGGAGACGCGGGCGTTGTGGAACATCTTCTCGGTAAACCTGCTCACGCAAACCTCCTTGGTTCCTGGCGCCGTCCCCAACACCCGGGATTTCATGTTCCGCTTTCCAGGCAAGACTTTGCAGCAGGCACGCGAGCATAGTTGGGAAGCGGTTAGATCTCGAAACGGTGACGTCTCAGCAAACCGATGTCCGGTTGCCCGATCGCTGAGCACGCGGTCCGACCAGACGGAACCAAATGGCCGTCCACCTGGGCTGCCGGCGAACGGCCAGGCCGAATGCTCGTCCTGACCTAGATTCCTCACCGCAAGCTATCTTAAACTCCTCTTAAGTAGCAACCCACCATTTCGCCGATTTGAGTCTGATTTCACAGCTTGTTCAGCCGGCGGTCATCGGCGCCGAAACCACCCGCGCCCCGGGCACCGGGCCGCTGGTGACCCGCACCGCACGACACACCCCCGCCGCCGACAGCGCCATGCCTACGTCGACCGCCGAGGGCGCCGACGCGCACAGGAACGCACACGTCGGGCCGGAGCCGGACACGATGCCGGCCAGCGCGCCCGCGTCCTCCCCGGCGCGCAGCGTGCGCCGCAGCTCCGGGCGCAGGCTAATCGCGGCGTCCTGCAATTCGTTGCCCAGCAGCGGCGCCAGCTGCTCGAGATCGCCCGCCGCCAGCGCGGCCAGCACCGGCCCGGGCTCGGCGAGCCGGGACTGGTTGGTCGTCTCCCGGAGCCGGTCGAGCTCGCCGAACACCTTGGGCGTGAGCAGCTCACCGTAGGCGAAGGCCAGCACCCAGTGAAAAGTGTTCCGCGACAACACCGTCGCCAGCTCCTCGCCGCGCCCGGTGCCCAGCACCGTGCCCCCGTGCAACGCGAACGGCACGTCGCTGCCCAGCCGTGCGGCCAGCATCCGTAGGTCGCGGCGGGGAACGTTGAGTTCCCACAGCGAGTTCATCGCGACCAGCACCGCCGCGGCGTCGGCGCTGCCGCCCGCCATGCCGCCGGCCACCGGAATGGATTTGTCGATCATGATCGACACGTCGGGCGCCCGGCCGACGTGCTCGGCCATCAGCTCGGCGGCCCGCCAGGCCAGGTTGCGCTCGTCGGTGGGCAGCTGCTCGGCGCCCTCGCCGACGAGTTCCAGCGTCAGGACGTCGGCATTGCGGACGGTCAGCTCGTCGAGCAGCGAGACGGCCTGAAACACCGTCGTCAGCTCGTGATAGCCGTCCTCACGACAATCGCCGACCGCGAGGTAGAGGTTGACCTTGCCGGGGACGCGGACGGTGACTGACCCGGTGGGCACCCACTGCGCGGCGGTGCTGCCGTCAGACATCCTCGGTCACCCAGCCAGCCACCGCCACGGCAGCAGACTATCGCTGCACGGAGGCGACTTCACGCATCACCGCCCGACCGGCGCCGCGCCGACCGGCCGTCAGCCGCCGGAGGTCTGCGGTTGCGCGGAGTCACCGGAGCGGCGCAGCAGGCGCACGAAATCCTCGATCGACAGCGTCTCACCGCGCCGGGCCGGATCGATGCTGGCCGCGAGCAGCCGGTTCGCCGACTCGTTGCCCGATCCCGCCCAATCGAGGAAGGCGTTGCGCACCGTCTTGCGCCGCTGCGCAAACGCGATGTCGACCAGTTCGAAGACCTGCCGGCGGAAGGCATCGTCGGTGGGCCACGACGCGCTGGCGTACCGGTCGATGCGCACCAGACCGGAGTAGACGCGCGGCACCGGCCAGAACACGGTCGGCGAGACGGTGCCGCACCGGCGCACCGTGCCGAAGAAGCGCACCTTGACGCTGGGCACGCCGTATTCCTTGCCGCCCGGTTCGGCGGCCAGCCGCTCGGCGACCTCGGCCTGCACCATCGCGGTAACGGTCTGGATGGAGGGGAACTCGGCGAGCAGGTGCAGCAGCGCCGGGACGGCCACGTTGTAGGGCAGATTGGCGACGACGGCGGTGGGCTGCCCGGCGACCTCGTCGCGCCGCAGCGTCAGCACGTCGCGATTGGACACGGTCAGCCGCTGGGATTCGCTGTGCGAATGCTCGGCCACGGTCTGCGGCAGCCGCCCGGCCAGCACGGGATCGATCTCGACCGCGGTGACCGCCGCGCCGCGGTCGAGCAGCGCGAGCGTGAGCGAGCCAAGTCCGGGTCCGACCTCGAGGACGTGGTCGGAGCGGCCGATCCCGGAGACCAACACGATACGCCGGACGGTGTTGGCGCCGTGGACGAAGTTCTGGCCGAACGATTTTCGTGGCAGAAACTCAAGTTCTTTGGCCAGCCGTTTGATATCGCTGCGTCCGAGCAGCCGGATTGTCAGCGTGCACCAGCTCTTCCGCTGCACACCGGCCACGCGCCCCAGCCCTGGCGCTCCCTGGTCACCTCGGCGATCGTGATCTGCTCCTCGCGGGTGGCGAGGTCGGCGCGGGGCGGGAACCGCAGCCCGCCGTTGCGCTCCCAGGTGCCCTGATCGAACTGCACGCCGCCGTAATAGCCGTTGCCGGTGTTGATCGCCCAGTTGCCGCCGGCCTCACAACCCGCGATAGCGTCCCAGATGGCTCCGTCGCTGATCGGGCCGACGTCGGTGCCGGGCTTGGTGCCGACCCGGACGACGGAGTCGCGGGCCGGGGTGATCACGATGTTGGCGATCGGCAGCCAGCCGGTCTCCACACCGTTGACCGTGGCCACCGCGAAGGTCACGTCCTGCGTTCCCGGGGCACCCGGGTCCTCGACGACCTGGCGGCTCATGTTCATGTCGGGGTCTTCGACCCGATGCGCGGTGGGCGGCAACGGGATCCGCTCGGTGACCTTCTCGATGCGGTTGCGCGTCACCTGGATCTGCATGCCGTCGACGATCGGCGACGTCGCGCTGGGCACCACCTGGTCGCTATCCTGCAGCGGCATGCCGGCGGCGTTGAGTAGGCCGGCGACGTTGGGCGCGGGCAGGTGAACCGTGCGGACCTTGCCGCCGTCATTGATCTGGACGGTCTTGGCGCTGACGACCGGCAGTGCCATTCCAGCCAGCGGGACCCGGCTGCCTCGGGAGGCGGCGGCCGGCGCGGTGTCGGTCATCGCGAGCTGGGCCAGCGCCTCGTCCACGGTGGACGCCGTGGTCCACACCCGCTTGGTGTCGCTGCCGTCTAGCGAGATCTCCAGCGGCCGGCTGCGCCGCAGCACGATCTTGTCGGCGTTGTGCACCTGGACGTCGGCGGCGGGATACAGATCGTCACGCTCGCTGACGACGTAGCCGTTCTCTTCGACGACGTCGATGACCCGTGACTGCATTGTGGTCACCCGCATCGCGACGCCGTCGACGGTCAGCGTCACCGTTTTGGCTGCCGAGACCGCAAAGCCGCCGGCGAGGACGAGGACCACGAGCAGCCCTCCAACGACGAACCGCAACATCGGGGACGGAGTCTGATCGAGTTTTCTCAAGACGGTCAACGCGCGTCTACCCCATGTTCAGCAACCACTTAAACAACTTACCCAGCAGCTTTCGACAACAGTACGATAAACCAACGATTTGATCACAAGACAGTAACGAACCGGTCAATCTGGAGCAACCCGAGCCGAATTGTGTTGCCGAAATCACCCGACCGGCTCGCAAGTCCGTAGACCCGCCGGGCATTGCTCGTGGTGGCCCGCGCCAGCTCCGCTGCCGGGCGATCGAGCAGTTCCGCGATCGCCCGGACAGTATATGGAAGGCAATATGACTCGTTGGGCGCGCCACGATAAGGATGCGGTGTCAAAAAAGGCGCATCCGTTTCCACCAGCAGCTGCTCAGCCGGGATCAGCGGCACCGCCTCGCGCAGTGCGCGGGCGTTGGTGAAGCTGACCGTTCCGGACAGGCTGAGCAGCCAGCCGGCGTCGACGCAGCTTCGCGCCATCGCGCTGTCGGAAGAGAAGCAGTGGAAGATCACCTTGTCCGGGGCGCCCTCCGCCCGCAGGACGTCGAGCACCTCGGCGTCGGCGTCCCGGTTGTGAATCATCAACGGTTTGCCGATTCGTTTGGCCAGGTCGATGTGCCACGCGAACGCCTCGCGCTGCACGTCGGGCGCGGCGCACCCGTCCAGCCGGCCGGGCCAGAACAGATCCAGTCCGGTCTCGCCGACGGCCACCACCCGCGGATGCGCGGCCAGCCGCTCGATCTCGGCCCGCGCCCGGTCGTCGAGCGCGCAGGCGCGCGTGGGGTGCAGCGCCACCGCGGCGTAGACCCGCGGATCCCATTCTGCGGCCCGGGTCACCCAGCGCGCCGAGTTCAAATCGTCGGCTATGGTGACGGCCGCGCCGACGCCGACCGCCGCGGCGCGGTCCATGATCGCCGCCACCCCGGCGGCGTCCTCGGCCCCGCACGCGTCGAGGTGGGTGTGGGCATCGATCAGGGGCACCAACGGTTCCGGGGCGGGCGGGGCTTGTCGTTCACCGGGTCGGCTGGAGCTCACGCGCACACAATAGGGTGAATCTCGATGAGGCCCTATTACGTCACGACGGCGATCGCGTATCCGAACGGCGCACCGCACGTCGGTCATGCCTACGAATACATCGCCACCGACGCGATCGCCCGCTTCAAACGACTCGATGGCTTCGACTTGCGCTTCCTGACCGGAACCGACGAACACGGTCAGAAGGTCGCCGAGACCGCGGCCGCCGCCGGCGTGCCGACCGCCGAGCTGGCTCGGCGTAATTCCGATGTGTTCCAACGCATGCAGGAAGCGCTGAACATCTCGTTCGACCGTTTTATCCGCACCACCGCTCCCGACCACCACGAGGCGTCCAAGGAGATCTGGCGGCGGATGGAGGCGGCCGGCGACATCTATCTGGCCACCTATTCCGGGTGGTATTCGGTGCGCGACGAGCGGTATTTCACCGATTCGGAGACCGAGGTGGTCGACGGCACCCGGATCGCAACCGAGACCGGGGCGCCGGTGACCTGGAGCGAGAAGGAGCAGACCTACTTCTTCCGGCTCTCGGCGTACACCGACAAGCTGCTGGCCCACTACCAGGCCAACCCCGATTTCATCGGCCCCGAGGTGCGCCGCAACGAGGTGGTCAGTTTCGTCGCCGGCGGGCTGACCGATTTCTCGATCTCGCGCACCACGTTCGACTGGGGCGTGCAGGTGCCCGGGCACCCCGACCACGTCATGTACGTGTGGGTCGACGCGCTGAGTAACTACCTCACCGGCGCCGGATTCCCGGACACGGATTCGGAGTTGTTCCGCCGCTACTGGCCCGCCGACCTGCACATGATCGGCAAGGACATCATACGGTTCCACGCGGTGTATTGGCCGGCGTTTTTGATGTCGGCCGGAATCGAGCTGCCGCGAAGGGTTTTCGCGCACGGGTTCCTGCACAACCGTGGCGAGAAGATGAGCAAGTCGGTGGGCAACACAATCGACCCGGTGGCGCTGGCGGACGCGTTCGGCGTGGACCAGCTGCGCTACTTCCTGCTGCGCGAGGTGCCGTTCGGTCAGGACGGCAGCTACAGTGAAGAGGCCATCATCAACCGGATCAACACAGACCTGGCCAACGAGCTTGGGAACCTGGCCCAGCGGTCGCTGTCGATGATCACCAAGAACCTCGATGGGGTGATGCCCGAACCCGGCGAGTTCACCGCCGCCGACACCGAGCTGATCGATCTCGCCGACTCGTTGCTGAACCGGGTGCGGGCCCACTTCGACGACCAGGCCATGCACCTGGCCCTGGAGGCGATTTGGCTGATGCTCGGCGAGGCCAACCACTACTTTTCGGCGCAGCAGCCGTGGGTGCTCCGCAAGAGCGAGACCGAGGCGGATAAGGTCCGGTTCCGCACCGTGCTGTACACCACGTGCGAGGCGGTGCGCATCGCGGCGCTGCTGGTGCTGCCGGTCATGCCGGAGTCGGCCAACAAGTTGCTAGACCTGTTGGGGCAGCCGGCGGAGCAAAGGACATTCAGCGCCGTGGGCGTGCGGCTGGTCCCCGGCACGGTGTTACCGTCGCCCACCGGCGTGTTTCCACGGTATCAGCCACCCTCCGAAGAGCAGTAGGCGGAAATGGGAACTGGCACCGACTCACCGCAAAATGCCTGCGTTCAGGAATTGGTGTCAAACATGGCCTCTGGCATAGACCATAATCGGCCTGTGGAGCGACGACAGAATCGGCACCAACAAAATCAATCGCCGATGACCACCATGAAACAGTTGCCTGCCCTGGTCGTGCTGGAACGGATTCCGGTTCCGGTGCTGGCAGTGGGCGACGACGGCACGATCTTGTTCACCAACACCGCATTTGCAGAAATGGTGGGCTACGAGCCGGAAGAAGTATTGGCGTTGCCGTTCCGCGAAATTTTCCACGAGGCTCCGGATTCGGAATCCCTGCTGTCGCTCGTGCACGCGCTGGCAAAATGGTCGTCGAATTAGTGCACAAGGACGGCGTTGACCGTGATCGGGCCGCTGGGCCCGGCGGATACCGGGAGGACGACGTTGGAGTGGTTCCAACCGTCGGACGAGATCAGGATCGCTGGTTCGACGAATCGATGGCCTGCTGCGCACTCGTCACGTGGGTGTAGATCGGCGTGGAGCTGATCCGTTGCAGTCCGACCTTCCACGCCGTCCGGACCGACATCCTGTTCAACTACACCCGCGGCACCGTGCGGGCCTGCACTATCACAACGAGGCCAAGCTGGTGCGCTGCACCCGCGGCGCCATCACCGCCGCGGTCGTCGACATCCGGCCCGAGTCGCTGACGTTCGGCGATCACGTGCTGCTGGAGCTAAACGCAGACGACCACCGGGCGCTGTTCTTGCCGCCACACATCGCACACGGCTTGCAGACGCTAACCGCCAACACCGAGGTCGACTATCAGGTCAGCGGAAAATACCCGCTGTCCGATGAACACGGATTGCGGTGGGACCACCCGGAATTCGGGTTCGAGTGGCCGTTGCCGGTGACCGTCATCTCCGAGGAGGATGCCAGCTGGGCCGCATACGCATCCGCGCCGCTCCGGAGCATCGCATCATGCTGAGGGGCGCGTGGCGCGCGCCGGTTCTGTGTACGACCTATCAGCCATGCGCTACCTGAGGACGTCGCGCCATGATCATGCCGATCGCGCCGGCGCCGTCGACCACGGCGTTCCGGCCCAACCAGCCGCCGGTTAACCGGAAGCCGGCTAAGATGATCGCGCTGCCGGGCAACCGGACTCCGGGTTCGGCCGTCGCACACCGGGCGGCTCCGTGTCGATCCCACGCGGCGCTGGCGCAACCTGTACGCCGGGCGGCTGCGCGTCAGCGACTCGGTCATCGTTTTCGCCTCGATCATGCATGCTCAGTACGTCCGGTTCGGCGAATCCCCCGCCCGCACCTCGGCGTACTCCGGCCCGGTGATGACGCTGTTCTCGGTGCTCTTCGCGACGCTGTGGCTATCGGCTCTGGCCGTGTTTCAGACCCGGTCACCGCGCGTCATCGGTGCCCCCGGCATCGACGAATACCGGGGGATCGGCAGAGCGTCGTTCTGGACGTTCGGAATCATCGCGATGGTCACCCTGCTCGCCAAGGTCGACCTGGCCCGCGGTTATCTGGCGATCGCGCTATCGTCGGCACCCTCGGGTTGCTGAGCAGCCGCAGCGCCGAACCGGGTGACCGCGACCATACCTTCGGTTTCACCCAGTACACAATCAGGCACAACAGGGCGGCGATCAGCATCACGCCCTCGGTGGTGCGGCGGACGGAGAGCACGCCGAACAGGAAGCTGCCCAGCAGGAACATGGCCACCGGTGCGGCCGTCACCACCAGGCGGTCGCCGTTGCGCAGGTAGAAGATCACGCAGACCCGCTGATCTTTCCGCGATAGGCGCGGGCCGCGGCTCTGGTGTGCACGGAGGGGGTGACGTCGGTGAGCACGGTGCCGATGATGTTGGCGCCGGAGTCGCGCAGCGCGGCCACCGCGTCGGAGAGTTCGTCGATGGTGGTCCGCTTGGCGCGGACCACCAGCACCGTCGCCTGGCCGACGCCGGCCAGCAGCCCGGCGTCGGCCGTGGCCAGCACCGGGGGCCTCGACGACGGTTCGGCCGAACCGTGACGACAGGTTGGCCAGCACGCTTTCCGGGCAGTTCCGCCAGCGTCGGCAGGCCGGTGATCACCTCCAGCTTCTCGCGGGTGCGCACGGTGCGATCGGTTGGTCTCGCGGGTGACGCCACGGCGACGGCGAGCAGCACGCCGGCGACCAGCCCCATCGCCAGGTTGCGCACCGGCGACGGCGCAATCGCATGGTTGGGCACCCGCGGCGCCTCCACGACGCGAGCCCTCGCGACCGGCAGCGGCTTGGCCGGCGGCTGGCCGGGCGCCTCGGACGGTTTGGTCGCCGCTGTCGGGCCGCGGCGCTGTGGTGATCGGCGCGTTCGGGTTGGGCCGCGCCGTCACGCCGAGCGTCGGGACCATGGCGGCGAACTGATCGGCCATCGCCCCGGCCAGCGCCGCGGCCCGGTTGGGATCGGTGTCTTTGACCGAGATCGTGATAGAGCATCGACTTGGCGGTGTACTTCACTTGGGTCTGGGTTACGAGCGCGTCCGGGGACACGGGCACTTGAAGCTGGCGTGACCGCGCGCTCGGCGATGGTGCGCCCGCCGGGGATCTGGGTGTACAAGGAGAGCCGCTCCTGGGCGGTCAACGTGCCGTTGTACAGCTCGGTGAGATCGGTGGCACCGGAGAAGGAGATCAGGATCGTGGCCGAGGACTGGTAGTGCTTGGTCCGCAGCGCTGTGTAGACCACGGCGCCGATCACGCAGGCCAAGAACGCGCCCACGGCGAGCTTTCCAGTGCGCCGCCATAATCAGGATAAAAGTACGGAAATCCATCCATTTAATATCCTTAATACCGGCCCCATCAGCAGATCTTCGTACTGGCCGCGCAGCGGGTTCGGCACCTCCTGCACCCCCATCGGGATGGCTGGCGTCGCGATCGCACTCAGCGGCTCGGGGGCGCCCGGTTTGCCACAGCCGGTGGCGAGCAGTGCCACGCACCCGACAACCGCCGCGATCTTGTTCGCTATACGGACCACGTTGCGATGCTAGATTGCGCGTTGCGACATGGCCTGACGATCGGCGAAGAACGGCATCGGCATCCACCGCGCCGCCAGCAATGCCTCCATCGCGGGACCGGTGACCGGCTTCGACAGCAGAAATCCTTGCGCCCGGCGGCAGTCGTGCTACATCAAAGTCAATGCGGCAGTTGGTGTTTCGACGCCCTCGGCGACGATCTGCAGGCCGAAGGCTTCAGCGAGGCCGATGATGGCGCGGACGATGGCGAGGTCGCTGGCGTTGGTTCCCAAGTCACGAACGAATCCGGCGTCAATTTTGAGCGTGTCGACCGGAAGCGACTTCAGGTGCGACAGCTGCCGTCCACCCGGAACGGCTCGACCAACTGGACGAGGACGTTTTGGCTCACCTGCGTCGCCGTGGACGCGGAGACCTCCATCAGCTGCGCCGCGACCGAGGTCAGGACCAGGTCCAGGCTGCGCGGCATGGGTCCTCCGTGGGCACATATCCCGGCCGAAAGGCCAGATACGGCAGGTCACCGATGTGATGGGTGAGAAAATGGTATCACGCGTTACCGGATTGTTTTGGCTATGACCAGCCGCGACCTGCTCGATGCGGGCCCGGTCAGCCCCGGGTAGCGGCCAGGCTAGAGCGCGGAATATCGAGCGCCGCAACCGGGTACAGCCCGGACCCGTCGCGCCCGTCGCGGGCCAGCGCCATCGGTCCGTAGTTCACCACGTGCGTGGCGCCGGGCTTGTGCTGTTGCCAGTCGACGGATGCGCGCAGCGTGTAGTGCCCCGGCGCCAGCCCGGCCAGGTCGACGTGCACCGTCTCGGTGAACGTCGCCGGGACCGCCTCCTCGCGCGACGGGCTGGAATCGTCGTGGACCAGCGTCTTGAGGTTGACCGTCGACGGCAGGGTGCGCACCACCGCGCCGGAGGAGTCCACCAGCTTGTAGCCGGGCGCCCACCGCTCGGTGGTCGCCGCCGAACCGTAGTTCGTCCACTCCACCAAGATCGCCGCGACCTTGCCCTCGATCGACTGCGATCCGGGTCGCGCCTGGATCGAATACCGGTACCCGGCGGCCGCGTTGGCCTGTGCCCATAGCGCATAGAGCTTGGGGTTCATCGCCGAGGTCGAGTCGCGGTCCGGAAAGTACGTACTCGACGTCATCGACACGTGGTAGCGGAGGACGTCGTGCAGCCCTTTTTCGTAGTAGGTCTTCGGGTCGGTCCCCGCGGGCAGCGGGCACCACTGCGTGATCACCGGCGCCGAGGCCAGCCGCTGCTTTAGCACGTTGACCACCGCGTCGTTGTTCCGGACGTATTGGGAATCCCCGGATTCCGCCCAGGCCGGCAACGGCGACTGGGTGCCGAGGCACTCGGCGCGGATCCCCACCGGGGCGGACAGCCGCTTGGTGACGTCGTCGGCGAGCAGCGCCCGCACGATCTCCGGGTGCTGCGGGGCGACCACCAATTGGGTATGCGGAAACGCGTTGACGTTGGCCGTCACCAGCTGCCGAACCGAGGCGTCGCTGATGCCCTGATCGCGGAACTGGCTGTATCCGGAGAACTCGAAGACGCTGAGCCGCTCGTCGCCGTTGTAGCGGCGGCCCAGCGCCGCCAGCAGCCGGCAGAATGCGTCCAGATAGCGTGGGTCGTCCCAATTTGGCACGACCTGCGGCGTCCTGGACCCGTTCGGTGCCGCGGGGTAGCTGGTCGACGCCGGCCGCATCCACTCGGGGATGGCGATCGTCGTGTCGTGCGGGTCCGTGTTGACGGTGGTGATGCGCAGGCTCAGCCGCATGTTCCGGCTGGCGAGCTTGTTCAGGGTGTCGTCGATCGCGCTGAAGTCGAACTTGCGATCGTCGGGCGCGTCGGGAGGCAGCGTGGCCGGATCGATGGGCTGCAGCTGCCGCCACGAGATCCGCATGCTGGCATCGTAGGACGCCGGCCACGCCGGATACCGCTGTTGGGCCGGATTACCTTGCGGGAAAAGCGGATTCAGCAAATCTTCGTACTGGCCACGCAACGGGTTGGCGATCTCCTGGGCGCTGGGTGCGATGGCCGGACTGACGATAGCCGACAACGGACCGGGATCGCTGTGTTTGCTGCACCCACTCAGCACGACGGCCGCGCAGGCAGCAACCGCCGCCACGCTTTGTCTCGCTGTCCGGATCATCGTTGCGATGCTAGAGGGCCGCCCCGGCCGCGGGCAGCGGCGGCACGGCCACCCGACCCCGAAATGCAGTGATACAGCTCACAGTCGGGCGAGTAATGTCACGCCTGGCCGTTCTCCGGTGTCTCAAGGGCACACGTCCTATGAGAAGATAGAGACAGTAATGACTGAAAACACCCGCGTCGTCGTTGTCGGCGGTGGATATGCCGGTGCGTTGGCGGCCAATCGGCTGCGCCAGCGAACCGACATCGACACGCTGGTCAATCCGCGTCCGGTCTTCGTCGAACGGATTCGCCTACACTAGCTGGTCGCTGACACCGGCGCCGCGACCGCCGACTACGGCACGCTGCTGGGCCAGGGCATCCAGCTTGTCGTCGACGCGGTCGAGCGAATCGACGCCGGCGCGCGTCGCTTGGCGCTGACGTCCGGCGCCGAACCGGACTACGACTACCTGATCTACGCCGTCGGCAGCACCGGCGCGGTGCCGTCGACGGTGGTCGCGGCCGAATTCGCCCACTCGATCTGCGATCTGGAGAGCGCGCAGCGACTGCGTTACGCGCTCGCCGACCTGCCGCTGGGCGCCCCGGTCACCGTCGTCTGCGGCGGGCTGACGGGCATCGAAACGGTGTCCGAGCTCGCCGAGCAGGGCCGCCCGATGACGCTGGTGTGCGGCGGGCCCGCTGGGAACGTCGCTGAGCAGGCGAGGGCGGCGGTCGGTGCACAAGCAGCTGCGCGCCCGCGGTGTCGTCGTGCTGGAATCCGTCGCCGCCGAGGTGCGGTGGAACACCGTGGTGCTCAGCGACGGCGCGGTGCTGCCCAGCATGGCGACGGTGTGGACGGCCGGATTCACCGTGCCGGACCTGGCCGCCCGCAGCGGGCTGCGCACCGACGAGATGAGCCGCCTGCTCGCCGACGAGACGCTGACCAGCGTCGACGACGACCGCATCGTCGCCGCGGGTGACGCCGCCGCGCCGTCGGGCCAGCCGTGCGGATGAGCTGCCAGGCCGGCGGGCCGTTGGGCGCCCAGGCGGCCAACACCGTGCTTGCCCGGATCTCCGGCGTAACCTCCGCGCCGCTCAACCAGGCGTTCGTCGGGCAGTGCATCAGCATCGGCCGCACCGGAAGCACCCACCCTGCAGTTCGCGCGCACCGACGACACCCCGGTGGACCTGGCCCTCGGCGGCCGCACCACCGCGGCCATCAAGGAGCGCATCTGCCGGAGCGCGCTGTGGAGCATTCGGCGCGAGGCGGCCAAGCCCGGCTCGTACTTCTGGCTCAAAAGCGGCGCGCGGCCCACGCGGCCGGCCGAGCGTCAGGTCGCGATCCCATGATCGCGATCGGTTAACATGCGAAACGGTTCACGCTGCTGCGCCCGTTGCTGTTCACCATCGCCTACGAGATCCTCGACTCGGCCACCGAGTCCGACGACGTGCTGCAGGACAGTTATCTGCGGTGGTCGGACGTCGACCTGTCGAAGGTGCACGACACCAAGTCGTATATGGCCCAGCTGGTGACCCGGCAGGCGCTCAACGCGTTGCGGGCCGGTATCCGCCGCCGCGAGGGGTACGTCGGGCCCTGGCTGCCCGAGCCGCTGCTGCTCGACGACCAGGATCCGTCGTCGGATGTTGTTCTGGCGGAATCGGTTTCGATGGCCATGCTGGTGCTGCTAGAAACGCTGAGCCCCGACGAGCGGGCGGTGTTCGTGCTGCGCGAGGTGTTCGGATTCGACTACACCGAGATCACCGACGCGGTGGGTAAACCGGGGCCGACGGTGCGCCAAGTCGCCCATCACGCCCGCGAACACGTGCGGGCGCGGCGCAAACGGTTCGACAACGTGGACCCGCAGCTCACCGCGCAGTTCCTGGCCACCGCGGCAAGCGGCTATGTGGAGGCGCTGATGTCGATGCTGGTGCCGGACGCCACCTAGATGGCCGAAAACGGCGGCAAGGTGTCGGCCGCGCGGCCGGCCCGTCGTCGGCGCCGACAAGGTCGGCCAGGGCGATCACCGGGCTGTTCCGGAAAGCGCCGGAGGGTATGCACGTGGAGGTGGTGAACTGCAACAACGCTCCCTCGGTGTTGCTGTACCTGCAGGGACAGCTCGAGGGTGTGATCACGATCGCGATCATCGAGGACTTCTAGGTGATGCGCAACCCGGACAAGCTGGCCGCGTTGGCGGACGGCCCGCGACATCAGCCGCGGCTGAGCCCGCGCGGGCCGTGAGGTGCGAGAGCGCACCGTTCTGTCAAGCTAGGTCGGTGCGGATCGAGCAGCTCGGCGGCCTCGGCGAGGCGCACCGCGTGCTGCGCGCGATCGGTAATGCCACCGCCCGGATCGGCCTGCCGCCGCCCGCGGCGCTGACCGGCGAATGGTTCGGCGCGCTGGCGGTGATCGCGCCGAGCGTGGCGGTGCGGCCGGTGGCGGTCGCGGACGCGTTCGCCGTTGCGTTGGACACCCCGCACCGGGAGCGCGCCGCGGTGGGCGGCGGCTGGGTGGGCTACGTGTCCTACCCGGACGCCGGTGCCGACGGACAGCCGCACCGGATCCCCGAGGCTGCCGGCGGCTGGACCGACTGCGCGCTGCGCCGCGATCGGGACGGCCGGTGGTGGTACGAGAGCCTGTCCGGGGCGCCGATGCCCGAGTGGCTGACGGCCGCGCTTGCCGCGACCCCCGGGCCGCCGCTCGACTTCCACATCGCGTGGGGCGCGGCCGACCGGGCGACTCACCGCGACGGCGTGCTCTCGTGCCTGGAAGCCATACGCGCGGGCGAAGTTTACCAGGCCTGCGTGTGCACCCGGTTCACCGGAGCGGTCAGCGGGGCCCCTCTGGACTTCTTCGTCGATGGCATCGCGCGCACCTCGCCGGCCCGCGCCGCCTATGTCGCCGGCCCCGACGGCGCGGTCGCGTCGCTGTCACCCGAGCTGTTTCTGCGCCGCCGCGGCGTGCTGGTGACGTCCAGTCCGATCAAAGGGACGCTGCCGTTGGACGCGTGGCCGTCGGCGCTGCGCGCCTCTCCCAAGGAAGTGGCCGAGAACATCATGATCGTGGACCTGGTGCGTAACGACCTGGGCCGGGTCGCGGTCACCGGATCGGTCAAAGTGCCTGAACTACTGGCGGTCCGGCGGGCGCCGGGCGTGTGGCATCTGGTGTCGACGGTTTCGGCGCAGGTGCCGGTGGAGTTGCCCACCTCGGCGCTGCTGGACGCCGCCTTCCCGCCGGCCTCGGTCACCGGCACACCCAAACACCGTGCCCGCCAACTGATTTCGATGTGGGAGCAGCACCATCGCGGGATCTACTGCGGCACAGTCGGTTTGGCGTCTCCGGTCGCGGGGTGCGAGCTGAACGTCGCGATCCGGACGGTGGAGTTCGACGCCGCTGGCGGCGCCGTGCTGGGGGTGGGCGGCGGGATCACCGCCAATTCCGATCCTGACGCCGAATGGCAGGAGTGTCTGCACAAGGCCGCTCCGGTGGTCAAATCGCCGCGCACCGCGGCCGCGGCCGACGTGGGTCAGTGCCCGGTTAGCCCTCGCGCTGGCCGAGCACCGCGTCGTACAGGTCGCGCGACCGCACCGCGGGGTGCGCCGCAGCCACCTGGGTGCAGGCGTCCTTGATCCGGACCCCCGCCGCGACGAGTTCCTGCACCTGCGCGACCAGCGACCCCACGTCGGCGCCCGGGCGGGCGCCGGCCAGCACCACGGTGATCTCGCCCAACACGCCGTCGGCCGCCCAGGCGGCCAACTCCGCGAGCGAACCGCGCACCACTTCCTCATGCACCCTGGTGAGCTCCCGGCAGACCGCCGCGGCCCGGTCGCCGCCGAGCTGGTCGACGGCGTCGTCCAGACACACCGCTAGCCGACGCGGCGACTCGAAGAACACGCAGGTGCGCCATTCGTCGGCCAGCGAGGCCAGCCACGTCTTGCGCGCCGCGCTCTTGCGCGGGGCGAAGCCCTCGAAGCAGAACTTCTCCGACGGCAGACCGGACACGGCCAGCGCGGTGGTCACCGCCGACGGTCCGGGCAAGCACGTCACCGGCACCCCGGTTTCGATGCACGCCGCGACCAACCGGTAGCCGGGATCGCTGATTAGCGGCATCCCGGCGTCGCTGACCACCAGCACCGTCGCGCCGCCCTTGAGGGCCGCGATCAAAGACTCCACTCGTGCCGCCTCGACCTGGTCGAACATGCTGACCACCCGGCCGATGATCGTCACCTGCAGCGATTTGGCCAGCGTGCGCACCCGGCGGGTGTCCTCGGCCGCCACCACGTCGGCCTCGCCGAGCGCCCTGATCAGCCGCGGCGAGGCATCCGACGGCTGGCCCAGCGGCGTCGCACCGAGCAACAGGCGGCCGTAAGACATGACGGACAGCCTACGATCGACGTGATGTCTGCCCCGCCCAGCGAAGCCGCCGTGCAGGTGGAGGATGCCGTCGCGGAGCGTGCCGTCCCCATGGTCAGCCCGGGCCCGCTGGTCCCGGTGGCGGATTTCGGGCCCCTGGATCACGCCCGCGGCTGGGTGGTCACCGGCGTCATCACGGTGCTCGCGGCGGTGACGCGCTTCATCAATTTGGGATCGCCAACCGATGCGGGCACCCCGATCTTCGACGAGAAGCATTACGCGCCGCAGGCGTGGCAGGTGCTCAACAGCCATGGGGTCGAGGACAACCCGGGTTTCGGGTTGGTGGTCCATCCGCCGGTCGGCAAGCAACTGATCGCCATCGGCGAGGCGATCTTCGGCTACGGCGGGGTGGGCTGGCGTTTCACCGGCGCGCTGCTGGGCGTCCTGATGGTGATGCTGGTGATGCGGATCGTGCGCCGCATCAGCCGTTCGACGCTGGTGGGCGCGATCGCCGGGGTGCTGTGCATCTGCGACGGCGTCAGCTTTGTCACCGCCCGCACCGCGCTGCTCGACGGCATCCTCACCTTCTTTGTGGTGGCGGCGTTCGGTGCGTTGATCGTCGACCGCGACGAGGTGCGGCGCCGCATGCACGTCGCGCTGCTGGAGGGCCGCAGCGGCGAAACCGTGTGGGGCCCGCGGCTGGGCGTGCGGTGGTGGCGCTTCTTGGCCGGGGTGCTCCTCGGATTGGCTTGCGGGACAAAGTGGTCCGGCCTGTATTTTGTGGTGTTCTTCGGCGTGATGTCGCTGGCGTTCGACGTCGCGGCACGCCGGCAGTACCAGATGAGCAGGCCGTGGCTGGGGACGCTGCGGCGCGATCTGGCCCCGACCGCCTACGCGCTGGGGATGATCCCGATCGCGGTGTACCTGGCCAGCTATGCGCCGTGGTTCGCGTCCGAGACCGCGATCGAACGGCACGAGGTGGGCCAGACGATCGGCCCGTCATCCGTGTGGCCGGTGCCCGATGCGCTGCGCTCGTTGTGGCACTACAGCGCCAAGGCCCTGGAGTTTCATGCCGGCCTGACCAATGCCGCCGGCAACTACCACCCGTGGGAATCCAAGCCGTGGAGCTGGCCGATGTCGTTGCGGCCGGTGCTGTATGCCATCGACCAGCAGAACGTCGGCGGGTGCGGCGCGCAGTCCTGCGTCAAGGCCGTGCTGCTGGTTGGCACGCCCGCGATGTGGTGGCTGGCGGTGCCGGTGCTGCTGTACGCCCTGTGGCGATCGGCGATCCGGCGGGACTGGCGCTACGCCGTGGTGCTGGTCGGCTACTGCGCGGGGTGGCTGCCGTGGTTCGCCGACATCGACCGGCAGATGTACTTCTTTTACGCGGCGACCATGGCGCCGTTCCTGGTGATGGCCATCGCGCTAATTTGCGGCGACATTCTGTACCGGCCGCACAATCAAACGGCGGAGCGCCGGACGCTGGGGCTGATCGCCGTCAGCTGCTATGTGGCGCTGGTGGTGACGAACTTCGCCTGGCTGTTCCCGATCCTCACCGGTCTGCCGATTTCGCAGCAGACCTGGGACATGGAGATCTGGCTACCCAGCTGGCGTTAGATTCTTTCCCGCGGGACTGCAACCAGCGACGGACGGTACTCGGGAAACGTGTTGCCAGTTGCAGTTTCGCGACGAGCGACACGGCACAGAGCTGCAGCAAGTTGCGGGCGACCGGGCAGAACATGCACCGCGGGCCACAGCGGCCGGTGTCCAATTCGGACCCCGCGATGGTCAACACCTCGATGCCGGAGTCGCGCAGCCGCGCGTTGGTCTGCACGTTGCGCTCGTAGGCCACCACGACGCCGGGCGCCAACGCCAGCGTGTTTGTTGCCGTCGTCCCACTGCTCACGTTCGGCGACAAGAGGACCCAGCCCGGTGTCAATGACCCGCAGCTTGTCGATGCCCATCGCCTTGGCCGCTGCCTCCAATAACGGCGCCTCGTCGCTGATGTTCACCCCGTCGGGCACCCGCTGGATGGTGAACGCCGACAGGTGGTCAACAACGTTCGCGTACATCACCACGGTGTCGACCGTCGTGCACACCGTGTCCAGGTGCATCTGGGCACGCCGCTGCGCGATCGGCACGGCCAGCACCGTGTGCGCCAGATCATCGTCAAAGAGGCTGCGCGCCAACGCTTCCGCCCCGGCTGGCGTGGTTCGCTCCCCCACGCCGACCGCGATCACGCCGGGGCGAGCAGCAGCACGTCGCCGCCCTCGACGGGAGCGGTGCGCGATTCGTAGGACCGCCGCACCCCGGTGAAACACGGGTGATGGGCGTAGATCAGGTCGGTCAGCGGCGCCTCGCGAACCCGGGCCCGCAGCGCCAGCGACGGGATCACCACCCGCGGC
Organism: Mycobacterium tilburgii; assembly: GCF_902168065.1. Classification (GTDB taxonomy): domain Bacteria; phylum Actinomycetota; class Actinomycetes; order Mycobacteriales; family Mycobacteriaceae; genus Mycobacterium; species Mycobacterium tilburgii. The sequence continues at coordinate 6,134 of NZ_LR655713.1, read as the reverse complement.
ACGATCCAGATCGACGAGTCGCGGGTGAACACCAGGTTCGGCAACGGCTCGATGGCGAAGTCCACGCCGTGATGCATGCGCACCAGCGACACGTCGGTGTGGGTGTCGGGCAGCAGCTCGTTGAACGTCATGCCGGGCCATCAGCACGTGCGCCAGCTTAGCCGGTTCTAGGCCGCACAGGTATGCCGAAAGGCTTTGCGCCAGCGGCACTCCGAGCCGGCGTGCGTCGACGGCGGCGGCCACGCCCTGCATCCGGTCCGCACCGCTGTGCTGCAGCGCCTCGGTCAGCAGGTCGGACAGCAGCAGCACCTCGACGCCGCGCCAGCGCAGCAGGCCGGAGAACTGGTCGTACTCCTCCTGGACGCGGGCCACCCCAGGGCAATCCGTCGAAGAGCAGTTGGTCGCTGTTGCGCGGATTGAGTCGGCGCAGCTCGGCGTCGGGCCGGTGCAGGATCGCGACCCCGAAGTGCGCCCACCTCGGAATTGGTACTCAATTGAGTGACACCCACCTTAAACCGTAGCCGCGCGGATCGCGGCCGTCGCGTCACCCGCGAGGCGGCCTGGCGGCCGGGCGAGTCCCGGCTAATCGAACTAATGTACGATAAACTTTGCCGCGTGGGGACCCAGATCGCAGGGGTATAGGGCTCGCTGCCAGCTCGGGGATGGTGCCTTCATCGAGCTCCGCGCCTGCTGGCTTGGTGACGACCCGCGCGGCGCGCAGCAGCTGTTCGACGCGCTGCTGACCATCCCGTGGCGCGCCGAGCGCCGCCAGATGTACGAGCGGGTGGTCGACGTCCCGCGGCTGGTCTGCTTTACGACCTGACCGTCGAGGAGGCCCCCATCCGCTGCTGGCGCGGATGCGGCGGCGACTCAACGACATCTATGCCGGTGAGCTCGGTGAAACGTTCACCACGATCGGGTTGTGTTGCTATTGCGACGGCTCCGACAGCGTCGCGTGGCACGGGGACACCATCGGCCGCAGCAGCTCCGAAGACACCATGGTGGCGATCGTCAGCCTGGGCGCCACCCGGATGTTCGCGATGCACCCGCGCGCAGGCGGTCCGTCGCTGCGGCTACCGCAGGCGCACGGCGATCTGTTGGATGGGGCGGATCCTGGGAGCATGCCGTCCCGAAGACGCGCTCGCCGAAGGGCCCGCGGGTCAGCATCCAGTTCCGGACGCGCGACGTGCGCTGAACGGGTCAGGCGCGAATCGCCGCGACCCCTTTGACCAGCAGGTCGCGGGCGCGCTGGGTGTCGACCTTGGAGACGGGCTGGTCGGGCAGGACGAGCGGATTGGCGATCACGATCACTTGGTAGTCGCCGAACTGCGCCGAGTAGTCGTAGAGCTCGCCGGTGCGGGTGCCGCCGGCCAGTACCGCATGCAGCACGTGGTGCACACCGAGGGTGCGGGTGCCGTCGATCTGCGGCACGTCGATGGATTCCAGGCCGCCGCGCACGCCGGTCCCCGCGAACGCGACCTTGGTGCAGTCCTTGCCGGGATCGCTGGCCGGCAGCGGTTTGTTGGTTTCCACCGCGATCACCACGTAGCGGTTTCCGTTGCCCTCGGCGGACACCGCGGCCATGTTGCCCTGCACGTCGGGCGGCATGTCCGGGCCGGACGCCAGCTTCGCGCAGTCGGCCGGATCGAACTTCAGGCCCTCGGGCAGCTTCCGGGCGGACAGCAGCTTGGGGTCGATCGCCCGCTCCGAGACGTCGGTGACCTTGAATTCGGGCCCGAAGCTCGACTTCACCTGAACGATTTTGGCGATGTTGGCGCTCGGCGCGACGTTGTCATGCTTCGATGAGCAACCGGCGAGCAGGCACACCGTTGCGAGCACGCGGACCAGCCTGGACACCGTGGCTAATCTACCCAACCCGCGATGTTCAGCCGCGCAACGTGGACACCGTTTTGACCAGCAAGTCGGCGGCGAATTGCGGTGGCAAAGCGGGCAACGCGGAGCCGGGATCGGTGGTCAGCGTCGTGAACGCGTAATAGCCGCCCAGGTAGGCGATGAATGTGTATGCCCGCGAGTCGATTTCGGTGCCCGATTCGACGGCGGATTTGATGTCGACGGCTATCCCGATCGTGTCGACGCCGTCGATGTGCGGCGGGTCGGTGAGCCGGGCGTGGGCGGTGGTGTGGTTGGCGGTCATGGTCCACTCGGCGCAGGCGTCGATAACGGCCGGGTCCGGTCCGGCGTCGGGCATAGTCACCACGACGACGTTGATAATGCCGCCCTGGCCGGACGCGGACAGTCCCTGCGCGGTTTGGTCGCGCCCCGGGCCGGGGTCGGCCAGCGCGGCGCACTTGGCGGGCCTGGATCTCGCGTCCGGATCCAGACCCCAGATCAGCCGCGGCGAGGCTGCGCTCGGGATGGCGCTGGTGACTTCGTAATTGGGCGGCAGGTCGCGGGCGACTCGCTTGATGTTGGCGGGGTTGACGGTGGTTGCGCGCGCCGGTGGCGACGACGGCGCGGCCGACGGTGGGTGGGACGACGGGTGGCCGCACTCAGCGGTCAACATCGCGAGTGCCAGGCCAATCCGGATGGGGAGCATGGCCGTTGATAGCACGAGACGGCGGGTCAGCCGAGTGCCTCGATGACCTGGCGAGCGACGCGTCGGATCTCGTCGGCCAGCTCTCGTTTGATGTGCAGGTCGCGCCCGAGCGGCACATCGATGACCGTGGTGATGACGCTGATGTCTTCGCGTTGCCACATCGCGCTGTACCGGTCCATGATGGTGCGCATCGGCAGGTTGTCGGAAAGCATTCGCGCGGTGAATCTTTCGACTCCGTCGACCTCGGCGGCGATCGACAGCGCACCGATCAGGAAGCTGCCGATGCCGCGGCCCTGATAGGCGTCGGCAACGATGAACGCGATCTCGGCGACGGTCGGATCGGTTTCGTCGCGGACGAACCGCGCGTCGGCCACCGGGTCGCTGCCGTCGGTGACGACCCAGACGAAGTGGTCGACGTAGTCCACCTCGAACAGGTAGTGCAGCAAGGCCGGGGACGGCAGCCGGGCGGTCATGAAGCGCCGATACAGCGTCTCGCTGGAGAATCGGATGTGCCCGTGCACGGTGCGCTGGTCGTCACCGGGCAGTACCGGACGCAGCAGCAGGCGGGTGCCGTCGCGCACCTCGATCGGCAGCGGCGTGACGAACTCCGCGACACGCTGGCGGACCGTCCGCAGCAAGCGTTGCATGATGCCCGGGATGTGCACCAGCCGGGTGAAGGCGTCGTTGTCGCCGACCCACCCGGTCAGGGGTTCGGCCGTGGTGACGGTCGCGATGCGACGGCTTTCGCGCAGCAGGGCGATCTCGCCGATGATCGTGCCGGCGGCCGCCTCGCCGACCGACACCGTCCCGTCGACGCCGACGTGTCTGATCTCGGCGGTGCCCGAGGAGATGAGCAGAAACGAGACGGCCTGCTCACCCTGTTGCATCAGAACCTGGCCCGGCGCGGCCCGTAGCGGTTGCAGGCATGCCGCCAATGGCTCCAAGTCATCGATGGAGCATCCTTCGAAGATGTCCATCGCGGCGAGTTCTTCTGCCCAGGCACCGATCAGTTCGGCCACGGCGGCCCATCTTGCGGTCCGATGGGCTCAGGTTATGGCGTTTGTGACCGGCGCAGCAACAACCCGTCCGCCCGCTTTCGCGGGTTCCGTGGAACTTTGCCGGCTATCCAGTGAGAATCACAGGTCATGCGGCCAACCAAGATCCAGGTGGGTGAGCTGCGGTTTGACGCCCTGACGCAACGCGAGGTCGTCGATATGGTGCGCAAGGCATGGGCCCGACGGCCGGGGAGGCGCGATCATCCCAGTGAACATCGACGTGGCCCGCGCGGCCAGCTGCGACACCGCCCTCACCGACCTGATCGCGCGGGATTCGCTGGTGGTCGCCGACGGTATACCGCTGGTGTGGGCGGCGCGGCTGCAGGGCGCGAAGCTGCCGGAGCGGGTGGACGGCTCGTCGCTGATCGGCCCGCTCAGCGCGGCAGCGGCGGCGGACGGCAAGTCGGTCTACATCCTCGGCGGCGCCGAAGGCATTCCGCAGCGGGCGGCCGCGGAGCTCACCGCGCAGTTCCCGACGCCGCGCATCGCCGACACACAATCGCCGGTGTTCAGGTTCGACGCGACGGCCGACGGCACGCAGGCGGCGGTCGCCGCCTGGGTGGCCGCCGTGCCCGATCTGGTGTTCGTCGGCCTGGGTTTCCCGGCAGGAGCGGCTCATCGAACAACTGCGCGGGCACCTGCCCGACGCCTGGTTTTGGCCGCATTCAGTGCGGCCAGCGCCCGCGCCGCGCCGGGCAACAGCACCAGCTCCGCCGGCGACCGGATACATTGGCCGTCGGCGACCTTGGCGTTGAGGGTGCCGTCGCGGTCCAGGAACACGGTCGCGACGTTGCGCAATCGCATCGTCAGGACGGTCTGGAAACAGTGCGGATTCGACCATTTCGCAAATCGTGTGGCCCAGATGCAGGCAGGCCTCCTGGATCCGGCCGGTGTCCTGGGGCTGGGCACCCGGATGCAGATCTGCGCGACGTCGGCACCTTGCCGCCGCGGGCGCCGGTCAGCGTCACGGTCGTCATTCCGGCATGGCCGGCCGCTTCGAGCGCGCGCACGACGTTGGCGGAGTTGCCCGACGTGGTCAGGCCCGACCAACCACCACGTCGCCGGCCCGGCCGCGAGCGCCTGGCGGGCGAAGACCTCGTCGTAGGAGTAGTCGTTGCCGATCGCTGTGATCGCCGCGGTGGCATCGGGCAGGCTGATCGCGGCCAGGCCCGGGCGGTCGAACGCGAAGCGGCCCATCAGCTCGGTGGCCAAATGCCCGGCCTCCTGGGCCGATCCGCCGTTGCCGAAGAAGATCACCTTGCCACCGGCGCGCAGGGCGCTGATGATCACCCGTGCCACTTCGACGGTCTGCCGGGCAAATTCTCCGGACTGCATCTGCTGCTTGACCGCGATCGTTTCGGCCAGTCCTTCCTGAACGGTTTCCACGCTCGGCGCGACGACATCCGACAGTCTCATGCCAGCCATGTGGTCAATCCCTTGCTCTCGAAAGCGAATTCGGTCGCCGAGGCCCCGGCGCCCTCGAGCGCTTCGATGACGCGGTGCTTCTTGGTGAAGTCGCAGAACAGCAGTATGTAACCGCCGCCGCCGGTGAGCCTGCCGTCCAACGCGCCGGTGCTCAGCGCCAGATCGTAGAGCTCGTCGATGCGCGGGTTGGTGATGTAGGGCGACATGCGTTTCTTCTGGCTCCACGCCTCGCCGAGCAGCGCGCCGAAGTCGTTGAGCTCGCCGGTCAGCAGCGCGGCCTTCATGGCCACCGCGAGTTCCTTCTGGGCGCGCAGCTCGGAGAGGGTGCCGTCGGAACCCGTTGTGGCGCGGCGGGTTTAGTCCTCGATGACTCGCGCGGAGTCGCGGATGATGCCCGTGTAGCACAGCAGCAGACTGAGCTCGAGCTCGAAGACCGTCTCGTCGCGGATGCGCAGCGGGTTGACGATCACGCGGTCGGAGAACTCGATGAAGTTGAAGCCGCCGAACGTGGCGGCGTACATGTCCTGCAAGCCACCGGCGATGCCGAGGTCGTCGCGTTCGATGACGCAGGCGAGCCGGGCGTTCTCGTACTCGCCCATCGGGGTGCGGTAGTGCTCGGCGAGCAGCCCGGCGAGCGCGACCATCATCGTCGACGATGAGCCCAGCCCGGAGCCGGGCGGCGCACTCGACCGCAGCACCAGGTCGTAGCCGTCGGTATCGTCGCGGCCGAATCGCCGTACGGCGGCCTTGATCAGGTCGAGGCTGCTGTCGTAGAGGATCTCGCTATCCAGCGTCATCTCGTGGGTGGTCTTGAAGTCGACGGACTCGATCGTGACCTTGCGGTCGGTGCGCGAGGACAGCGAGCCGTAGGCGAAGCGGTCGATGGTCGCACGACAACACGCAGCCGCCTTCGAGGGCGGGGAACGGCGGGGCGTCGGTGCAGCCCCGGCAAAGAAAATCCGCAGCGGCGCCCGGGCGCGGATTCGGGGGCGGGTCATGCGGGGACTCTTTCGACGCGAGCGCTGCGCTGGGCGCCGGACCGAACGGGGATCCAGGACAGTTGGGGGGGGTTAGAACCAACGGGGGGCGGGGGGGGG
>NZ_LR655712.1 GCF_902168065.1 Mycobacterium tilburgii | reverse complement strand
CTTTTTCGGCACGGTCCGGCTTACCCGGCGTACAGGTAGCCGACCGCCGCGGCGATCACACCGACACCACGAATTACAGCAGCGGCCAGGCCTTCTCGAATCGGTACTCGGCGTCGATGTAGCCGAACAGCGGATCGAAGCCAAGAAACGCGCCGAGTACCGCGTACGCCGTCCCGAGGTGATGAACTCGGGCAACAGGCAGCGGTAGTCGAAGTCGTCTCGATAGGTGATCGACGCGGCAAGCACCGCGCCGATTTTCGCGCCAATGCCGAGCGCCACAGCGATCCGGCCGTCCTCGTCGGAATCGCCGTGCGCGCCGGACCCCCGGCCCGCGATCAATCATTATTTCTACAGCAAGCGAGTGCTGTATCGTGAGGTGTTGAGCCAGACCGCGGATCAGTTGTTCGCCGCCGGGATCGCCCAGGCCGACCGGAGACGACGCTGCTGGCACGGCTCACGGGTTCATCTCGGGCGCGGTGGCGGTCAATTCCGAACACTCGGCGGCGTCGGCGTTTCTGATCAGCTCGGTGCTGGAGTCGCAACGCCACCCGGAACTGAGCGAAGCCGAGAACGACGCGATCCGGGTCTGCCGCGAGTTTTTGACCCGGGTCCTCAATGACGCCATCGAGCAGGGCGAGTTCGCCACCGCCATCGACGCGAACGCGCTGATCGAGACGCTGCTGGTGGTGCTCTGCGGTGCCGGCTTCTACGCGGGGTACGCGCAGAGAGCTATCAAGAGATGCAGGCCGTCACCGGCATGCTCGGCCAACTGCTGGAGGGTGCGCTGTTCAAGGGGCGCGGGCCGGTCGGCTGACCCCGCGGCGATCGGCAGTGAGATCGCCCACAAAGCGTATAGGCTAACTAACTTATTCGGGTACCATGGGCCTGAAATGACTGATCTCAGCGATTCCTCGGTGCAGCCACCGCTTCCAGCCTCGCTACGAACAGCGGGAGACTCGTGGGCCATCACCGAGTTGGTCGGCGCCACCGCGCTGGCGGTCGCGGCCGCGCGTGTCGCGGAGACCGGCGGACCGAACCCGCTGATTCGTGACGAGTTCGCCGCCAAGCCGGTGTCCCCGGCCGGCTCCGGCGTGGGCGCGACTGACCGATCCCGGCCTGAACTGGCTGGACGGCGACGAGCAGGGTCAGCGTGTGCACCGTCTCGGCATCGACTACCAGGCCGTGCGGACGCACTTCTTCGACGGGTATTTCGCGGACACTGCCGGCGCCGGCCTGCGGCAGGTGGTGATCCTCGCCGCGGGCCTGGACTGCCGCGCCTACCGGCTAGATTGGCCGGCCGGTACCACCGTCTACGAGGTAGATCAGCCCAGGGTGTTGGAATACAAGACCGGCATTCTCGAGTCGCACGGCGCGGTGCCCGCCGCCACTCGTCGCACGGTCGCGGTGGACCTGCGCTACGACTGGCCGGCCGCGCTTACGGCGGCCGGCTTCGACCGCACCCAACCGACGGCATGGCTGGCCGAGGGCCTGCTGCCGTACCTGCCCAGCGACGCCCAGGACTGGCTGTTCGAGAAGTTTACTCGCGCTCAGCGCACCGGACAGCCAGGTCGCCTGTTCAGGATGAATTCCAGCAGCAACACCAGCCGCTGGCAGCGGATGCGCGACCGGCTCGGCCTCGACGTCAACGTCCAGGCGCTTACCTTCCACGAACCCGACCGGTCGGATGTCGCCGAGTGGCTGGCCGGCCACGGCTGGCAGGTGACGCTCGTCGACAACCGCGAGGAGATGGCCCGATTCGGCCGCCCCGTCCCCGAACACCTCACCGACTACGCGGTACACAGCATGCTGCTGCGCGCCTGCCTCGGCGGCGCCCGCAATTGACCTGACGCACATCACAGACCGGAGCACGCGATGAGTTCACTGCGCACCCACGACGACACCTGGGACATCAAGACGAGCGTCGGCAGCACCGCGGTCATGGTCGCCGCGGCCCGCGCCGTCGAAACCGAGCAGCCCGACCCGCTGATCCGCGACCCCTACGCCCGGCTGCTGGTCAGCAACGCCGGTGCCGAGGTGTTGTGGGGGGCCATGCTCGATCTGGAAGTGGTGGCGAAGATCGAGGCCATCGACAAAGAGTCCGCCGCCCGCATCCAGCACATCCGCGGCTACCAGGCGGTGCGGACGCACTTCTTCGACACTTACTTCGCCGATGCCGTCGCCGCCGGCATCCGGCAGGTGGTGATCCTCGCGTCGGGCCTAGACTCGCGTGCCTACCGGCTGGACTGGCCGGCTGGCACAACGGTCTACGAGATCGACCAGCCGCAGGTGCTGGAGTACAAATCCTCGACGCTGGCCGAGAGCGGCGCCACGCCGTCCGCCGACCGGCGTGAGGTCGCGATCGACCTGCGGGACGACTGGCCGTCCGCGCTGCGTGCCACCGGCTTCGACCCCACCCAGCGCACCGCCTGGCTGGCCGAGGGGCTGCTGATATACTTGCCGGCCGAGGCACAGGACAAGTTGTTCACCCTGATCACCGAGCTGAGCCCGGCGGGCAGTCGCGTCTCGGCGGAGACCGCGCCCAAGCACTCCGATGAGCGGCGCGAGCTGATGCGGGAACTGTTCAGGAAGGTGGCCGATGCGATCGGCTTCGAGCAAGAGTATGTCGACGTCAGCGAGTTGATGTATTGCGACGAGCACCGAGCGGACGTCGCCGATTGGCTCAACGAGCACGGTTGGCGTGCCACGTCGCAGAACTCGGTCGACGAGATGGAGCGGATGGGTCGTCGGGTGGATAGCGTCGAGCTGGACGACGACAAGGACTCGTTCTCCGACTTCGTGATCGGTGAGCGGCTGTAAATGGCCCGCACCGCGAACGACTCTTGGGACATTGCCACCAGCGTCGGCGCGACCGCGGTGATGGTCGCGCTGGCCCGCGCGGTCGAAACCGCCAGCGACATCCCGCTGATCCGCGACCAGTTCGCCGAACTGCTGGTGTCCACACCCGAGCTCGAGGGCGTGTGCGCGCGCAGGTTTCGGCGTGGTGGACTGGCGACCCGGGCGACGCCGACGACTCCGGGGACGGGTCCCCGGACGCCAACCACATAGTCGATTACCAGGCGGTGCGCACCCACTTCTTCGACGCGTACTGCACCGACGCGGCCGCCGGTATCCGGCAGGTCGTCCTGCTGGCGGCGGGGCTGGATTCGCGGGCCTACCGCCTGGACTGGCCGGCCGGGGTGACCGTCTATGAAATCGACCTGCCCAAGGTGCTCGAGTACAAGACCCTCGAGTACAAGACCGAGACCCTGGCCGGACACGGCGTCGCCCCGATCGCCGACCGGCGCCCGGTGCCCGTCGACCTGCGCCACGACTGGCCGCAGGCGTTGCGCGACCACGGTTTTGACGCGACCCGGCCGACCGCGTGACTGGCCGAGGGGTTGCTGTCGTTCCTGCCGGCGGATGCCCAGCAGGCCATGTTCGCCGCGATCGACACGCTGAGCAGCCCCGGCAGCCAGGTGGCCGTCGAAAATTTCGGGGTTGACGGCGACAAACGCCGGGAAGCGAGCGTAGCGGTGGCAGGAGCTGCGCGCCAAGCGCGCGGCTCGCGGCCTGGACACCTCGTTCAACCCGTTCGACCTCTGGTTCGCCGACGACGGCTGGCCCGACTGCAGGGACTGGTTCGCCGCACACGGCTAGACCGTGCGCACCATGAACGCCCGCGACGAGGCGGCCCGGCTGGGTCGTGAGGCGCACACCGAAGACCGTCCGTTCGCCAACAGCTTTGTGACGGCAATCAAGGGCTTACCAGGGTGGTCGCGCCGACTCCGCGCCCTCCCCGAGGCTTTCGCCGGCCGTCGGCTTCGCCCGGCGATGTAGCTGTACTGCCCAACCGGCTGGGTGGGTTAGGATCGCGGTTATCGCTGGAAAGTGTCCGCACACACGGTCGTGGGCAACTCTGGGCAGGTGCGAGCAGGGGAAGACAACGATGACTACCGAATCGGTTGCACCGAAGACATCCGAGTCCGCCAACGGGGCCGCGTCGACGATCCCGGCGCGATCCGCAGACATCCCCGCGACGGTGGCCCGGCTGCGCCAGACCTTTGCTACCGGACGTACCCGCGACGTCGAATGGCGGCGACGGCAGCTGCTGCAGCTGGTCAAGTTGATGGAGGAGAACGAGGACGCGATCGTCGCGGCCCTGGCCAAGGACCTTGACCGCCGACCGTTCGAGGCGTTCATCGCCGATATCGCCACCACCGCCGGCGAGGCCAAGTTCGCGGCGAAGAAGGTCCGCAAGTGGACCAAGCGCCGCTACCAGCTTCTCGAGGTGCCACAACTGCCCGGCCGCGGCTGGATCGAGTACGAGCCCTACGGCACCGTGCTGATCATCGGCGCGTGGAACTACCCCTTCTACCTGACGCTGGGCCCCACGGTCGGGGCGATCGCGGCCGGAAATGCCGTGGTGCTCAAGCCTTCCGAGATCGCCGAGGCGTCCGCGCACGTGATGGCCGACCTGGTGCCGCGGTACCTCGACAGCGACGCGATCGCCGTCGTCGAGGGCGACGGTGCGGTCAGCCAGGAACTGATCGCGCAGGGCTTCGACCGCCTGCTGTTCACCGGTGGAACCGAGATCGGCCGCAAGGTTTATGAAGGCGCCGCGCCGCACCTGACCCCGTGCACGCTGGAGCTCGGCGGCAAGAGCCCGGTGATCGTCGCGGCCGACGCCGACGTGGAGGTGGCGGCCAAGCGGATCGCCTGGATGAAGCTGATCAACGCGGGTCAGACCTGCGTTGCCCCCGACTACGTGCTCGCCGACGCCAGCATCCGCGACGAGCTGGTGAGCAAGATCGGTGCGGCCGTCACGAAGTTCACCTCCGACCGGCCGGACGGACTGCGGATCGTCAACCAGTGCCAGTTCGACCGGATCAGCGGCTACCTGGCCAACACCGACGGCAAGGTCGTCGTCGGCGGCAAATGTGCCCCGGCGACCCTGCGTATCCAGCCCGCCGTCGTGCTCGACCCCGACCCGAACGGGCCGTTGATGCAGAACGAGATCTTCGGCCCGGTGCTGCCCATCATCACCGTCCAAAACCTGGACGAGGCAATACAATTCATCAACTCGCGGCCCAAGCCGCTGTCGGCGTATCTGTTCACCAAGACCCGCGAAACCCGCAAACGGGTGATCAGGGAGGTGCCCGCCGGCGGCATGCTGGTCAACCACCTCGCCTTCCAGGTGTCCACCGCCAAGCTGCCATTCGGCGGCGTGGGCGCGTCGGGCATGGGTGCTTATCACGGCAAGTTCGGGTTTGAGGAGTTCAGCCACCGCAAGTCGGTGCTGACCAAGCCGACCCGGCCCGACCTGTCCAGCTTCATCTACCCGCCGTACACCGCTCGGGCCTTCAAGATGGCCCGCCGGATGCTGTTCTGACACACTGGCGCGGCGGACTTTTAGATTTTCAACGTAGAGAGAGGAAACCGATGCCCGGAGTGCAGGATCGCGTCATCGTCGTCACCGGAGCCGGTGGGGGACTGGGGCGTGAATACGCGCTGAGCCTCGCAAGAGAAGGCGCCAGCGTCATCGTTAACGATCTCGGTGGGGCACGTGACGGCACCGGCGCCGGCCACAACATGGCCGACCAGGTGGTCCAGGAGATCAAGGACGCCGGCGGCCGGGCGGCCGCCAACTACGATAGTGTCGCCGAGTTCAAGGGCGCCGAGAACATCATCAAGACCGCGCTCGACGAGTTCGGCGCGATCCACGGCGTGGTGAGCAACGCCGGCATCCTGCGCGACGGCACCTTCCACAAGATGTCGTACGAGAACTGGGACGCCGTCCTCAAGGTGCACTTGTACGGCGGGTACAACGTCATCCGCGCCGCCTGGCCGCACTTCCGGGAGCAGAGCTACGGCCGGGTGGTCGTCGCCACCTCGACCAGCGGGCTGTTCGGCAACTTCGGCCAGACCAACTACGGCGCGGCCAAACTCGGGCTGGTCGGGTTGATTAACAGCCTTGCGCTCGAGGGTGCCAACTACAACATCCACGCCAACGCGGTGGCCCCGATCGCGGCCACCCGGATGACCGAGGACATCCTGCCCAAGGAAGTGCTGGAGAAGCTCACCCCCGAGTACGTCGCGCCCGTGGTCACCTACCTGTGCACCGAGGAAAACCCCAACACCGCTTCGGTTTTCGTGGTCGGCGGTGGCAAGGTGCAGCGCGTGGCGCTGTTCCAGACCGACGGCGTCACCTTCGACAAGCCGCCGAGTGTGGACGACGTCGCCGCGCACTGGGACGAGATCACCGATCTGTCCGCTGCCAAGAAGGCCGATTTCAAACTGGGGTGATCCCTCGGCGATTCAGCTGAGCAGTTCGTCGCGCAGGCGGTCTATACCTGCCTGCGCGATGCCTGCGCTGCTCAGGTAGGCCTGCAGCGACCCGAACTCTTCGTCGATGGTGCGGCGTGCGGCGTCCAGGTACTCCGGGCGCACACCGAGCACCCCGTCGGACAACCGCGCCGCGGTGAAGGTCTCCACCTCCGGGGCCAGTTTGACGTCCGAGCGGTGCTGGATCATGTCGTAGATGTGCTCTCGGAGTCGCGGCACTGCGGCGTTGCTGCGCAGATAGTCGGCGACGATGGTGTCGCGGTCGATGCCGATCGTCTCCAGCACCGTGGCGATGATGAAGCCGGTGCGGTCCTTGCCAGCAAAGCAATGCGTGAGCACCGGGCGTCCGGCGGCCAGCAGGGTGATGACGCGGTGCAGCGCCTGCCGGGCCCCGTTGCGGGTGGGGAATTGCGCGTACTCGTCGATCATGTAGCGCACGGCCGTCGCGTTGATGGCCTCGTCGGATTCGCCCGGCTCACCCTCGAACAATCGCCGGAAGGCGGTTTCGTGCGGGGCGTCCTCATCGCTGCTGGGCGCCTCATCAACGAGGTCGGGGACCGGCAGCAGGTGGATCTCGACGCCGTCGGGAACCAATCCCGGACCGCGGCGGGCGACCTCGCGGTTGGCCCGCAGGTCGGCTACGTCGGTGATGCCCAATTCGCGTAGCGTCGCCCGGCCGGCGTCGTCGAGCCGGCTCAGCTCACCGGACCGGAACAGCCGGCCCGGCCGCAGGGCGCGCGTACCGTCGGCGACGTCGCGAAAGTTCCACGCGCCGGACAGTTCTCGCAACGCCTCGGTCATCCCCCGGTGACCGCCGCGGCGAAGACGGAGGGCTCGCGGCCGAGTTCGGCGCGCGCGATCGTGCGCAGGTGCACCTCGTCGGGACCGTCGAAGATCCGCATGGCGCGGTGCCCGCTGTACATCCGGGCCAGCACCGTGTCGTCGCTGACGCCGGCGGCACTGTGCACCTGGATCGCGCGGTCGATGACGTCGCAGGCGATCTGCGGGGCCGCCGCCTTGATCTGCGACACCAGCAGGTGTGCGGCCTTGTTGCCATGCTGGTCAATCATCCACGCTGCCTTCTCGCAGGGCAGCCTGGCCTGATCGATTTCGTTGCGGGACTGGGCAATTGCCTGCTGCACCAGACCCTGGTCGGCCAGCGGGCGGCCGAAGGCGATCCGGTTGTTCGCCCAATGCACCATCAGCGCGAGCGCGCGTTCGGCCGCCCCGAGTGCCCGCATGCAGTGGTGGATGCGGCCAGGGCCGAGCCGGGCCTGCGCGATCGCAAAGTCGCCGCCCTCCTCGTCGAGCAGATTGGTGACCGGCACCCGGACGTTGTCGTAGACGATCTCGCAGTGCCCGGGCTGGTCCTGGTACCCGAACACCGTCGTCGAGCGGAGCACGGTCACTCCCGGGGTGTCGATCGGCACCAGCACCATCGACTGCTGTTGGTGGCTGGCCGCCTCGGGATTGGTGCGGCCCATCACGATCAGGATCTTGCAGCGCGGGTCGGCGGCGCCCGAGGTCCACCACTTGCGGCCGTTGATGACGTAGTTGGCGCCGTCACGCTGGATGGAGGTCTCGATGTTGCGGGCGTCGCTACTGGCCACCGCCGGCTCGGTCATCGAGAACGCGCTGCGGATCTCGCCGGCCAGCAACGGCTCCAGCCACTGCTTGCGCTGCTCCTCGGTGGCGAACAGGTGCAGGGTTTCCATGTTCCCGGTGTCCGGCGCCGCGCAGTTGATCGCCTCGGGCGCGAGCTCCAGGCTCCAGCCGGTCAGCTCCGCCAACGAGGCGTATTCCAAGTTGGTCAGGCCTGATTCTTCCAAGTTGGTCAGGCCCGATTCGGACGGCAGGAACAGGTTCCACAGGCCAGCTCTTTGGCCTTGATCCTGAGTTCCTCGATGATGGGAGGAACGGTGTGGTCGTCGGGGCCGGCCTCGTGGCGGTAGCTGTCATAGGCGGCTTCAGCCGGAAAGACAAACTCGGTGATGAAGTCGGACAACCGCTTGTGGTAGTCGGTGGCCTTTGCCGACATCGCGAAGTCCATTCAGCCACGATAGGACACCCATTGCGGCGCCCGGTTTCAGGTCGCCACAGCGACCCTTAACTCACGGTAAACAGCGCGGTCCCGGGTACCCGCCGCGGGCCGCGATCCAGCAGGATGGATACATGACCGATGCCGAAGCCCGTCCCCCTTCCCGCCATTCACCCGCGAAACGGCATTGCAGAAGGTCCAGGCTGCCGAAGACGCCTGGAACACCCGCGATCCCGAGAAGGTCAGCCTGGCGTATACGCCCGGACTCGCAATGGCGCAATTGCCACGAGCACGTGGTCGGGCGAGTCGGCATCGTGGCGTTTCTGACCCGCAAGTGGCAACGCGAGCTCGACTACTCGCTACGCAAGTCGCTGTGGGACTTCCACGACAACCGGATCGCAGTGCGGTTTCAGTACGAATGCCACGACGCCGACGGCCAGTGGTATCGCAGCTACGGGAACGAATTGTGGGAGTTCGCGCCGAACGGCCTGATGGCCCGCCGCGAGGCCAGCATCAACGATGTGCCGATCGAGGAATCCGAACGGCGCTACTTCGGACCCCGCCCGGCGTCGGAACACGGGCAGGAGATCCCGCTTTTGGTGACGGCCGCTAGGGTGTTCAACTCAACGTGGTCCGCACGATTGCTCAGCGAGGAAAGTAAAAGTAGATGTACGCGTCATGACAGATGCGCAGACAAAGCTTGTCACGATCGGCGCGGTCGCCGAGTCCGGGATCGATGAACGGCGCGTAGCGCTGGTACCGAAGGCGGTCGCGTCGCTGGTCAACAGCGGCGTAGCCGTCGTCGTCGAGTCCGGGGCTGGCGAGCGGGCGCTGCTTCCCGACCACCTCTACACCGAGGCCGGCGCCACGATCGGGGAGGCCTGGTCGGCCGACGTCGTCGTTAAGGTCGCGCCGCCCACCGCCGACGAGGTCGGCAAGCTGCACAGCGGCCAGACGCTGATCGGCTTTCTGGCCCCCCGCAATGCCGACAACGCGATCGGCGCGCTGCGGGCCGCGGGGGTGCAGGCGTTCGCGCTGGAGGCCATCCCGCGTATCTCGCGCGCGCAGGCCATGGACGCGTTGTCGTCGCAGGCCAACGTGGCCGGCTACAAAGCGGTGCTGGTGGCGGCCTCGGAGTCGACCCGGTTCTTCCCGATGCTGACGACGGCCGCCGGCACGGTGAAGCCGGCCACGGTGCTGGTGCTCGGCGTCGGTGTGGCCGGGCTGCAGGCGCTGGCGACCGCGAAGCGGCTGGGCGCGCGCACCACCGGGTACGACGTCCGGCCCGAGGTAGCCGACCAGGTGCGTTCCGTCGGCGCGCAGTGGCTTGACCTGGGTATCACGGCTTCGGGCGAGGGCGGGTACGCGCGCGAGCTCACCGAGGAGGAGCGCGCGTACCAGCAGGAGGCCCTGGAGAAGGCCATCGGACGATTCGACGTCGTGATAACCACCGCCCTGGTACCCGGCCGGCCGGCGCCGCGCCTGGTGACCGCGGCCGCGGTGGAGGCGATGAAGCCGGGCAGTGTTGTGGTGGATCTGGCCGGCGAGACCGGCGGCAACTGCGCACTCACCGAGTCCGGGCGCACGGTCGTCAAACACGACGTCACGATCGCCTCACCACCGAACCTGCCGGCAACGATGCCGGAGCACGCGAGTGAGCTCTACAGCAAGAACATCACTGCGCTTCTAGACCTGTTGATTACGGACGGAAAGCTGGCCCCGGACTTCGACGACGAAGTCATCGCGGAATCGTGCGTGACTCGTGCCGGCGGAGAGGACTCTTAGTAGATGTACGACGAACTATTCGCGAACCTCGCGATTCTGGTGTTATCCGGTTTCGTCGGGTTCGCGGTGATCTCGAAGGTGCCCAACACCCTGCACACGCCGCTGATGTCGGGCACCAACGCGATTCACGGCATCGTGGTGCTGGGCGCGCTGGTGGTCTTCGGTGAGGTTGAGCACCCGTCGCTGGCGGTGCAGATCATCCTGTTCGTGGCGGTGGTGTTCGGAACCCTGAACGTCATCGGTGGCTTCATCGTCACCGATCGGATGCTGGGCATGTTCAAGGGCAAGAAGGCCGTCCCTCAGGCCAAGGTCAAGGAGCCGGCCGCCAAATGAACTACCTGGTTATCGGCCTCTATATCATCTCGATCGCGCTGTTCATCTACGGCTTGATGGGGTTGACCGGCCCCAAGACCGCGGTGCGCGGCAACCTGATTGTCGCGGTCGGTATGGCCCTAGCGGTGACGGCGACGCTGATCAAGATCCGGCACAACGAATCGTGGGTGCTGATCGTCGCCAGCCTGGTCGTAGGCGTCGCCCTCGGCGTTCCGCCCGCTCGGCTGACCAAGATGACCGCTATGCCGCAGCTGGTGGCGTTCTTCAACGGTGTGGGCGGTGGCACCGTAGCGTTGATCGCCGTCGCGGAATTCCTTGAAAACCAAAGCTTTTCGGCGTTCCAGAACGGTGAATCGCCGACCGTGCACATCGTAGTGGCCTCGTTGTTCGCCGCGATCATCGGGTCGATCTCGTTCTGGGGATCGATCATCGCGTTCGGCAAGCTGCAGGAGATCATCTCCGGCAAGCCGATCGGGTTCGGCAAGGCCCAGCAGCCGATCAATCTGCTGCTGCTGACCGGCGCGGTGGTGTCCGCGATCGTCGTCGGCCTGCACGACCATCCCGGTACCGGCGGGGCGTCGCTGTGGTGGATGATCGGCCTGCTCGCCGCGGCCGGGGTGCTGGGCCTGATGTTCGTGCTGCCCATCGGTGGGGCCGACATGCCGGTGGTCATCTCGCTGCTCAACGCGATGACCGGGTTGTCGGCCGCCGCGGCCGGCCTGGCGCTGAACAACACCGCGATGATCGTGGCCGGCATGATCGTCGGCGCGTCCGGGTCAATCCTGACCAACCTGATGGCCAAGGCGATGAACCGCTCCATCCCGGAGATCGTCGCCGGCCGGTTCGGTGGTGGCGGCGTGGCACCCAGCGGCGGCGACACCGGCGACAAGACCGTCAAGGCCACCAGTGTCGCCGACGCGGCGATCCAGATGGCCTACGCCAACCAGGTGATCGTGGTGCCCGGCTACGGGCTGGCCGTCGCGCAGGCGCAGCACGCCGTCAAGGACATGGCGTCGCTGCTCGAGGACAAGGGCGTGACGGTGAAGTACGCGATCCACCCGGTGGCCGGCCGGATGCCCGGACACATGAACGTGCTGCTGGCCGAGGCCGAGGTGGACTACGACGCGATGAAGGACATGGAAGACATCAACGACGAGTTCGGTCGCACCGATGTCGCCATCGTCATCGGCGCCAACGACGTCACCAACCCGGCCGCCCGCAACGACGCCTCCAGCCCGATCTATGGCATGCCGATCCTCAACGTGGACAAGGCCAAGTCGGTGATCGTGCTCAAGCGGTCGATGAATTCCGGGTTCGCCGGCATTGACAACCCGCTGTTCTACGGCGAGGGCACCAGCATGCTGTTCGGTGACGCGAAAAAGTCCGTGACCGAGGTCGCGGAGGAACTCAAGGCACTCTAGCTGCCCCGGCTTCGGCGGGGTAGCGCCGCGACGACGGGACCGATCCACACGGTGAGCATCCGGCGTAGTTCGGTCCCGTCGCCGGTCGGCGGGGACAAGATGAACGACTGCAGGGTGCGCAGCACGATCTGCAGTATGTCGTCGATCGCCTCGGGCGGATAGGACCGACCAGTCGACGTCGCGGCGGTCCAGGATCGAACGCCCCCGCACCCGCGCGGTCTCATTGATGACGGTGACCTGCTCGGCGAACGCGCCAGTGCGCGACACCCGCAGCAGTCTCCCGCAACCTCAACCGCACCTGAGCTTCAGCGGCAATGGCGCGCACTACTGCATCGGGGCCAACCTGGCCCGCCTGGAGATCAAGTTGATCTTTCGACGAAACTCGCCGCACAGCTGCCCGACATCACCAAGCCGGCCGAACCGCAGCGGCTCCGGTCGGGCTGGGATGCGCAGACCGGGCGGGTGGCAGGCGTGGGGCGGATGTGAGTGCGGCACAGGGAAATACGTGGGACCTCAGCGGGCCGCCCGGTCGGCCGGGCGTGGTAGGCGATGGGCCGGGCGGGAATTGCTCGTGACGCGAATAAAGGGTGACTCGGGGCGTCCTAGACGGGCGGGTAGGCCTGCGGCGGGTAGCCGTTGCCGTCCTCAACGCCGCGCAGACCCCAGGTGAGGTATCGCATAAAGAATTCGATCTCGTCGCTGCCGTCGTAGTCCGGACTCGGATCCATCGCCCCACCTCTGTACTTGCGACCGGTCAGTCATCAGAGTCAATTAAATGAAGTCTAGTCGCATCTACGCCGGTGCGACAGAGACCCGAAACCGACCGAGCCCTTAAAATGTCGAACCAGTTGATTGGTATTTTGCCTACACCGGGGAAGGCCGTTGCGCCCCTCCGGCCCCGCTGGTAGCGACGATAGTTGAGTACACCATGTCATCCGACAGCATTACCCGCAACGGGTTGACGCGCCGCGAGGAGCTGCTGGCCGTTGCCACCAAGCTGTTCGCCGCCCGTGGCTACCACGGCACCCGGATGGATGACGTCGCCGACGTCATCGGCTTGAACAAGGCGACGGTTTACCACTACTACGCCAGCAAGTCACTAATCCTGTTCGACATCTACCGGCAGGCCGCCGAGGGCACCCTGGCCGCGGTCCACGACGACCCGTCCTGGACGGCCCGCGAGGCGCTCTACCAGTACACGATCCGGCTGCTCACCGGCATCGCGAGCGACCCGGAGCGGGCCGCCGTGTACTTCCAGGAGCAGCCCTACATCACCGAATGGTTCACCAGCGAACAGGTCGCCGAGGTGCGCGAGAAGGAAGCCCAAGTCTACCAGCACGTGCACGGGCTGATCGACCGCGGCATCGCAAGCGGCGAGTTCTACCAGTGCGACTCGCACGTGGTGGCGCTGGGCTACATCGGCGTGACGCTGGGCAGCTACCGCTGGCTGCGGCCCAGCGGCCGCCGCGCGGCCAAGGAAATCGCGGCCGAGTTCAGCACCGCGCTGCTGCGCGGCCTGATCCGGGACGAAAAGATCCGCACCGAGTCCCCGCTGGGGCCCTGACGCCGTAACGCCGTAACGCCCGCGCGGCGTTTTGACGTTTTGAGTAGTACTACTCAGGGACAACGCGTAGTCCTGCGCGGGTGTCCCGGCTGCTGGTCAACAAGGCTTTTCGCCATGACCACTGCACTGGGAATCCCGAGCCCGGCCGCCGTCGAAGTCATCCGGATCGTCTTGCTGGTCGGCGTCGTGGCGGGCAACACCGTGATGGCGATCAGCATCATCTTTGCCCACGTCCTCATCTGGGACAACCTGCTCACCACCTCGTCGGTATTTCAGGCGTTGACGTGGATCTTCCAGATCATGCCGCTGTTCTTCTTCGCCGGTGCCGCGGCCTGCCTGTCCTCCTGGCGGCCCGGCACCTACTGGGGCGGCTGGCTGATGAAACGCACCCGGCTGTTCCGTCCCCGTGTTCTACTACCTCGGGTTCTGGGCAGTCGCACTGACCGCGCTGTATTGGCTTCTGCCCCAACACATCTACGATCCGGTGGCCGGTGTCAGCATCCAGCTGCTGTGGTTTTGGGGGCCTACGTGCTGGCCATTGTGGCGGCACCCGCGATCACCCCGCTGGGCACGGCGGCCGCACGTCTGGTGGTGGACCGCGCTCGGCAACTCCGGGGCGATGACCCTCTACCTGTAGCACATGCCGGTGCTGCTGGGGCTGCACCTGTTCTTCGACTACGTCGTGCACCCGCGCTACCGGGCCGGCTGGATTTCCTGCCGTCAGTGTCATGCAAGTGCTTCTGATGGTCGACGAGATGGCGGTGCTGTTCCTGGTGCTGCGGCCGCTGGAGAACAACGCGCTGCCCAGCTGGGACGGCGCCGCGGCCCGCACCTCGCTCGGTCGGGACGTGGCGCTGGGCTGTCCCTGTGTGTCGCCGGGGTGGCGACCCTGGCCGTGATCAAGTGGGGCCCTGAAGGGTGACGGCCTGACCTGTGTCGCGACGATGCTCGCCGCGCTGGTGCTGGCCGGGTCGAGCCGGGAGGCGGCGTGAAATCCCCGCTGTGAACCCTGCCCGCCACCGCCACCGCGCTGCTGAGCGTTCTGGGTTCCGCGGTTCACGGCTGGGGCTTTCTGGCCAGCGACCTCCAGGTGGCGAGACTGGCAGACAGCCTGGGGCTGCCTGACGCCGTTGCTGATGGTGGGGCCGTTTGGCTTCGGTCTGCTCGCGGTGGGGGTGCTCGAAGCGGCCGCGGCGGCGGGGATGTGTGTCGGTGCGATCATACTGCTGCTGCGCCGCCGCACCGGAATCTGGGTCACGCTGGTGGCCTGCGCGCCCGCGCTGCTGGCCCGCCTGCTACTGGTGACCGGGATCGTCCCCGCCCTGCTCGTGTTTGGCAGACGATGGCCGGGCTGCCCACCGTGCCATTCGTGTGGACCATGTTCTTGTCCGCCCTCGGCGCGGCGATGGCGACCGCGGCGAGAGCGATTTCAGGGTGTCTCGCCCGGGGTGCGCTAGGGCTCGCCGTCCAGGCCGTGCTCGATGGCGTACCGGGCCAACACCACCCGATTGGCGACCTGCAACTTACGAAACATCGCCTGAATGTGATTTTCCACGGTGCGGTGGCTCAACGAAAGCCACTCGGCAATCTGCTTGGCGGACAACCCTTTCGCTGCGTGACGCAGCACCTCGGTCTCCCGCTCGGTCAGGCCGGTTCGGAATCCTTGTTCTGGGCGATGCGGCGATATTCGCCGAGCACCAGCGCCGCCAGGCTCGGGGTGAACACGGCGCGCCCGGCCGCGGTGGCCGCCACCGCCTCGTCCATCTCGGCCTGCGAGGCGCTCTTGACCAGGTATCCGGTCGCCCCGGCCTTGACCGCTTCCGGGGGCCTGCCCGGCCGCCGGCCCACCTATGCTGGGCGCGATGACCCGCACCGATCCCGATGCGGCTGCGCCGCTGTGGCGCGCGGCGCAGGTGTTCCGCGCCCGCGGGATGGGCGCCGAGCACGCGCGGCTACTCGCGACCGAGGGCGCCAATGTGGTGATCGGCGACATCCTCGACGACGAGGGCAAGGCGGTGGCCGACGAGATCGGCGACGCGGTCCGCTACGTGCACCTCGACGTCGCCCAGCCCGATCAGTGGGATGTCGCCGTGGCGACCGCGATCGGCGAATTCGGCAAGCTCGACGTTTTGGTCAACAATGCCGGGACCGTCGCGCTCGGGCCGCTCAAGAGCTTCGATCTGGCCAAGTGGCAGAAGGTGATCGACGTCAACCTGACCGGGACATTTCTGGGCATGAGAGTGGCCGTCGACCCGATGATCGCCGCCGGCGGCAGCTCGATCATCGACGTGTCCTCGATCGAGGGCCTGCGCGGCGTGCCCATGGTGCACCCGTACGTCGCATCCAAGTGGGGCGTGCGCGGACTGGCGAAGTCCGCCGCACTGGAGCTGGCTCGGCACAACATCCGGGTCAACTCGGTACACCCCGGCTTCATTCGCACCCCGATTACCAAGCACCTGCCCGACGACATGATGACCGTCCCGCTGGGCCGGCCGGCCGAGTCGCGGGAGGTGTCGACGTTCATCCTGTTCTTGGCCAGTGACGAGTCGTCCTACGCCACCGGCAGCGAGTTCGTGATGGACGGCGGCCTGGTCACCGACGTGCCGCACAAGGATCTATTATAGGGATCTCTTCGAGTCCTCGCCCTAATCCTGGCCGAACACCACTTTCTGTTCGACACTGTCCCGGCCGAGCCGAATATGGTTGGCGGGGAAGTCCGGATCCGGGGCCGCACAGGATCGTGAATTCGCCGGGGATGCTCAACTGTTCGCGTAGGACCTTCAGGATAGCCCGCGATCGTAACCCGCACACAGCTGCCCAGCTCGCGTGCGGTCAGCGCCAGCACCAGTGTCTGCAGGAACAACTCCCAGGTCCGTAACACCACAGCCCGCCGGGTCTCCTAGTCGTCGCGGGAAATGCCCATCGAGCCGTAGACCACCTTGCCGGTGTCGCTGCGGTAGTGGGCGAAGGCCTGCGGAAGCGGTGGGACCTGGGGCGGTCTGGCCCGGGCGGCGGTGAGCAACGCCGTCACCAGACGCCGTCGCGCCGCACCCGAGGCGAAGTACAGCCGCCAGGGTTGGGTGTTGGAGTTTGACGGCGCGCGAATGGCCAGCTCGAACGCCTCGCACAGCAGTTCTGAGGGGACTTCCCGATCGGGCAAAAACATCCGGATCGAACGGCGTTGGGTGATCGCGTTCTCGAGGTCGTGCATTCCACCCTCCCCGACTGCGGTGTCTCTGCAGTCGTGCAAGCCGTTGTACTGGGCGTGGATGTTGCTGCCCAGCAACGACTCTGGTGGGTCCGCGAATCGCTTGCTGAGGTGCTGGGCGTGTACGGGCCACCGCTGAAATTCGACGTGTCGTTGCCGCTGGCGACCATCCCCGCATTCGCCGCGCAAGCCGTCGCGCTGATCGGCGAGCGGGTCGCCGACGCCGTGCCGGTGCTGTTCGGCCATGTTGGTGAGGGGCAATCTGCATCTCAACGTGCTGCGCGTCCCGTTGGAACAGGAGAAGGACCTGTACGCGCCCATGATGGACCTGATCGCGCAATGCGACGGCAACGTCAGCTCCGAACACGGGGTGGGAACCCGCAAGCGGGACTACCTCGAAATGTCGAAGGATACAACGGATACCGCCGCTATGCGATCGGTCAAGGCGGCGCTGGACCCCACAGGCTACCTGAACGCGGCGGTGCTGTTCGGCTAGCCCTTTCGGCCGCCGCGAAACTGTATTCCACGACGGTGCTACTCGAGAAACGCGTAGCGAAATACAGTTTCGCGGCAGAGTGTGTTCAGCCGCTGTGCCTGCCTTCGTGCTGATTGTGCAGCCCTACCAAGGCCGCCGCCACCGAACCCGCCGGCCGGGCCTCCCGCAGGGGCTTTGCCGCCGGTGGGGCCGGCAACCGTTCCGCCCGGCGGGGTCACGGTAATGGTCCCGCCACCCGGTGGGCCGATAACCGTCCCGCCAGCGGTGCTACCACCGGCCTCCGTTCCTTCACCGCTGTCCGGCTTATCGGACCCTGCCGTTGCCGGCGGGTCTGGCAGTTTCGCCGCAGTCGATGCCGGAGCGGCTGGGTCCGTCGAGGGCGGTGGCGGAGGTGGAAACCAAAACCAGTTCGGTATGTCCCACAACGGATCATCCAGGTACCACGGCCAGATGGGCCAGATCACCGGGAAATTCTGGAACTGCTGTAGGCAGAATGCCTGAGCCTCCGGGCTGTTGTCGCCGATCAGGTTAGGGCCGATGCATTCCGGTGGCGGTGGCGCTGGTTTCCGTGTCTGCCAGATAGATCGACTGCGCCTGCCGCCCCAGCGTACCAAGTTGTGCGCCTTCGTATGCGGCAAATATCGCCGCCGCTGCGGCGCCGATCAGAACTGTTGACCTCAGTCGGGATTGCCATCCGATCCGACTGCGGATTGTGACTGGCCGAGCGGGGTCTTCCGCCGAGGCCTGCGTTCTCCTCGCTATGGTTCGGTCCTATCTGCGCCTGTGATCCAGGCTGCGTATGTAATCGACAAAACAATATTATGTAGTACAACAAAACAATATGTAGTACCCAAAGTGTGGTGAACACCCGTCGCATCGGGTCGCCGCAACAACTAGTCGACAGGTGCCTTGATCCCGACCGCGTGGCGCAGCTGTGCCAGGAACTGCTCGGCGTCGTCGCTCCGAACGATGTAGTGCGAGATGGCTAATTCGAATCACCGTCGCCGCCTTCACCGCGGCGTTGGGCTCCGGCAGATGCCGTTGCAGCCCGTCCCGCATCTGCGGGATCACGTGGGGCCGCGGCACCGCGTTCGAATTGCTGGCCGAGGCAGACGTTTTCGTGACCAACCTTCGTCCCGGGGCGTTGCACCGGCTCGGGTTGGACTTCGAATCGGTGTCCGCGCACAACCCCAGCCTGGTCTACGGCCTGATCACCGGGTATGGCGAGACCGGCCCCCGACGCCGAGCGCGCCGCCTACGATGTCGCCGCGTTCTGGTCGCGGGTCGGGCTGGCTCACCTAACTCACCGGGCCCGGCCAGACGCCGCCGTTCCAGCGCGGCGGGATGGGCGACCACTCCGCCGGGATGACGCTGGCCGCGGCGATCTGCGCGGCGCTGCTCGCCCGCCAACGCACCGGGACGAGACATCTGGTGACCACCTCCCTGTACCGACAGGGCGCCTACACCGTGAGCTTCGACCTGAACACCTATCTGCTGACCGGCCAGCCCATCGCGGTCGGGCAACTCGAAACGGTGGGCAATCGGTGCATGAACAACTACGCCGCGGGTGACGGCCGCGCGTTTCTGGATCGTCGGTCTGGAAGACGACCGGCACGGGCCGCCGTTGTGCCGCGTCGTCGGTCGGCCCGACCGTATCGACGACCCACGGTTCAGCGACGCGCGCGACCGGTTTGAGAACGGCCCCGAGTTGGACGCGATCTTCGCGACTCGCACCCTGGACGAATGGACTGAGGTCTTCGCGGCGGAACCGGATTTCTTCTGGTCGCTGATCAACTCGCTGGAAGACGTGGTGGCCGACGAGCAGTTCTACGCCGCGGGCGGCATCGTCAACGTGCCCGACGGCGACGTGGCGATCGCCACCCCGGCGAATTTCCACGGCACGCAGTGGACACCCTGTTCGGTGGCCTCGGAGTTGGGCCAGCACACCGAGGAAATCCTGGCCGAACTCAAGGTTCGCCGCGGGTCTTGACCACCCCGCAGGATCTTCACAAAAATACGCTCGAAGTGTCACGCAGTCACGAAGCGGCCGCCGGAAAATGGGCGGCGTATCTGTCCGAGGTCGGCGCCTCGGGCGAGGGCCGGATCATGTACCCTGGATCCAGCCAAGACACTAGCCCAGCTCCGCGAGGCCAACTTCACTGCGCCACTGGTGATTTAGAAATCATGCAGACCAAGCCGGGCCGCCAAGACGACTACATCCGCGAACTGGAGCGGCTCTACGTACCGTGGTCGGAGCGCACCGGGAAACGCTGGCTCGCGTTCGTTCATCACTACCTTCCGCTACAACGAGGTGATCCACTACTGGGCATTGGACGGCGGCTGGGATTGCTTTGCCAACCACTACTCCTCCTGGAAGGAGAGCCCACCGGCCGAGATCGTCACATGGATGAGTGTGGCGCCGGCCCCGGCCCGCCGATTCCGCCCGCGCCCGCGCAGCTCACCAGCACCGACTTTCCGGTCCTGTGGCCGGTCGGCACCCGTTGGGCCGACAACGACATGTTCGGCCATCTCAACAACGCGGTGTACTACCAGCTACCAGCTGTTCGACACCGCCATCAACGCGTGGATCACCCTGGGCACCGGGTTCGACCCGACTACAATGCCGGCCCTGGGTGTGGTCGCCGAGTCCGGCTGCCGTTACTTCTGCGAACTGCGGTTTCCGCAAGGACTCGAGGTCGGTCTGGCCGTGACGCGGCTCGGCCGCAGTAGCGCACCTATCGGCTCAGCGTGTTCGCCTCCCAGGCGGAGTCGGGGGACAGCACTCCCAGTGCCCCAGGGCGGCCGATCACCGCGCTCGGGCATTGGGTGCACGTCTACATCGACCGGACCAGCCGGAAACCGGTCCCCGATACCTGACCCGATCCGGTCGTTGCTGGCGACGGCCACTGTCGACGCTGGGCCTTTCGCGTCTGTCGATATGCTTCGCACATGCCCGTTTTGAGTAAGACCGTGGAGGTCGACGCGGACGCTGGCGCGGTCATGGCCATCGTCGCCGATTTCGAGCGGTACCCGGAGTGGAGTGACGGTGTCACCGGCTGCTGGGTGCTCGCGCGTTACGACGACGGCCGGCCCAGCCAGTTGCGCCTGGACGCCGCCTACCAAGGATTCGAAGGTGTCTACGTCCAGGCCGTCTACTACCCGGGCCCGAACCAGATCCAGACCGTCATGCAGCAGGGCAAGCTGTTCAAGAAGCAGGAGCAGCTGTTCAGCGTCGTCGAACTCGGCGCCTCCAGCCTGCTGACCGTCGACATCGACGTCGAACCGTCGATGCCCGTGCCCGCGCCCCTGGTCAAGCAGATGCTGAACAACGTGCTCGACCACCTCGCGGACAACCTCAAGCAGCGCGCCGAACAGCTGGCCGCCAGCTAGGGGCTCGTCCGTCAGCCGAAAATCCCGGCCCCGTCCAGCATTTCGGTGAGCCACCGGGCTGCATCGGTGAACTGCCACACCGTGTGTTCGACCACCGCCGGCGTGTCCCGGCGGCGCAGCGCGGCGATCAGCTGCGGTGATTGTCGACCGCGGCAACACCCCACTGCGGATCGCCTGCATACACCACACCGGCATGTACCGCGCCGTGTTGAGCAGGAACTTCGCCAGCTTGATACGCCCGCTGGCCTGATTGAAGACCCGGTGGAAGGAGAACTCGAGGCCCACGATCGTCTCGGGATCGCCGGTCCTGACGGGCCGTCGCCAGCGACTCGTTGATGCGTTCCAGCTCGTCGATCTCGGCCTCGGCGATGTGGACGGTGGCCGCCTGCGCGAGTTCCCGGGCGATGGTCGCCTGCAGCCAGAAGATGTCCTCGATGTCCTGGCGGGTTAACGGCAGCACCACATGGCCGCGGTGCGGCTCCAGCTGCACCATGCCCTCGCCGCGCAGCTTGAGTAGGGCTTCCCGCACCGGCGTCACGCTGACCCCGAGCTCGGCCGCGGTCTCGTCCAGCCGGATGAAGGTGCCCGGGCGTAGCCGCCCCGACATGATCGCCGCCCCCAGATGGCCCGCGACCTCGTCCGACAGCTGTGCCCGGCGAGCTTCCGCCGCCGGCCAGGGGGTCGCGTAGGAAGAGGTGCGTTCACGGGGGTGGCCAGGGCTTTCACGGTAATGGATAGGTGAATTCCAGGGCGTTTTCAGGTTTTCCGGGTCTTGTCATCAGGACGGCAAAGCCATAGTGTGACCCACACAACACGATGTTTTATGAAATATCAAGCTGTCGTAAGCGGTGCGCGAGTGGAGGGAAGGTATTTAGTTGATCGCGCAACTTGCTAGTCAACAGGCTCACGTATCACAGGCGTTATACCCGACAGAGCACCCGTATCTGGCCTGGCGGCAGAACTGGGTCAATCAGCTCGAACGGCACGCACTGATGCAGCCAAACGCCGTCGCGCTGCGGTTCATTGACCGCACGCTCATTTGGGCCGACCTGCAACATCGCGTCAGTACGTTGGCCGGTGGCGCCACCGACGGCAACGTGCTTTGCTACGAGGACCTGATCAACGAGCCCGCCGGTGCCCGCGAACCGGGGCGACATCCTGAACGACTCGCCGGCCCTGATCATGTACACCTCCGGCACCACCGGGCGTCCCGAGGGCGCGGTGCTCACTCACACCAACCTGACCGGCCAGACGATGACCGGTCTGTACACCAACGGCGCCGACATCAACAACGACGTCGGCTTCATCGGTGTCCGGCTGTTCCACATCGCCGGCGTCAGCAACCTGCTCGGCGGCCTGCTGCTCGGCCTACCCACGGTGGTTTATCCGCTTGGAGCATTCGCGCCCGGGCAGCTTCTCGACGTGCTGGCGGCGGAAAAGGTCACCGGGATCTTTCTGGTGCCCACCCAATGGCAGGCGGTGTGCGCCGAACAGCAGGCCCGGCCCCCGGGATTTGAAGTTGCGTGTCATGTCGTGGGGCGCCGCCCCCGCGCCGGACGCACTGCTGCGGGAGATGTCTGGCCACCTTCCCCGGGACGCAGATCCTGGCGGCGTTCGGGCAGACCGAAATGTCGCCGGTCACCTGCATGCTGCTGGGCGAGGACGCGATCCGGAAGCGCGGATCGGTCGGCAAGGTGATCCTGACGGTCTCGGCCCGGGTGGTCGACGAAAACATGAACGACGTGCCAATTGGCGAGGTCGGCGAAATCGTCTATCGCGCAACGACGTTGATGAGCGACTACTGGAACAACCCGGAGGCCACGGCGGAGGCGTTCGCGGGCGGCTGGTTCCACCCCGGGGATCTCATCCGGATGGACGAGGACGGCTACGTCTGGGGGGTGGACCGCAAGACCGCAAGAAGGACATGATCGTCTCCGGCGGCGAGAACATCTACTGCGCCGAGGTGGAGAACGTGCTCGCCAGTCATCCCAGTATCGTCAAGGTCGCGGTCATCGGTCGTGCCCACGAGAAGTGGGGCGAGGTCCCGATCGCGGCCGCGGCCGTCAACACCGACGGGCTGCGCCTGGACGACCTGGACGGGTTTCTCAACGAACGACTTGCGCGCTACAAGCACCCCCAAGGCGCTCGAGATCGTCGACGTGTTGCCCCGTAACCCCGCTGGCAAAGTGCTAAAAACCGAGCTGAGGGTTCGCTACGGGAACACGGCCGGCACTCAAAGCAAGGCTACTGCAAGGGATTTAACGACGGGAGAGGGAAGCTGATCGATACTGTAACGTTTGCCCGCCGTTGACGAAGGGTTAATTGTGCAGATGCGGTTCACACCTGCTTGGCCATCGGGTACATTCCTGTGGTCTCCGTTACTACCCGCCAGTAGAGAGTCGGAGGTCACACAGATGAATCGAGGGCAAGGCGGGATTGTTTCCGGCCTCCTGACGGCGAGGGGGCGAGGCGTGCGACACGATCCGCGCAGCCGGATGGCGCGCGGCTCCGCTGTGAGGGGGCACCGGTGACGTCGACCCCTACCTCGACTCCTCCGTGGACCCCTACCAATTCGCGCGGGCCGTACCTGGTCGGCTATCTGCGCGATCAACTCGAGTCGCCGCTGACCCTGATCGGTGGCTTCTTCCGGATGTGCGTGCTGATCGGCCGGGCGCTGTTCCGGCGGCCCTTCCAGTGGCGCGAGTTCGTGCTGCAGTGCTGGTTCATGATGCGCGTCGCGTTCCTGCCGACCGTCTTCGTGTCGATCCCGCTGACGGTGCTGCTGATCTTCACCCTCAACGTGCTGTTGGCGCAGTTCGGTGCCGCGGACCTGTCTGGTGCGGGCGCGGCCATCGGTGCCGTCACCCAGCTCGGCCCGCTTACGACGGTGTTGGTGGTGGCCGGCGCCGGCTCCACCGCGATTTGCGCTGACCTGGGCGCGCGCACTATCCGCGAGGAAATCGACGCGATGGAAGTGCTTGGCATCGACCCGATTTACCGGCTGGTGGTCCCCCGGGTGATCGCCGCGACCCTGGTCGCCACGCTGCTCAACGGTCTGGTCATCACCGTCGGTCTGGTCGGCGGCTATCTGTTCGGCGTGTACCTGCAGAACGTGTCGGGCGGCGCCTACCTAGCGACGCTGACCACCATCACCGGGCTGCCCGAGGTCGTCATCGCGACCGTGAAAGCGGCGACCTTCGGCCTGATCGCCGGTCTGGTCGGCTGCTTCCGCGGCCTGACCGTGCGAGGCGGTTCCAAGGGCTTGGGCACCGCCGTCAACGAAACCGTCGTGCTCTGCGTCGTCGCGCTGTATGCGGTGAACGTGGTGCTGACCACCATCGGCGTGCGATTCGGGACGGGACGCTGACATGACGAACGTAGCGGTGTTACGGGCCCGGTTCCCCCGGGCGGCCGGGAACCTCAATCGTTACGGCGGTGCCGCCGGCCGGGGCCTTGACGACCTCGGCCAGATGGCGTGGTTCGGGCTGGTCTGCATCGGTCAGGTGCCGCACGCGTTGCGCAACTACCGCAAAGAGACGCTGCGGCTGATCGCCCAGATCGGCATGGGCACCGGCGCCATGGCGGTGGTCGGCGGGACGGTCGCGATCGTCGGTTTCGTAACGCTGTCCGGTAGCTCGCTGGTCGCGATTCAGGGCTTCGCGTCCCTGGGCAACATCGGTATCGAGGCGTTCACCGGCTTCTTCGCCGCGCTGATCAACGTGCGTATCGTCGCTCCCGTGGTCACCGGGATCGCGATAGCCGCCACGGTCGGTGCGGGCGCCACGGCCGAACTCGGGGCCATGCGCATCAGCGAGGAGATCGACGCCCTGGAAGTCATGGGCATCAAGTCGATCTCGTTCCTGGCGACCACCCGCTTCATGGCGGCCTTGGTCGTCATCATCCCGATCTACGCGCTGGCGATGATCATGTGCTTCCTGTCGCCGCAGATCACCACGACGGTGCTGTACGGACAGTCCAACGGCACCTACGACCACTACTTCCGAACGTTTCTGCGCCCGGACGACGTGTTCTGGTCGTTCGTGGAGGCCATCCTCATCACGGCAGTCGTGATGATCACCCACTGCTTCTACGGATACAATGCGGGCGGCGGACCCGTCGGCGTCGGCGAGGCGGTGGGTCGGTCGATGCGCTTTTCGCTGGTCTCGGTGCAGGTGGTCGTGTTGTCCGCCGCGTTGGCGCTCTACGGCGTCAACCCCAACTTCGCCCTAACGGTGTAGCGCCATGGCCCGGCCAGGAAAAGTCAACGCCTCGCGGACCCCGCCCTATAAGCTGGCGGGTATCGGCCTGCTGGTCATCGCCGCGGTCGCCCTAGTCCTGGTCTACGGACAATTCCGCGGCGACTTTACCCCCAAGACCAAGCTGACCATGCTGGCCTCGCGGGCCGGTCTGGTCATGGACCCGGGTTCCAATGTCACCTACAACGGCGTCGAGATCGGCCGGGTGGACACCATCACCGAGATCGTGCGCGACGGCAAGCCGGCCGTCAAGTTCACCCTGGACGTCTACCCGCGTTACCTCGCACTGATCCCGGCCAACGTGAATGCCGACATCAAGGCGACCACGGTGTTCGGTGGCAAGTACGTGTCGTTGACGACGCCGCCGAACCCGTCGCCGCAGAAGCTGTCCGCACACTCGGTGATCGACGCGCGGTCGGTGACGACAGAGTTCAACACGCTGTTCCAAACCATCACCTCGATCTCGGAGAAGGTGGATCCGGTCAAGCTGAACCTGACGCTGAGCGCGGCCGCCCAATCGCTGGCCGGCCTGGGTGACAAGTTCGGTCAGTCGATCCTCAACGGCAACGCCGTCCTCGACGACGTCAACCCGCAGATGCCGCAGATCCGCCACGACATCCAGCAGCTGGCCGAGCTCGGCGACACCTACGCCAACGCCGCACCCGATCTGTTCGACTTCCTTAACAACGCCGTCGTCACCTCCCGCACGATCAACCAGCAGCAGAAGGATCTGGATGAGGCGCTGTTGGCGGCGGCCGGCTTCGGCAACACCGGCGCGGAGATCTTCGAGAAGGGTGGCCCCTACCTGGCGCGCGGCGCGCCCGACCTGGTGCCGTCGGCGCAACTACTCGACACCTACAGCCCGGCGATCTACTGCACGCTGCGCAACTACCACGACATCGAACCCAAGGCCGCCTCGTTCCTGGCCGGCAACGGGTACTCGCTGAACACCCACACGGAGGCGTTGTCCGGTCTGGGGTTGCTAGCCAACCCCGTCTCGGCGGTGGCCACGATCGCCAGCCTGGTCGGCGGGCTGGCCGGCGTGGTCGGCGGCGCGCCCAACCCCTACATCTATCCCGAGAACCTGCCGCGCGTGAACGCCCGCGGTGGCCCGGGCGGTGCGCCAGGCTGCTGGCAGCACATCACGCGTGACCTCTGGCCCGCACCCGAGTTGGTGATGGACACCGGCAACAGCATTGCGCCGTACAACCACCTCGACACCGGTTCGCCCTACGCAATCGAATACGTGTGGGGCCGTCAGGTAGGAGATAACACGATCAACCCATGAAAATCACCGGCACGCTTATCCGTCTCAGCATCTTCTCGCTGGTGCTGCTGCTGTTCACTGCGATGATCGTCGTGGTATTCGGTCAGATGCGGTTCGATCGCACCAACGCGTACTCGGCTGAGTTCAGCAACATCAGTGGTTTACGGCAGGGCCAGTTCGTCCGCGCCTCCGGCGTGGAGATCGGCAAGGTCGATTCGGTAGAGCTGGTTGACGGCGGCAAGCGGGCCAGGGTGAAGTTCAACGTCGACCGGTCGATTCCGCTGTACCAGTCGACGACCGCGCAGATCCGTTACCTCGACCTGACCGGGAACCGGTACCTGGAGCTTGAGCGCGGCGAAGGTGAGGGCGCCGACAAGATCCTGCCCCCGGGTGGTTTCATCCCGGTGTCGCGCACCTCGCCTGCACTCGACCTGGACGCGCTGATCGGCGGGTTCAAGCCGCTGTTCAGGGCGCTGGACCCGGAGAAGGTCAACATCATTGCCACCGCGCTGGTCACCGTGTTCCAGGGCCAGGGCGGCACCATCAACGACATCCTCGACAACACCGCGCAGCTGACCACCCAGATCGGGGAGCGTGACCAGGCGATCGGCGAGGTGATCAAGAACCTCAACATCGTGTTGGACACCACGGTGCGGCACCGTCAGCAGTTCGACCAGATTGTGAACAACCTCGAGGTGCTTATCACCGGGCTCAAGGACCACAAGGACCAGCTGGCCGGCGGGACAGCGCACATCAGCAACGTCGCCGGGACGGTGGCCGACCTGCTCAGCGAGGACCACGCGTTGCTGCACAAGACGATCAACTACCTGGACGGCATTCAGCAGCCGCTGATCGATCAACAGGACCAACTGCACGACTACCTGAAGAAGGTGCCGACCGCGCTGAACATGATCGGGCGGGCCATCGGGTCCTACGGGGACTTCGTGAACTTCTACGCCTGCGACATCATGTTGAAGATCAACGGTCTGCAGGCCGGTGGCCCGGTCCGCACGGTCCGGCTCTTCCAGCAGCCGACGGGTAGGTGCACGCCGCAATGAGAACGCTGGAACCTCCTAACCGACTCCGGATCGGCCTGATGGGCATCGTGGTCACGATTCTCGTGATCGGCGTCGGCCAGAGCTTCACCAGTGTCCCGGTGCTCTTCGCCAAGCCCGCCTACTACGGGCAGTTCACCGATTCCGGCGGCATCAACACCGGCGACACGGTGCGCATCGCGGGCATGGGCGTCGGCCGGGTCGAGGGCCTCAAGATCGACGGTGACCACGTCGTCATGAAGTTCTCGATCGGTACCAACACGATCGGCACCGAAAGCCGGCTGGCCATCCGCACCGACACCATCCTCGGTAAGAAGGTGATGGAGATCGAGGCGCGCGGCTCCACACCGCTTCGCCCCGGGGCCACCCTGCCGATCGGCCAGAGCACGACGCCCTATCAGATCTACGACGCCTTCTTCGACGTCACCAAGGCCGCCTCGGGCTGGGACATCGACACGGTCAAAGAGTCGCTGCACGTGCTGTCGCAGACCATCGACCAGACCTACCCGCACCTGAGCGCCGCGCTGGACGGCGTCGCCAAGTTCTCCGACACGGTCGGCAAGCGGGACGCGGAGGTCAAGCATCTGCTCGCCCAGGCCAACCAGGTGGCAAGCGTCCTCGGCGACCGCAGCGACCAGGTGGACCGGCTGCTGGTCAACACCAAGACACTGCTGGCCGCCTTCAACGAACGCGGGCAGGCCATCAACGCGCTGCTGAGCAACGTCGCCGCGTTCTCCGAACAGGTGAAGGGCCTGATCAACGATAACCCGAACCTCAACCACGTGCTGGAGCAGCTGCGCGCGATCAGCCAGATCCTGGTGGAGCGCCGCAACGACGTCGCCGACGGGCTCACCGAGGTCGGCAGGTTCCTGCCGTCCCTGAACGAGGCCATCGCGTCGGGACCGTTCTTCAAGGTGGTGCTGCACAACCTGGCGCTATACCAGATCGTTCAGCCCTGGGTGGACGCGGCGTTTAAGAAGCGCGGCATCGACCCGGAGAACTTCTGGCGCAGCGCCGGTCTGCCGGAATACCGGTGGCCCGACCCGAACGGCACCCGGTTCCCCAACGGTGCGCCGCCGCCGGCACCGCCGATGCTGAAGGGCACGCCCGACCATCCCGGTCCGGCCATCCCGCCCGGCTCGCCGTGCTCGTACACGCCGGCCAACCCCGGTGGCAACATCACCGTCGGCGACGAGGGTCTGCCGCGGCCGTGGAACCCGTTGCCGTGCGCGGGCGCCAACGTCGGACCGTTCGGCGGGCCCGGGTTCCCGGCGCCGGTCGACGTCGCGACGTCGCCACCGAACCCCGACGGACTGCCGCCCACGCCGGGCATCCCGATCGCCGGGCGCCCGGGCAACCCGCCGCCGAACGTTCCGGGCACACCGGTGCCGCTGCCGGCGCAGGCGCCGCCGGGTGCGCGCACCGAGAATCTGGCGCCGGCCGGATCGACGCCGCCGCCGTCGACGTTCGCGCCGGGTCCGCCCGGGCCGGGGAACAAGTTGCCGGCGCCGTTCATCAACCCGGGCGGATCGGGTGGTAGTGGTGTCACGGGAGGTAGCCAGAATTGAGCACCATCTTTGACATCCGCAATGTGAGGCTACCCAAGTTCTCCCGGACGTCGGTGATCGTCGGATCGCTGATCGTGGTGGTGGCCCTGGTGGTCGGCTACGTCGGCTACAGGTTGTTCGAGAAGCTGACTAACAACACCGTGGTCGCCTACTTCCCCGCGACCAACGCGCTCTACAAGGGGGACAAGGTCCAGATCATGGGCCTGCGCGTCGGCGCGATCGACAGCATCGAGCCGGTCGGCGACAAGATGAAGGTGACGTTCCACTACGCGAACAAGTACAAGGTCCCGGCCAACGCGTCCGCGGTGATCCTCAACCCCACGCTAGTGGCGTCCCGCGCGATTCAGCTGGAGCCGCCCTACAAGGGTGGGCCGGTGCTGGGTGACAACGCCGTGATTCCCGAAGAGCGCACCCAGGTACCGGCGGAGTGGGACGAGCTGCGCAACAACATCACCAACATCATCTTTAAGCTCGGCCCCACCAAGGAGCAGCCGACGGGTCCGTTCGGTGAGGTCATCACGTCCTTCGCAGATGGTCTGGCCGGAAAGAGCAAGCAGATCAACAACGCGCTGAACAGGCTGTCGTCGGCATTGACTGCGCTCAACGAGGGCCGCGGTGATTTCTTCGCGGTGGTGCGCAGTTTGGCGTTGTTCGTCAACGCGCTGCATCAGGACGACGCGCAGTTCGTCGCGCTGAATCAGAACCTGGCTGACTTCACCGGCCGGCTCGCCTCGTCCGACGGCGACCTGTCGAACGCCATCCAGCAATTCGACAGTCTGCTGACCACGGTGCGCCCGTGGCTGGACAAGAACCACGAGGTGCTGGCCACCGACGTCAACAACCTGGCCACGGCGACGAACACGCTGCTGCAACCCGACTCCCTGAACGGGCTGGAAACGGCGCTGCACATCTTGCCGACAGCGGCCTCCAACCTCAACCAGATCTATCACCCTTCGCACGGGTCGCTGGTCGCCATTCCGGCGATCACGAACTTCGCCAACCCGATGCAGTTCATCTGCAGCGCGATCCAAGGCGGCAGCCGGCTCGGATATCAGGAATCGGCGGAGTTGTGTGCGGAGTATTTGGCGCCGATCCTCGACGCGATCAAGTTCAACTACCTGCCGTTCGGCCTGAACCTGTTCAGTACGGCCGAGACGCTGCCCAAGCAGATAGCGTACTCAGAGCCGCGGCTGCAGCCACCGCCCGGTTACAAGGACACGACGGTGCCGGGTATTTGGGTGCAGGACACGCCGTTGTCGCACCGCAACACGCAGCACGGCTGGGTCGTCGCGCAGGGCATGCAGGGGCAGCAAGTGGGGCCGATCACCGCGGGACTGATGACTCCGGAATCGCTGGCCGAGCTGATGGGTGGTCCCAACATCGAGCCCGTGGAATCGAACCTGCAGATCCCGCCGGGTCCGCCGAACGCGTACGACGAGAACCCGATCCTACCGCCCATCGGGCTGCGGTCTCCGACACCGGTCCAACCGCCGGCGCCGGGACCGGGGGTGCTGCCCGGTCCGGTCGCTCCGACCCCCGCGCCGGTCGCGGCCCCGGCGCCCAATGCCGGTGGACCGCCGCTGGCACCGGCTGACGCGGGGCTGGGCCAGTGAAGCGCGCGATGAGCGGCATGGCCGCACCGATCCGCCGCCGGGCCTGGCACGGCCTGGTCCTGTTGGTGATCGCGATGCTGCTGAGCTCCTGCGGGTGGCGAGGCATCTCGAACGTCGCGATTCCCGACGGGCCGGGCAGCGGCCCGGACTCGATGACGATTTATGTCCAGGTGCCCGACACCCTGGCCATCAACGGCAACAGCAAGGTGATGGTCGCAGACGTGTTCGTCGGTTCGATCAAGGCCATTCAGCTGAAGAACTGGGTGGCGACCTTGACGCTGGGCGTGAAGAAGAGCGTCAAGCTGCCGAAGAACGCCATCGCCAAGATCGGCCAGACCTCGCTGCTGGGGTCCCAGCACGTGGAGCTCGCTGCGCCGCCCAACCCGTCGCAGGACCTGCTGCGCAACGGCGACACGATTCCGCTGAAGAACTCGTCGGCGTTTCCTACCACCGAG
Source organism: Mycobacterium tilburgii (assembly GCF_902168065.1). Classification (GTDB taxonomy): domain Bacteria; phylum Actinomycetota; class Actinomycetes; order Mycobacteriales; family Mycobacteriaceae; genus Mycobacterium; species Mycobacterium tilburgii. The sequence continues at coordinate 19,071 of NZ_LR655712.1, read as the reverse complement.
CAGACGCTGGCCAGCCTGTCGCTGATCTTGCGTGGTGGCGGCATCCCCAACCTGGAAGTGCTGCAGAACGAGGTCTATAACATCTTCAACGGCCGGGGCGAACAGATCCGGTCCTTCTTCGGCAAGCTGGACACCTTCACCACCCAGCTCAACGAGCAGCGTGACGACATCACGCACGCGATCGACTCGACCAACCGACTGCTGACGTACGTGGGTGGCCGGGCGGACGTCCTGGACCGTGTGCTGACCGACATCCCGCCGCTGATCAAGCACTTCGCCGACACCAAGAATCTGCTGATCAATGCCGCCGACTCGGTGGGCCGGCTGAGGCAGGCCGCCGATCAGTACCTGTCGGAGGCCCGCGCGCCGTTGCACACCGATTTGCAGGCGCTGCAATGTCCGCTGAAGGAGCTGGTCCGCGCCTCGCCGTACTTGATCGGCGCGCTGAAGCTGATCCTGACGCAGCCGTTCGACATCGACACCGTCCCGAAGATGTTCCGCGGTGACTACGTCAACATCTCGCTGACGCTGGACGTGACCTACAGCTCCGTCGACAACGCGTTCCTCACCGGCACCGGATTGTCGGGCGCGCTGCGGGCACTCGAGCAGTCGTTCGGTCGCGACCCTGAGACGATGATCCCCGACGTCCGCTACACGTCGAACCCGAATGATGCGCCCGGCGGGCCGCTGGTGGAAAGGGGGGACCGGAATTGCTGACTCCGTTCATCCGACGCCAGCTGTGGTTGTTCCTTGTCCTGACGGTCGTCTCGGTGCTGATGCTGGGCATCTACTACCTGCAGGTGCCCAGCCTGATGGGGATCGGCCGGTACACGCTCAAGGCCGAGTTGCCGGCGTCGGGCGGGTTGTATCCGACCGCCAACGTGACCTATCGGGGCATCACGATCGGCAAGGTCACCTCCGTCGAGCCGACCACGCACGGCGCCGAGGCGACGATGAGCATCGACAGCCAGTACAAGATCCCGGTCGACGCGGTCGCCAACGTGCACTCCGTGTCGGCCGTCGGTGAGCAATACCTGGACCTCGTTTCGACCGAGAACCCCGGGAAGTACCTGGCCGACGGGCAGACCATCACCAAGGGCACGGTGCCCGCGGAGATCGGGCCGGCGCTGGATACCGCCAACCGGGGGCTTGCGGTGCTGCCCAAGAACAAGATCGCCACGCTGCTCGACGAGACCGCCGAGTCGGTGGGTGGGCTGGGCCCCGCGCTGCAGCGCCTGGTCGACTCCACGCAGGCGATCGTCGGTGATTTCCGGACGAACATCACCGACGTTAACGACATCATCCAGCACTCGGGCCCGGTCCTGGACAGTCAGATCAAGTCGAGCGACAACATCGAGCGCTGGGCGCGCAATCTGAACACGCTGGCGGCGCAGGCCGCGGCGCGGGACCAGAATGTGCGAAGCGTGCTGTCTCAGGCCGCCCCGACCGCCGATCAAGTCAGCGCGGTGTTCAGCGACGTGCGCGAGTCGCTGCCGCAGACCTTGGCGAACCTCGAGGTCGTGTTCGACCTGCTCAAGCGCTACCACAACGGCGTCGAGCAGGTGCTGGTCTTCCTGCCGCAGGGCGCGTCGATCGCGCAGACGGTGGCGGCACCGTTCCCGAACCAGGCCGCCCTGGACCTGGCGCTGTCGATCAACCAGCCGCCGCCGTGTCTGACCGGCTTCATCCCGGCACCGGAGTGGCGGTCGCCGGCCGACACCAGCCTGCAGCCGCTGCCGACCGGAACGTACTGCAAGATCCCGATGGACACGCCGGCTAACAGCGTGCGTGGGTCGCGGAACATTCCGTGCGTCGACGTGCCGGGGAAGCGGGCGGCGACGCCGCGGGAGTGCCGCGATCCCAGGCCGTACGTCCCCGCCGGAACCAACCCGTGGTTCGGCGACCCGAACCAGATCCTGACCTGCCCCGCACCGGGTGCACGCTGCGATCAATCGGTGCGGCCCGGCATGGTGATCCCGGCACCGTCGATCAACAACGGCATGAACCCGGCGCCGTCCGACCGGGTGGCCGGGACCCCGCCGCCGACCAGCGACCCGTTGACCCGGCCCGGCACGGGTAGCGTGCAATGCAACGGACAGCAACCCGACCCGTGTGTCTACACCCCTACCCCCGCCGGGCCTCCCTCGGCAGTCTACAGTCCCCAGAGCGGTGAACTGGTAGGCCCCGACGGGGTCAAATACTCCGTCGAGAACTCGACCAAAACAGGAGACGACGGATGGAAGGAGATGCTGGCGCCAGCCGGCTGAACCCACCACCAATGTCGATGCTTAGTCGTCTGCGTCGGAGACGGCTGAAGATTCGCGAGGAATCGGACAGCGTCGCCGACGAGAGTAACTCCCCGGTGACGGCCGAGGATTCGCCGGAATCCGAGCCCGCCGAAGAGCAAGCGGTTACCGAGGTTGCCGTCATCGACGACACGACCGACCAGACCGCAGTCGATGCCGAGGCGGAAGCCGGGCCCACCGACGAATCGGCCGACGCCGACGCCGAACAGGCCGGTGCCGACGACGAGGCGACCGCCCGTGGCCCGTCGCGGTTGAGCCGCGGCTTGTTGGCCGGCGTCGCCGCTCTCCTGGTCCTGCTGGCCGCGGCCGTCGGGACCGGTGGCTACTTCGCGTTGCGCTACCACCACCAGACCCAGGAGATCGCGCGCAACAACGCCGCGGCGCTTAAGGCGGCGATCGACTGCGTCGTGGCGACACAGGCGCCCGACACCAACGCGATGATAGCCAGCGAACAGAAGATCATCGACTGCGGCACGGATGCGTTCCGGGCCCAGGCCCTGCTGTACACCGGCATGCTGGTGCAGGCGTACAAATCGTCGAATGTCCACGTTCAGGTTTCGGACGTGCGCGCGGCCGTCGAGCGCAACAACAAGGACGGTTCGGTCGACGTGCTGGTGGCGATGCGCGTCAAGGTGGCCAACGACCAATCGGAGAACGAAACCGGCTACCGGCTCCGGGTGAAAATGGCGCTCGACGAAGGTCAATACCGGATCGCCAAGCTCGACCAGGTGACGAAGTGACGGTGGTGGTCGAGGAAACTCAGATCACGGCCAACCAAGGGTCATCACAGAATGCCTTGGCGCCCTGGCATATTCGCCTGTGCGCCTACGCTGTCGACGTGCTTCCGGCGGCCGCGGTGGCGACGACGATGGCTTTGGTGTCGTTCACGGTGCCGGCCTGCGGCGTGTGGTGGTGGGTGTGCATCTGCGTGTTGGGCCTGGCCGTCCTGGCGCTGTTGGTGAACCGCTTGCTGCTGTCGCCGACGATCGGCTGGAGCCTGGGCCGCGCCCTGTGCGGCGTCGTCGTGACCCGGCGCGACGCTGGCGGCATCGGCGCCTGGGGTCTGCTGCTCCGCGACCTGGCGCACCTGCTCGACACCGTCTCGGTGGTGGGATGGCTGTGGCCGCTGTGGGATTCGGGTCGTCGCACCTTCGCCGACATGCTGGTGCGCACCGAGGTGCGGTGCTCGGAACCGCCGCGACTCGATATCCGCCGGTGGACGACCATCGCGGTGCTCGCCGCCGCGGGGCTGTGCCTGGCAGGCGTGGTGATGAGCTACGCGGTGGTGTACTCCCGTGATCGGGCGACCGATCAGACCAAGGCACAGATCAGGATTCAGGGACCCAAGATCGTCGCGCAGATGCTGACCTACGATCCGAAGACGCTGCACGACGATTTCAGCCGGGCGCAGTCGCTGGCGACCGACAAGTACCGCGGCCAGCTCAAAACGCAGCAGGACATCGTCGAAAAGGGCAACCCAGTCATCAACGAATACTGGGTGACCGACAGTTCGGTCGAATCGGCGTCGCCGGATTGGGCGACGATGCTGTTGTTCATGCAGGGGCGCAGGGGCGCGGCGCCCGACGAGCGTTACATCACCGCGACCGTGCGGGTGAACTTCGCCAAGGACGGCAACGGTACCTGGCGCGTCGACGATCTCGCCGTGGTGACCAAACCGAAGCCGCCGGGGAACGGAAAATGAGTCCCCGCCGCAAGTTTGCGCCCGGCGAAGAGTCGCTGCTCATCGCGACCGAACCGGAGACGGCGCAGCGGCGGTGGGGTCTGCCGGTGGCCAGTGCGGTCGCCGGGGTGCTGATGGTAGTGGCGATCACGCTGACCACGCTGATGCTGATCTTTCATCAACTCCGGGAACAAGACGCGTCGAAGACTCGCGAGGTGCTCAACTACGTGACAGGCTTCATGACGCAATTCACCTCCATCGACCCCTACCACGCCAATGACTATGTCCTGCGGGTAATGGCAGAGGCGACAGGCGATTTCGCCAAGGAGTACCACGACAAGGCCAACGAGATCCTGCTGCAGGTCGCCCGGGCGGAACCGGCCAAAGGCACCATTCTCGGCGCGGCCGTGGAGCGGTGGAACGACGACGGCAGCGCGATCGTGATGGTGGCGACCGAGGTGACGTCCAAGTCGCCCGACCAAAAGCAGGTATTCGAGAACACCAACCGTTGGACGGCAACTGCTACGCGGGAAGGGAATCAGTGGAAGATAGGCAGCCTGCAGCAGGTGATCTGACCGTCGACAAGCCGGCCGAGTCTGCCGACACGGCCACCGATGCGGCCGCAGAGGACGAAACCAACTCGGCAGCAACAGAAGTCGATGCGGAATTAGTCGACGGTGACACGGCGTTGCAGCCGGATCCCGACGCCGAAGCGCAGGCGGAAGCCGCCGCTGAGACCAAGAAGAAGCGCCGACGGCGCCGACCGCTGTCCGGAAAGTGGGCGGCCGTCGCCGTGGTGGTGGCCACCGTGCTGTTCGTCGGCTCCGCGGCGTTCGCGGGTGCCACCATGCAGCCCTACCTGTCCGACTGCGCCGCGGCGGCGACCAAGCTGAAGGTCGCGCGCACCGCGGCCAATGCGATTACGACGCTTTGGACCTACACGCCGGAGAACATGGACAGCCTCGCCGACCGCGCCTCGAACTACCTCAGCGGTGATTTCGAGGCGCAGTACCGCAAATTCGTCGACGCCGTCGTCGCGCCGAACAAGCAAGCCAAGGTCACCAACAGCACCCAGGTGACCGGGGCCGCGGTCGAGTCTCTGGACGGCCAGAACGCGGTCGTGATCGTCTACACGAACACCACCTCCACCAGCCCGCTGACCAAGAACATCCCGGCGCTGAAGTACCTGTCCTACCGGTTGTTCATGAAACACGTGCATGGGCGTTGGCTGGTGACCCGGATGACGACGGTCACCTCGCTGGATCTGGCGCCGCATCCCTAGCCGGCGCGGCACCGAAATATACTGCCCCGGTGGCTACGTCGCCGGTTTCAGAGCGGTCGGCCGTCGCGGCGTTGCTGTTGCTGCCCCTCGCCACCGGTCTGGCCGACTCGATCAGTATCTTGGTCCTCGGTCACGTGTTCGTCGCCAACATGACGGGCAACGTGATCTTCCTCAGCTTTTAACTGGCCCCGCGCACCAACATCGACCTGACGGCGGTGTCGGTAGCGTTCCTCGGCGCAACCCTGTCGCGGTTCTTCATTGCCCCGGTGTTCGTCCTGGTGGCGGCGGTGGTGGCGGTCATCCTGTTGATCTTCCAGTTCGGCAGGCCGCGTGTGAGAGTTGCTGCGGCAGAAGACGTTTAGTTGAAGGTCAGCCAGCTGGGCAGGGCTCGCTCGTGGGAGTCGCACAGCACCTGGCGAGTGTCGCAGGATCCCCGCGGCGAACCCGCGCCGGCCCACATGCCGCCGGTGTCCCGGCGCAGCACGATCGCCGAGAATCCGCTGCCGTCCAGCAGCACGGCGGTATCGCTACCCAGGCCGCGGAACAGGTCCTGCATGTTGTCAGGGGTGTAGCTGCCGCCCTCGAAGATGTACATCTCGTCGCGCTGCTTGACGTAGGCCAGCGCCGTGCGCGCCGCGCTGGGACCACTATCGTGCAGCTGTTGGGTCTGGCCGGGCCCAACAGCCCGACGCCCGAGACCGCGACGAACTTCGCGTTCTTGTTGAGCAGGTCCGCCACCACCGGGGTGGCGGCGTCGTAGTCGTTTTTGCCGCGCGGCCACACCACTTACGGGGCGTCGCCGGAGGGCAGGATCATCGTGTTCAGCGAGGACCAGTTCTCGCCGCCGGAGAGCCCTTGCTTGCCCGGGTAGACCGCGGTGCCGGTGACGGCCTGGGGTTGGCGCGGCCCTGCCCGTTGGTGTTGTCCACGAATGCACCCAGTGGCGAGCTGCTGCCGGTCTGCCGCCACGACCCGGCCATCTGCCCGCGCACGTCGAAGAAGTTGGCGTTGATGGCGCGCTGGTCGGCTGTCCCATCCGTTGCCATGCCTGCAGCGGCGTGTAGAGCTCGGATGCCTGCCAGAGCCCCTCGCCGGTGCGGGCGCCGGGGTTGTGCTCGCACCGGGCCTGGTCACCCCGGTGGGTGTCGACCAGCAGGTGCGGCGCCAGGCGTGCCGACGCGTTCTTGATGATCATCAGATGCCCGCCCAGCGACCGCTGGCATCCAGCAACGATGTGGGATGGCCGGGCCCGAAGTTGTACACCAGGTACGAGCCCTTGGTGGCGTCGATCGCGCTGGCGAGCATCTCGCGGCCGTCGGCGGCACGCGCGACGGGCGGCGCGATCGTGCTCGTAAGGACGCCGCAGGCGAACATGGCTGTCAGGCTGGCCGCCACGCGGTGCCAGCCGGCGAGTCGTGTCAGCACGGCAGCCCTTTCGGCCCTGATCCGGATACAACATCCACATCATCAGTCCATCAGTCACACTGTCAACCAAAATAACGAACGTGTGACGCTTAGGACGCGCGCGAATTACGTTTGTTCGCTTGCTTTTTCGGGATCGGAATCGGCCGGTTCGGCGTCGGTATCTGCGTCAACGTCTGCCGGTACGCTGGTGCTCTCGTGCTTGCCGGCCCGGGCCTTCTGCTGCGCCTGGTGGGCTTCGGCGATCGCCAGCTCGACGGCGCCGGGGATCCGGTGAAAACCGCTGCGGTCGTACATGCGGGTGATGATGCCGCCCACCAGCAGGCCGATCACCAGGCCGATCGCCGTCATCCACAGCGCGTGCGAAAGCCCCGCCGCTGCGGCGCCGTTGAGGTACACCAGAGAGCGCACCCCAAGGAACACCTGGTGCATCGGCTCGAATTTGGCCAGCCAGCGGAAGAACGGCGGCACCGCCTCCAGCGGAACGGTGGCGCCGGCTGACGGCAGTCCGAGGATCACGAAGACCAGCATGCTGAACAGCAGGCCCATTGAACCCAGCACGGCGATAAGTGAACTGGAGGTGACCCCGACCGCGACGACGGCGAAGACGCCGAAGGCCCACAGCTGCCAGCCATGCTGGATGGGCATGCCCAGGCCGTGCGCGATGGTAAGGTAGACCGCCGAGGTCAGCAACGCCAGCATCACCATGATCAGCCACTTCACCAGCAGCGTGCGGAAGCGAGAGATGTTGGCCTGCTGGGCAAATCGGTACACCGGCCCCCACTCGGCCGGTACGTAGCCGAGCAGCGAGTCGACCAGGGTGGACACCACGATGCTGCCGGTGAACCCGGCCAGCAATAACAACAGCGCGTAGTAGAAGGCCGAGAGTCCGTTGCCGGTGCCGTTTGGAAGCGGGTTGTACACCGCTGATTTGATGTCGACGGGGCTGGCCAGTCCCAGCTGCGCCGCCCCGGTCAGCGGCGCCCCACCGATCTGTTGCGTGAACTCGGACGAAAGATACTGTCCCACTTTGATGTTGGCGGTAGCCATGGCCTGGCACAGCGTCTGTCCGGCGATGCTGGCGCCGAGCGCGCCGGCCCGCGGATTGGTAAAGATCGTTACCGACGGCCGCTCTGCCTTCTCGGGTGTGACGGCGCTGGCACCGAAGTCGCGCAGGTTCGACGAGAACGTGGGCGGGATCAGCAGTTCGCCGTAGACCTGCGCCCGGTCCAGCATCTGCCTGGCCTCGTCGTGCGACACCACTCGGACCTCGAACTTGTTCTTGTCCAGGGCCGAAACCAGTCCATCGACGATCTTGGGCCCGGCGGTCCCGGCGTCCTGGTTGACCACCGCGATCGGAAAATGACGCAGATTGGTCTCCGGATTGAGGATGCCGCCGAGGTAGAGTGCGCACAGCGCCGACATCAGGGCGAGGGTGGCACCGATCGGTAACGCCCAGAACTTGACCGTTCGCAGTGCCTTGACATTTCGGCCGGGGTGCGGCACCGCGTGCCGCGGTTGCGCTTTCGACATGCCAGCTCCTGTCTGTCACGCCTACTCTATTAGCCGAGCTATTGGCCTAGGCGCCCAAATCTTGTGTGCATTTCCACACCAACAGGTCCGTCGGTTCGAGAGCGGTCAGCTGCGGGCCGTCGGTGTCGGTAATCCGGACCGCATCGCCGTCAGCGATCTCACCCGCCCCCTCCACGGTGAGCCGGCCCACGGCACGAAGACGTGCAGGAACGGGGCGGCGGGTGCGGTGACGCTGTCGCCGGGTCTCAATCGCGCGCCGTGTAACGCCGCACCGCGGTTGTGCACAAAGATGGCTGTATCACGTCCGGGCAGGCCCGAGGCGATGCTCACAAGTTCGGCGCCTATGTGGGCGATTTCATGCTGTTGGTAGCCGGGGAGATCCCGGTTTCGTTGGGAACCACCCACATCTGCACAAAATGCACCGGCCGCGTTGCGGAGTCGTTCTTCTCCGAATGCAGGATCCCGCTGCCCGCCAACATGTGTTGGGCGGGATAGATCACGCCGTGATTGGCCGGCCGAATCCTGGTGCGTCAGTTCGCCGTCCAGCACCACGTCACGATCTCCATGTCCCGGTGCGGGTGGGTGTCGAACCCCGATGCCGGTGCCACCAGGTCGTCGTTGTTGAACACTAGAATAGAACCCCGAAATGGGTGTTCTGCGGGTCGTAGTGGTCGCCGAAGGCGAACGAATACCGGGACTTCAGCCAGGGCGTGTCGGTGACGGCCCGATCGGCCGCACGCCGGATCTTGCAGGAGCGGGCATGACCTCAGCATAGTCAGGGTCATCGTACCCCGGGTGCCGAGCAGTCCCTGGGCGTGCGCGAGCGCGGCGAGCAGCCCGGTCAGCCGGTGGTGCAGCGACTGGTGGGTATCGTCGAATCGCCATGCGTCGTAACCGCGGAACCGGATGTCGGCGAGCACCCCGTTGCTGCTGTGCGATTTCCGGACGACTCAATCGTGGTGTCACGCCCCGCAGCCAGGCCGCCGCGAAATCGTCGTCGCGCCAGGCCATCGCGACCAGACCGAACGGCGGGTCGATCGGGAAGCGCTGGCCGACGGCGTGCTGGCCGTCGGCGCCGTGCTCCACCGCGTCGACGGTGGTCAGGTGCCGGTCACCCGATCTTCGACATCGAACAGCCCGCGCCCAGCGTGTCGTGCAGAAAGGTGAGGGCAACGCGGCCGCGGTCCAGCAGCGGGAACTGCACGCGCAGCCCGTGTATGAGGCCGAACAATCCGCTACCCAGGCAGAAGCGGCGGTCCCGCGCCGGGTCACCCACAACCGGTTCTCCAGTTCGGCGAGGACCAGCGCGCAGGTCGAGGTGCTGATGCCACAGCTGCGGGCCAGCTCCGCCGAGGGCCGGGGTCGTTGGGCGTCATCGCCCTGCGAGGCGTGTTCGACCACCCCGAACTGAGCTGACCGATCTCGTCGTGCACAGCGACACCAAAACGGGGAGGGACGCCGGGGGAGCTGTGTGGCATCGGGCCGGTGGGCGTGGTAGCTACCCAGGACCCGGGCTCGATGCTCGCCGGCTATGCCGACGCGGTGGTGTACGCCGCCGCCAACCTGCGGCCGCTCGAGGCCGTGGCCGACATGGTGTCGATCCTGCGGGCCAGGAAGAACGTCGTGTCGTGTTCGGTGGTGCCGCTGGTGTATCCCGACGCGCCGGGGCTGGATCGTGCGGCGTTCACCGATCCGCTGCGTGGGGCCGCGCTGGACGGCGGGGTGTCGTTCTTCACCACCGGCATAGACTCGGGGTTTGCCAACGACGTGCTGCCGCTGGTACTCAGCGGCGTGTCCCGGGTCATCGACTCGGTACGGGTGACGGAGATGTTCAACTACGCCACATACCCGGACCGGGCCGCCGTCTACGGGATCCTGGGATTCGGCAAGCCACCCGAGTTTCCGGCGTTCGCCGCGCAGCCGAGCATCTTCAGCTTCGGCTGGGGGCCGGTGCTGCACCAGCTCGCCGCGGGCCTGGGCGTCACGATCGACAGCATCGAGGAGAGCAACAAACGCATCCCCGCTGCCGAATCGTTCGACACTCCCACCGGGCACGTAGCGGCCGGGACGATCGCGGCCATGCGTTCAACCCTGACCGGGCTATGTCGCGGGCAAGCCGGCGTCCGTCGTCGACCACGTCACCCGCATGCGCGACGACATCGCACCGGACTGGCCCCAGCTGCGGATCAGCACCCCGCCGAAAGACCTCGGGTACGGCCCGGCGACCGGGCGCGGTGTCCACCGCGTCGAAATCGATGGCTCACCGACCATCCGCTGCGAGTTCGAGATGACCTGAGGACCACGACCTGGGTGCGCGTATCGCCGTCGCGTCGCGGATGGTCAAACCGGTCATAGGCCTTCCAGGCCCGCAAGAACGTCTCCTGCACCAGGTCCGCCGCGTCGTGCAAGGACCCGGTCATCCGGTAGCAGTGCGCAAGCAGTTCACGGCGATTAGGGTTCGGCGTGGGCCGAGAAATCACCCGCGCCGCGCCTTCCTGCGTCGCCGGTGTTCTCCGTGAGCAAGCACCCGACCGAGCCTACGCAGAGTCCCGGACAATAGCGTCCCAGGAGCCCATTACGCTGCCCCTAATGATTGAGGACTCCCCATGGACCCGCACCGAACGGAACTTCGACGGTCTGGGCGGCGTGCGCATCGTGTACGACGTCTGGACCCCGGACGAGACCGCGATGGCTCCGCCGCGCGCCGTCGTGGTGCTCTCCCACGGCCTCGGGGAGTACGCCCGGCGCTACGACCATGTCGCCCAGCGCTTCGCGGTAGCCGGCCTGGTCACCTACGCCCTGGACCACCGCGGCCACGGCCGTTCCGGCGGCAAGCGCATGCTGGTCCGCGACATCTCCGAATACACCGCCGACTGCGACACCCTGGTCGGCATCGCGACCAGGGAACATCCGGGCCTCAAGACCGTCGTGCTCGGGCACAGCATGGGCGGCGCGATCGTCTTCGCCTACGGCGTCGAACGCCCGGACAACTACGACCTGATGGTGCTGTCCGGCCCGGCGGTGGCGGCCCAGGACCAGGTCGCGTCGTTACTAGCCGTCGCGGGCAAGGTGCTGGGGGTGATACTGCCCGGGCTGCCGGTGCAGGACCTGGAGGTGCAGGCCATCTCCCGTGACCCCGAGGTGGTGGCGGCCTACCAGGCCGACCCGCTAGTTTACCACGGCAAGGTCCCGGCGGGTGTCGGGCGGGCGATGCTGCAGGTCGGTGAGACGATGCCGCAGCGGGCGCCAGCGCTCACCGCGCCGTTGCTGGTGGTGCACGGCGAGCAGGACCGGCTGGTGCCCGTCGCCGGGAGTCGCCGCCTGATCGAGTGCGTGGGATCCGCCGACGTCACGTTGAAGGTGTACCCGGGGCTCTACCACGAGGTCTTCAACGAGCCGGAGCGCGACCAGGTGCTCGCCGACGTCGTCGGCTGGATCACCGACCGGCTATAGGGCTGTGGATTTCGGATGTTGTCGGACCGCTCCCGTATTTTGGCGCTATGCCGCGTCGGCGACGATGCAGAGCGCAGCGATGAGGAGGAGCGGCGCTAGTGAGCGACGAGAAGATGTTGGCGCGCATCGCTGCGCTGCTGCGTCAGGCGGAAGGAACCAACAACGCTCACGAGGCCGACGCCTTCATGAGCGCCGCGCAACGGCTGGCGACAGCCGCATCGATCGATTTGGCCGTGGCGCGGTCCCATTCGTCCAACCGGTCCGCGGCGCAGACGCCGACACAGCGGACCATCACCATTGGCGAGGCCGGCACCAAGGGCCTGCGCACCTATGTGCAGCTCTTCGTGCTGATCGCGGCCGCCAACGACGTCAAATGTGACGTCGCATCGAATTCGACGTTCTGCTACGCTTACGGGTTCCCCGAGGACATCGACGCCAGCCACGCCCTGTACACGGGCCTGGTGGTGCAGATGGTCCGGGCATCCGATGCCTATCTGGCGTCTGGTGCGCACCGGCCCACGCCGACGATCACCGCCCGGCTCAACTTCCAGCTGGCGTTCGGCGCCCGCGTCGGCCAGCGGCTCAGCGAGGCCCGTGAGCAGGCGCGACGTGAGGCCACCGAGGACCGCAGCCGCCGGCCCGGCACAGCTATCGCGTTGCGGGACAAGGATCTTGAGCTGCGCGCCTACTATCGCACGGCGTCCAAGGCGCGCGGCACCTGGCACGCTAGCCGGGCCTCGGCCGGATATTCGTCAGCGGCGCGCCGCGCCGGCGATCGGGCCGGACAACGCGCCCGGCTCGACAACAGCGCCGATTTGCCGGGAGCGCGGAGCGCGCTGGGGAGGTGACCTCGCGGGATTCCCAGCGTGCCAAGGTGTACGCGGCCGAGGAGTTCGTCCGCACGGTGCTGGACCGTGCCGCCGAACACGGGTCTTCGGCCATCGACTTTTTCGGCACCCAGTTGACGCTGCCGCCGGAGGCGCGATTTGGCTCCGTCACGTCCGTGGAGCGCTATGTTGACCAGGTGCTTGCGATACCGGCAGTGCGGCAACGCTGGCCCGAGGTCGCGCCGCTGAGCGTGCGACCCCGCCGCGCGGACACCGCGGCGCACTACGAAAACCGGTACGGCACAGGAGTTATCGCGGTTCCGGATCGCGACACCGCGGACTGGGCGCTGCGCGAGCTGGTGGTGTTGCACGAGGTGGCACATCACCTGTGCCAGGTGCAACCACCGCACGGCCCCGAGTTCGTCGAGACCATCACCGGGCTGGCCGAGCTGGTGATGGGTCCCGAAATCGGATATGTGCTGCGGGTCGTCTACGCCAAAGAGGGTGTGCGGTGACGATCCCGACGCCCGGGCGCGCGACGTCGAGAGTCAAATGACCGACACGGAGCGCTTCACGCTGCTGGTGGCGGTGATGGGGCAATCCGACCTGTGTCCGCTGCGCGACGAACGCATCCCGCCGGGCACCCCGATGAGCGCCGGATACGTGCCGGGCATTCCGCGCCTCGGTGTGCCGGCCCTGCGGATGAGCGACGCCGGCCTCGGGGTCACCAACTCGGGTTACCGGCCGGGCGACACCGCGACCGCGCTGCTGGCCGGATTGGCGCTGACACGCCTCGTGCGCGACCCGCGCACCGGCCGCAACTTCGAATACCTTTCCGAGGACCCGCTTTTGACGGCGACGATCGTCGCGGAATCGGTCCACGGGATCCAGCAACAGGGCGTCATCTCGACAGTCAAGCACTACTCCCTGAACTGCAACGAAACCAATCGACACTGGCTGAACGCGGTGATCGACCCCGACGTGCATCGCGAATCCGACCTGCTTGCCTTCAAGCTCGCCATCGACGCTCCCAGCCCGGTGCGGTGATGACGTCCTACAACAAGGTCAACGTCCACTACGCCTCATCGAACAGCGTTCTGATCAATGACGTGCTGAGACACTTGGGGTTACCGCGGTTGGGTCATGTCCGACTGGGGCCGCCTACGCCGACGGCCGGTTCCCCAAAGAGTGGCTCTCCGATATGGTGCGGCGGATCTTGCGCTCGATGTTCGCGATCGGAATCGTCGACGACGGATCCGCGTCCGGGTGCCGTCTCCGAACCGGATATGGCCGCCCACAACGACATTGCGCTGCAAATCGCGCGTCAGGGTGCGGTGCTGCTGCAAACCGCGGAGTGCTTCCGCTGGCTCCCGGCGCGCGGATCGCCGTCATCGGCGGCCATGCGCACCTCGGTGTGCCGACCGGTTGCGGATCGAGTGCCGTTGTCACACCGGGAGGGTACGCGGCCGTGCCGTGATCCCGATCGGCGGGCCTGGGTCTGACAGGCAGCACGCGCAACCTTTACCTGCTGCCGTCCAGCCCGGTGGAGGAACTGCGCAGACTGTTCCCGGATGCGCGACTCGAGTTCGACCCCGGCCTCAGCCCGGCTGGGGCGGTGTGGGTTGCCCGCCGATCCGATGCGGCGATCGTGTTTCGGAATCAGGGTCGAGGGCGAGGGTTTCGACAGCGCCGACCTGTCGTTGCCGTGGGGACAGGACGCAGTCATCGCCGCCGTCGCGGCGGTCAACCCGAACACGGTGGTGTTGCTGGAAACCGGCAACTCGGTTGTCATGCCGTGGCGGGACGCCACGAACGCGATTCTGCAGGTGTGGTACCCTGGCCAGGCGGGTGGGCAGGCGATCGCGGATATCCTTGTGGGCCGGGTGAACCCGTCCGAGCCGCCTGCCGATCACCTTCCCGATGGATCTCGAGACACCGCGCCCGGAGTTACCCGGTGCGGATGCGGCGGTGGGCACCCCGATCACCATCAACTACTCCGAGGGCGCCGAGGTCGGATATCGCTGGTTCGCCGGCCGCGGCCACGAGCCGCTATTCGCGTTCGGACATGGGTTGTCCTACACCAGGTTTGACTACCAAAATTTGATCGTCGTCGGCGACGACACCATCAGGGCGAGCCCGGATGTCACCAGCACCGGCAAGGTTCGTGGTGCCGACGTCCCGCACCTGTATCTGACCAAAGCGGCCAGTGCGCGCCGCGTACGGCTACTGGGATTCGAACGAGTAGAGCTGGACCCAGGCCAGACGCACCGGGTCAGTATCGCGGCCGACCCCTCGGCTGCTAGCCCGCTATGACGGTGCCGCCTGGCGCATCGCTGCGGGCCGCTACCGGGTGGCGGTCGGCGCCTCGGCGGTCGCGTTACGGCTCACCGCCGAGGTCGAGTTGGCCGGCCGCGCGTTCGGGTGCTAATGGGCGAGGAGAAGGTATTGCTCGACGTGCGACCGGCCGCGAGTATTTACTTGACCGGGACCAGTGGCGAGCCGCAGGTGCAGCGGTAGTCTTCGCCCGATCCTGAGCAGTGGCAGCCAACCTCGATGCGGACGCGACAGCCGCAGCCTTCGTGACCGCACGTCAGCAGAGTACCCTCTTCGTAGTTTGCCATGTGAATCACCTTTGTTAACTGAGGGATTCCGTATCCCGTTGGAATCCGTCGATTACCTCGTCCGACGCGGGTTCTTCTCGCCTTGCTAGCCGCAGACCGCGCCGGTCGCGGCGGACTTGACCAGCTTGACGTACTTGGCCAGCACGCCGGTTTTGTAGCGCGGCGGGGGAGGGGTGAAACCTTCTCGCCGGGAGACGAATTCGTTTTCATCTACCAGTACATCGAGAGTGCCGGCAGCGACGTCGAGCCGGATCCGGTCGCCATCACGCACGAACGCGATCGGTCCGGCGTCGATCGCCTCCGGCGTGATGTGCCCGACGCACAGACCGGTCGTTCCCCCGGAGAACCGGCCGTCGGTGAGTAGCAGCACGTCCTTGCCGAGCCCGGCACCCTTGATGGCACCGGTGATCGCCAGCATCTCACGCATGCCGGGCCCGCCCTTCGGGCCCTCGTAACGGATCACCACCGCGTCGCCGTTGGTGATGGTGCCGTCCTCGAGCGCGTCCAGCGCCGCCCGCTCACTATCGAAAGCCCTTGCGGTGCCTTCGATCAAGTCCGAATCGAACCCGGCAGACTTGACCACCGCACCCTCCGGGGCGAGGCTGCCGCGCAGGATGGTGATCCCACCCGTCGGGTGGATCGGATCGCTCATGGCGCGTAGCACCTTGCCGTCCGGGTCGGGCGGGTCGATGGCGGCCAGGTTCTCGGCCACAGTCTTGCCGGTCACCGTCAGGCAATCTCCGTGCAGCAGACCCGCATCCAGCAGTGCCCGCATCATGACCGGGACGCCACCGATGTGGTCGACGTGCGTCATCACGTGCCGGCCAAACGGTTTGACGTCGGCCAGGTGCGGCACTTTCGAGCCGATCCGGCTGAAGTCCTCCAGCGAGAGATCGACATCCGCCTCGTGAGCGATGGCCAGCAAGTGCAGCACCGCGTTAGTCGAACCGCCGAAGGCCATCACGACCGCGATCGCGTTCTCGAACGCCTCCTTGGTGAGGATGTCGCGTGCCGTGATGCCGCGGCGCAGCAGTTCGGTGACGGCCTCGCCGCTGCGACGGGCGAACCCGTCCCGGCGGCGATCGGTCGCTGGCGGCGCCGAGCTGCCGGGCAGCGACATGCCCATCGCCTCGGCGGCGCTGGCCATCGTGTTGGCGGTGTACATGCCGCCGCACGCACCCTCGCCGGGGCAGATCGCGCGCTCGATGGCGTCGACGTCGTCGCGCGACATCAACCCGCGCGCACACGCGCCCACGGCTTCGAACGCGTCGATGATCGTCACCTCACGCTCGCTGCCGTCGGACAGCTTGGCCACCCCGGGCAGAATCGAGCCGGCGTAGAGGAACACCGAGGCCAGGCCCAGGCGCGCGGCTGCCATCAGCATGCCCGGCAGCGACTTGTCGCACCCGGCCAGCAGCACCGAACCGTCGAGCCGCTCGGCCTGCATCACGGTCTCGACGCTGTCGGCGATCACCTCGCGCGACACCAGCGAGAAGTGCATGCCCTCATGCCCCATCGAGATGCCGTCGGACACCGAGATGGTGCCGAACTCCAGCGGGTATCCACCGGCGGCGAACACGCCCTCCTTGACCGCCTTGGCCAGCCGATCCAGGGATAGGTTGCACGGGGTGATCTCGTTCCATGACGAGCCAACGCCGATCTGCGGCTTGGCGAAGTCGTCGTCGTCCATGCCTATTGCGCGCAACATGCCGCGGGCCGCGGTCTTTTTCAGACCGTCGGTGACGTCACGACTGCGGGGTTTGATGTCGGCGGTTGTCGCGTCGGTACTGAGGGCCATTCGTCAAGTATGTGCGGCCTGGACAAGCCAATTTCAGCACCCATACCCCGCAGGGGTATGTGGTATTCTGAATTAGAGTGACATGCCGCGTGACGCTGCGTGCGTAGCTGGGAAGGTTGATGGCAGAGACGACGAGTCCGTACGGGTATTTGCAGCAAAAGGACAACTACGCCAAACGGCTGCGGCGCATCGAGGGGCAGGTGCGGGGCATCTTCCGGATGATTGACGAAGATAAGTACTGCATCGACATCCTCACCCAGATCAGCGCCGTCAACAGCGCACTGCGGTCCGTGGCGCTCAATTTGCTGGACGAGCACCTCAACCACTGTGTGAGCCACGCGGTCACCGAGGAGGTGCCGGAGGCTCCGGAAAGAGCCCAAGTTAAGCTCGCCGACGCCTCGGCAGCAATCGCGCGGCTGGTTCGTTCTTGATCGGTGACCCAGTTGAGACGGCGTTGCTGGGTCAAGTTGAGCGAATCCGTTGTTGCGGCGCGTACGGTAAGGCAGTGTGATCGCATTAGGCACGACGACCCAGGAACGTGGGTACCCGGCCGATACCGACGCCATGACAGCCGAAACCGCAGCAACCGCCGCTACCGCGCGAACGTGGTCGCCACGGATCGCCGCGCAACTGGCGGTGCTCGCAGCAGCGGCCTTCATCTATGTCACGGCCGAAATCCTGCCGGTGGGTGCGCTCTCCGCGATCTCCCGTGACCTGCACGTCAGCGTCGTCTACGTCGGAACCCTGCTGACCTGGTATGCCCTGGTCGCGGCGCTGACGACGGTGCCACTAGTGCGGTGGACCGCGCACTGGCCGCGGCGCCGGGCGCTGATGCTCAGCCTGACCTGCCTGACCGCCTCACAGGTGATCTCGGCGCTGGCCCCCAACTTCGCCGTCCTGGCCGCGGGCCGGGTGCTGTGCGCTATCACGCACGGCCTGCTGTGGGCGGTGATCGCGCCGACAGCCACCCGCCTCGTGCCACCCAGCCACGCCGGGCGCGCGACCATGTCGATCTACGTCGGCACCAGCCTCGCACTGGTGATCGGCAGCCCGCTGACGGCGGCGCTGAGCCTGATGTGGGGCTGGCGGCTGGCGGTGGTGTGCGTGACGGGCGCGGCGGCCATCGTCACGGTCGCCGCCCGGGCGATGCTGCTGGAGATGGTCCTCACCGAGGACCAACTGGCCTGCGTGGGGCCGCGGTCGCGCCACCACCGCAACGGCCGGCTGATCACCGTGAGCCTGCTGGCAATGGTCGCGGTGACGGGCCATTTCGTGTCCTACACCTACGTATCGGTGGTCATTCGCGACGTCGTGGGCGTGCGCGGGCCGAACCAGGCCTGGCTGCTGGTCGCCTACGGGCTGGCCGGCTTGTTGTCGGTGCCGCTGGTGGCACGTCCGCTGGACAGCCGGCCCCGTAGTGCCGTCATCCTGTGCATGACCGGTTTGACTTGCGCCTTTGTAGTGCTGACCGCGCTGGCCTTCGGCGACCGCGCCACCGCGGCCACCGCATTGATCGGCACCGCCGCGATCGTGCTGTGGGGCGCCATGGCCACCGCAGTGTCGCCGATGATGCAATCCGCGGCGATGCGCAACGGCGTCGACGACCCCGACGGCGCCTCCGGGCTCTACGTGACGGCGTTTCAGGTAGGCATCATGGCGGGCTCGCTGTCCGGTGGTCTGCTCTACGAACACAGCGTCGCGCTGATGCTGACCGCCTCGGCCGGGCTGATGGCCGTCGCGCTGGTCGGCATCGCCGCTAACCGGCGGATGCTTGACGTTGCTCCGTGAAGCTCACGGGATTCATAATTCTGCTGTTCAACGCCGAGAATTGTGGCTCTGGAGGGCGCTGCGGCCCGCGCGAATTAGGTAGCTGGTAATGCTGCTATGCCAGACTGGGGCCAGCGACTGACTGGAGGTATGCATATGTCGGGCTGGACGAGGGCAAGCCTCTTTGCTGCTCTGAACGCAGCCGCAACAGCCGCGGTGCTGGTACTCGGCACCGGTCCCACGGTGGCGGATCCGGACCCCGGTGACCCGGGTCTGGTCGCCGCACCGCCCGCCCCGGCGCCACCGCCCTTCCAGCTGCCGCAGCTGCCGGGCCTGCCGCCGCCACCGGTTGACCCGGCGGTCCCGCCCCCTGTGCCCGGT
>NZ_LR655711.1 GCF_902168065.1 Mycobacterium tilburgii | reverse complement strand
CGTAGAAGAGCCCCGGCCAGCGGGCCGCCCTCCACCTGCCCGCGGATGAAGCCCCCGTCCGGGTCGGCGTCCATCACCAGCAACGGCGTGTTCGCCTGGAGCAGGGCCCGCAGGATCGGGTCGCTGCCCGCCGACGACCAACCACCGAACGTGCGGGTGACCAGGACGTGCAGACCGACGTCGGCGGCCCGCGTCACCCACGGAGCGATCTGTTGCAGCGGTGAGTCGAAGCCGGGCGGCAGCTGCTGGATGTCGTCGACGATCAGGAAGATCTCCGGACCGCTCCACCACGACCGCGACAGCAGTTCCTCGGCGGATAGACCGGGCGGGGGCTGGCGGGTGGCCAGCATGGCCGCCAGCTCGCCCACCATGGCGTGCACGCCGTCCAAGTTGTAGGCGAACTTCTCCACGTACTCTGTGCCCAGCGTGGTCAGCAGCTGACGGCGCGGGTCTATCAGCCACACCTGCGCCGACGGCTTGCCCTCCGGCGGTGGCGGCGCGGTGCTGGATCCGGGCGCATACAGCCGCCCGATCTCGGACATGATCGTGGCCAGCGTCGTGGTGCGGCCGCACTCGCGCCGGCCGGTCACCATCAGGTGCGCGTTCTCGTTGAAGTTTAGGTACACCGGCGCCAAATCCAATTCGGAGATGGCCCAGGCGATTCCGCCCACACCGACGCCCTGGCGGTGGTCGCGGGCAGCCAGCTCGCGGACCTGCTCCACCCCGAGCCGGGCTGGCAGCCGGCGCACCGGAGGCGCCTGGCCACTGGCCAGCCGGCTGACGGCCGCGATGACACTGTCGGATTCGAAGATGTTGTCCGGAGTGCTGGCCATCGCCGGCCGGGCCACCAAGGTGTGCAGGCCCGCTTGAGGATCGCTGTCCAGCCGCACGTAGTTGACCGCGACCATGCCGCGTCCCGGCTTGACCGGAACATCCTTGGCGAAACGGGAGCGCACCAACTTGGCGTCTTCGACTGCAGCCAGGCGCAATTCGATGCGGGAACCGAAACCGCTACGCACCGGCGGCCGCAGCTCCGATTCGCGGTCGGCCGTCACCACCACGTGCACCCCGAACGAGGGGCCCTGGTTGATGATCTGATTGACCTGCTCAATCAGCACCTCGTTCTCCTCGGCGAGGGCCCGGTAGTTGTCGATCACCAGATACACATCGCCGAAACCGTCGTTGGGCACCGGACCGGCGTCGCCGCCGAACTTGCGGCGCCGGAAGACGTCCATCGACGCAATCCCGTATTCGAGGAAACTGCACTTGCGGTCACGCACCAGCGCCAGCAGCTCGGCCACCGTCCGGCGGACGCCGTACGGGTCGGTCGGACCAGCGACCTCACCCACGTGCGGAAGACGCGCGATCGTCGTCAATGCGGTGCTGCTGTAGGCCAGGCAGTAGAACTGGACCTGCTCGGGTGTGTGGGTCAGCGCCGCCGCGCAGATCAGTGTCTGCAGCGCCGTCGTCTTGCCGGCACCGCCGGCACCCAGGATCAGGACGTTGGCGCCCGGCCCGGAGGTGTCGACCGTCCACGGCGGCTGATCGTGCTTGAACGGCCGGTCGATGATGCCGATCGGGAACACCAGATCCCGGGCGATGCCGTAGTCCTGGTGCCACGGCCGGCCCAGGAACCGGTTGACCAGGTCGTCGATCGCGACGGGCTGGGTCAGCGGCGGCTGCCACAACCGGTACGGCTCGAAGTCGATGTTGCGGAGCTGGTTTATGATCTCGGTGCCGACCTTGGGCGTCCGGATGCCCTCTTCGTCTTCTTCCTCGACCCCGACCGGGTCCACGTTAAGCAGCTCGCCGTTGCCGATGATGGCCTGCGGCTCGAGCTCCGGGCCGCCGATGCTGACCTCGAGCGGGGTGAACGCCGTGGTGAACAGCTGCGGGCGAATGTAATCGATGCTGTGCACCAGCACCGGCGTTTCTTCACCGTCGGCGTCGACGCCCCGGGCGTAGTAGTCGCGCCACAGGAACTCGGCCTGGAACCGGACGATGTCCTCCAGACTCCGGCGAAAATACCCCAGACCGGCCTGTGCGGGCAGGTTCACGGCGTTGGGCACACCGGCCGCCTGCGCCGCACCCGCGGTACGCGCCTTGAGCACCAGGCGGTAACCCATGTTTTCCATGAGTTTCTCGGCGCGGCTTTCGATGGTCTGCGAGGCCATCATCAGGTGGATCCAGTACGCGCGACCCTGCCGGCCGATGGAGTCGAGGACGTCGACCGCGGTCGGCATGATGCGGAACCACTCGTAGAACTCGTCGATGACTACCACGAGCATCGGCAACGGCGGCATGTCATGACCGCGAGCGCGCATCCGGGCCCGCACCGAGTTGTATTCCTTGGCGTCGTCGACACCGGCGTTGTCGCACACCGCCTTACGACGGGCGATCTCACCCCACAGCGCGTCCAGGAACCGTTCCATCAACGCCTGGTCTTCTTCGAGGTCGGTGATAATCCGGGAGACGTGCGGCACGCCCGCGAAGGGCTTCACCGCCGACCCACCCTTGAGGTCAGCCAGGACGAACTGCAACTCCTCCGGCGGGTGGGCGAGCATCAGCGACTCGATCACGGTGCGCACCAGCGTCGACTTACCGGAACCGGTTGTTCCGGACATGACGCCGTGCGGGCCGTCGCCGCCCTCGTCCAGTGATTTCATGTCCAGGAACAGCAATTCGCCGTTGTCGGAGCGGTTGCCGAACGGCACCCGCAACCGTGACCGGCCCATCGTGTCGGTCCGGGAACCCCACAGCGAATTGAAGTCGATGTTTCCCGGATCGTCGATTCCGTAGTAGGACAAGATGTCCCGAGCGCCGATATGGGCGACCCGCTGGCCGATCTCCTCGTAGGCCTCCGCGAGGCGCCAGTGCGCCAGCTTCTGCGCGAACTCCTCGGCCTCGATGGCGCTAAGCTGGTCAGTGAGCGCGAAGAACCACGGCTTGTCGTCGATCACCATCCAGGTATCGCGGTCGCGGGGCAGCGCCTCGATCACGCCCTTGTCGCAGAACCGCAGCGTCCGCTCCGGCACCGACATCCACATCGGGGCCCCGGTCAGGTCGAAGAACGTCACACCGTCGACACCCTCGGCGCTGATGACATACTCCCACTGGGGATCGACGACGTCGGCGATGATCACCGTGTGCGGTGTCGGCGTCTGCGCCGACGAGCTGGCGTGGCGAGGCGTGAAAGATCCACGCCCGGCGAACAATTCGGCCTGCTCAGCAGCGAACTCGCGCACCGAGCTGTAGACCATCCGTGCGTTGCCGGCCGCGTCCTGGCGCCGGGAGTCACCGAAGTGCGGCAGCCATTTGACCCAGTCCCATTCGTCCAGATCCGAACTGACGACCACCATCTGCACGTGGTCGGGGCCGTGCGAGAAGGCTAGCTGGCAGATAACAGCCCGCATCAGCCCCAGAACCTGCGGGCGGTCCCCGACCAGCGCGTACCACGGCTCGACGAGCAGCGAGACCATCTTGGGCAGGTTGTAGACGACGCTTTGGTAGCGGCCGAATTCCTGCAGCGCCTTACCGGTCACGGGTTCGAGCTCGATGTCGGTCGGCATGTTCTGGGGCTCACCCCAGGTCACCTCGGGCCGCGTCATCCCCACACCCACGCGGACGACACCGAAGTTGAGGTCCTTGCCGTCGGGTTGGCGTTCCCACATCCGCGGCGATCCGACGGCGGCGCTCAGGGTGTCCGGAGCCGGGTGGAACCAGCGGTAGTTGGCGTCCATGCTGTCGGCCGACTCGTGCGCGGTCTCGCGCAGCATGTCCAGCATCAGCATGAACTGGGCGCGCATCGAGTCAAGCTTCGGCCGGCTCATCTGCTGCTGACCGCCGAACCGGCCGCCGAACATCATCATCGCGACGCCGCCGATCATGAAGATCGGGAAGATCGCACCGGCGCCGCCGAAAACGCGCGAGCCGCTGGCGAACGTCATGGCGATCATGCCGATCAGCAGACCGACCACCAGAACGCCAACCACGACCATCCACCAGGGCTTACCCTCAGGCGGCGGAATGCTCAGCGGGGTGGGGAGGACGATGTTTTCCGGCTTGATGCCCGGAGGCTTCTCCGGTTGCGGCCGGGCAAATCCACGCTTCACTTCGGTACCACCAACTCTGCAGGGGATGTGTCCATCGGGAGGGTGTCGTGCTGCACCAACGCATCAGCCCTCGACAACGTCGGGCCCTGCGGAAGGAGTCGGAGCGCCACCCAGGGCGCCAGGCTCGGGGTGGTTTGCAAACCCAGAGCCTCCCGAACGTCGCGGGTGTCGTCGACGCCGAATCGGGCACCGGCGTCGGTCACCCACCATATTGATTCGGTGGTTTTGGCGCCGGGGTCGTTACCGGTGACCGCCACGAAGTTGGCGAAGTTGGGCCCGAAGTAGACCTGGTCGGCGGTGCGGCCGGTGGTGTCTGACTTCACCAGTGAGACAATCTTTTTCGTCTCCGACTGGGCGACCAGAATGGTCGGTCCGGACACCACCTGGATGCGAGCGCGGTTTTCGCCGCTGTTCTTCTGCCACCACCAGCAGGTCGACGGGTTCTCCCGCAGGTCCGTGACATTCAGCGGGTTATCGGGGTAGGACGACAGATCCAGCTTGTTGACGACCGGCATCTTCGCCAACAGGACCGGTTCCACGGTCACCGGCTTGGTGTTGTTCGCACCGCCGGCGTTCTGCATGATTTGGGCGACCAGCGGGGGCAAGGTCTGCACACCATCAGCGAGCACCAGCGAATACTGTTGCGGCCCACTGATCTGAGGTGTGACTAGGATCGTCCCGATCGGTCCCGGCGCGCCGGGGAAGGTCGCCGGGGCGCCCGCGTTCTGTACCTCGGGCACGGCCAGTTCGGGGCCGACCGGCAGCGCGTCAAACAACGCGCGGCTCATCGGCTTGGCCATGCTGATCTGTTCCGGCGTCAACCCGAGCGGCAACAGCACCGAGCGGTTGGCCGCGTCGATCCGTGACCGGCGTCCCTCCCTAATGACCCAGGTGTCGCCGCTGTAGCTCAACACCACCGCGTCGGAGCCGTTCAAGACCCGGTGGCGATTGTTGAGATCCGGCGTGCCGTCGATCACCGTCACCGTGACGCCCGAGGGTGAGCCGACGCCGGTCGAGTCGGAGACTGTGTCGCAGATCAGCCACGACGACGACGTCGGGGTCTTCGCACCGAAAGTCGACGGTGCGCCGGGGATGCCCACCATCGGACCGCGCGGAACGTTCGCGATCTGGCTGGACCGCACCAAATGCGGGTTGTCCGGCCACCCGGTGATCAATCGGGCCGATGCCAGGTTCAGCGCCGGGTACAGCTTGTCGCCGACGCGGACATACAGCGCCCCCGAGTCGCGGTCGGCGATGATCGGCGAATCGCCCACCTGCCCGGCCGGGCTGATGAACGAATACAGCAACGCGCCCAGGCAGATCACCACCGCCGCGGACACCGACGCCACGATGGCGAGCGTCTGGCGCCGTCCGGGCTCGACCTCCATGCGGACCCGCCACCGGGTCAGCGCCATGGACGTCCGGCGAGCGAGGAACTGATAGCCGGTCACCTGCGTGCGCGTCGATAACCCGAGGCCGTACCCCGAGCCGCGCTGCCCGCGACTGTCTTCCGCCACTAAGCCACCATCCGGTCTTCTAGAACGCCTAGACACCGTCCAGAGCGCGAATCACATCGATAACGGTAAGTCACGCGCAATGCCCTCGCCATGTTGCGCAATGTGGCGTTCACTCCCAAGCCTCGTTGTGTCCATCGATCCGGTCGCCCGCCCGTCGGTGACCGCGACTGCCGCCTTGCCGGCAAGCACCGCTGAGCTGGTAGTTTAGCCCGTCCCCACGGAATCCCCCCAGCCCGAATAAATCGTATGCTCACACGGATCGTAGCGGCGTAGGGCCAACCCGTCCTGTCGAGCGGATGCCTCGGCGGCGCGGTGCGATCGGGAAAAGCGCTCGGTGGCCAGCAAAATATCCCTGCCCTCCCCCGCATCGTTCCGGCTAGGGTTTGGCAGCAAGATGGTAACCACCGACGAATACCCAAAACTGGCGGGTTCCGCTGACCGGTCCCGACGGTTGCCCGGTCAAGCTCGAGGATGTGTTAACCGATCGGCGGGCCGCCGCCCTGGCCGAGGCCGTGCGAACGACGCTGACGCCACCGGCCATCTAGCCCATGACCGTCTCCGCGGACGACCGGGCCGCCCTCACCGATTTGGTGCACCGTTACGCCGCGGGTATCGACGACCGCCAATTCGATTCTGTGGCAGCACTTTTAACTAACGATGGGGAGCTGGACGCGCCGGAGCCTCCCTACGCTGACCCCTGTTCACGTGCATCGCGGCCGGTCAGCCATCGCGACAGTGCTGGCGGCGGTCGCCGCGGTGACGCGCACCGAGTACGCGATTGTCGGTGAGGTGTACGACCTGGGGCCGCGGCAGGGCACGGCGCGCGGGCGTATCGCCTGTGTTGCCTAGCGCTGGACGCAGCGCGCCGATGACGTGTTCGACGTGGTCTGGCATCTGCGCTACGTCGACGAGTATCAGGCGACTGCCAGCGGATGGCGGATCCGCCGGCGCGCGTTGACGGTCCACTCCATCGAAACGCGACCGGTACGCCGGGTTTTGCCGCCCGATCCGGGCTGAGCAGCCACCGAAACCGTTTGGACAGGCCGTCTTTCGGGTAGCTGTCGGGAAGGGCTGTACGCACGGGAGCTATGGAAGGTGCTGATGAAGCACAACGGACGCGACTCGGTCGGTGATCGCTTCGGTGGCCGGGCCGAAGACCCGCCGCCGGACTCGGTGCGGACCCCGGCGCTCCTCGTGTTCGGGGCGGCCGTCCTCGCGCTCGGCGTGTGTATCGCCAACTTCGCTCTTGGTCAGGTCGACGGCGGTGTCGCCGCGGCGATCGTCGGGCTGATGGCGTTGGGAGCCGGCCTGGACTGGCTCGGTATGGACCGTCGGCGGATCCGCCAGGCCGAACGCGACCGGTTCGCCGGCCATCCCACCCGGTGAGTGAATGCCGAATCAGTGCATTGCGGCCAGGTTTCCACCGACTTACGCACATCGGAGCGCAGGACGCGGGCCACCACCTTGCCGATCGGTCCGCTCAGGACGCCGCCGCTGATGTCGGTGTTGAGGTAAAAATCGAGCCCCGGATGGGTGTCCGTGACCTCCATGGCCACGACGAGCCTGATTTCGCCCTGGCCGCGGCCTTGCAGCTCAATCGATTCGGGTCCGTCGTAGCGGGGGTGACCGTCCAGTGCACGACATTGCGGAAATCCTTGACCTTGATGCACGACGAGACCTTCGTTCCCGCTCGATCGTGGTCGGTATCTCGCCGCGCTAGCCACCGAAGATCGTCATCCATTCGTCGAAGCGGCCCAGGTCGGAGGCTAGTTTCCAGGCGGCGGCCAGGTTCAGCTCGGACTTGGTCGAAACATCTACTTGCGCCAAGGTTGTCGCTCCTCGTGGTACGGGGGCCGGTTCGCAGCCGTTCGGCGGCGCATACCCACGCGGGTGGAACCGGTAAACGCCCCGGCGGCTCGTTAGGGCCAGGCCTCGTTCAGCTTTTCGGCCACATCGATGACCTGTGCGGTTTGTGATTCCGGCGCATCGATTTCGTCGGCGACGTATTGCGCGATGGATCGGCCGATCTCCCCGTCGACACCGGCCAGGATCCGCAGGATCTCGCCGCGAAAGGACTTCGACGACACATTGACCGTGATGTCCGACGGCCGCGGCTTGGCGACGTCGACGATCAGCACCAGGGGTTCGGCGGCCCGCACCGTCGCGCGCAGGGCGATGTCGCCGGAAACCTGGAATCGCTGCTTGTCCAGCCGCAGGTCCAGCAGCAGGTCGATGGACAGCGGAATGTGGATGACGAAGGTGATATTGTCACCCAACCGTCGTGTCACGCGCGGGTCGTGGATCTTGACGTTGGCGCTCACCTTGGCGATGCCGCCGGGACCCTGAGCGATCGGTTCCATCGCGAACTCGTTGCCGGCGATTTTTGCGAGCGCCGCGGCGACCCGTTCAGGGGTGACGGCGACCTCGAAGAATCTGCGTCCGAACTCTTCGTAGGTCAGGTAGTCGTGGTTCTGCATAGGCTTATACAGTCTCACGCTCCCTGCCGGAAACTTCGCTGATTTGGCCGCGTCGCCGCATTTCACGACGGATACCCCGCGCTGAAGCGGAGCAAGCGCGTCGGCTCGCCGGGCACGCGTTTGCCGGAATTATTGAAGAAGACCACATGCCGGCGCTTCGGTTCGGTGTATCGGCCGGTGGGCTGGGAGGCTGGACGGTGGGGAGGTGTTTGAGTCCGATGGGCGCCCATGAGGTAACTGAGCAGCGCTCAGTCTCATCTTCCAGTTCTTCAACCTGCTGCCGACCCTGTCGGAGCGGGAGAACGTCGCCGTGCCCAAGCTGCTGGACGGAGTCCGTCTGGGCAAGGCCAAGCCGGATGCGATTCGGCTGTTGGAGCGGATCTGGTTGGGGAACCGGACCGACCACCGGCCGGCGGAATTGTCCGGTGGGCAGATGCAGCGGGTCGCGGTGGCGCGCGCCCCCGACACCTACCCCACTGATGCGCTGCCGCAAGGACTTTCCGAGAAGCTGGCCGTGCTGCCCGGTGTCGCCCACGTGGCCGAGGGCGCCTTCGGGTTCGCCGAAGTCGGCGGCACCCGGGTGATGCTCGACGGATTCGCCTCCGGCACCGCCGATCCCTTGTACCGGGCGCTGGACCAACAGACGCGTGACCAGGTGCTCGCCGGGCACGGCGTCGTGCTCACCCAGAACCTCGGCAAGACGCTGCACGTCCGGGTCGGCGATCCGCTGCGGATGCAAACCCCGCACGGCGTGCAACAGGCCAGGATGCTGGCCCTAGTCCCTACTTCTCCACGGTCAGCGGCACGGTCGGCATGAGCCTGGATCGGTTGCGGTCCTGGTTCGATCGCCCGGTGGCGACCAGTCTGCAGATCGCCGCCGCGCCCGGCACCGACTGCTCAGCGATATCCGCCACGCCGTGCCGGCACCGAATTACGTCTACGATGGGCGCGCCGAGCTGGCGGGACTTGGAGGTTCCGATGCGCGATACACGTAGGTAAATAAGGGATTAGCGCGTTTAATGGCCACCTAGATCCATCCGGAATGTCGTATATTCGTCACACATCAACGATACATACGCCGCGACTCGGTAGCGCCATCGACAAATGCCCACCAGCAGATCGAACCCGCCCTGCGGGATGGAACCGGTGCCCAACAATGCCGCGGCGGCAATCACGGTGAGCACCTGCAACAACGGTTCCATCGCCAGCACAGCGGTCTCTGTGGCAGCCCCAGCAGCCACCACTTCACCGGTACTGCCCATCGCGACAGCTGCTCGGGATACTCGATCTCGAGATCGCCCGGGTAGTCGGGCCGGGCCGCCAGGGTGAAGGGCGGGTACCGGTCGGTGCTGTTCATCGGGAAGCGGTAGTTCATCACGCGCCACGACCAGCGCAGCACGCCGACATTGAACGCGACGATCGGGCGCGGGTAGCGGCCCGTGATCAGGATTGCGATGCACGCAATCAGCGCCATCGGCGGATAGACCAGGTAGATGAAGTATCAGGATGGGATAGTGCGGCACAGCCAGCATGCACCATTTGACCAGCCAGAGCCAGCGTGAGGGCGCGTCGAAATCGCATCGAACGCGCACGGTGTCGGTCCGCGTGGACGAATCGGTGACCGGGCTGGTGGTCATCGCGTCAGGAACCGACCGGGCCGGACACCGCGAGATCGCGACCGACCTGTGCGGCGATGCCGGGGTGGCTGGTCAATCGCACGAAACTGGTCAGCGCCCAGCCACCGCAGTTGCCCCGCTCGCCGACCACGATGTAGGCGCTCTCCCGGTCGACGATTTCCGGAACGCTCACCGGTCCCTGCCAGCTGCACCATCCGGTCGCTTCTGCGGCCGGGGCGCCGACCCCATCGCGGATAACAGAATGCAGGCCGTCGGCCCCGATCAGCAGGTCGCCCTCGACCACGCTGCCGTCGTCGAAACCGACGGCCACGCCGTCGGGCAGCGTGATGACCCGGGTCGCGCGGGCGCGGCGCCGAATGACTTCGCGCGGGAAGTCATTCATCAGCCGTTCCAGCAGGACCTGGCAAGGAACCATCCGCACCGGCGCGCCCAGCCGCTGCGCCAGAGCGCCCAAGTCGATGGTGGCGATCCGGCGTCCCGTCGAGGTGCGCACACGCACGCTGGACAACAGCTGACCGGCCCCCACCCATGTCGACACCGAGCTGCCGCAACACCGTCTCGCCGTTGGACCAACTGGTCACCGCCCCGCCACCAGCCTGGATGTCGGCGCGCTGATCGAACACGGTGACGTCGTGCCCGTCTCACAACAGGCCGCGGGCCACCGAGATACCGCGCCCACCACCAGGACCCGCAACGGTTGCTCCGATCCGGCCTGCCCGGGTGGCAGACAGCTGACCTGACTGCCGACGCCTACCCGATCACGCTGCAACATCCGCCCCCCGGGTCCGGGCCGGCTCGGCCGTTGCTTATCGGCTACCTTGCTTCGGCTCGTCACTTTCCTCGATACGTTGCCGCACGCAAATCGGTTCAAGGTTGCGGGCCGTTCGGTTGGCCAACGGAAGTTACCTTCGCCACACTCCGCTTGCTGTATGCCTGGTGGACGACAGCGAAGTATCAGCCTACTGCGGCGATCATCTGGTGCAGCTCCTGGATCGACCACGGCTACGCGCCGTGACGGTCGCGATAACCGAGCAGTGCTGGCGTGGGCCGGTCGAAGCGGCCGACGAATCCGCTTGCAGCGACCAGGATCTGACCGGTTATGTCACACGCCAGGTTGTTGGCGAGGTACGCGTAGAGCGAGGTCACAAAACCAGGTGACGCGCTGTCCAGCGAGGCTTGCCTGGTCAGTCGTCCAGCAGGCCGCGACGGTGCAGATCCTCGTTGTGGTTCTCGTACTCGGCGCCACTGGACAGTCGCGTCCGTGCGCCCGGGCAGACGACGTTGGCCCGGGCGCCTTTTCCTTTGAGCTCCGCGGCGATCGCCACGGTCAGACCGTTGACGGCTCCCTTGCCGGCCGCGTAGCCGGTGCCGCCGTAATCGCCGAGGAAGACGACGGAGCTGGTGTTGATGATCACCCCGTACCCCTGCGTGACCAGCACACCTGCCGCGACCCGGCAGGTGTGAAACACCGTGCCGACGTGCGCGTTGATCAGCCGATTGACGTCGTCGGCGGAGATGTCGAGGATCGACGAGCTGGGAGGTTCGGCGATGCCGGCGCAGTTGATGACGTCGAGGCGTCCGAACGTGCCTCAACAGGTGTCGACGAGAAGCTGCGCAATGCGTTCGTCATCGGCCGCTCCAGTCACGCCGGCGGCCCCGCGGCTGTCCCCGGAAACGACTGCACCCCGGCCGGCCAACAGCTCGCCTGGGCCGCTCATCGGGGTGGGCGCCCGGCGCCGGTCACGCACATTCGCCGAAGCGTACCCAGCGGGCCGCGAGGTGAGAACCGAGGGCGTCAGCATCGCAGCGGTTGACTCTGATGTCAATTTATGTTTGCTGGCGATCCGCAACACGCTCCCGACGGCGTGGTTCCGCCCTTGAGCGAGGTTGCTCAGGAGCCGGGCGTCCGAGATCCGATCATGCAATCTGCCCGCATAGCGTAGCATTAATAATAGGGTTCGTTCTGGACACGTCGCCGTTTAGCTAAAAGCGGTCAGTCAGCCGCACGGCTGTTGGGTTATGGCTCCGGCGAACTTCAGTTAATCCGGTTGCCCCATCCCCGCGATGCGTGCGCTGCGCCACCAATCCGTGTCGACGGATCTCTGGTGCAGTGGAGTGCCGTGCGTACGCCTGCGATACCCCTGCACGCGACTTCGAAGGAAGTGCCGCAATGCAAAACCGTTGGTACGCAGTTCCTTTCGCGAAATTCTTAACGGCGAAAGGGCGCCACGCACAATGACCGAAGCACTCACACCCACCAGGCTGGCCCGCCCGGCATCTACGCGCAATGACGATTCCTACGACGACGTGGTCGAAATGTTCATGGTGCTGCGCTCCATGCCGGCCGAATCACACGAATATCGCCGGCAGCGCGAGCGCATCGTGAATCGATGCCTGCCGCTGGCCGACCATGTGGCTCGACATTTCGCGCGGCGCGGCGAGGGTCTTGATGACCTGACCCAAGTCGCCCGCCTGGGGTTGATGAACGCGATCAACCGGTTCGATCCGGACAAAGGACCGAGCTTCATCGGGTTCGCGATTCCCACCATGATGGGCGAGGTTCGCCGCCATTTCCGCGACTACAGCTGGGGCATGCGGGTCCCCCGCCGGCTGCGTGAACTTCACGTCCAAATCGGCAGGGCCACAGCAGATTTAGTGCAGCGGTTAGGCCGCGCTCCGACGGCTCGTGAGCTGTCGGAGGAACTCGGCGTCGCACACGAGGAAATCGTCGAATCTCTCGTCGCCGGCGACGCCTACCAGCTGGAATCCCTGGACGCGCCGGTGGGCGCCGACAGCTCGGGCAAGACGCGCCTGTTGGCCGACTCGGTCGGAGGAGCGGACCCGCAAATCGACCACATCACCAACCGGGAAGCGGTGCGTGCCCTAATCACCGCGCTCCCGGCGCGCGAACGCGAAGTTCTGCATATGTGGTTCTTCGAATCGATGCCCCAGAGTCAGATCGCGGAACTTATCGGAGTGTCACAAATGCAGGTTTCGCGAATCTTGGCCAACACCCTCACATCCCTGCGTGACCAGCTGGAATAGCCTGCAAAAATCGTGCCTGGGCGGCCCGACGGCGCCTGCACTGTACTGTGCCCTTGGGGTGTCACCGACCCCGTCGCCTGACCTAGCCCAAAGGAGCACTATGCGATGAGGCTTTCACAATCAGTGGTCGCGGGAGTCATCGGCGTGACGGCGCTGGCGCTGACGGTCACCGGCTGTGGCGGCAACAAAACCAGTGCGCCGACCAAGTCGGGATTGGCCACCTCATCGACCTCTGCGGCCGCTCCGGCGCCGACATCCTCGGCCGCCCCAGTGCCGGTACAACCCAACGACTACACGGCGTGGCTGATTCAGGCCAGCGACATCGACGCCCCGGTCCCCTTCACGGCGGCGCCGCCGACCAGCAACCCGAACGGCCAGCCCGGCGCGTCCGTCGTGTTCAGCACCCAGGACAACAGCCACGTCATCACGGACACGATCCAGGTCTACGACGATCCGGGCGCCGCGACCGCCGCATTAAACGTCGCGAAATCGGGACAAGGGGGCATCATCAAGCACCCGGCCACCGATCCGGTCAAGGTCGGCACCGACGGAACGCTGGTTTCCGGGAATTCCACCGACAATTCGAAAGGCATTGCGGCACTGCTGTTCACCGAGGGCAAGGTCTTGGTGATGATGGAGTTCGACGGCCCCGCCGACACGCTTCCGCCGCCCGACTTCGTCAGCGACGTCGGCCAGAAGCAAGACGACGCGGTCAAGAAGGGGCTCGGCGGCTGAACCTGCGCCGCTTCCCGCGCTGCGCGGCACGCCGTTAAATAAACTTCTTGATTTAATCCTGGGGGCGGTGTTTGTTAAGGCGGTGAAAGCCGAACCGACGATGCGACCGCAGCGGTCGACGGGTACCCGTGAAGCGATTCTGTCGGCCGCCGAGTGGCTATTCGCCGAGCGCGGCATGTATGCCGTGTCCAACCGGCAGATCAGCGAGGCGGCCGGCGCCGCGGTGTGTTACCACTTCGGCACCAGGATCGAACTGCTGCGAGCGATCGAAAGCAAACACCATGAACCGATCGAAGAGCTGCGGGCGCAGATGTTACACGAGATCGGCGATTCGACCGAGTTGCGGGACTGGGTCAGCATTTTGGTGCGGCCACTCACCGACCATCTGGCCGCGTTGGGCACCCCCAGCTGGTGTGCGCGGTTCACCACCCAGGCGATGGCCGACCCGACCTATCGCCACGTCGTCACCAAGGACGCGCTGGCGTACCCGAAGCTGGTGCGCAGCATCGAGGGCATCAACCGGTACCTGCCGAATCTGCCCAAACGGGTGCGCTCCGAGTGGATCGTAATGGTCCGAAACCTGTTGATGCACACCTGCGCCGAGCACGAAGGCGCCTGGCAGAGCACGCGCCGCGCGCACGGTCCAGCTGGCCCGTGGCCGGCGAGGGGTTGATCGACGCAATCGGACTATGGCGAGCGCCGGTGCACGTGAACGCGGCGGGTGACTGACCCCGAAACCAGCGAGGAGCACGATGACCGACATCTCGACCGCTGCCGCCACCGAAGTCCCCGACTTCCCATGACACGGGACCCGCGTTGTCCTCTCGCCCCCCCGGAATCGTTGGCGCTCAACAAGACTAGGCAGCTCATCCGGGTGCGGATCTGGGATGGCAGCACGCCATGGCTGATTCACGGTTACGAGGCCATCCGGACACTGTTCACCGATGCGCGCACCAGCGTCGACGACCGGCTGCCCAGACACCCGCACTGGAACGAGGGAATGGGCAACCGTGCACAAGCGGCACCGTTCGGTGTTCACCTCCAACGCCGAGGAGCACACCCGCTACCGCCGGATATTGTCAAAACCGTTCACCTTCAGGCGTGTTGAAGGGTTGCGTCCCGCCCGTGCAGAAGATCGTCGACGAGCGAATCGACGCGCTACTGGCCGGCCCCACGCCGGGCGACGTCGTCAGTACCCTAGCGCTGCCGGTGCCGTCACTGGTGATCAGCGAGCCGTTGGCGTTCCGTATGAAGATGCGGATTTCTTTCAGGAGCAGGCGCAGCGGGGCGCCGGGCGCTACGCGACCGAAGAGGCGCCGCCTCACTGGCGAAGTACATAGCCAAGCTGATCCGCACGCGGATGGAGAACCCTTCCAAGGATCTGGTTTCCGACCTGGCGGAGCGCGTCAACGCCGACGAACTCAGCGTGCGCGAGGCGGCCCAACTCGCCCTCGGTGTGCTGATCGCCGGTCACGAGACGACCGCGAACATGATCAGCCTGAGCATCGCGGCGTTACTCGAGTACCCCGACCAGCGGCAATTGCTCTGCGACACCGAGGATCCGAAGGTGATCGCGACTGCGGTCGAGGAACTCATGCGGTATCTCAGCATCATCCAGACCGGTCAGCGCCGCATCGCCGTTGAAGACATCGACGTGGGCGGCGGGCTATGCCGATCAGCCGGCGTTGGGGCAGCGTGTCCGCGAGGTGGTCACCGATCCCGTCACCGGCCGCTCCACGCTGAACTTCCTTGCCACGATTCGAGATTCATCAGCTATGCCAAATTGTGGTCCCGGGTAGATGTGGCCGTCCAGATCGCGCAGAATCTGCCCGCCCTTGCGGTCGGCGCTGTTGACTAGCACGTCGAACATCGCCATCCGCCACAGCCGGATGTCATCGGCACGCATCAGGATGACCTCGTCGCCGGCATAGTCCTACGTCAGCAACACCGGCAGATACCCCGGCCGCGGCTGGCCGGCGGGAAACAAGTCGACCGGATCCGACCCCGACCGCGGATCGGCGTCCACCGCCTCGCCGGGATGCTGGATCCACTGCTGCAGCATGCCCGGACCGGCATGCCAGTGCCGAATGATGGTGTAAGGAACCAGGTTCCAGCCCAGGTGCGCGGACACCAGATAGGCTGACAGTTCGCGTCCGGCCAGCGTCCTGTCCGGAAACCCCACAGAGGCGCCTCGCCGGCCACCGGCTTGTACACGCAGTGCACGCTGGTCTCGCCGAGCGTCGACTCACACAG
Source organism: Mycobacterium tilburgii (assembly GCF_902168065.1). Taxonomy (GTDB): domain Bacteria; phylum Actinomycetota; class Actinomycetes; order Mycobacteriales; family Mycobacteriaceae; genus Mycobacterium; species Mycobacterium tilburgii. The sequence goes on along the minus strand of NZ_LR655711.1, from coordinate 34,712 downwards.
GAAGGTGGCGTTGCTAGCCGAGCGGATCCGCCCGAGAACCGTCAGCTCGCCGTTCCGCAAGATCTCGCGTTCGTCATTCCTCGGGTTCATCGTCTGGCCCGAGCAGCGCGCCGCGCTTGTATCCGTTCGCGCGCGCGCAGATATGCCCCTCCGGATCCAGCGGCTCATCGCACAGCGGGCAGGGCGGACGCCCTGCCGAGATCACGCGCGTGGACCGAGTGGCGAACTGGCGCGCCGACTCCGGGGTCAAGAACACGCGCACCGCGTCGGGACCTTCGTCGGTATCATCGAGCACCACCGAGGCGTCGAATTCGGCGTCGGTGACCGCCAGCAGCTCGACCACCACGGTTTGCGCCTCCGAATCCCAGCCCAGGCCCATGGTGCCGACCCGGAATTCCGCGTCGACCGGGGTGATGAGCGGGTTGAGGTCGTCAATCTCGGAGGGTTCCGGCGGGACCGGTGTGCCGAACCGCCGATTCACCTCTAGCAACAGCGCGCCGATACGTTCGGCCAGCACCGCGACCTGTTGCTTTTCCAGCACCACCGAGACGACCCGGGAGTCGCCGACCGCCTGGATATAGAAGGTGCGATTTCCGGGCTGGCCGACGGTCCCGGCCACGAAGCGGTCGGGAGTGCGGAATACGTGAATTGCGCGAGGCATAACATCTCCCAAAATACCGGCTGTTGCCGTCGCAGTGCGATTCGATCCAATTGCGGCATCAGAAAACCCGTATCAATCCGTCGGCCCACCGACCACAGCGTCGCTGGACGGCACCGCGCCGGTCGGCTGTTGTTGCGGCTCTTCGGCTTTGTCGCCGTCGGAGTCGCTCTTGGGCGGGGGCCCGGCCCGCAGCCCGGCGGCCAGCCTGCCACCGGTGTGGTTGACATGCAGCACGAACGGGCGCAGCGGGGTGTACCGGATGACACTCACCGAGGCCGGGTCGGCCGTGATGCGCTGGAAGCCGTCCAGGTGCATGCCATACGCGTCGGCGATCAGCGACTTGATCACGTCACCATGCGTGCAAGCCACCCACAGCGCGTCACCGTCGTGCTCTGCACCGAGCCGCTGGTCGTGTTCTCGCACCGCGGCCACCGCGCGGGCCTGCACCTGCGCCAACCCTTCACCGCCGGGAAACACCGCGGCGCTGGGATGCGCCTGCACCACCCACCACAGCTCCTCCTCGGCCAGCTCGTTAATCTTGCGGCCCGTCCAGTTGCCGTAGTCCACCTCGGCGAGACGCTCCTCCACCAGCGGCTCCAGGCACAGCAGCTCGGCCAGCGGTTCGATCGTGCGGCGGCAGCGCAGCAGGGGTGAGGTGACCACGGCGCGGATCGGTAGGTCGCCGAGGCGATTGATCAACCCGGCGGCCTGCTCGCGGCCCTTGATGTCGAGGTGCACCCCCTCCGAGCGGCCGGCCAGCGTGCCGGCGGTGTTGGAGGTCGAACGGCCGTGCCGCAACAGGATGACGGTCATGTCGCCGCGACCGTCCCGGTCGCCAGCAGGATCAACACGGCGCCTCCCACGATCACCCGGTAACCCACGAACCAATACATGCTGTGCTGAACCAAGAACCGCAGGAACCACGGCACTGCGGACAAGCCGATGACGAACGCGATCAGCATAGCCACGCCCACTGAGGGCCGGTGGCGCTCATGCCCGCGTCACCGGGTGAAACGCGTCCGGGATCGAGAGCAACACCGAGGTGAACACCGTGGGAATAGTCAGCAGGAAGCCGAAGCGCGCCGACAACTCACGGTCGAGCCCCAAAAACAGGCCGGCGCTGATCGTCGACCCGGACCGCGAAACACCGGGAATCAGCGCCAGGCATTGCGCCGTCCCCACAACCAGCGTCCCGCCAATTCAGCTGCTCGCCGTGCCGGGTCTTCCGACCCAGATACTCGGCCAGCGCAATCACCGCCGAGAACGCCACCATCGCCGTGGCGACAACCCAGAGATTGAGTACCCCCGAACGGATATCGTCCTTGAAGATACAGGCCCAGCACACAGATCGGGATGCTCCCGATGATGACGTACCAGCCCATCCAGTAGTCGAGGTCGCGCCGCGACTCGGCGGTCAGGCCGCGGACCAGGCCCTGAGGATGCGCCAGATATCCCGCGCGAAGTACACCAGCACCGCAGCCTCGGTACCGAGCTGCGTCACCGCGGTGAACGACGCGCCGGCGTCGTCGGCGAAGAATACCCGCGACACGCTCGCCGGGTGCCCGGAGGAGGAAACCGGCAGGAATTCGGTCAGCCCCTGCACGACGGACAGGACGACCACCTGCCACCAAGACATCGCCAACACCGCAGTCACGACGACCGTACCCGGGGCCGGCCGCCGCGATCCGCAGCGACTAACGAGCGACGGGCACCGCTGCGGCGACGGAATCACGCACTGCAGCGGTCAACCTGCGCACGTCGATGAGGTCCGAGACCAACCAGGCCGCGCACCTCCCTGGCCACCATGTCTTCGGCCTGCGGAACGGGTCCGGAAAGGCGCGGCCGGTAAACTTCCACGACAAGCGAACGGTGCTCGATATGGTGGAACGAAAAGTGCGTCCAACACCAACTTGTCCGTAGCCGCTTGCAAAAATTCCTGTCGAGATGTCCTCGACAGCAAACTTGTTGTACGCGGCACGCCAGTCGGCCATGACGGTCATACTCCGACGGTACCTCTCCAGAACGGGCTGGCGTGCGCAACATGGCCCAGTTGGATGCGAAACCGTTCCTTACAATGTGAGTTTCCCATCTGCCACGTCGAGGTCGGTTATTGCTAACACGCCATAGGATCGGTAAACGGCGAGTTCAGCGCGCCGTCATCGGACCGTTGAGTTTGCTGACGTTGGTGACTGGTTGTTCGTCGAATCCACTCGACACCACCCCGCCCACCATCGAGGCGGCCCGCCCGGCGCAGTCACCGCCCGCAACGGTCCAGCCCGCCGGCACGGTGCACCCGCTGCCCGGCCGCGCCGCCGTGGCAATCTTCGACAACAGCGCCCATCAGCTGGTGATCCTGGCTCCCGGCCCCGACCCGGCCGTCCCGGCCACCGTCGCGGTGCTCGGCCCGGCGCAAGTCGCCCCGCGGGTCATCGCGCTGCCCGGCCCGGCGACGGCGCTGGCCGGCGACGGCCGCGGCGCAGCCTACCTCGCGACCCGCGGCGGCTACTTCCGGGTCGAGGTGTCGACCGGCCACACCAGCCGGGTGGACGTCGCCGATTCCGCGAGTGTGGACTTCACCGCGATCGTGCGCCGCGCCGACGGCAAGCTGGTGCTGGGCAGCGCCAACGGTGCCGTGTACACGCTGGCGGCGCACCCCGCCGATGCGGGCACCGCGACGGTCGAGAAGCGGAACAAGATCTTCGCCAGGGTGGATTGGCTTGTCACACAAGGCAATACGACGGTGGTGCTGGACCGGGGACAGACCTCGGTGACGACGATCGATCCCGACGGCCGGGCCGCCCAGTCGCTGCGGGCCGGCGAGGGCGCCACCACAATGGCCGCCGACGCGGCGGGCCGCGTCCTGGTGGCCGACACCCGCGGCGGCGAATTGCTGGTGTACGGCGTCGACCCGCTGATCCTGCGGCAGGCCTACCCGGTGCGACAGGACCCGTACGGAGTGGCGGGTTCGCGCACATTGGCCTGGGTGTCACAAACCGCATCGAATATGGTTATTGGTTACGATTTGGCAACCGGAATTCCCGTCGAAAAGGTGCGTTACCCAACAGTGCAGCAACCCAACTCGTTGGCCTATGACGAAGCAGCGGACACCCTGTACGTGGTGTCAGGCTCCAGGGCAGGGATCCAGGTCATCGAGCACGCGGCGGGCAACCGTTGAGCGCGCAGTGGTGGGGTCGGCTCCCGGCAGGCTGGGACACGGAGATATCCGACGACTATGAATGGGCGCCGTTGCGCCTGCCGCCGGACGTGACGCGGCTCAGCGCCTCCACCCGGCTGTCCATCGAAGCGGAGTATCGCGGGTGGGAACTGACCAGGGTGCGTCTCTACGCCGACGGAAGCCGACGAGTGCTGTTACGCCGCAAGAAGTCTCGTATCAACGACGAGCATCTTGACCAGCCGAAACTGTGACGGCGCGCCAGCGGCAGGCGGTTAGCCTGTACAGCCTGTTGCGCCGGCTGTTTTTCCTGCTCCCGCCCGAACGCATTCACACGCTGGTGTTTACCGCCCTGCGCGGCGCGACCGCCCTGGGCGTGACCCGACGGTTGCTGTACCGGCTGCTGGGCGCGCACGACCCGGCGCTGGCCAGCACGGTCTTCGGGGTGCGCTTCCCCGCCCCGCTGGGCCTGGCCGCCGGCTTCGACAAGGACGGCAAGGGTCTGCGCACCTGGGGGGCTTTGGGATTCGGCTACGCCGAGGTGGGAACCGTCACCGCGCACCCGCAGCACGGCAATCCGGCGCCGCGGCTGTTCCGGCTGCCCGACGATCGGGCGCTGCTCAACCGGATGGGATTCAACAATCACGGCGCCGGGGAGCTCGCCGTCCGGCTGGCGCGACACCGCCCCAACGTGCCGATCGGGGTCAACATCGGCAAGACCAAGGTGACCCCCGCCGACGAGGCGGTCGAGGACTATCGGGCCAGTGCCCGGTTGGTCGGCCCGCTGGCGTCGTACCTGGTGGTCAACGTCAGCTCGCCGAACACCCCGGAGCTGCGCGACCTGCAGGCGGTCGAGACGTTGCGGCCCATCCTGTCCGGCGTGCTGGCCGAAACGTCCGTGCCGGTGCTGGTGAAGATCGCCCCGGACCTCTCCAACGCCGACGTCGACGAGATCGCGGACCTGGCCGTCGAGCTGGGACTGGCCGGGATCGTCGCGACCAACACCACCGTGTCCCGCGACTTCCTGCGCACCCCGGGCGTCGATGAGCTCGGCCCCGGCGGCATCTCCGGACCGCCGGTCACCCGCCGCGCCATCGACATGCTGCGCCGGCTCTACCGGCGGGTCGGCGATCGGCTGGTGCTGATCAGCGTCGGGGGCATCGAAACCGCCGACGACGCGTGGGAGCGAATCACCGCCGGCGCCTCGCTGCTGCAGGGCTACACAGGCTTCGTCTATTCGGGCGGCATGTGGCCCAAGCACATTCACGACGGCCTCGCCCAACGGCTCCGCGACGGCGGGTTCGCGTCGCTACGCGACGCCGTCGGGTCCGCGGCGAACGTTGCCGACTAGCTCACGCCGCCCCGTCTTCGTCGCCGGCCAGCAGCTTGTCCAGGTGATGGTAAGGTGTTCACCCGCGGCTGCCCGCGGTCGAGGTGCGGCGGCGGAATCATTCGGTGACACCGTCCCCACGCTTCCGCGTGACCCAGCCGGCGTCGAGGAGTTTGTGGTGGTTCCGCAGGCGAAGGTAAGCCCGTCGGTCGGTGCGTCCTGGCCCAGTCGTCGACGTGGTGCACCTCGCACCAGTAGCCCGGCACGTCGCAGCCGGGATGGATACACCCACGATCCGTGGCGTACAGCACAATTCGCTGCCCTGGCGAAGCCAACCGGTCGGCGTGATAGAGCCCCACGGCGTTGTCTTTCGAAGATCGCCAGATAGTGATGGGCGTGGCGGGCCAGGCGGATCACGTCGGACAGCGGCAGCCGGGTTCCGCCGGCGGTGCATGCGGTACCGTCGGCGGCTTCCAGGTCCCGCAGCGTGGTGGTCACGATGATAGTAGCGGGTAATCCATTGTGCTGCCCCAGCTTTCCCGATGCCAGCACGGCGCGCAACGTGGCATCGAGCGCGTCGTGATTGCGCTGCGCGGCGGTGCGGCCGTCGCGACGCGCCTTGGCGTCACCGGCCGGGCCGTAGACAACCGGCGCGTCGTCCTCGGGGTTGCACGTCCCGGATGTCGCCAGCTTACCCAGCACCGCCTCGACCGTCGCGTGGGTCTCCGGGGTCAGCCACCCGGTCAGCCGCGACATCCCGTCGACGTCCTGCCTGCCCAACGTCAACCCGCGCCGCCGCGCCCGGTCTTCCTCGCGTTAGTTGCCGTCCGGGGTTGAAGCAATCAGCAAGCCGGTCAGCCAATTTGGCGACCTGGTCGGGTCGGAACTGCGTGGCGAGCGTCGCCAGATGCCGTTCAGCGCAGTCCCGGGTCTCGATGTCCACCTCGGCCGGCAAGCGATGGAAGAACTGCCGGATCACGGCGACGTGGGCGACCGGCCACGCCGTGCGCGCCGTCGATGCCCATCCACTGTGCGTCGAGCCCGCGGTCACCGGCCCGTAGCGTCTGGATCCGCGAACTGTCCGGATCGGTGCGGGTGTCGGCGGTGCCGTGGATGACCAGCAGCCGGGTCGACGGCGGAATCAGGTCGGCGTCATCGCGCGGCCAGTACGGCGCCAGCGCGACCACTGCGCCGATCTGCCCGTCGGCGGCCAGCCGCGCCGCGACCCGGGCGTCCCATCGAATGGGCCACCACCACAATGGTTTTCGGTTCGTAACGGCGCCGTACCTGGTCCAGCGCCGCCGCGTCGGCCACCGCGTCCAGCCGCGGGCTGTTGCAGCCGCGCAACCGGTACTGCACCCGCCGCACCGCAACGCCGCGGCCCAGCCGCACCCTCAGCGCCACCGCGACTCAGCATCATCCGGAGGTTGGCCGGCTGCCACCATCGGGAGGTCTCGTCGCTGCGCACCCGTTCCGCCCGGCAGCACGAGCACACACGCGCGCGAGGGTTCACCTGCGGTTAGGTCTGTTCGTAGGTTCCGTGGATGTAGGCCCGTGCGATCGCGTGTTGGAACAAGTTGAAACCCAGGAAAGCGGGGCTGGCGTCCTCGCTGAGGTCGAGCTTGTCGACGTCGACGGCGTGCACGGCGATGTAGTAGCGGTGCACCCCGTGCCCGGGCGGCGGCGCGGCGCCGATGTAACGGCGCATGCCGGCGTCGTTGAGCAGCTGCAGCGCCCCGCCGGGCAGCTCACGCCCGTCGCCGGCGTCGGCGGGCAGCTCGGTGACGTCGGCCGGCAGGTTGGCGACGGCCCAGTGCCAGAAACCCGACAGCGTCGGGGCGTCCGGGTCGTACACGGTGACCGCGAAGCTGCGGGTCTGCGGCGGGAACCCCGACCAGCTCAGCTGCGGACTGACGTCTTCTCCCCCGGCGCCCATGATGCCGCTCACCTGGGCCTTGGCCAGCGGCTGGCCGTCGGTGACCGACTCGGAGGTCAGGTGAACGTCGGGCAGTTTGGGCAGCGCGTCATACGGGTCAGACGAGCTCATGGGCGATCCTCTTGTTTCCGTTCGTTTGTAGCACTAGCAATGGGTCAGGAAGTGGGTCAACACCGCGGTGCCAAACCGCAGCGATTCGACGGGTACCCGCTCGTCGACGCCGTGGAACAGCGAGGAGAAGTCCAATTCCGGCGGCAGCCGCAGCGGGGCGAAGCCGAAGCAGCGAATCCCTAACCGCGCAAAGGCTTTCGCGTCGGTGCCGCCGGACAACATGTACGGGACGGTGCGTCCGTCCGGGTCGACCGCGAGCACCGCGGCGTTCATCGCGTCGACCAGGTCACCGTCGAATGTGGTCTCGTAGGACGGCAGATCCCTGATCCACTCCCGTGTCACGTCCGGGCCGATCAGCTCGTCCATCTCGGCCTCGAGCGCGGCCAACCGGCCCGGCAGCACCCGGCAGTCGATCACCGCCTCGGCGGTACCGGGAATGACATTGGCCTTGTAGCCGGCCCTGAGCATCGTCGGGTTGGCGGTGTCGCGCAGCACCGCCGTGAGCATCCGGGCCATCGTGCCGAGCTTTTGGATCACGCTTTGCAAATCGGCAGAGCCGGTGTCGAAGGTCAGGCCGGTCTCCTCGCTGATGACGGCCAGGAACTGCGTCACCGTTTCGGTCACCACCACCGGGAATTCGTGCCGGCCGATCCGCGCGACCGCCTCGGACAGGATGGTGACCGCGTTGCGGTCATTGGCCATCGAGCCGTGCCCCGTCTGGCCGCGGGCGGTCAACCGCATCCACTGCATGCCCTTCTCGGCCGTCTCGATCAAGTACAGCCGGCGTTCGCCGCCGTCGCGGCGCGGCACGGTCAGCGAGAACCCGCCGACCTCGCCGATCGCCTCGGTAGTGCCGTCGAACAGGTCAGGTCGGTTGTCCACCAGCCAGTGCGCCCCGTAGCGGCCGCCGTGTTCCTCGTCGGCCACGAACGCAAACACCAGGTCGCGCGGCGGCACGATGCCCGCCCGCTTCAACTGACGGGCGACGACGATCATCATGCCGACCATGTCCTTCATGTCGACCGCGCCGCGGCCCCACACGTAACCGTCCTCGACGGCCCCGGAAAACGGGTGCACGCTCCAGTCGGCCAGTTCGGCCGGCACCACGTCGAGATGCCCGTGGATCAGCAGCGCGCCGCGCGACCGATCCGCGCCCTCCAGCCGGGCGAACACGTTGGCCCGCCCCGGCGCCCCAGATTCCAGATACTGCGGCTCGTAGCCCACTTCCGCGAGCTGCGCGGCCACCCACTGCGCGCACTCGGCCTCGCCTCGCGTGGTTTCGGGGTCGCCCGTATTGGTGGTGTCGAACCGGATCAGCCTGCTGACGACTTCGACCACCTCATCACTGGAATTGTTGGAAACTTCGTTCTCAACTGTCACAAGAACCCTTCCTACCACTGCCCGGACTGACCGGCTCGGGAGCAAGCCTTCGAGCCAACCCACCGGTAGCCTAAATTGGGTCCTTCCGGCCCTATCCGCTAGCCTTAGCTGCCGACTTTGGTTGCTCGAGTCCGAGTGGCGGAATGGCAGACGCGCTAGCTTGAGGTGCTAGTGCCCTACTAATGGGCGTGGGGGTTCAAGTCCCCCCTCGGACACAATTCGACGGATAGTGGTCACGGCGCCTGCTGGCCCCCGGGTGTCGACTGTTGCTCAGTGGCACGGGTAACTCAGCAGATGCCTTGCATCGTGCATGAATTCGTGGACATGAGTGGTTCGAGCCGAACAGCGACACCGCGCCTTGCTCGATGCCGACGAGGTACAACGCCAGCAATGCCAGAAGCGTCGTCAGACTCAGCCACGCCGCCCCGGCCAGGGAAGCGGGGATCGAGCGGCTGACGGGTTCAACGGGCCGCATCGTCATGGTCGTCTCCATTTCGGTGGTTGGTGGTTGGGGCGTGGTCGCAGTCGTCCGCCAACGCCACTGCCAGCTTGAAAGCCCGGCGCTGCCACGGGTGATCGAATTGCGGGTCCGCCTGATCGGTGGTGCAGGTCTCATGCAGTTTCATGTGGCCGATCTGCCAAAGCAAACGCCCATCATGGACTCGGTGGTCACCAGATCCATCAGCATGTCATCGGTGAAATCCTCTGTGCCCGAGGGTTGTTCGGGTAGCACGAACCATCGTGAGTGGCTGCTGCTGTCCAACACCCTGATCTCGACATACGCCGCGAGTTCCAGGCCGATCTCGGCGAGTACCTTTGCGCAGCTCGCGTGCGGCACGCAGTCCGGAATACCGGGTCCTTGTACCAGTACGGCGGCAACCCGAGCACCGGCCACGGGAAATCACGAGCACAGCGTGTAGATCACCAGATTGTGGACACCCGTATCGGCTTGCGGAGCGGCGGCGCCGGAGTCGTCTCGTCACCTCGGTTGGCCAGCGTCACGGCCTCCTCGGTGGCGCGCACCGACAGCCCCTCGGCGACAATGCGGCTCGCCAGTTCTTCCTGGGCCTCGGGTGGTATTGGCTACGGCACGCAGGTGCTCAGCCTCGGCGCCCGCCATGCCGTCGGGCAGGTCGAGCTCGGCAATCGCGGACGGTGTGTTCGCCACCAGCCGAGAGGCGAATTCGGGATCCGTCCATGCCTTGACGACGATCTTCTTGCCGTTGAGCGGCGTCATCCCGGATTCGAAGTAGGCCAGCACCTTGTCGACGGTCTGGCTGGTGATCACGCCCTTCTCGATCAGCAGCAATTCCAGCGCGTGCACTTTCGCGGCGCTGCTTTCCTCACGGTCGCCCGGAAAGGCGCATTGCCCTGTCATGCCAGTCTTTCCAAGTAGCCTCGAACAGTTCTGCGCAGACGGCCTGGTGACCGTCCTCGGCGCCGGATCCCAGAGTTCGGTGGCGGTGAACTAGACGAGGTAGTTGGGCATCGGGTCGCAGATCCCATCCGCGGTGTGATTGAAATACGCGTAGTCGCTCTCGAAGACGCGTTTCACCGTGCCGACGCGGCCCCGCAGGAATCCCGGCAACCGGGTGCGCGCCGGCCGGCACGTAGGCAATCCGCACGGTGTCGCCGACGGCGAACTTCGGGTGGGCGACGTCGCGTCGAAGGCTGTTCCCATCCGTAGGTACGCCAACACCTGGGCGTCGATGGCCTCGGCGGCCCCGGGTTCTTGTCGGGACGGAAAATTCTCTGTGCGCGTGGCCAATTCGTCGGTAGTCAGGCAACCCTTGTCCACGAGAAACTGGGTGACACCGCCAAGCCACTTCTCGTAGTAGCGAAACTTGAAGTAGTCGAACGGGTCCATCGCCTCCGCGCTGGTACGCAGATCGGCCCACGTCCATTTATCGTCGAATGTCGTCGGCACCTCGGCAATTGGATAGCGTGGCAGCGCCGAGCCGAGATGCTTCGAGAGTGCCATCATCGCGACATGGATCCCGAAGATGCGTTTCTCCCATTCCGACGAAGACTTGCTTCTCGAGATGTAATGGCTCCGGTAGGCCCTCTAAGCCCCCGATATAATGCTGCAGTTTAATGGTGTGGTCACGCCTTCTCCGATCCGTCGCCAAACTGTTATCCCCTTGTGAGGAAACTGTATACAGTCTGCGGTGGCGCGGATTTGCTCACCCACGGGAAATGATGCAGTGTTTCCCACGAAACGCGACATGAATGGTGATTTCGTCGCGAGTTTGCCCGCCACGGGTCGATGTCCCGCCACGACGGCCGCCGACCGATCGGGCCCGGCAACCACCGAATATTGTCAAATTCACTTGGTGCACAAGCTATTCGATTGCCGAGCAACGGGCGGGTAAGCTGGATCGCACCGATGAACTCACGGAATGGCTTCCTGCGCCGCACGGTCTCGCGAACCGCGCGACGGTTTGCAGACCGCCGCGAAGCCGGTCGCGCGTTAGCCGAACAACTCACTTCTTACCAGTACAAGGACAATGTCCTGGTGCTGGGGCTGGCGCGCGGCGGGCTGCCCGTGGCCTGGGAGGTCGCCAAGGCGCTGCACGCCGAGCTCGACGTGTTTCTGGTCCGCAAGCTCGGGGTGCCGAGGTGGTCGGAGCTCGCGATGGGCGCGCTGGCCAGCGGCGGCGGTGTAGTGATGAACGAACACGTGGTGTCCAGCCTGCACATCACCGACGAGCAGGTACGCGAGGTCGTCGACAGCGCGGCGGCCCAGCTGGCCCGCCGAGAACAGGCCTATCGCGGTGGCCGCCCCGTCGCCGACCCCCGGGGCAAGATAGTGATCGTGGTCGATGACGGCATCGCCACCGGCGCCAGCATGCTGGCCGCGGTGTGGGCCATTCGGGCCGGTGAACCGGAATCGATCGTTGTCGCCGTGCCCGTCGGGCCGCAATCGGTCTGCCGTGAACTCGCGGCGGTGGCCGACGGTGTCGTGTGCGCTGTCACACCGCCAGCATTCGAGGCCGTCGGGCAGGTTTACGACGATTTTCATCAGGTCAGCGACCGTGAAGTGCGCGAGCTGCTCAGCTCGCCGACGCGCTGACCCTACTTGGCCGTGTCGTCGCCGCGGGTTTCGGCCGAGACGGCCTGGTCGTCGGCGTAGCCATCGGCCGTGTCGGAATCGGGGTTGGAGTCTTCGTCCGGGTAGTCGAGCGTCGCGTCGTCCTCGGGCTGATCATCGTGCGCGTCATCCGTGTCATCCTCGGCAGCGGCCGTGTCACGGTGTTGGTGTTCCCGCAGCGCGTCGACGATCAGCAGCACCACACCAAGGACGCTGACGCCGATGCACACCCAGGCCACCAGCTCGTTGCTGGTGACGACCGCAAAGACGAGCGCTACGAGCCCGATTAGGGCGAGTACCAGCGCAATGATCAGCATTGGTCATCCTCTAGCCGAAGGGCGGGGCTGCCAGGTACAGTGCACACGATATGCCGGACACGGCGTCCGGCACGAACTCAAATCGGGTTCCGACTAATTGTTACCCCGATTGAATTGGTCAAACCCCCCGGCGTCCGCGCTGGAGTCGACGGGTGCTGCCGATCCGCGCTGCCCGAGCTCCTCGAGCTGGGACTCCAGGTAGGTCTTGAGGCGGGTGCGGTATTCGCGTTCAAAGGTGCGGAGCTGCTCGAGGCGTCCCTCCAGCACGGTGCGCTGCTGGTTGATGGTGCCCATGATCTCTGAGTGCTTGCGTTCGGCGTCGGCCTGCAGCGCGTCGGCCTTCTCCTGGGCCTGACGCAGCTGCGTCTCGGAACGGGTCTGGGCGTCGGCGAGCATGGCGTCGGCGCGCTGCCGGGCCTCGATGACGGTGGCCTCGGCCGTCTGCCGGGCCTCGGTGAGGATCTGATCGGCATTGGCGCGGGCGTCTGCCAATAGCTTTTCGGACTCGGCCTGGGCGGTGCGGGTCAGCCGGTCGGCGGTGTCCTGGGCCAGGCTCAGCACCCGCGCGGCCTTGAGGGCCTGCTCCTCGTTCGTCCCGCTCAGGGTGGCCGCCGCTGCCGCCTTGACGGGTTCCGGCTCGGGCTCGAGCTCGTAAACAGGGCCTGCGGGGGCGGGGTGAGCGACGGGAGCGCCGCCGCCGGCAACGGCCAGTTCGCAGTCGAGCTCCTCGACCCGTTGGCGCAGATCAGAGTTTTCTTCGATCAGCCGCGTCAGCTCGTTTTCCACCAGGTCCAGGAATGCGTCGACCTCGTCCTCGTTGTAACCGCGCTTGCCAATAGGCGGCTTACTGAACGCCACATTGTGGACGTCGGCTGGTGTAAGCGGCATTTGTTCGTCCCCTCAAGTTCCTGTCAAGCGTTCTCGGAAGTGTAGAACGGAGTGGCAGCGGTTGTGCACTGCCGCCCATCCTGTCACACCAGACCCGGCGGTCGCCGATTAGGCCAATAAATAAGAGCCAATTTCAAACACTGATAGACATAAAATCTCAATCCTTAGAATTTGCAAATCGCGCCCATCAAACCGAAGCCTAATCGTGGCCGAACCGTCGCCCGGGTCCTCGGACAACCCCGCGACGCCCTTGGGAGGGCTCAGGCCGCGGCGCCGAAAGCGAGCTGCATGCCGATGAACGCGACCAGCAACAGCACCATGATCGACAGGTCGAAGCGAACCGCTCCGATGGTGAGCTGAGGGATGAGCCGACGCAACAACTTCACCGGCGGGTCGGTGATCGACATGATGATCTCCAGGATCACCACGGTGACGCCGGTGGGATGCCAGTCCCGGCTGAACGAGCGGATGAACTCGACAACGATCCTAGCGATGAGCAGCAGCCAGAAGATGAACAGCGCAAACCCAAGGATCTGAAAGAACAGCACCAACGAGAGCCCGACCTTAACGATGAGATGTCAACCGCCGCGCTATAGCGCAGCAATAGCAAGCGTACCGACTCAGGTCCGGGCGGACATCTCACCTGCGCCGCACCTGTAGCGCAATGGACAACCGCCGGGCACCCGATACGACCGACCCCGCCGGGGGGTCAGGTACGTCTATTGGTAGGCGTAGAAGCCGGTTTCGGCGATCCGCCGACGCTCTTCCGGCGTGACATCGACGTCGGCCGGGGACAGCAGGAACACCTTCGTCGCGACCTTGTCGAACGAACCACGCAGGGCGAACGCCAACCCGGCCGCAAAGTCGACCAGCCGCTTCGCATCAGCGTTGTCCATCGACACCAGGTCCATGATCACCGGGGTGCCGTCGCGGAAGCGCTCGCCGATGGTGCGGGCCTCGCTGTAGTCCTTGGGCCGCAGCGTGGTGATCTTTGACAGCGGATGGCCCTCTTCGAACATCATCGCCATCCGGCGCGGGTCCATGGCCAGGGCGCCACGAGTCGAACCGCGCAGCCACGAACCCAGCCGCGGGCGGCTCATCTCCGGGTCGCGGTCGCACTCGCGGGAGCGCATCGCGCCGTAGCGCGGCTCCTTGGGATAGCCGCCGCGGTAACCGGCCGGTGCGTACTCGCCGGTGTCGGCGCGCGGGTCGTCGTAGTCACCTTCAAAACGGCCTTCGTAGCGGCCGTACCCGTCGTCGAAGCGAGGACGGGGAAATCCGCGCGAAGGTGCGCGGTCGTCGTAGTACTCATCCTCGTAGTCGTCCATCGGGGCCATACCGAAATAGGCCTTGACCTTATGCAGCGTGCTCATCGCGTTGACCCCTTCTAGCCCTGGGATTTCTGTTGTCTGTGATGAAGATGTGACTACAGTGACTACTCACGGTGACGGTAGCTGCCGCGGGCCCATTAACGCGGTACCGACACGCACACACGTCGAACCGTATTTAACCGCAATTTCGAAATCGTTCGACATGCCGGCGGACAGTCCGACCGCGTTCGGGTGCGCCTCGAGCACCCGACGGTGCTCCGATTGCAGCCGCTCAAAGGCCACTTCGGGCTCCCAGTCCAGCGGCGGAATGCCCATCAGCCCGATCAACTCCAGGCCCCGCGAATCCTCGACCTGGGCGCACACCTCGTCCAGGGCGCCCGGGGCTGCGGGATCCACCCCGCCCCGCGAGGCGTCACCGTCCAGGCTGACCTGAACGTAAACACGAAGCGGATGCTGCCGTCCCCCCTCGGCCAGCGTGGCGGTGACCGCCCGGTCCAGCGCCGTCACGAGCTGCGCGCTGTCGACCGAATGTGCGGTGTGTGCCCAGCGCGCCAGCGACCGCGCCTTCTTGCGCTGAATCCGGCCGACCATGTGCCAGTGCAACTCTCGCGAAGAACCGGAAGCCTGTGTCAACCGAGTGACTTCCGCCACCTTTGCCGACGCTTCTTGTTCGCGCGATTCACCAACCGAACGACAACCTAATCGAGACAAAATCGCGACATCGCTGGAGGGAAAGAATTTGGTAACTGGCAGAAGTTCAATTCCACCGACATTGCGGTCCGCGGCTTCCGCGGCCATCGCCAATCGCGAACGCACCGCCGCCAACGCATGCGTCAATTCAGTTTCGCGGTTGCCCGTCTTGGAGTCCGCCGGGCCGACAGCCATGGCACTCACTCCATCCAGATCACCGACGCCAGCCGCCCGGTCGGGGCGTCCCGGCGGTGACTGAACAATGCCGGGTCGGCCACCGTGCAGCGTGGATCTATGTCGATCGATTGGATGCCAAATTCTCTTAACTGGTAAGCAATTCCGGCCCGAAGATCGAGGCCGGGAGTGCCGCGAGAGGTGCTGGTGCGACTGCCCGGCAGCGCGGCTTCGACCTCCTCGGCCATCGGCGCGGGCACCTCGTAATTTCCTCCGCTGACCGCCGGGCCGAGCAGCACCGAGATGTCGCCGGCCTGCGCGCCCAGCTTCTGCAGCGCCTCGACGGTGCGTGCCACCACGCCCCGCTGCGCGCCGACGCGGCCGGCATGCACGGCCGCGACCACCTCGGCCCGTGCGTCGGCCAGCAACACCGGCACGCAATCGGCCGTCACCACGGCCAGGGCCAGCCGGGGCGTACGGGTCACCAGTGCATCGGTGTCGTCGAAGGGCGCGCGGCGCGGCCCCTCGACGAGCTCCACCCGGTCGCCGTGCACCTGGTTCATCCACACCACTCGGTCGGTGCCCCCCTCGTCACTCAGGCCGATGGCGCGGGCCAGTCGCGCCCGGTTGGCCGCCACCGCCGCTGGGTCGTCACCGACGTGGTCGCCCAGATTGAAGGAGTCGAACGGTGGTTTGGAGACGCCGCCCGCCCGGGTGGTCGTCACTCGCCGGATGCGAACAGTCACAGGACCAGTATCCGGATTCCGTTGCCGAACAACCGTCCCCGCCGTGCGGACGGGGACGGTTGTCGCGAGCATGTCCGTTCTCAGCGGCGCATGAAGGGTGGCACTTCGACGTCGTCGTCATCGCCGCCGATGCTCAGCGTCGCGCCGTTGGTATGCGCCGGCACGCTGACGGCGTCGACCGGCTCGAACAGCGTCGAGGTGAGCTTGCCCGCCTTCGCCGATTCGATGCGGTGCGCACCGCCGGTCTTCTCTGCCGCGTCGGCATTGCCGATGACGGGTTTGCGCCCGGGCCCGGCCGCGTCGAAGCCCGCCGCGATCACCGTGACCCGCACCTCGTCGCCCAGCGAGTCGTCGATCACAGTGCCGAAGATGATGTTGGCGTCCTGGTGGGCGGCGTCCTGCACCAGCGAGGCCGCCTCATTGATCTCGAACAGGCCCAGGTCGCTGCCCCCGGCGATGGACATAAGCACGCCCTGGGCACCCTCCATCGACGCCTCCAGCAGCGGGGAGTTGATGGCGATCTCGGCGGCCTTGAGCGACCGGCCCTCGCCGCGCGCCGAGCCGATGCCCATCAGGGCGGTGCCGGCGCCGGACATGATACCCTTGACGTCGGCGAAGTCCACGTTGATCAGGCCCGGCGTGGTGATCAAGTCGGTGATACCCTGGACACCGTTGAGCAGCACCTCGTCGGCGCTGCGGAACGCATCCATCAGCGACACCGCGGCGTCACCTATCTGCAGCAGGCGGTCGTTCGGGATGACTATCAACGTGTCGCAGCTCTCCCGCAGCGCGTTGATACCGTTCTCGGCCTGATTGCTGCGCCGTTTGCCCTCGAACGAGAACGGCCGGGTGACCACGCCGACGGTCAGCGCGCCGAGCTTGCGGGCGATGGTCGCCACCACGGGTGCCCCGCCGGTGCCCGTGCCGCCGCCCTCACCGGCCGTGACGAACACCATGTCCGCGCCGCGCAGCAACTCTTCGATCTCGTCCTTGGCGTCCTCGGCGGCCTTGCGGCCGACCTCGGGGTCGGCACCGGCGCCCAACCCTCGGGTGGAGTCGCGGCCGACGTCCAGCTTGACGTCGGCATCGCTCATCAACAATGCCTGCGCATCGGTGTTGATCGCGATGAACTCCACGCCCTTGAGGCCCTGCTCGATCATTCGGTTGACGGCGTTGACGCCGCCACCGCCGATACCCACAACCTTGATGACGGCCAGGTAGTTGTGCGGGGGGGTCATCATCTCGTCTTCCTCCCTGGTGGGGATTCGGTTTTCCGGGCTATGCGGTCCCCCTGGCAAACTCTCAACCTCAACCATAGAGTTAGAGTTATGTCAAGTAGTTCCGTGCAACCAGAACGGTATGGGTACGACGCGCGCTATCCCTGCAGGCGCGCCGACGAGCGGTGCGCAAATTTTCCGCCAATTTCATAGCTGTGACCACAGTCGCAGTGCGCGGGACTACTTCACCGTGGGCAGATCGGGGCTCGACACATCGTAGGTCTTGCCCGGCTGGGTGAGCAGCGCGGCTAGCTTTTCGGCCTTCTCGTCCGTGCGGTCGGTCGTCCCCCAGATCACCACTCGCCCGTCGCCCAGGGTGAGGGTGATCGAGGCCAGCGACGGCGCCGCGATCCGGCCCACCTGTCGGGCAACCTCGGGACGAAGCGCCAGCAGCACCTGCAGCGCGGCCCTGGTCGTGGAGTCGGCCGGCCCGGGGTTGGCGACGTCGAGGTAGGGCAGCGCCGGCGGTGGCGGGCCGGTCGCGAAGTCGACGCCGTCGCGGTCGAACAGATGCGGACCGTCGGCAAAGTCCTTGACCACCACGGGAACTCGCTCGACGATCGTGATCCGCAGCGCCGACGGGTATTGGCGTTGCACGCGCGCGCTGGCGACCCGGCGGATCGCGGCGATCCGGTCGGCGACCTGGTTGGTGTTGATCTGCAGCAGCGGCGTACCGATCCGCACCTGGGCGGCGTCTAGCACCTCTTCACGCGACACCGCGCCGGTACCGACGACGACGATCTCGCGTGCCGACATCACCGGCGTGAAGTAGAAGATCAGCGCCAACCCGATCCCGACCACCACCAGGAGCACCGTCGCGCGCAACATCTTCAGGCCGCGAACCACGCCGCGTGCAGGCTTTTTGGGCTGGTAGGGTGCGCCGATGCGACCGCTGACCTGGCGCTTAGCCTCGCGGCGCGCCTCCTCGATGGCGGTGGCCCGGGCCTGGGCGGCGCGCCGCTCGGCGCGTTCCCGACGGGCGCGCCGGCGTGGACCCTCGAAGTCGACCGGTGCGGCGGCCCCCGGGGGGTTGTGCTCGACGAAGTTCGGTTCGGTCACCGCGCTGTCGGCGCTGGAGTCGGAGTCGGCGACCACGTCGGTGGGCCTGGTGTCGTTGGGTTCGGTCATCGCAACACCCCGGACTGCCCGGGCGTGCTGCGGGTGGCTCGCGCTCGCAGCGCGCTAACGATCTCGGGCCCCAGCATGGTCACGTCGCCGGCGCCCATGGTCACGATGACGTCGCCCGGTCCGGCGGCCGCGGCCACCTGCTCGGCGACGGTGGAGAAGTTCGGCAGGTAGCTGACCGGCGCGCTGACGTGCTCGGCGACGATCGCCCCGCGCATGCCGGCCAGCGGCTGTTCGCGCGCACCGTATACGTCGAGCACGAACACCTCGTCGGCGTGATCCAGGGCTTGACCGAATTCCGCCGCAAATGCCTTTGTCCGCGAATACAAGTGGGGCTGGAAGACGACCAGCGCCCGGCCGTCGCTGGCCTGTTCGAGCACCGCGCGGACCGCCGACAGCGTCGCGGCGATCTCCGTCGGGTGATGGGCGTAGTCATCGAACACCCGCACCGAGCCCACCGCGCCGACGAGTTCGAAGCGGCGCCGCACGCCCTCGAAACCGGCCAGGCCGTCGAGCACCTGATCCACCGGGGCGCCGGCCTCCAGCGCGGCCAGCAGGGCGCCGAGTGCGTTGAGTGCCATGTGCCGCCCCGGCACCGACAGCCGCATCGAACGCGCCGGCGCCGGGTCGGGACCCACCCGGATGGTCGCGACGGCCCCGGTGCCCTGCTGCTCCCAGGACAGCAGGGTGGCCGCCAGCTCCGGGTCCTCGTGCGGCGCGGAGCCATAACGCAACACCCGGATGCCCAATTCGCTGCTGCGCCGCGCCAGCGCGGCCGCGCCGGGATCGTCGGTGCACACCACCAGCGCCCCGCCCGGCGCCAGCCGCTCGACGAAGGAGTCGAACACCGCGACGTACGCGTCGTTGCTGCCGTAGAAGTCAAGGTGATCGGCCTCGATGTTGGTGACCACCGCGACGTTGGGGGTGTACTCCAGCAGCGATCCGTCGCTTTCGTCGGCCTCGGCGACGAAGCAGTCGCCGCTGCCGTGATGCGCGTTGGTGCCGGCCTCGCCGAGATCGCCACCCACCGCGAACGACGGGTCGCGACCACAGTGCTGCAGCGCGACGATCAGCATCGACGTCGTCGTCGTCTTGCCGTGCGTGCCGGTGACCATCAGCGTGGTGCGGCCGGCCATCAGGATGGCCAGCACGGCCGGGCGCAGCAACACGGGAATGCTGCGCCGCCGGGCCTCGACCAGTTCGGGGTTGGTCTTCGGGATGGCGGCATGTGTGGTGACGACGGCGGTCGCGCCGCCGGGCAGCAGGTCCAGCGCGGACGCGTCGTGGCCAATGCGAATCAGCGCGCCCCGGGCCCGCAGCGCGTGCACCCCGCGGGACTCCTTGGCATCCGACCCCGATACCTTAACGCCCCGGTCCAGCAGGATGCGGGCGACGCCGGACATCCCGGAGCCCCCGATGCCGACCATGTGGACCCGCTGCAGCTCGGGCGGCAACGGGTCGCCGATCGTCACCGCGGCCCCCTGGCGGCAGGCCCCCCATCGCGTGCGTGGCGGGCCAGGTCCAGCGCCGCCTCGGCGACCTGCCGTGCCGCGTCGCGATGTCCCAGCCGCGCGGTGGCCGCGGCCATCGCCGCCAGCCGGGGCGGATCGCCGAGTAGCCCGGTGACCTCGCGGGCCACCAGGTCCGGCGTCAGCACGCGGTCGGGGATGACCATGCCGCCCCCGGCGTGCACCACCGGCAGCGCGTTGAGCCGCTGCTCGCCGTTGCCGATCGGCAGCGGGACATAGATCGCGGGCAGTCCGACGGCCGACACCTCGGCGACCGTCATCGCCCCGGAGCGGCAGATGACCAGGTCGGCGGCCGCGTAGGCGAGGTCCATCCGGTCAAGGTAGGGCACCGCGCGGTAGGGCAGGTCGCCGTCCTGCGGGTCGGGCAGATCCAGGGTGTTCTTGGGGCCGTGCGCGTGCAGCACCGAAACACCCGCGGCGGCCAGCTGCGCGGCGGCGGCCGACACCGCGCGGTTGAGCGAGACCGCGCCCTGCGAGCCGCCGAACACCAGCAGCACCCGCGCATCGTCGGCGAACCCGAAGTGCCGGCGCGCCTCGGCACGCAGCGCCGCCCGGTCCAGGGTCGTGATGGCCGCCCGGACCGGCACGCCGACCACCTCGGCTCCCCGCAGCCCGGAATCGGGCACCGCGGACAGCACCCGATCCGCCGAGCGGGCGCCGACCCGGTTCGCCAGCCCGGCGCGGGCGTTGGCCTCGTGAATCACCACCCGGATACGCCGCCGGCGGCCGGCCGGCAGCCAGCGAGCCGCCAGATACGCGGGCAGGGCCACGTAGCCGCCGAACCCGATCACCACGTCGGCGCCGACGCTGTCGAGCACCGCGCGGGTCTCCCGCACCGCACGCCACACCCGTGGTGGCAGCCGGGCCAGGTCACCGCTGAGTTTGCGCGGCAGGGGCACCGGTGTGATCAGTTCCAGGTGGTAGCCGCGTTCGGGCACCAGCCGCGTCTCGAGTCCGCGCGCCGTGCCCAGCGCGGTGATCCGGACGTGCGGATCCAGTGCTTTGAGCGCGTCGGCGACGGCCATCGCGGGCTCCACATGACCGGCGGTGCCGCCGCCGGCCAGCACAACAGACACGGCGCCGTCACCCGGTGCCGGGGCCGGTGATGCGGCACCGGCGGGCGAGGGACTGCCCCCCTGCCCGCCGGCCGACTCCTTGATCTGGTGGTTCACCGTAACTGACCTCCCAATGCGCGAGCACGCCGTGCTTGACGCTGACCGGCTGGTGGGCTGACTGGCTGACCGGCATGGCGCTGGCCAGATACATGATGCCTTGTCCGGGGCTCCCCGCGGGCAGGTGTCCGCCCGAACGCCGGGCATCCGGTCGGCTCCGCCGTGCGCTTGCCCCTACGGGCGGCCGGGTCGCTGCCCCGGGCGGGCGCCTTGCGGGCGCGTCCCGCGGCGGACGGTCGCGACGCGGGTGGCCGCGACCGCCAGCGGCTGCGGAAGGTTTCGATGCGGCCGGCCACGTACGGCTCGGGCAGCGGCAGCCGCAACAGCCGATTCATCTTGTCGTCCCGCCCGGCACGCAGCGCGGCCACCGCCTCGGGCTCGTGCCGGGCCGCATTGCACATGATGCCGATCATGAAAAGTGTTGCAGCCGTTGATGTTCCACCGGCAGATATCAATGGCAACTGCAGGCCGGTGATCGGCAGCACGCCGATGACGTAGCCGATGTTGATAAAGGCCTGCCCGAGGATCCACATCGTCGTGGTGGCCGTCACCAGGCGCAGGAACGGGTCGGCGGAGCGGCGCGCAATGCGCATCCCAGTGTAGGCGAACAGCGCGAACAGCGCCAGCAGCCCGAACGCGCCGATGAAGCCGAGCTCCTCGCCAATGATCGCGAAAATGAAGTCGTTGTGCGCGTTGGGCAGGTAGTTCCACTTGGCGGTGCCCTGCCCCAGACCGTCGCCGAAGATGCCGCCGTGGGCCAGCGCGAATTTCGCCTGCCGGGCCTGATAGCCGGTGTCCTGGGGGTCGTTCTCGGGGTTGATCCACGACCGCACCCGGTCGGAGCGGTAACCGGCGGACATGGCCAGCACCGCCCCGGCCATGAACACCGCGAGCAGTGACGTGCCGAAGACGCGCAGCGGCAGCCCCGCGTACCAGAGCAGAGCCAGCAGAATGATGCCCATCGACACGGTCTGACCGAGGTCAGGCTGGGCGACGATCAAGCCCAGCGCGATGACCGCCGCCGGGACCAGCGGAATCAGCATCTCCCGCAGCGAGGCCCGCTCCATGCGACGGCACGCCAGCAGATGGGCACCCCAGACCGCGAACGCGATCTTGGCCAGCTCCGAGGGCTGCATCGAGAACCCGGCGACCAAGAACCACTTCCGGGAGCCGTTCGCGAGGTTCCCGATGCCCGGGACGAGCACTAGCACCAGCAGGATGATGGTGATCACGTATCCCGAAAAGGCCACCCGGCGGATCAAGAGCACCGGCAGCCGCATCGCGATGTACGCGCCGATAACGCCGATGATCGTCCACAGCACCTGCTTGGCGAAGATGACCCACGCCGATCCGTCGGCGCCGTAGGACCGCACGCCGGAGGCCGACAGCACCATGGTCAGGCCCAGCGTGGTCAGCAACCCGGTGATCGCGATCAATAGATGAAACGAGGTCATCGGCCGGCCCAGCCAGGCGCCGAACCGGGCGCGCGGGCTACGCTGCGGGTCTTTGACCTGCGTCTTGACCGCGGCCGACGGTGCTGGGGCGGCTGGGTTACCCGCTGGCTTGCCGGCACCGCCACCGGCGACGGCCATCGCATCCGTCGCAGCTTCGGCATCCTTGCCGTTTTCGGCGGCTTCGGCGACGGTGTTATCGGTGGCACCCGGGTCATCGGCGGTGCCGGCCGCGCCGTTGGCCCCGGTGTCAGCCTTGTCGTTGACGGAATCTTTGACGGAGTCGACACCCCGGACGGCCGGCGCGGCCTCGGTTTTCTTCTTCCCCCAGCGTAGGCGCCGGGTCAGCCCGTTATGCACGCCACCTACCGCAGCGCCGCGCGAACGGCAGCCGCGAACGCATCACCCCGGTCGGCATAGCTGCTGAACTGGTCAAACGATGCCCCGGCCGGTGCCAGCAACACCGTGTCGCCCGGCCGTGCCCACTCCCGAGCTGCAGCCACCGCCGCAGTCATCACGCGAACGCCGAGAACATCCCCCGCACTATCAACTTTTGTCACACTAGTATCACCAGTCGCATGCATACCAGCATCCTCGCCTGTCACAACCTGCACGACGGGGACATCGGGCGCGTGTCGCGATAACGCCTCGGCAACCTCTTGGCGATCGCGGCCGATCAGCACCGCCCCGACCAGGCGAGATGCGATACGGGCCACCTCCGCGTCCAGCGAGGCGCCCTTGAGCAGGCCGCCGGCCACCCACACCACCCGGGGGTAGGCCAGCACCGACGCCTCGGCGGCGTGCGGGTTGGTGGCCTTCGAGTCGTCGACGTAGGTGATCCCGTCCGCCACCGCCACTACCTCGCTGCGGTGCCTGCCCGGCCGGAACGTCGAGACGGCGGTCGCGATGGCCGCCGCGGGCACCTCGACGCTGCGGGCCAACGCCGCCGCCGCCAGCGTGTCAAGCACCCCGACCGTGCCGGGCAACGCGATCGAGGCCGCCGGCAACAGGGGCAGGTCGTCGGCGAACGCCCGGTCGACCAGCTGTCCATCCCGCACGCCCAGCTCCCCCGCCGCCGGCTCGCCCAACCGGAAACCGGCCCGCACCGGCGCCCCAGCGGTCTCCAGCAGGGCGGCGGACCGGGGATCGTCGAGCCCGACGACCGCCACCCGGCCGCCCAGCACCCGGGCCTTCGCGGCGGTGTAGTCCGCCATCGACGAGTGCCAATACAGGTGGTCCTCGGCGATGTTGAGCACCACGCCAGCCTCGGGCCGCAGCGACGGCGCCCAGAACAGCTGAAAGCTGGACAGTTCGACGGCCAGCAGGTCGGCCGGCTGCTCCAGCACGTCGAGAACCGGGTCGCCGATGTTGCCGCACAGCAGGCTGCGCCGGCCCCCGGCGAGCAGCATGTCGTGCAGCATCGACGTCGTCGTGGTCTTGCCGTTGGTGCCGGTGACCACCAGCCAGCGCCGCGGCGTGCCGTAACATCCCGCGGCGTCCAGCCGCCAGGCCAGCTCGACGTCGCCCCAGATCGGCACGCCCGCGGCGGCCGCGGCCGCCAGCACCGGCGCCGACGGCTGAAATCCGGGACTGGTGGCGACCAGCGCGTAGTCGGCGAGCCGCCCGATCGCCGTCGCGGGATCCACCGTCGCGACCCCGCTTTCGGCGTACGGGCGCAGCATCTCCGGGTCGTCGTCGCACAGCGTCGTGACGGCGCCGAACCGGGTCAGCGCGCCCAGGATCGCCCGGCCGGTCACCCGGGCACCGACGATCAAGACGGGCGCGCCCACTGATAGCGGAGACAAGGGTTCGAGCCCGGGCACGTCACGCGCCGATCGTGGCGAGCCACTCACCGTAGAACAAGGCCACGCCCAGACCGCAGGCGATCGCGGTGAGCAGCCAGAAGCGGATGATCACCGTAGTCTCGGCCCAGCCGCTCAACTCGAAATGATGATGGAACGGCGCCATCCGGAACACCCGGCGCCCGGTGGTGCGGAAGGTCAGGATCTGCAGCACCACCGAGGTGACCTCGGCGACGAACAACGACCCCAGCACCACGGCGAGGATCTCGGTGCGGCTGGTGACCGACAATCCGGCGATGATGCCGCCCAGGGCCAGGGAGCCGGTGTCGCCCATGAAGATCTTGGCGGGCGCGGCGTTCCACCACAGGAAGCCGATGCAGGCGCCCGCGGTGGCGGCGGTCACAATCGCCAGGTCCAGCGGGTCGCGGACGTTGTAGCAGCCCAGCCCCGGTGCCGTGGCGCACGCATTGCGATATTGCCAGAACGTGATCAGCACGTAGGCGCCAGTCACCATCGCCATGCAGCCCGCCGCCAGGCCGTCCAGGCCGTCGGTGAAGTTGACCGCGTTGGACCAGGCGCTGACGACGATCGCACAGAACAACACGAACAAACCTGGAGTCAGTGTGACAGTGGCGATTTCGCGCACATAGGACAGATCGGCGCTGGCCGGTGTCAGGCCGTTGGGGTTGTGGAACTGCAGGACCAGCACGCCGAACAGCACCGCGGCTAGGATCTGCCCGACTGTCTTGGCGGTCTTGTTCAGACCCAGGTTGCGCGAGCGGCGGATCTTGATCAGGTCGTCGAGAAATCCGACGCCGCCCAGCATGGTGGCCAGGCCGAGCACCAACAGCCCGGACGCCGTGACGCCTTCACCGTCGAAGGCCATCCCGGCGAGGTGGGTGCCCAGGTAGCCGGCCCACAGGCCGGCCAGGATCGCGACACCGCCCATCGAAGGGGTTCCGCGCTTGGTGTGATGGCTGGGCGGGCCGTCCTCCCGGATCTGGTGGCCGAAGCCCTGTTTGGTGAACAACCGGATCAGCTCCGGCGTCAGCAGGATCGACACGGTCAGGGCGATCGCGACGGCGACCAGAATCTGCCTCACGGGCGAGCCCCGTACTCGGAGTCGGCCCCAGCAGAAGTATCGGCCGGGGTATCGGCGAGCCCCTCGGCCAGGGCGCCGAGTCGGGCGGCGTTCGAGGCCTTCACCAGAACCACGTCACCCGGTTGCAGCTCGGCCCGCAACAAGTCCAGGGCGGCGCCGGCGTCGGCCACGTTCACGGCACCCCTGTCGCCGGAAGCGCCCCGCGAGCCCCACGCTCCTTCGAGCACCGCAGCATGGTGCATCGCGGTAACCGACCTCCCCGTGCCGACGACAACAAGTCGAGAAACATCTAAGCGCACCGCCAGCCGGCCGACGCGATCGTGCTCGGTTATCGCGTCCGCGCCGAGCTCGGCCATCTCGCCGAGCACCGCCCAGCTGCGCCGCCGCGCCCCGCCCGGCGCCGACCCGCCGGAGGCGATCCAGGCCAGCGCCTGCAGTCCCGCGCGCATCGAGTCCGGGTTGGCGTTGTAGGCGTCGTCGATGACGGTCACCCCGTCGGCACGGGTGGTCACGTGCATCCGGTGCCGCGACACCGGGCCAGCCGCGGCCAGCGACGCCGCGACCTGCTCGACGCCGGCGCCGGCCCCGCACCGCAGGGCCACCGCGGCGGCACACAGCGCGTTGGTGACCTGGTGCTCGCCAGACACCCCGAGTTGCACCTCGGCGTGCACAGCGCCTCGCGCGTCCATCGCGTGCAGGGTAAAGCGCGGCCTGGCCAACTCGTCCAACAACACGCCTTCGGCCCAGACGTCGCTGCGGCCCGAGTCGGTATGGCTGTCGCGACTGATCCGCACCACCTCGGCCGAACTGAGCTGGGCCATGGCGGCGACGGCCGGGTCGTCGACATTGAGGATCACCGCACCTGACGACGGAATAGCTTGGGCCAGTTCGAATTTCGTCTGCGCGATCGCCTCCCGTGAGCCGAACTCGCCGAGATGCGCGGTGCCCACGTTGAGCACCACCCCGATCGCGGGCGGGGCGATCTGCGCCAGCGCGGCGATATTGCCCGGATGGCGCGCCGACAGCTCCAGCACGAGGTAGTCGGTGTCGCGTGTCGCGCGCAGCACCGTCCAGGGATGGCCGAGTTCGTTGTTAAACGATCCCGGCGGGGCCACCACTTTACCGAGCGGCGCCAGCACGGCGGCCACCAGGTCTTTCGTCGACGTCTTGCCCGACGATCCGGTGATCCCGATGATCGTCAGCCCGCCCGCCACCAGCTCCGCGGCCACCGCCTGGGCCATCCTGGCCAGCGCGCCCAGCACCGCGGCGCCCGAGCCGTCGGGGTCGTGCTCGAGCACACCGGCCCGTGATCTGGACGGCCCGTGCGGGGGCACCACGATGGCCGGCACCCCGACCGGCCGGGCGGCCAGCACCGCGACCGCACCGGCGTCCACCGCCGCGGCGGCGTGATCGTGCCCATCCGTGCGGGCGCCGGGCAGCGCCAGGAACAGCCCGCCGGGCCCCACCGAGCGCGAGTCGAATTCGACGGTCCCGGTGACACGCAGCCGCGCGGCGTCCTGCGGCGAGACGTCGGCCAGGGTGCCGCCAACGATCTGGGCGATCTGCGCGACGGTCAGGTCAATCATCGGCCTGCCTCACGGCGCTCGTCCAGCGCGGCGACCAACTCCGCCCGGTCGTCGAACGGGCGCACCACGTCGCCGACGCGCTGGCCGGTTTCATGGCCCTTGCCCGCGATCAGCACCACATCACCGGGGCCGGCCCAACCGACCGCGTGCCGGATGGCTTCGCGCCGGTCGCCGATCTCGACCACACCGGCCTTGACGCCGGCCGCGCCTTTGGTTGCGCCGCGCAGGATTTCACGCCGGATGGCCGCCGGGTCCTCGCTGCGCGGATTGTCGTCGGTGACGACGACCAAGTCGGCCAGCTCGGCGGCGACGGCGCCCATCGGCGCCCGCTTGCCCGGGTCGCGGTCCCCACCGGCGCCGAACACCACCGCCAACCGTCGGCCCGGCCGCAACAGCGTGGTCAAGACCGCGCGCAGCGCACCTGGCTTGTGGGCGTAGTCGACGAGGGCCAGGAAATTTTGGCCGCGGTCGATCTCTTCGAGTCGGCCGGGGACACGGGTGTCCGCCAGGCCCGCCGCCGCCTGCTCCGGGGAAACCCCGACGGCATCCAGAATCGCCAGTGCCACAAGGCAATTGGCGACGTTGTAGGTGCCGGTCAGCCGGATGCTGATGCGGTGCCAGCCGCCGGCCGGGTCGACGGCGGTGAACTCCTGCCCCGCCGTGCCGGTGGGCGCCGCGTCGATCGCCCGCCAGTGCGCGGGGTGACCGGCGGCGCTGACCGTGATCGCGTCGGCGGCCAGCGCGGCCATCGCGCGGCCGGCGTCGTCGTCGACGCAGACGATGGCCGTACGGGCGTGCAGCAGCGAATCCGGATCGAACAACAGCGCTTTGGCGTCGAAATAGTCAGCCATGGTCGGGTGGAAATCGAGATGATCGCGGGACAGGTTGGTGAACGCGCCCACCGCGAAACCGGTGCCGTCGACCCGGCCCAGGGTCAGGGCATGGCTGGAGACCTCCATCACGACGGTGTCCACTCCGCGCTCGGCCATGGCAGCCAGCATCGCCTGCAGCGCGGGCGCCTCGGGAGTGGTCAGGGCGCTCGGGATGTCGGTGCCGTCGATGCGGATGCCGATGGTGCCGATTAGCCCGGCGGTACGGCCGCCGGCCCGCAGGCCCGCTTCTACCAGATAGGTCGTGGTGGTCTTGCCGGACGTGCCGGTGATCCCTCCGACCGTGACCCGGTCGGAGGGGTTGCCGTACACGGTGGCAGCCAGCCCGCCCAGCACGCCGCGCGGCGACGGATGCACCAGGATCGGCACGGCGGGGTGCACGCCGGCCAGCTCGGCGGCCCCGGCCGTGTCGGTGAGCACCGCGACGGCACCCCGCCCGATCGCGTCGCCGGCGTAGCGGGCGCCGTGCGTGGCAGAGCCGGGCAGCGCCGCGAACAGGTCACCGGGCAGCACGTCCTGGGCGCGCTGCGTCACGCCGCTTATCGACACATCGGGGCCGGCGGACATCGCGCCAACCTGAGCCGCCAGCACGGGCAGGCGTACGCCCGCGGCCCGGCTGGGACGCAGCTCAGTAGACACCCGTACTCGTCACCACCCTCCGTACCAACCTCGTCAGCCATGATCAGCCATGAAACCCTACCGAGGACGAGCAGGCACCGCGGTGGTCGTCCCGCGCCCGCACGGGGCGTCACCTATCCTAAACTTGAGTCCTTACGCGCGTCGAGCAAAGGCAGCAAGATGGTGTCGACGATCTCCTCGATCGCCTCGTCGGACAGCGGCTGCAGCGTCATGAGGATCTCATAGCGGAACAGCTCCACCGGCAGGCACACGATCCGGTCGGTGACCTGTTGCGGCTCGACTTCGCCGCGGTCGATGGCGCGTTGTATGACCTGCTCGAGGACGGCGTCGCGCTCGCCCAGAACGAACGCCCGCAAGTCGGCCAGGCTGCAGCCGGTCCGCTGGTAGAAGTCGCCCAGCCGGGTCATCAACGCCGTCGCCAATTCCACTCGGAGCTTGTTGGCCTGCCGAAGCAGCTCGACGACGTCGCCGCGAAGACTGCCCGTGTCGGGCATGACCACGACATCCTTGGCCGCCTCGTGCGACAGGGCGGCGAGCACCAGCTCCTGCTTGTTGGGCCAGCGGCGGTAGAGCACCGCACGAGAGGTCCCCGCACGCACGGCGACTGCGTCGATCGTCATGTCGTCGTAACCGCGTTCGACGATCCCGCCGCACCGGTACCATAGCGAGGAAGAATACGCCGAGCGCCGCATCGACCACGGCGGGGAGATCTTCAGCAACGTGTGTGCCCCGAGCACCGCCGCCGGGGTGCCGGGTACGGCGTACACTAACACGGGTCGCCACGGAATCTACCGCCACCCGGCCCGCGTTGGCCAACACCGCCGCGGCCGCCCATTACCGACACGGCCCCACCCGGGGTGCGTACATGCTCACCAGGATCGGCAACAGCACCAACGACGAGCCGGTGCCGACCAGACCACCCAAAGCCCCGGCGGCCAACGCAACGAGGAACAGGACAACTGTCGCGAGCATGGAGGACCTTCTCGGCGACGCGCGGCGCGCCGCCGGAGATCCTCCAGGCTTTTGTCCGTTCAGATGACCGCGGCTCTCCCGAAGCCGCGGTGGCGTCGCTCGGACCAGTCACGCGTTCACGCCGGAACCCTAGACGCTGTCGACCCCGACGCTAGCACCGTCGCGAGGGCTCAGGTCACCTGCAGTGTCAGCGGCGGCCCCGGGTCGGGTGATAGCGGGACGTTCTCCCGCTGCATGAGCCAGCCGGCGATGTTGTGGAACAGCGGCGCCGCCGAGTGCCCGGGTGTGCCGTCGGCGTTGCGCTCCGGGTTGTCCATCATGATTCCGATCACGTAGCGCGGATTGTCGACGGTGGCCATCCCGGCGAAGGTGATCCAGTAGACGTCGTCGAAGTAGCAGCCGCAGCCTGGGTTGATCTGCTGGGCGGTACCGGTCTTGCCGGCCATCTGGTAGCCGGGCACCGCCGCGGCGGGCCCGGTGCCCTGCTGATAGCCCATCGGGTCGTGCTGCACGACGGCGCGCAGCATCTGCCGGACGGTCTGCGCGGTCTGCGACGAGACCACCCGCACACCTTCGGGGCGCGGTTCTTCGGTGCGGCTGCCGTCGGCGGCGATGGTGGCCTTGATGATGCGCGGCGGGATGCGCACCCCGTCGTTGGCGATGGCCTGGTACATGTCCGTCATCTGCAGCAGGGTAATAGAAAGACCTTGTCCGATAGGCAAGTTCGAGAAGGTGCTGCCCGACCACTGGTCGATGGGCGGCACCAGTCCGGCGCTTTCACCGGGCAGCCCGACGTTGGTGCGCTGCCCCAAACCGAATTTGCGGAGCATGTCGTAAAATCGTTCCGGCCCAACGCGTTGCGCCAGCATCAGGGTGCCGACGTTCGAGGACTTCCCGAACACGCCGGTGGTGGTGTAGGGCATCACGCCGTGGTCCCACGCGTCGTGCACGTTGACGCCACCCATGTTTATCGAGCCCGGAACCTGCAGCACCTCATCGGGATTGGACAGGCCGTATTCGATGACCGACGACGCGGTGACGATCTTGTTCACCGAGCCGGGCTCGAACGGCGACGACACCGGCAGGTTGCCCAGTTGCCGGTCGCCCTGGCGGCCGATGTCCTGGGACGGGTCGAAGGTGTTGTCGTTGGCCATGGCCAGTACTTCACCGGTCTTGGCGTCCAGGACGACGGACGAAACATCATGTGCCCCAGACAGATTCTTCGCCTGCTGGACCTGCTGCTGCACGTAGAACTGAATGTCGTTGTCGATGGTGAGCTGGACGGTCGACCCGTTGACCGCCTTGTGCCGGTTACGGTAACTGCCGGGGATGACCACGCCGTCGGACCCGCGATCGTAGGTAATCGAGCCGTCGGTGCCCGACAGCACCGAGTCCATGCTGTCCTCGAGGCCGAGCAAGCCGTGGCCGTCCCAGTCGATGCCGCCGACGATGTTGGCCGCCAGCGAGCCGCCCGGATACTGGCGCAGATCCTGCCGCTCAGAGCCGACCTCGGGGTACTTGTCCGAGATCGCGCTGGCAACGGCCGGATCGACGGCACGCGCCAGGTAGACGAAGTTGTCGTCGCTTTGTAGCTTTTTCAGCACGGTCGCGTAGTCCGGCTTGTTGTTCAGCCGCATCGCAACCTCTCTGGCGATGTCGCGCAGTCGGGCCTGTGGATCTGCAGCGTCCGGGTCCTTCTTGCGCTCGTCCTCAAGCTGCCGACGGATTCGCTTGGGTTGAAACGTCAGGGCCCGCGACTCGATGGTGAACGCCAGCTGCTGGTTGTTGCGGTCAACGATGCTGCCGCGGAAGGCTTTTGAGACGTCGGTGACCTTGAGCTGCCCGGCGTCCTGGGCGCGCAGTTTCGGCGCGTTGGTGACCTGCAGGACGAACAGCTGCGCCTCGGCCACCAGCATCATCACCAGGATGACCGCGTAGCCTATGCGATGCCGGAACAGGAACGAGGTGCTGCGCGTTGCGGCCTCGACGGCCGGCCGGGTGCGCCGCGCGCGCGCCGAATGGCCGAGTGCGGCCTCCGGCTTGGCCACCGCAGGAGACTTCTTGTCCTTGCGGGCAGCCTTGGGCCGCCCCATCTTCCGGTCCTTCGGTGCCGTACCCGGCTTCTCCGGGCGGTTCGATTTGCGTACGCCCGCCGCTCGACGCGCACCGCCGGCCTTGGGGGGCCGGCGGCTGCGGCTGTCCTCGCCGCGACTCACCGGGCCACACCTGGCGCCGCGACGGCGGGCGGTCCGGCCAGCGTCGCGACGGCCGGTGCCGGCCCCTGCGCTCCGGGTAAGGCAGGGACGCCGACCTGCGGTCCGGGGCCCGGTTGAACCGGAACGGGAATCTCGGCGGGCAATTGCACGGGGGCGGGCGCCTGGGGCATTCCCGCGATCGGGATCGGCACCTCAGCGGGTACCGTCGCAGTGCTGGGCGCGGGCATCGTCGGCATCGGCAGGCCCGGTGTGGGCAATCCCTGCATCGGAAGCCCTTGCGCCGGAACGGCTTGTCCCGAAAGCCCCTGCGCCGGCACACCCGGCACCGGAAGACCAGGCGACGCGAGCATGCCCGGAAACTGTCCGTTGAGCGGTCCACCCGGCGCACCGGGCACTTGCGGCGCGGCCGGCGGCAGATGCTGCCCGCCCACCGTCGACGACCCGTCCGGGGCACGCAACAACGCCTCCGGCCCGTTGCTGCGGCCGGGTACCAGGTCCGCACCCGGATCCGGTTGCACCCGCACCGGAACCTCCGGCGGCGCTGCCGGTTTCGGCGACGGCGGCCTTTCCTCGGGCAGTTTCGTGTTCAGCGGCGCCGGCGGAACGCCGTCGGCCGGTTTGGGCGTGCCGACCACGACCCAGTTGCCCTCGGGGTCCTGGACCAGGTGGGCGGTGTCGCGCGTCGGGATCATGCCCTGCTTACGCGCAGCCTCGGCTAGCGCCGGTGCGGCCTCGGCCTCACGGACATCGCGCTCCAGCGCCTCCTTCTGCTGCTGCAGCAGCCGGGTCTTCTCGCGGGCGGCACTCAGTTGATAGGACCGCTCAGTGGAGTCGGTGGACAACCACAACGTCAACGCCAACCCGAGACCGAGCGTACCGATGACCAGCACCACAAAGGGGACCTTGGCGAGCAGTGCCCGCGGCCGCAGGTCGATCGAGGCCAGCCGCAGAGCCAGCCGCTCCGTCAGGCTGATACGAATAACCTTGGGCGCCTTGGATTTTCTGGCTTTGGCCCGCGCCTTGGCCTGCCGGGTGCTGATCGGCCGGGCCGACCGCTGGACGGGCCGGGCGTGCGGGCTGGATTTTGCCGAGCGAGTCTCGCGCCCGACCGTCGATCCTTGCGCCGGGCGGGTACGACGTGCCGTCGCCTCCGCCGCGCTGCGCCTGGCCTTGCGGACCGCGCCGTCGCGTGCGCTGCGACGGTCGCTACCGCCCCGGCGTTTCGGCGCCTCGCGCTTGGCTTTCGCTCTCATGAGTCGCCCTTCTCGGTCGCCCGCTGCGGTGGTTGTCCCTCGTGTTCCAGCCGCTGCAGGGCCCGTAGTCGCACGGCCGCACTGCGAGGGTTCCGTTCGCTTTCGTCGGCATCGACGCGTTCGGCGCCGCGGGTCAGCGCGGCGAAGCGCGGCCCACAGCCGGGCAGCTCGACCGGGAGATCCACCGGCGTGCGCGAGGCGGTCGCGTCAGCGAATGCGTGTTTGACGATGCGGTCTTCCAGCGACTGGTAGGCCATTACCGCGATCCGCCCACCGACCATCAGCGCGTCCAGCGCGGCCGGCACCGCGCGGCGCAGCGTGTCCAGATCGTCGTTGACCGCGATGCGCAGCGCCTGGAACGTGCGCTTGGCCGGATGCCCCCCGGTGCGGCGGGCCGCGGCGGGGATGGCGTCATAAAGCAAGGCCACCAACTCGGCGGTGGAGGTGAACAGGGTGTCGGCCCGCCGGCGGACGATCCGGGCTGCGATGCGGCGGGCGAACCGCTCCTCGCCGTAGCGGTGCAAGATGTTGGCCAGTTCGGCCTCGTCGTAAGTGTTGACGATGTCTGCGGCGGTCAACGCGGAGGACGGATCCATCCGCATGTCCAACGGAGCATCCTGGGCGTAGGCGAAACCCCGCTCGACGCGGTCCAGCTGCATCGAGGACACACCCAGATCGAACAGTGCTCCATCGATAGATTCCGTTGCGGCGTAACCTGATTCGGCCAGATCCTCGGCAAGACGGTCATACCGCGTGTGCACCAGCGTGATGCGATCGACGAACGGTGCCAGCCGGTCGCGGGCGATCTGCAGCGCGCTGGGGTCGCGGTCTAGTCCGATCACGCGCAGGCCCGGCAGTTCAGTCAGGAAGCGCTCCGCGTGCCCGCCCGCGCCGAGGGTGGCGTCGACGAGCACCGCACCGGTTCCGTCGGGGTGCCGGCGGGTCAGCGCCGGGGTGAGTAGCTCGACGCAGCGTTGCAGCAACACGGGGACATGCCCGAACCGGCTCGGCCCCAGGGCATTTGGCTCGTCGGCCACCGCAACACCTTCCCGCCTGTGCTGGAACTCGTCGGAAAGCGACCCGGCCCGCCACACGGGAGAAGGACGCGCCCCTGCACCGGGGTCCCTGTCCGAAACTACGAACCAGGCGTTGGGGAAGTACGCCGGGGTCGGTTCGGGCAGAGGCCACGATGCACGGGCATGCGCCTCAGATGATGTCGCCGAGTGCTTCATCGCTGGCCGCGGAGAAGTTCTCTTCGTGTGTTTGCTGGTAGTCCTGCCAGGCTTGGGCATCCCAAATTTCGAGGTAATCGACGGCCCCGATCACCACGCAGTCCTTGGAGAGGTTCGCATAGCGGCGGTGGTCGGCCGACAAGGTGATACGCCCCTGGGCATCGGGATGCTGCTCATCGGTGCCGGCGGCCAGATTGCGCAGGAACGCCCTGGCTTCCGGGTTGCTTCGAGACGTTTTGCTCGCCCGGCGGGCCAGCTGCTCGAACTCCGCCCGCGGGTAGACGGCGAGGCTGTGGTCTTGGCTCTTGGTGACCATCAACCCCCCTGCCAGCGCGTCGCGGAACTTGGCGGGCAACGTCAGTCGCCCCTTGTCGTCGAGTTTGGGCGTGTAGGTGCCGAGAAACACCAGCTCACCTCCTGTCGAGGCCGTCTCCTCGCCCAAACACTTCAGCCACCATACCCCACAATCCCCCACTTCTCTCCATAAATGCCGTGTCGTCGGAGTGTTTCGCGGGTCATTTGCCACTTCGGGCTGGTTAAGGGGACGCGCGACGCATCGAGCGTCGCGCTATCGACCGCGCCGCGGTCAACAAAACTGCACGTCAGTACACCCACGGCGGGTGGTGGGGGAAGGTGGGG
>NZ_LR655710.1 GCF_902168065.1 Mycobacterium tilburgii | reverse complement strand
ACCCTCGGCGACGGGCGCCCGCCCAGCGCGGATGATCTGCGCCGGGCCGTCGTGCTGTCGCGGCTGGGTGCAGCTGGCGGCCGTCCTGAGCGTCGCTGCCATGCACCTGTTTTGCGACAGGCGCTACCGCTGCCGGCCGTAGCGGTCGGCGAGCTTTTCCTCGACCGTCATCTGGGCCTCGGTCTGCTCCTTGGCTTGGTGGCGGGCGCGGATCTCCGAGTAGGCGAAGTAGCCCAGGCCGATCGGAGCCAGGATGCCGAACGAGATCCATTGGATGCCGTAGGACAGGAACGGCCCCGCGTCGAGGTGCGGTACGCCGATGACGCCGAGGCCGCCCGGCTGGTTTTCCACCAGTTGCAGATACGACCCGGCCAGCGGAACCTTGGTCAGCACCGAGACCTGTTGGGTGTTGATCGAATACACCTGCTGGAAGCCGTCCCGGGTAAACGGCTCCTTGTCGTGCACGAGCGGCTCGGAGTCGCGCAGCCGGGCCGTGATGGTCACGGTGTCTTGCGGCGGGGGGGCGATCGGCGGGACGTGCGACACCGGCTCGGGGAGCACATAACCACGGTCGACGAGCACCGTCGGGCCATCGTCGACTACGAACGGCGCCAGCACCTCGAAGGCTTGGTCGCCCTCGATCGCGCGCAGCCGGGCTACTACCTGCAGGTCGGGCAGATAATGCCCCGTCGCGGTGACCCGACGCCACTGCTCGGCCGGCGCCGATGAATCCTGCTGCGGCAACAGGGTTTTCAGCGGCACTGGGGCGGTGTTCAGCGAGGTCTCGATCTGATGGTTCTCCCGCGACGTGCGGGTGTTCTTGCCCAGCTGCCACGGCGCCAACACCATGAAGCACAGGTAGGTGAATGCGATGACCACCAGGATCAGCGCTATCCAACCCGGCCGGAGCAAAAAGGCCAGCCGCGCCCGGCGTTCAGGCATCACCGTGCCCGTTCGCCGCCAGCCGCTCGTCGACCCAGGCGTGCAGCCCCGGCAAAGCGGCCTCGATGACCGCCAGCACTGCCTCGAAGTCAGCCGGATCGCCGTAGTACGGATCCTCGACGTCGGGGGCGTAGGCCCCCGAACGCGGGTCGAAGGAGCGCAGCATCCGGACCCGGTCGGCGTCGACACCCAGCTGCTGCAAGATTCGGAGATGGTTGCGGCCCAACGCCACCACCAGATCGGCGTTGAGATGATCGTCGTCGACCTGCACGGCGCGGTGGCCGGTCGAGTAGCCGTGCGCCCGCAGCACCCGGGCGGCGCGTTCGTCGGCGCAGCTGCCGACATGCCAGTTGCCGGTGCCGGCGCTGGTCACCCGCACGGCGTCACCCAGACCACGCTGCCGCAGCTGGTGGGCGAACATCTTCTCGGCCATCGGCGAGCGGCAGATGTTGCCGGTGCAGATGAACGTCACGTGCAAAGGCTCAGACACCCAGCGCCCTCCGCAGCTCGGCGACGGTGGCGGCGTGCGTGACGCCGGTGGTGGCGACGCGGTTGGCGAAATCGGCCTGGCCGTAGCCCCAGCCGACCACGACGGTGTCGATGCCGTGCGCGGCTACCCCGTCGACGTCGTGGCTGCGGTCGCAGACCATCAGCACCCGCTCGGGCAGCGGCTGCAGCTGGGCCAGCGTGTGCGCCAGCACTTCCTCTTTGCTCCGGCGGTTGCTGTCCGGGCAGGTACCGGCGATCACCTCGAAATACTGGTCGAGTTCGGAATGGGCGAGGATGCGCTGCGCCGTCGGCTCCAGCTTGGACGTGGCTACGGCCAGCCGCACACCGGCGGCCCGCAGGGTCTCGATCCCGTCGAACAGGGTGTTGATGGCGCCCAGCCCCGGGCGCCGTACTCGGCGCGGAATGCCGTGAACGCCCGTCGGCGTCCTCGCCCAGATCCATCGAGTGAAATGTCTCATCCATCGGCGGCCCGACGATCTGGGCGGCCAGATCGCCCTCCGGGATCGGGGCGCCGATCTGGCCGAGCGCACGCAGGAAGCTTGCGACGATACCCTCGGCGGAATCGGTCAGGGTGCCGTCGAGGTCGAAGATCACCAGCTGAGACGCCTGCCCGTGCGCCGAAACTGCTCCTGTCACGTCCCCATTCTCGTCGATGGCGGGCCGGCTGGCATCGAGGGTCGGGCACCCCGGCGTTGAGCGGTGTGCTTCGTGGGGATTCTTACGCTGCTAGCAAGAGGTTTCGGCGGCTACTCTAATTTGCTGCGCCGGTTGGCGCCCCGGCACAGCGGAAGGACGTACCATGACCATCAGCACCGTCACGGCCTGGGAGGAAGCGGAAATCGAACGCGCCAACGCCAGCGGGCTCACCCCGGTGGTGTTCATCCACGGTTTGCGGCTGCTGTCCAGCAGCTGGCAACGGTGGAGGGACCTGTTCGAGGCCAACGGTTACACGACGGTGGCCCCCGGCTGGCCCGACGATCCGGGCAGCGTCGGCGAGGCGTTCGAGCGTCCGGAAGTGTTCGCGCGCAAAAAGGTTCAAGACGTCACCGATCATTACCTGGAGGCCATCGATCGGCTGTCGAAGAAACCGGTGGTCGTCGGTCACTCGTTCGGCGGACTGATCGCGCAGAAAATCGCCGGCGCCGGGGCATCGCTGGTGACGGTGTCGATCGACATCGACAACGCGCCGTTCAGAGAAATTCTGCCGCTGCCGATCTCGGCGCTCCGATCGTCCTTCCCGGTGCTGAGCAATCCCGCGAACTACGGCAAGGCTGTTGCTTTGACGTTCGATCAATTCAAGTACGGGTGGGCCAACAACCTAGCCGACGCCGAGGCCAGGGAGCTCTACGACACCTACCACGTCCCGGCGCCGGGGCTGCTGCTGTTCCAGGTGGCGGTGGCGAATTTCAATCCGCTCAGCCAGATCCCGGGTGGAGGTCAAGAATCCCGACCGTGGCCCGCTGCTGATCGTCGCGGACGCGTACGACCACATCACTCCGTTGGCGGTCACCGAGGCCACCTTCAAACGCCAGTCCAAGCACAACCCGGGCGTGACGGAGATCGAGCGGATCCCCGGCCGGGGGCACTCGCTGGTGATCGACAACGGATGGAAAGAAGCCGCCGACGTCGCCGTGAGGTTTGTTCAGCGCTTCGCCTGATCGGCCCCCGCAGTCAGCGGCCGGGTGAGCCGCCCCGCGAGCGCGCACTAGTGTCTCACGGATGGCGAGTCCGGACCCGAGCCTGCTTGCGATGGGGCGCTATCACGGCGATCAGGCCGCCACGCCGGGGATGCTGGACTTTGCGGTCAACATGCGTCACGCGCACCCGCCGCAGTGGCTGATCGAGCGGCTGGCGGCGCAGCTGCCGGACCTGGCCCGCTACCCGGACGCCGAGGACGTGCACCGTGCGCAGGCCGCCGCCGTGCGGCATGGCCGCACGCCTGCCGAGGTGCTGCCGCTGGCCGGGGTGGCGGAGGTGTTCGCGTTGCTGCCCAACCTGCGCCCGGCCCGAGCGGCGATCATCGCGCCTGCGTTCACCGGGCCGGCCGTGGCGCTGGGGGCGGCCGGCGTGCCCGTGCATCACGTCGTGCTCGAGGCGGTGCCGCGGGACGCCGATCTCGTGGTCGGCAACCCGACCAACTCCACCTCGGTGCTGCACCGCCGCGAGCAGCTGCTGGCCTTGCGCCGGCCGGGACGGATCCTGGTGGTCGACGAGGCGTTCGCCGATTCGATTCCGGGCGAGCCGGAATCACTGGCCGCCGACCCGCTGTCCGACGTGCTGGAGCTGCGCAGCCTGACCAAGACGTGGGCGCTGGCCGGCCTGCGCGTGGGCTACGCTCTGGGCGCGCCAGAGTTGTTGGCGCGGTTGACCGCCCGCCGCGCGCACTGGCCGGTGGGCACGCTGCAGCTGACGGCGATCGCGGCGTGTTGTACGGCCGACGCGGCGCGGCTGGTGGCGCTGCGCGCCGAGATGGCGGCCGGCCTGACGGCGGTAGGTGTCGAGGTACTCGACGGTGCGGCGCCATTCCTGCTGTTTCGCAGCCCCGACGCCGTTCGGATACGAAAAAAACTGCAGGACAAGGGGATTGCGGTGTGCCGTTGCGACACCTTCGTCGGCCTGGACGAGCGGTATTCGCGAGCCGAGATCCGGCCGGAATGGCCGCTGCTGGCCGGAGCCATCGCGGAGTGTGTACCGGTGTCGAACGGGAGGCGCCGGTGAGCGTGCGTTTATGCGACGTCATCGCGGTGCTCGACGAGGCCTACCCGCCGCGGCTGGCCCGATCGTGGGATTCGGTCGGGCTGGTGTGCGGCGACCCCGGCGACATGCTGGACTCGGTCACGATCGCCGTCGACGCCACCGCGGCGGTGGTGGACGAAGTGCCCGACGGAGGCCTGCTGCTGACGCATCATCCGCTGCTGCTGCGCGGCGTGGACAAGGTGGCGGCCAGCACCCCCAAGGGCGCGCTGGTGCACAGGCTGATCCGGACCGGGCGGTCGCTGTTCACCGCACACACCAACGCCGACTCGGCGAACCCGGGTGTCTCCGATGCGCTGGCACAGGCTTTGGGCCTGACCGTGGAGGCCCCGCTGGAACCGGCGTCCGTGCTGGTCGATCTCGACAAGTGGGTAATCTACGTGCCGCGGGAAAACGCCGCGGCGGTGCAGGCCGCCGTGTTCGACGCCGGCGCCGGCCACATCGGCGACTACTCGCACTGCAGCTGGAGCGTCGGCGGCATCGGGCAGTTCCTGCCGCACGACGGCGCCAACCCGGCGATCGGCAGCGTCGGCGCCGTCGAGCAGGTCGAGGAGGACCGCTTCGAGGTCGTCGCTCCCGCACGGGCCCGGGCCACGGTGCTAGCGGCGATGCGCGCCGCCCACCCTTACGAGGAGCCCGCGTTCGACATCTTCGCCCTGGTGCCGCCGCCCGGCGACACCGGCCTGGGCCGCATCGGCAGGCTGGGACAACCGGAACCGTTGCGGGCCTTCGTCGCCCGCGTCAACGCCGCGCTGCAGCGAACCTCCTGGGGGGTGCGCGCCGCGGGCGACCCCGACCAAGTGGTGTCCCGCGTCGCGGTCTGCGGCGGGGCCGGGGATTCGCTGCTCGATGTCGTGGCCCGCGCCGACGTGCAGGTCTACGTCACCGCCGATCTGCGACACCATCCCGCCGACGAACATCGCCGGGCCTGTGCGGTGGCGCTGATCGACGTGGCGCACTGGGCCAGCGAATTCCCGTGGTGCGCACAAGCCGCCGACGTGCTGAGGTCCCACTTCGGGGCAGCCCTCGAGGTGCGCGTGTCCACCACCCGCACCGACCCGTGGAATCTTGGGCACCCCGGACACGAACTGTCTGGAGATCCGTCATGAAAGCCGAAGTAGTGCAACAACGTTCGTTGCTGGAGTTGTCCGAACTCGACTCCGAGCTGACCCGGGTCACGCACCGGGTCACCCGGTTGCCGCAGCGCGACGACATCGAGCGGATGCGCGGCGAACTTGACGCCACCAATGACCGGGTGGGTGCGCTGCGAATCGCGGTGGAGGATCTGGACGCGCAGGTGTCCCGGTACGAGGTCGAAATCGCCTCGGTGCGCCAGCGCGAAGACCGCGACCGGGCGTTGCTCGCCTCGGGTGCCACCGACGCCAAGCAGCTGGCCAACCTGCAGCACGAACTGGAGACCCTGACCCGCCGCCAGGCCAGCCTGGAGGATTCGCTACTGGAGGTCATGGAGCGCCGCGAGGAGCTGCAGGCGCAACTGGACACCGAGCAAGGTGTGATCGAAACGCTGCAAGCGGGTTTGGCCAGCGCGCAGCAGGCACTCGACGCGGCGCTCGCCGAAATCGAGGAGAGCCGCACCGAGCTCGCGGCCCGGCGGGACCTGCTGGCTGCGGAACTGGATCCCGCGCTGCGCGCCCTCTACGAACGTCAGCGCGCCGGGGGAGGCCCGGGTGCGGGACCG
Source organism: Mycobacterium tilburgii (assembly GCF_902168065.1). GTDB lineage: Bacteria > Actinomycetota > Actinomycetes > Mycobacteriales > Mycobacteriaceae > Mycobacterium > Mycobacterium tilburgii. The sequence goes on along the minus strand of NZ_LR655710.1, from coordinate 44,779 downwards.
TTACTCGGACACCGGTGCGGCGCCTGCCGCATCGAGATCGATCGCGGTGAAATGGCGCGCATCACCGCGGCCGCCGACGACGACGTGGTGCGCTGCCCGGAATGCGGCGCGATCCTGTTGCGGGTCAAGGTGGCCGGGCGGTGAAGGTCATCGTCGAAGCCGACGGTGGGTCGCGCGGCAACCCCGGTCCGGCCGGCTACGGCGCGGTGGTGCACAGCGCCGACCGCGGGACCGCGCTGGCGGAAAGTATGGAGGCCATCGGCCGGGCGACCAACAATGTCGCCGAATACCGGGGCCTGATCGCGGGTTTGGAAGACGCCGCGCGGATGGGCGCTAGCGAGGTGGACGTGTTTATGGACTCCAAGCTGGTGGTCGAGCAGATGTCCGGGCGCTGGAAAGTCAAGCACCCCGATCTCGCCGAGCTACACGCCCAGGCGCGACGGCTGGCGGCACGATTCGACCGGATCACCTACACCTGGATCCCGCGTGAACGCAACAAGCATGCCGACCGGCTGGCCAACGAGGCGATGGACGCCGCCGCCGATCTGGACATCAAGACCCCCGAACTTGCGGCCGCCGAACCCGTGACCGAGATGAAAGATGTTGCACCGCAATCATTGTCATCGCAGGGATGGACCTGGACACGTGGCCACCAGGCCCGGCTGTTTTTGCTGCGAAACGGACAGACCGAGCTGTCGGTGCAGCGCCGGTACTCGGGGCGGGGCAACCCGGAGCTGACCGAGGTGGGACGCCGGCAGGCGCAGGCGGCGGCGCGTTATCTGGCCGCGCGCGGCGGAATCGCTGTGGTGATCTCCTCGCCCCTGCAACGCGCGTATGACACTGCGACGGTCGCTGCCAAGGCGCTGGGCCTGGACGTCACCGTCGACGACGACCTGATCGAGACCGATTTCGGCGCCTGGGAGGGGTTGACGTTCTTCGAGGCCGCCGAACGCGATCCCGAACTGCACACCCGCTGGCTGCGCGATACCAGCACGGAGCCGCCCGGCGGGGAAAGCTTCGATGCCGCACTCGAGCGGGTGCGCCGCGCACGAGACCGCATCACCACCGACCATCCCGGCTCCACGGTGCTCGTTGTCTCAGACGTGACGCCGATCAAGATGTTGCTGCGGATGGCATTGGACGCCGGGCCCGGAATCCTGTACCGGCTGCACCTCGACCTGGCATCGTTGAGCATTGCCGAGTTCTACGCGGACGGGGCGTCATCGGTGCGACTCGTCAATCAGACGGGCTATCTCTAGCGCAAAGGAGCCACACATGCCACGGCCAGCTGACCCATCGGGGAACTCGGTTCCCGCGGACTTGCGGGCGCTGGTGAGACCGGCGGTGCTCGACGAGTTGGCCCGCTGGGGATCGAGCGGTTCAGCGTCGAGACGCTGGCGGAGCGGGTCCGCCTGGACGTGGCGACGATTTATCGCTACTGGGGCGACCGGCAGGGGCTGATCGTCGACGCGGCGCTGGCCGATCTCGAGGCCTGGGGCACGGGAGCGGATACCGGGTCGCTGCGCACCGACCTGCACGCACTGGCCCGCGACGTGGCCTGCTCAACACCGAGGTCGGCCGCACCCTGCTGCGGGCGTTGGCGATGAGCCAGTGTGGACCGCACGACGACGAGACCCGAATGATGCTCTGGCGGGCGCGGTTTTGCGGTAGGTGCGCACCATCATCGACCGGGCGCAGGCCCGCGGTGAAATACGCGACGGGGTCAGCACGCTGTACTCGGATGCACCGATCGACGACGACTATTGGGCGGCCGTCGCCGACCTGGCCTGGCACGTCCTTGCCCGCCGCACCGGCTAGTTGACGCGGCGCAGCGTGATCGCCTGCTTCGGGCAGTTTCGTTCGTCGGTGATGGCCTGGGTTTCGAGGTCACCCAAGACGTTCTCGACGCACCACCGAGTGGCCGAGCTCGTCGGCGTCGAACACGTCGGGCGCCAGAGTGTAGCGTCCGTGACCGGTGCACAGGTCCAGATCGACCTCCACCCGCGTCATGACGCCGCGAACACCAGCGGCAGCGACTCCACACCGACCGCAGCGCGGCCGTGTACGTCAGCTGCGAACCCGGTTTGATCTCCAGGCTCGTCTCGCGCAACGCCTTGTACATGGGTTGCGTCTCCGCGAGACCCGTCACCGTCTGATCACGAATCCTTGGGCTTCTGTCATGCGGTCAGCGTCGCACCGACTGCTTATTTAAGCAACGATGGACAAAATTAGGTAATAGTCGGGCCGCCGCTTACAGGCCGCTGGCCAGGAGATTCGCCAGCGAGTACCGTATTCGTGCGGAGGAGTTGGCCGGGCGGCCGCGGCTCGCGCTCCCTGGGGCGACGAGTCGAGGAAAGTCCGGACTTCACAGAGCAGGGTGATTGCTAACGGCAATCCGAGGTGACTCGCGGGAAAGTGCCACAGAAAATAGACCGCCACCCTCGCGGTGGTAAGGGTGAAACGGTGCGGTAAGAGCGCACCAGCATCCCGGGTGACCGGGGTGGCTTGGCAAACCCCACCCGAAGCAAGGTCAAGAAGGCCGCACCGAAAGGTGCGGTTCGCGCAGGCGATTGAGGGTTGCTCGCCCGAGCCTGCGGGTAGACTGCTTGAGGCACCCGGCGACGGTGTGTCCAGATGGATGGTCGCCACCGCGCCGCCGTTGGTTCTGCCGCGGCGGCGGGCACAGAATCCGGCTTACAGGCCAACTCGTCCGCCCCGTACGTCAGCGCGTCTTCTTCACCGCCTTGTCCAGCTTGTGCAGCACCTTGTCGAGCTGCTGACGGCAACGCTCGGCCAGGTCGGCCTCCTGCTGGTAGAGCAGCCCGTAGGTGAACGTGTCTTCGCCGGCGGCATAGGCGGCGTCGGCCTGCTGGGTCAGGTGTTCGCGGCTGACCACGCTGTCCTGATGATCGCCGAGCAATGTCTGGATCGCCTTGGCCTGTTTGGACACGTCGTCGGCGCCGGTGGCCGCCGCGGTGTAGCGAAGTCGCTTGGCGCGCTTGCGGATTGCGTGCAGCGCCTCGTCGTGATGGTGCTCGTAGTCGTCTTCTTCGATGTGTTCGTCGGCGTCGGGATCGGCGGCAGGGCCCGTGTCTTCGTAATCGTAGCTGTGAGCCCCCTCCAGTTTCACGGCCGCCTTGGCGGCCTTGCGGACCTTCTTGTAGGCCGCCTCGATGGTGACCGTCGGCGCCTCGCCGGTTGCTGTCGTGAAGCCCTCGGCCACGATTTCATCGAGCGCGTCGAGCATCCGGAAGTAGCGCTGCGAGCGCATCGCGATCAACGAGCGCCTCAACCAGGACTGGTAGCGGCGTTTGGCGCCCTCCACGAGGCGGTCCCGCACCGGCCCTCGCACCAGCTCCGGCGCCAAGCGGTCCAGCTCCTGCTCGTAGCGCTGCGCGAGCACCTCGGCGTCGCGGGCCACCCCCAACAGGCCGGCGAGCTCACGTAGCTCGTTGAGCACCCACGCGTAGGACCAGTCGTCGGAAACACCTAGCCCCGCTTGAGCATCCTTGAGCAGGCTGCGGATCTTGCGGGTGGTGACCCGCATCTGGTGTACGGAGTCGAAGACGTCGGCGCGCACTGCGCGATCCCACACCAACAACTCCGCGACCTGCTCGGCGACCGCGCGCCGCACCGGATCGTCCGTCGGCTCGGCCGGGCCGGACGGCACCGTGGTCCCCAGCACCCGCGCGAGCTTGGACCCGTGACCGGCCAACTCGGCACCGGCATCCAGGAGGCGGTTACACAGCCGCTGCATCAGCCCGGCATCGGTTGTCGTGCTGGACTCGTCGAGCTCCAGCTCCCACTCACGCCACTCCTGCTCGACGGGCCCCGAGGCTAGGCCGTCGGCCGCACCCGCTGACCAGGCGCGCACATGATCGTTGCTGAACTCCGCGAACGGGGCGTCGACGCCGTACAGCACCTGGCTCTCCCTCTCGGTGGTGGTCCGGGCGACCGGCTTGAGCAGGCGGTCGCGGACGATGGCCAGCACCACGTCCAGTAACTCGGCGGGGACGGTGTCGTCGTCGGCGGACCACAGCGGGGTGCAGACCTCGGTGCGGGCGTCCGGACCGGCCGGCAGCTTCAAATGCCAACCGGCGTCGTGGCCACCGGTACGGCGGCACAGCGTGATCTTGTTGCGCGCCAGGTCTTGCGTCTGCGTGTCGAAGTACACCGCGTCCAGCGACTGCGTCGGCAACTTCTCCACACGGGCCACCGCCGCAATGCCCTCGAACGACGGTGTGACCGTGGATTCGAGGACGTCGAACTTGCGCTCCACCTCCAGGTGGCGCGACGTTTCTGGCATGCGTGACTCCGTTAGAGGCGTGTCGACGCCGACTCGCGGGTGACCGACGCTCGTCGGTGAGTTTCCATAGCCTGCCACATCGCGATGAACGGCAGCGGGCCCGCCACCATGCGGCGGCTAGGGGGTGGTGGAGGCGGCGTGGTGTCTTCCGGCATCGGCGCGTAGTCCGCGGGCGGCGGCACATAGCGCCGCTGGATGGCGTCCCCGATGTTGGCGCAACCGCTGACCGATACTCGGCGGCCGGCGCCCACACAGACGGTGGCCTCGGGGTCACCCGCCGAGCCCAGTGAGCTCACCGTGGCAAGGGCCGGAATCGGGGTCATCACCATGCCAACAGCGTTGTGGTCCAGCGGTGCCTACTCAGGGCGCGAATATATCGAGCGTGGTTGCTGCGCCGGTCGTGTTTGGCGCATTTGCGCCAGGATCAGCATCCGTCCGTGAGCTACGCCGAAAACGCTTAATGGTTTGCATGCCGGGAAGTTTCGTCTACCTGATGGAGGAGCCAGCAATGGTGTCTTTCGCACTCGCCACGTCGCGCGCGTTCGTCGGCGGAATTACTGCCGCCGCCGAATTGACGGTTGCGGACCTGGCCCAGGTCTCGTCGGGCGTCGCGGCGGCTACGTCGGTGTATCTGTTCAGTCACCTGGACGTCAACGCCTACTTCACCAGCCTGAAAAGCCAACCGCGCAACGAGATCGGCGATCAGATCAAGCAGTACATGGACGCCAACCCGCAGATGCACGCCGATCTGGAGGCGATTCGCCAGCCGCTGACCGACTTCGAGTCTCGCTGCGGAACGCAGTAGCTCAGAAGCTGTGTTCCTCTGCGGGGAAAACTCCGCCGGCCACTTCCTCGGCGTATTGGGTAGCCGCGCGGCGCAATTCGTCGCCGATGTGCGCGAAGCGCTTGACGAATCGTGCCACCTTGCCCGCACTCAGGCCCGCCATGTCCTGCCACACCAGCACCTGCGCGTCGCAGTTCGGCCCCGCACCGATCCCGATGGTCGGGATGGTCAGCTTGCCGGTGATCTGGGTAGCCAATTCGGCGGGCACCATCTCCATCACGACCGAGAATGCACCGGCCTCGGCGACCGCGATCGCGTCGTGGATGGTCTGCTCGGCGGCGTCGCCGCGGCCCTGCACCCGGAAACCGCCCAGGCTGTTCACGCTCTGGGGGGTGAAACCGATGTGCGCCATCACCGGGATACCGGCGACGGTCAGGCAGGCGATCTGCTCGGTCACCCGCTCGCCGCCCTCCAGCTTGACGGCGTGCGCGCCGGCCTCCTTCATGAACCGGGTGGCGGCGGCCAACGTGGCGGCGGGGCCGGCTTCGTAGCTGCCGAACGGGAGGTCGGCCACGACGAGCGCGTGCGGGGCGCCGCGCACCACGCCACGCACCAGCGGGATCAGCTCGTCGATGGAGACCGGCACCGTGGTGTCGTAGCCGTAGACCACGTTGGCGGCCGAGTCACCGACCAGCAGTACCGGGATACCCGCCTCATCGAACACGCGGGCGGTCGAATAGTCGTAGGCCGTGAGCATGGCCCACTTGTGGCCTTCGGCCTTCATCTTCTGAAGGTGGTGAGTGCGGATCTTGGTGCGCGGCGCTGAAGCCGTGTGGGAGGCCGCGTTTGCACCGTAAACGTTCTGCTCAGACATCATTGTCCCTACTGGTGGTGGGTTCGACCCTCGTGGCCGGATTAGGTCCCCGGGTTTGTCTGACCCAAATCATTTTGCCATCCCGACAGCGTGGTTGCACAGGTGCAACGGTGTGAGACATACCATTCTGCGCATGCAGCGGCTCACCGGGGTGGACGCGAGTTTCCTGATATCTAGAGACGCCGTCGCAGCCGATGCATGTGTGCTCGATCCTCGAGTTGGACATCTCGACGATGCCCGGCGGCTACACCTTCGACCGGCTGTGCGACGCCCTGGAGCGGCGTCTGGCGGCCATGCCCGAATTCCAGGAGAAACTTGCCGACAGTCCACTGAACACTGAACCTCGATCATCCGGTTTGGGTGGACGACAACAACTTCGACGTGACCACCTACATCGCATCACGCTGCCGGCGCCGGGTGGGCGCGCCGAACTGTCGGAGATCTGTGGCCTGGCCGAACGCAACATCCTGTCCGACTCGTCGTTGGTGGCCATGGTGCCGGTGTCGGTGCACGGCAGGTCGGATCGGCCGGGGCGCAACAAGGTGTCGGGCATGTTCGCCACCCTGCGCACCGACTTTGACGACCCGCTACAACGTCTGAAAGCCATCGCCGACGCGAATTCGGTGGCCAGGCAACACATTTCGGCGATCGACACCTCGCCGCTGCAGGACTGGACGCAGTTTGCCGCGCCCGCCGTGTTCGGGATCGCGATGCGACTGTATGCCAGCTCGCGGTTGACCGAGACCATGCCGGTGCACAACCTGGTGGTGTTCAACGTGCCTGGCCCACAGGTTCCGCTGTAACTGCTGGGTTGCGAGGTGAGGGCGATGTTCCCGCTGGGGCCGATCTTTCACCGCTCGGGCCTCAACATCACTGTGATGTCATTGCACGGACGCTCAATGTCAGGTTGATCTCCTGCCCGGAGCTGTTGCCCGACCTGTGGGAGATGGCCGACGACTTCGTGGTCGAGCTCGAAGAACTGCTGATGGCCACTCGATAGCGGGCACGCTGTGCCCGCTCACGAAAGTCTCAGGATTTCTTTGGCAGCATATGTTGGCATGGGTCTGAGTTGCCGCGGCAAGGCCGCGCGCGTGTTGCTGGTCTCAACGGCGATCGCCGCCGTCGAGATGTTGGTGGGTGGCTGCACATACGTCGTCGGTGGACATCCGCTGATGGCGGGACCCAAGATCGGGCAACCGGTGGAGTGGACGCCGTGCCGGGTTGTCAGCGGCTCGGTGAAGCTGCCCGGCGGCGCCTTGTGTGGGAAGCTCGCGGTGCCCGTCGACTACGACCAGCCCGGCGGTGACGTGGCCACGCTGGCGATGATCCGGTTCCCGGCAACCGGCGACAAGCTCGGCTCGCTGGTGATCAACCCGGGCGGGCCCGGCGAGTCCGGCATCGACGCCGCGCTCAGTGTGCTGCAGACGCTGCCCAAGCGAGTCCGCGAGCGGTTCGACCTGGTCGGCTTCGATCCTCGCGGGGTGGGGTCGTCGCGGCCGGCGATCTGGTGCAACTCCGACGCCGACAACGACCGGCTGCGTACCGAGCCGAACGTCGACTACAGCCCAGCCGGTGTGGCCCACATCGAGGACGAGACTAAGCAATTCGTCGCCCGCTGCGTGGACAAGATGGGCAAGAACTTCCTCGCCAACGTCGGGACCGTCAACGTCGCCAAGGACCTGGATGCCATCCGGGCGGCGCTGGGCGACGACAAGCTGACCTACCTCGGCTACTCCTACGGCACCCGGATCGGGGCGGCATACGCGGAGGCTTTCCCGCAGCGGATGCGGGCGATGATCCTCGACGGCGCCGTCGATCCCAACGCCGACCCGATCGAAGCCGACCTGCGCCAGGCCAAGGGTTTTCAGGACGCGTTCAACGACTATGCCGCCGACTGTGCCAAGCAGCCGAGCTGTCCGCTGGGCACCGATCCGAGCAAGGCCGTCGACGTCTACCACAGCCTGATCGACCCGATGGTCGACCCGAACAATCTGTTGATCGGCAGGCCGGTGTCCACCAAGGATCCGCGCGGCCTGAGCTACAGCGACGCCGTCATCGGCACGATCATGGCGCTGTACTCGCCGACGCTGTGGCACCACCTCACCGACGGCCTCACCGAGCTGATCGGACACCGCGGCGACACCCTGCTGGCTTTGGCCGACATGTACATGCGCCGGGATTCGAAGGGCCACTACTCCGACGCCACCGACGCGCGGGTCGCGATTAACTGTGTCGATCAGCCACCAATTACCGACCGCGCCAAGGTGATTGACGAGGACCGTCGTTCCCGCGAGATCGCCCCGTTCATGAGCTACGGCCAGTTCACCGGCAACGCGCCGCGGGGCACCTGTGCGTTCTGGCCGGTCCCGCCGACCAGCAAGCCGCACACCGTTTCCGCACCCGGCCTGGCGCCGACCGTGGTGGTATCGACCACGCACGATCCGGCGACGCCGTACAAGGCGGGCGTGGACCTGGCCGATCAACTCCGCGGCTCGCTGCTGACCTTCGACGGCACCCAGCACACCGTGGTGTTCCAGGGCGACAGTTGCATCGACGACTACGTGACGGCGTATCTGATTGGCGGGACCACGCCGCCGCACGGCGCGAAGTGCTAGCCGGCGCCGACGGCTGACCCGGCGCCGCCGCCGAAACCAAGGCGTGACTGATTCGCGCCGTCACGGGTATGCGGAGCTGCGAGCATTGACAGCCATGTCGCGCCTGAGATCGTTGAGCTCGGCGCTGCTGTCGTTAGGACTGCTGGCTGCGGGGCAACAGGCCCTGCCGGATGCTCTGCCAGCGGCCGGTGCGACTCCCGAACCCGGTGTGGGTCAGACCGCGAGCCCGGCGCCGCCGGCCGCCGCGGCGGCGCGGCAGACGTGGGGCGGTTGCGGCCAGATCCTGAGCGGCACCAGCGGCCTTCCCACCGCCCAGTGCACCACGGTGTCCGTGCCGGTGGATTACAACAATCCCACTGGGGCGCAAGCGAAGTTGGCGGTGATCCGGGTGCCGGCTTCCGGCCAGCGGATCGGGTCGCTGCTGGTCAATCCGGGCGGTCCGGGCGGCTCGGCCGTCGACATGGTGGCCGGGATCGCGCCAACCTTGCAGAACAGCGACATCGGCCGGCACTTCGACCTCGTCGGCTTCGATCCGCGGGGGGTGGGCCACTCCACCCCGCCGCTGCGCTGCCGCACCGACGCGGAGTTCGACGCCTACCGCACCGAGCCGATGGTCGACTACAGCCCCGCGGGGGTGTCGCACATCGAGCAGATCTACCGGCAGTTGGCTCAGGAATGCGTCAGCCGGATGGGCAAGGAGTTTCTGGCCAACGCCGGCACCGCCTCGGTCGCGCGCGACATGGACATGGTGCGCCAGGCGCTGGGGGAGGACCAAATCAACTACCTCGGCTTCAGCTATGGCACCGAGTTGGGAACCGCCTACCTGGAGAAGTTCGCCGATCACGTGCGGACCATGGTGTTCGACGGGGCCATCGACCCGACCGTCGATCCGGTCCAGGAGAACATCAGCCAAACCGCGGGATTCCAAACGGCTTTCAACGACTACGCGATGAACTGCGGCCGCTCGCCGGCCTGCCCGCTGGGGACCGACCCGGCCCAGTTCGTCAACCGCTACCACGCCCTGGTCGACCCGCTGGTCACCAAACCCGGCCACACGTCGGACCCGCGGGGTCTGAGCTACGCCGACGCGACGACCGGCACCATCAACGCGCTGTACACCCCGCAGCACTGGAAGTACCTGACCAGTGGGCTGCTCGGCCTGCAGCGCGGCACCGACGCCGGCGACCTGCTGCTGCTGGCCGACGACTACCAGGGCCGGGACAAGCAGGGGCATTATGACAACGACCAGGACGCGTTCAACGCAGTGCGTTGTGTGGACGCGCCGGCGCCGTCGGATCCGTCGGTGTGGATTTCTGCCGATCAGAAAATCCGCCAGGCCGCGCCGTTCTTGAGCTACGGGCAGTTCACCGGCCACGCCCCGCGTGACTTGTGCGCCCTGTGGCCGGTGCCGGCGACGACCGCCCCGCACGCCACAGCGCCGGTGTCGCCGGGCAAGGTGGTCGTCGTCTCGACGACGCACGACCCGGCGACACCGTACCAATCGGGGGTGAGCCTGGCCCGCCAGCTCGGTGCGCCGTTGATCACCTCCGACGGGACACAGCATACGGCCGTGCTGGGCGGGAACCAGTGCGTCGACGGCGCGGTCGTCCGGTATCTGGTCGCGGAGACCGTGCCACCGGCCGGGCTACAGTGCGGCGCCTGACTCAGCGGGTGAACGCGTCGTACAGGCCCTGGTTGATGCGGTCTTGCGAGGTCTGACCGGGCGGCGTCTAGCAGCTGCACGACAGGTCGTTGAACGCGGGATCGGCGACGGCCGGTGCGGCACTGACCGTGCCCTCGCCAAGGGCGACACCGAGACCAATCGTTGAAACGGCTAACAACTTGGCGATCACTTCTGGTCCCTCCTGCACGGCTACGACGTGCCTAGTGTAACCGTCTTAGCCAGTTACGTATTGCGGGGTGTAGCGGTGATTGCTCGATTCGTCACAATGCGGCTCGGAAGGATACCATAACCCACCGCGGCGCGCGGGCGCCCGGGGAGCCGTTTGCGCTGGTGGATGTAACCGCGGTGTCGTTAGTAAGCACCTGGGTAACACAGAATTAACAGTTATTGCCTAGGGTTCGCAGTATGGATCGACAGAAGGAATTCGTCCTCCGCACGCTGGAGGAACGGGACATTCGCTTCGTCCGGCTCTGGTTTACGGACGTGCTCGGTTACCTGAAGTCGGTCGCCATTGCCCCGGCCGAACTCGAGGGTGCGTTTGAGGAAGGCATCGGCTTCGACGGGTCCTCCATCGAGGGCTTCTCCCGCGTCTCGGAATCCGACACGGTCGCCAACCCCGACCCGTCCACCTTCCAGGTGCTGCCGTGGGCCACACCCAGCGGCTACCACCATTCGGCACGGATGTTCTGCGACATTACCATGCCCGACGGCTCACACTCGTGGGCCGACCCGCGGCACGTGCTGCGCCGTCAGCTGCAGAAGGCCAACGACCTCGGCTTCTCGTGCTACGTCCACCCGGAAATCGAGTTCTTTCTGCTCAAACCTGGCCCCAACGACGGAACAGCGCCCGAGCCCGTGGACAACGCCGGCTACTTCGACCAGGCGATCCACGACTCCGCGTCGAACTTCCGCCGGCACGCCATCGAGGCGCTCGAATTCATGGGCATCTCGGTGGAGTTCAGCCACCACGAGGGTGCGCCTGGCCAGCAGGAAATCGACCTGCGCTTCGCCGACGCGCTGTCCATGGCCGACAACGTGATGACGTTCCGCTACGTCATCAAGGAAGTCGCGATCGAAAACGGTGCGCGCGCGTCCTTCATGCCCAAGCCGTTCGGCGAGCACCCGGGCTCGGCCATGCACACCCACATGAGCCTGTTCGAGGGTGACGTCAACGCCTTCCACAGCCCCGACGATCCGCTGCAGCTCTCGGACGTCGGCAAGTCCTTCATCGCCGGAATCCTTGAGCACGCCTCGGAGATCAGCGCGGTCACCAATCAGTGGGTCAACTCCTACAAGCGCCTGGTGCACGGTGGCGAGGCGCCGACCGCCGCGTCGTGGGGCGCGGCCAACCGGTCCGCTCTGGTGCGAGTGCCAATGTACACGCCGCACAAGACGTCCTCGCGGCGGATCGAGGTGCGCAGCCCTGACTCGGCGTGCAACCCGTACCTGGCGTTCGCCGTGCTGCTGGCCGCCGGGCTGCGCGGGGTGGAGAAGGGCTACGTGCTGGGGCCGCAGGCCGAGGACAACGTCTGGGACCTCACCCCCGAAGAGCGCCGCACCATGGGTTACCGTGAGCTGCCCACCAGCCTGGGCAGCGCGCTGCACGCCATGGAGGCCTCGGAGCTGGTCGCGGAAACGTTGGGGGAGCACGTTTTTGACTTCTTCTTGCGTAACAAGCGCACCGAGTGGGCGAATTACCGTAGCCACGTCACGCCGTTCGAGCTGAGCACCTACCTGTCGCTCTAGCTCATCCGAGCAGCCGCTTGACCCGGGCGTCCGGCGGCTTGCGCTAACGTTTGGACGTGACCAAACCCACCACCGAGCGCCCGCGGCTGCCCAGCGTCGGCCGACTTGGTTTGGTTGATCCGCGCGCCTCCGACCGGCTGCGGCAGTTGGGCTGGACAACCCACGATGACAAGGCGCACGTCGACCTGCTGTGGGCGTTGTCGCGCGCGCCCGACCCAGACGCCGCACTCCGGGCCCTGGTTCGGCTCTCCGAGAGCCCAAACGCCGACTGGGACGAACTCGCCACTGCCCTGCTCACCGAGCGCCCGTTACGCGGGCGTTTGTTCTCGGTGCTGGGGTCGTCGCTGACGCTGGGGGATCATCTGGTCGCCAACCCGGAGTCCTGGAAACTGCTGCGGGGCAACGTCAAACTGCCCACCCGCGACCAGCTGCACCAGGCATTCACCCGGTGCGTCGACGACGCGTTAGCCGAGCCGAACTCGGTGGTGCCCGCGCTGGCCACCCTGTACCGCGACCACCTGCTGGTGCTCGCCGCACTCGACCTGGCCGCGACGGTCGAGGACGAACCGGTGCTGCCGTTCCCGTTGGTCGGCGTCCAGCTGGCGGACACTGCCGACGCGGTGCTGGCCGCCGCGCTGCGGGCGGCCGAAGCGACCGTGTGCGGCGATCGCACCCCACCGCGGCTGGCGGTCATCGCGCTGGGCAAATGCGGTGCCCGCGAATTGAACTACGTCAGCGACGTCGATATCATCTTCGTCGCCGAGCAGGCCGACGCGCTGTCCACCCGGTTGGCCACCGAGATGATGCGGGTGGCCTCGACGGCCTGCTTCCAGGTGGACGCCGGGTTGCGCCCGGAGGGGCGCAGCGGCGAACTGGTCCGCACGGTCGAGTCGCACGTCGCCTACTATAAGCGCTGGGCGAAAACCTGGGAATTCCAGGCGCTGATGAAGGCCCGGGCCGTCGCCGGTGATGCCGAGCTGGCCAAGCGGTACCTGGACGAGTTGATGCCGATGGTCTGGACCGCCTGCGAGCGTGAGGACTTCGTGGCCGAGGTGCAGGCCATGCGGCGACGGGTCAAGCAGCTGGTGCCGTCAGAGGTCCGCGATCGCGAACTGAAGCTCGGCAGTGGCGGACTGCGCGACGTGGAGTTCGCGGTGCAGCTGCTCCAACTCGTGCACGGCCGCAGTGACACCTCGCTGCACGTGGCGTCCACGGTCGATGCCCTGGCCGCGCTGGGGGCGGGCGGTTACGTCGGGCGCGAGGACGCCGCGAACCTGAAGGCGTCGTATGAGTTTCTGCGGCTGCTCGAACACCGGCTGCAGCTGCAACGCCTCAAGCGCACCCACCTGCTGCCCGAAGCCGACGACGAGGAGGCGGTGCGCTGGCTGGCGAGGGCGGCCCACATTCGCCCGGACGGCCGGCACGACGCGGCCGGCGTGTTGCGCGAGGAGCTTAAGCACCAGAACGTGCGCGTGTCCCAGCTGCACGCCAAGCTCTTCTACCAGCCGCTGCTGGAATCGATCGGCCCGCCCGGGCTTGAGATCGCGCATGGCATGACGATCGAATCCGCCGAACGTCAGCTGGCCGCACTGGGTTACGAGGGGCCGCAGACCGCGCTCAAGCACATGTCGGCGCTGGTCAACTTCAGCGGCCGGCGCGGCCGCGTGCAGTCGGTGCTGCTGACTCGACTGCTGAACTGGATGTCCTACACCCCGGACCCCGATGCCGGATTGCTGGCTTATCGCCGGCTGTCCGAGTCGCTGGCGACGGAGAGTTGGTACCTGTCCACGCTGCGCGACAAGCCGGCGGTGGCTCGGCGGCTGATGCACGTGCTGGGGACCTCGGCGTATGTGCCGGATCTGCTGATGCGCGCGCCGCGGGTGATCCAGGATTACGGCGACGGGCCGGCCGGCCCGAAACTGCTCGAGGCCGAGCCCGAGGTGGTGGCCCGCGCGCTGATCGCCTCGGCGGCCCGTCATCCCGACCCGGTGCGGGCCATCGCCGGCGCCCGCACGCTGCGCCGCCGGGAACTGGCCCGCATCGCATCGGCGGACCTGCTCGGCATGCTCGAAGTCCGGGACGTGTGCAAGGCGTTGACGTCGGTGTGGGTCGCGGTGCTGCAGGCCGCGCTGGACGCGTTGATTCGGGCCAACCTGTCCGAGGACGGCAAGGTGCCGGCGACGATCGCGGTGATCGGCATGGGCAGGTTGGGCGGCAACGAACTGGGCTACGGGTCCGACGCCGACGTGATGTTCGTCTGCGAACCGGTGCACGGTGTCGACGAAGCGGTCGCGGTCAAGTGGGCGACGTCGATCGCCGAGCAGTTGCGCACACTGCTGGGGACGCCCAGCGTCGATCCGCCCCTGGAGATCGATGCCAACCTGCGACCGGAGGGCCGCAGCGGACCGCTGGTGCGCACCTTAGGGTCCTACGCCGCGTACTACGAGCAATGGGCGCAACCATGGGAGATCCAGGCGCTGCTGCGCGCCCACGCGGTGGCCGGGGACCAGGAGTTGGGTCAGCGGTTCTTGCTGATGGCCGACAAGACGCGCTACCCCGCCAACGGAGTGTCCGCCGAGGCGGTGCACGAGATTCGGCGGATGAAGGCCCGCGTCGAATCCGAACGCCTGCCGCGCGGTGCCGATCCCAACACGCACACCAAGTTGGGTCGCGGGGGACTGGCCGACGTGGAGTGGACGGTGCAGCTATTGCAGCTGCAGCACGCGCACGACATCCCGGGTCTGCACAACACCTCGATGCTGGAGTCGCTGGACGTGATCGCCGAGACCGGGCTGATCCCCGCCGACGAGGTGGACCTGCTGCGCCAGGCCTGGCTAACGGCCACGCGGGCCCGCAACGCACTGGTGCTGGTCAGGGGTAAACCGAGCGATCAGCTGCCCGGGCCGGGGCGTCAGCTCAACGCGGTCGCGGTCGCGGCGGACTGGCACAACGACGATGGAAGTGAGTTCTTGGATAACTATCTGCGCGTGACGCGTCGGGCAAAAGCGGTGGTACGCAAGGTGTTCGGGACTTGAGTCGGGAGGCGAGCGCGTTCGAGGCGCTGTTCGAAGTGCTCGACGCCGGTGAGGCCGATCGGGTGATGGCCCGTTACGCGCCGTTGGCCCAAGCGGTCCGCGCGCTGATCGACGCCACCATCCGGACCGAGGCCGACGACGACGTCGTCACGGCCACGCGCGGCGCGATCGAAGACGTCACCAAACTGCTGCGCCAGCGGGCCAGGCCGGCCGGAGTGACCTTCCGGGTCAACGACCGGCCGCTGCCGCTGGGCAATGCCGTTGTGGGCCCGTGCAATCCGATCGCGCCACCGCTCGCCGTTCGGCACGGCGACGGCGGCCGCTGCTGGAGTGAGTTCGTCCTCGGCCAGGCCTACGAAGGGCCGCCCGGTCTGGTGCACGGCGGGGTCAGCGCGCTGGTGCTCGACCACATGCTTGGTGAGGCGGCCAGCGAGGGACTGTGCAAGGCGCGGTTCACCGGCACCATCAGCGTGAAGTATCTGCGCGGCACGCCACTAAGACCGCTTCGCTGTGACGCCTGGGATCGACCGCACCGCAGGTGTGAAAGTGTTTGCGAAGGGCACCATTTCGGATGCGAAAGGGGTGACCGCGGAGGCCGAAGGCGTCTTCATCGAGCCGGCCTGGGCACGGGTATCCAATGAAATTCTACATCAGCAGTGCGTTTCTGAACAGCACGGAGATCGTCGAGATCCACTGCATCGCTCCGGGCAGCTGGCTCGAGCTGGTCGAGATGGCCGAGGACCAGCCTGCCAGCGCCTCGCGCGGCGTGTTGGTCGTCCGACCATGAGGTGCCTGGCTGCGGTCGCGGCACGCCGAGTAGCCCTGCTCTCAGCGAAAATGGTCGCCCGCCAATCGGCACACCCCGGCTAGTACGGCATGGCTTCGGCCCACACCATGTGCTCCTCGAACCAAACTTTGTCGCCATCGCGCGGTAGCGGCTTCGATACTCGTGATAGAAAGTGTCGTCGCGGCGGGCCCGTGCCAGCAGGGCGCGTAGCCGCACTAGCCAGATGTCCTTTATGATATAATAAACTTTAGCTCGGTCGGCACGCTCGCCAGGCGATCGGTAAG
Organism: Mycobacterium tilburgii; assembly: GCF_902168065.1. GTDB lineage: Bacteria > Actinomycetota > Actinomycetes > Mycobacteriales > Mycobacteriaceae > Mycobacterium > Mycobacterium tilburgii. The sequence continues at coordinate 28,664 of NZ_LR655710.1, read as the reverse complement.
AGCCTCCGCTTCGTCAACGTCGGCGCGACCGCCGTGTGCCAGCAAGGCGTCCACGAGCGCGGCGATCGCCGCGCCGCGTATGACCATCTCGCCGGACGCGATCAGGTCGTCGGCGGTCGCTCGCCCGAGGGTGATCGCGCCGTCGAGATCCCCCGCTTCAGCCCGCAACAGCGGGTTATGGATGTCGGCAATCGAAACCCCGAGGAGGTTGCGCTGCACGAGTTGCGCCTCGCGGCCTCGCGTCATCAACTCCACGCCCTCGTTGTGAGCCCCCGACCGTGTCAGCACCAGTCCGTGTGCCACTTGGGTGAGCGCCAATGCCACTGCGTCACCTGACGTTTCGGCGTAGCGAAGGACCTCGTCCGTCTCGGCCAGCGCGGCGGCATCCGGCAGGAGGAGCCCGTTGGTGATTGACAGCGAGTAACCATAGGTGATCACTATCACGATGGCTGCGTCAGCCAGCTCGCGCTGAATCGCGATGGCCCGCTTCAGATCGGCGCGCCAGACATTATCGCCAAGGCACGCCTGCGCTTGGGCGCGGTAAAACAGCGTGACGGCCAGTGGCGACCCCAGTCCCCACTCCGCGATGTTGCCCTCGGAGCCGTCGTCGGCCAGCAAGTTGGTAACGGCCTGCGCGACCCGGAAAGCCTCGCGTACCTCTCCGGCATACAGTTTGGCGAACATCGCTGCCGACATGACCACGAGTGCTCATCTGATCATCGGCCGAATCAAAGAAGGCTATTTGCTTGGTGGCCAGTCGCGCAGATTCGTTGCGGTGGTTGACCATCGTCAGTGACAACATGGCCCCGGCACGTCCTGCGGCGAGTGAGATCAGGCTTGCGGGTGTGGTGCACAGTGTTCGCAGCTCCTCGAAGACGACCTCGTCGAGGCTGCTGCCCACCCGCCACGCTGTCTGACACAACATGGCTCTGGGGTGAGCGCGCAACGCCACGCGATCGGGGAAATCGGAGGGTAGCGCGTCGGCAGAAGAAATGGCCCAGGGACGATCCCCGGGGTCATTTAAGTCAATCTTCCAGTTAAGGCCGTCTCTAGACGTCGTAGTAGAGGGCGAACTCGTACGGGTGTGGACGGATCTGCACCGGCAAAATTTCGTTCTCGCGCTTGAAGCTGATCCACGTCTCGATCAGATCGGGCGTGAAAACGCCGCCCTCCGTGAGGTATTCGTGGTCTTCCTCGAGACGGTCGATCACCGCGGACAACTGGGTGGGTGCCTGCGGGATGTTGGCGGCCTCTTCCGGCGGGAGCTCGTAGAGGTCCTTGTCGACCGGCGCCTGCGGCTCGATCTTGTTCTTGATGCCGTCCAGGCCGGCCATCAGCATGGCCGCGAACGCCAGGTACGGGTTGCCCGACGAGTCGGGGCAACGGAACTCGAGCCGCTTGGCCTTCGGGTTGCTGCCGGTGATCGGGATACGCACACAGGCCGACCGGTTGCGCTGGCTGTAGACCAGGTTGATCGGGGCCTCGTACCCGGGAACCAGACGCTTGTAGGAGTTCACCGTCGGGTTGGTGAACGCCAGCAGCGACGGCGCGTGGTGCAACAGGCCACCGATGTAGTGGCGAGCGGTGTCCGACAACCCGGCGTAGCCGGTCTCGTCGTACATCAGCGGGCTGCCGTCCTTCCACAGCGACTGGTGGGTGTGCATGCCGGAACCGTTGTCACCGAACAGCGGCTTGGGCATGAAGGTGACGGTCTTGCCGTGCTGCCACGCGGTGTTCTTGACGATGTACTTGTACAGCTGCATGTCGTCGGCCGCGTGCAACAGGGTGTTGAACTTGTAGTTGATCTCGGCCTGGCCGCCGGTGCCCACCTCGTGGTGGCCCTTCTCCAGGGTGAAACCGGCCTTGATCAGGTTGGACAGCATTTTGTCGCGCAGGTCGACGTAGTGGTCGACCGGGGCAACCGGGAAGTAGCCACCCTTGGGGCGGACCTTGTAGCCACGGTTGCGGGTGCCGTCGTCCTCGGTGGGCTCGCCGGTGTTCCACCAACCGGAGATCGCGTCCACCTCGTAGAACGAGCCGTTGGTGCGCGACTCGAAAGTCACCGAGTCGAAGATGTAGAACTCCGCCTCGGCGCCGAAGTACGCGGTGTCGGCGACGCCGGTGCTGATCAGGTAGTTCTCGGCCTTGCGTGCGACGTTGCGCGGGTCGCGCGAGTACGCCTCCAGGGTGAAGGGGTCGTGCACGAAGAAGTTGAGGTTCAGCGTCTTGGCTTCACGGAAAAGGTCGATCTGCGCGGTCGCAGGGTCCGGCAGGAGCAGCATGTCCGACTCCTGGATGGACTGGAATCCGCGAATAGACGAACCATCAAAGGCCAACCCGTCTTTGAAAATGCTCTGGTCGAAGAACGAGATCGGAATCGTGAAGTGCTGCATGATTCCGGGCAGGTCACAGAACCGCACGTCGACAAATTCGACGACCTCTTCCTTGGCGAGCTTGAAGACGTCGTCGGGCGTCTTTTCCGTCACTGAATGCCCCTTTGCTGTGTAATCCGCTGCCTGAAGCTATGGGGATGATGTTGCCCGCCCGTCAACCCCGTGTTGCGCGGAGGTTACGTGACCACGCGTCTCGCAGACAGAGCGGGGCACCGGCGGGTTCTATTGTGAGGCCCATGGGATCGCAAGATCGTATCCGGTCTGCTCCGCGTACGCACCAGCCAGTCCCGCCTTTCGGGCGAGGTCACCTGATGCCGGAGGCGAGCCCGGCGTACCCGGGGGACACGCTTGGCCTGCCGAAAACCGGGCTGGGTTCGCTGGCGCCGATGAGCCGCCGGCTGGCGGCGCTGATGATCGACTGGCTGATCGCCTACGGGCCCGCCGCGCTGGGCCTGGCGGCCGGCATTTTCTCCGAGTGGACGTTGTCGAGGGCGGTGCTGGTGATCTGGTTCTTGCTCGGCGTGGTGGCGCTGCGGCTGTTCGGCTTCACGCCCGGCCAGCTGGCGCTCGGGCTTCGGGTGGTCGCGCTGGACGAACGGCTGGGCCTGGGGCGGGTGATAGTGCGGGGTTTGCTGGTCGCCCTGGTGATCCCGGCGCTGTTCACCGACTGGGGTGGGCGCGGTATCCAGGAACGGATCACCAATACTGCCGTGGTGCGGCGGTAATTCTTGCTTGCAGGTTACCTGCGGTGCACGGTGCGCTGCACACCACGTATCTTGCCGGCGTTGGGCAGCGGCCCCTTCGGCATTATGGCTGCCCCGGCCCGCGACCCCAGCGCGGCCAGCCGCGACTCCAGGACGTCCATCGCCTTGACGCTGATGTTGGCGGGAAGCTTGGTCAGGTGTCGCTCCAGCTTGGCCAGCGGCACCTCACCCGCGTCGTTGCCCACCACGACGTCGTAGATGGGTACGTCGCCGACCAGTCGTGCGGTGTGCTTCTTCTCTTGTGCCAGAAGCGGTTTGACCCGACCCGACGATCCCTCGCCGACCAGGATGACGCCCGGCCGGCCGATCACCCGGTGCACGGCGTCGAAGTGTCCGGTGGCCGCCACACCGGGGGTGACCCGCCACTTGCCGCGCAGGTTGTCTAGCACCCAGGCCGCCGCGCCGGTCTGACCTTCGGCCTGCCGGTAGATCGACTTCTGGGCCCGGCGCCCGAAGATGATGAACGCCACCAACAGGCCCAGCACCACCCCGAGCGGGATCAGGGTGAACATCGTGAACCCGCCGGCCAGTACGCCGACCGTCGTCGAGATAGCGACGATCACGACGAACGCGCCGATCATGTAGGGAAGCAAGCGCTTGTCCTGCTTGCGCTGGACGTTGAACGCCTGCCAAAACTGGGCGCGGCGCTCCTTGGCCGCGGCCTTGCGGGCGGCGGCCGCTTCGGCACGGGCGGCCTTGTTCTCGGCGGTACGGAGTTTAGCCATAATCACCAAGGATACGTAGCCGCCGGTGAGCGACGGCTGCGAGTCACCCCTGGGCGTCCGGGGAGCGGGCTGCTCATGGCCTGCGCGTACAGCCGGCCGGCCTGGTACGACGAGCGGACCAGGGGTCCGGCGAGCACGCCCGCGAACCCCAGCCCTTCGGCGTACCGCGCGAAGTCGTCGAACTCCTCGGGCTTGACCCAGCGCTGCACCGGATGATGCCGCGCCGACGGCCGCAGGTACTGGGTGATCGTGACGATGTCGCAACCGGCGTCGTGCAGGTCGGCCAGCGCGGTGCACACCTCGTCGGGGGTTTCGCCGAGCCCGAGGATCAGGTTGCTCTTGGTGACCAGTCCGACCCGCCGCGCCGCGGTGAGCACGCCGAGGCTGCGTTGGTAGCTGAACGCGGGCCGGATCCGCTTGAAGATGCGCGGCACCGTTTCGACATTGTGCGCCAACACTTCCGGGCGCGACTCGAAGACTTCGGTCAGGCGCGCGGGTTCGCCGTTGAAGTCGGGCACCAACAGCTCCACGTCCGTCGACGGGTTGAGCTCCTTGATGGCCCGCACCGTCTCGGCGTACAGCCATGCGCCGCCGTCGGGCAGGTCGTCACGGGCGACGCCGGTGACGGTGGCGTAGCGCAGTCCCATCGTCTGCACGCTTTCGGCGACCCGGCACGGCTCGTCGCGGTCCAAGTCGGCGGGCTTGCCGGTGTCGATCTGGCAGAAGTCGCAGCGGCGGGTGCACTGATCGCCGCCTATTAGGAAGGTTGCTTCCCGGTCATCCCAGCATTCGAAGATGTTAGGGCAGCCGGCCTCTTCGCAGACGGTGTGCAGGCCCTCGCGCCGCACCAGACTTTTGAGCTCGGTGTACTCCGGCCCCATTCGGGCCCGGGTCTTGATCCACGGTGGCTTGCGTTCGATCGGGGTCTGCGCGTTGCGCACTTCCAGCCGCAACAGTTTGCGGTCTTCCGGAGCAACAGTCACGGGGTCGATGCTACGCGGGCGGCCTCGTCGGCTCCCACGGGTAAGTCGTGGGCTTCTACCGGTAAGACGCCGTCGAGCGCATCGCACACGGCCTGGGCGACGGCGCCGCGGATCTCGTCGACGGTGACGGTGTGACCGAGTTCGGCGGTCAGCGACGTCACCCCGGCGTCGCTAATGCCGCAGGGCACGATGGGGGTGAATGCGCCCAGGTCGCAGTCGCAGTTGATCGCGAACCCGTGCAGCGTCGTTGCCCGCGACACCCGCACGCCGATGGTGGCGATCTTGCGTGGGGGCCGTCCGGGCACCCACACTCCGGAACGGCCGTCGACCCGGCCAGTGTCCAAGCCGAGGTCACAGCACACCTTGATCAACGATTCCTCAAGGCGCCGAATGTAATTCACCACATCGAGCGGTTTGGCCAGCACGATGATCGGGTAGCCGACCAACTGCCCGGGGCCGTGCCAGGTGATCTTGCCGCCTCGATCGGTGTCGACGACGGGGGTTCCGTCGGCTGGACGTTCGCGTTGCTCGGTGCGACGTCCGGCCGTGTAGACGGGTGGGTGCTCGAGTAGCAGCAGGGTGTCGGGTTCGCCATCGGCCCGGACGTCGACCAAATCGCGCTGCAGCTGCCAGGCGGTGCGATAGTCGACCGTCGCCAGCTGGCGCACGTCGATCGGGCCGGTCTGCGCCCGGATTGAACTCATGGCCGTGAGAGTACTCCCGGTGTTTCCTCGGGGTGTGGGTGCAGATCGCTGTGGTTGCACACTGCGGCTGCACCGCCCCCGGCTGCGATGTGGGCGGGTATTGGTGCGAGGTCCACCACATCACCGACTACGCCACCTGCCACACCACCGGCATCGACAACCTCACCCTGGCCTGCGGACCGCACCACCGCATGCTCAGCCCCCAAGGCTGGACCACCCAACGCCACACCAACGGCACCACCGCATAGATCCCCGACCCCACCTCGACCGAGGCCAACCCCGCACCAACACCACCCACCACCCTGAACAACAACTCCACCCACGAGGACAGGAGTAGTCGTCAGGCGGCCAGCGCCGGGCTGCGGGCACTGTAATGGGCAAACTCAACAATCGCGACCCGTGCGGAAAGCAGGCACCGAAACCTTCGCCGCCCAACAATCAGTCGTGAACGCGACGGGCTGTCGCGTATGCCAGCGCCTCGCCAATGGTGTTGTGGTGGAACTGGAAACCGGCCCGCTCCAGCGCGGACGGGATGGCGCGCTGACCGGTCAGCAGCCCCTCGTCGGCGAACTCACCGAGCACAGCGCGAACGGCGAAGGCGGGCAACACCAGCGGCGTCGGGCGATTGACCGCGCTGCCTAAGGCGGTGGTGAACTCCGCGTTGGTGACGGGTGCCGGTCCGGTCAAGTTCACCGGGCCGGACAGCGACGGGTGGGTGATGGCGAACAGCAACGCCCGCACCTCGTCTTCCAGGCTGATCCAGGACATGTACTGACGGCCACTGCCCAGCCGGGCGCCCAGTCCCACCGAGAACAGCGGGCGCATACGGCGCAGGGCACCGCCCGCCGCGGCCAGCACTAGGCCGGTGCGGGCCAGCACCACGCGGACACCGCTGTCCTGCGCCGGCAACGTCGCCGCCTCCCAGTCCTCGCACAGCCGAGCCAGGAAACCCGTTCCGGCGGGGTGGTTTTCGTCGACCACACGGTTCTTGGTGTCGCCGTAGAAACCGACCGCGCTGGCATTGACCAGCGTCTCAACACCGGCATCAGTGACCGCCGTCGCCAGCACCTCGGTAGGCGTGATGCGGCTGTCCCGCAGGCTCTGCTTGAAAGCACCCGACCACCGGCGCTGCCCGACATTGACGCTGCACAGGTTGACCACCGCGTCGACTTCGGCCAGCGCGTCGGGATCGAAGTCGCCGCTCTCCGGATTCCAGTGCAGTTCATCGGGATTCGCGGGTGTGCGGCGCACGATGCGTAGCACCCGGTGGTCCGCGGCACGCAGCGCCGCAGCCAACGCCGAACCAATCAGGCCGGACGAACCCGCGATCGCGATGACCGGCTTGGCCAATTCACCAAGCCCTTCTAGAGACCCAAATCGGCTTCGAACGCTCCCTCTTCAAGCCGGTGCTTGATGGTGGTGAGGAATCGTCCGGCATCGGCCCCGTCGATCAGCCGATGGTCGTAGGTCAGGGGTAAATAGCACACCGAGCGGACACCGATCGATTCGTTGCCGAACTCGTCGACGATGACCCGCAGCCGCTTCACGATTGCGCCGGCACCCAGCATCGCCGCCTGTGGCGGAACCAGGATTGGGGTGTCGAAGAGCGCGCCCTGGCTGCCGATGTTGGTGATGGTGAACGTGCCACCGGACAACTCGTCGGGCTTGAGATCGCCCGACCGGGCACGCTCGGCGATGTCGGCGATCGCGCGGGTCAGCTCGCCCATCGACAGGTCGCCGGCATTATGGATCACGGGGGAGAGCAGGCCCTGCTTGGTGTCGACGGCGAAGCCGAGGTGCTCGGCATCGTAGTAGGTGATATCCTTAGAGTCCTCGTTGTAGCTGGCGTTGACGTTCGGGTGAATCTTCAACGCGTCGATCACGGCCTTGGTGATGAACGGCAGGTACGTCAGGTTCACCCCCTCACGCTCGGCGAACGACGCCTTGGCCCGGGCCCGCAGTCCCACGATGCGGGTCATGTCGACCTCATGCGTCTGGGTCAGCTGCGCCGTGGCCTGTAAGGACTCGCGCGTTTTCTTGGCGGTGAGTTGGCGGATCCGGCTTGCCTTCTGCGTGGTGCCGCGCAGGTGGGCCAGGGCGGGGGTCGGAGTCGGCGCGGCCGCGGGAGCCTTGTCCGCCGGTGCCGCGGGTGCGGCTGCGGCGGCCGGAGCGGCGGGCGCCTGCCGGGCTTGTTGCTTCTGCTTTGCGGCGGCCAGCACGTCCTGCTTGCGGATGCGGCCACCGACACCGGTGCCCTTCACCTCCGCCAGGTCGACGTTGTGCTCGCTGGCGAGTTTCCGCACCAGCGGGGTCACGTACGGGGTGCCGTCACCCTGCACCGCTGCCGCGGGCTGCGCCGGTGCGGGTTTCGGCGGGGCCGGGGGCTCGGGCTGGGCCTTCGGTTGCGGCGCGGGTTCGGGCTTGGGCTGCGGAGCCGGCTCGGGCTTGGGTGCGGGCGTCGGGGTGGGCGCTGGAGCGGACGGCGCCGGGAGGGCGGAACCGCTGCCGATCCGGGCCAGCTCCCCGCCGACCGGCACGATGGCGTCCTCTTCGGCGGTGATGCTGAGCAGCACCCCGGCCACCGGTGACGGAATTTCGGTGTCCACCTTGTCGGTCGACACCTCCACCAGCGCCTCGTCGACCTGAACCGCGTCGCCGACCTTCTTCAACCAGCGGGTGACGGTGCCCTCGGTGACGGACTCGCCGAGTTCCGGCATCGGCACCGGAGTCGCATCGGATCTCGAGGCGCCGCCGGTGCTCTGCGGCGCCGGCTCGGGCGCGGGGGCCGGCGCGGCGTCGCCGATGATGGCCAGCTCGCCGCCGACCTCGACGATGTCGTCCTCCTGGGCGATGATCTTGGTCAGCATGCCCGCGGCTGGCGCCGGAATTTCGGTGTCGACCTTGTCGGTGGACACCTCGACCAGCGGTTCGTCGAGTTCGACCGTGTCGCCTTCCTGCTTGAGCCAGCGGGTCACCGTCCCCTCGGTCACGCTCTCACCGAGTGCCGGCATCTGGACGGAGAAGGCCATTCTGTGACTCCTCGAATACTCGTGAATCGGCGCAGGTCGACAGCTGACCTACCACACCGCGATGTACTGGAAGTTGACGTCAAAACTATCCTGTCATTGCCGCCGCGTCGGCACGCAGCCAGGGCTGACCCGCCTTGCTAGCGTGAGCTTCGATGCCGCCAACACGAGCACTCCAGCAATTCGTCGTCAGCGCGGACGGGTCTGTATCGCGGTCTACGAAGAGGGCCATTCCGAAGGTCCCACCGTCGTGGTGCACGGCTTCCCCGATTCCCACGTGCTGTGGGACGGCGTCGTCCCGCTGCTGACCGAGCGATTCCGCGTCATCCGATACGACAACCGCGGGTGGGCCGCTCCGGAGCACCCAAACCGGTGTCCGCGTACACGATGGCCCGATTCACCGACGACTTCGATGCCGTGACGGGCGAACTCAGCCCCGCGAGCCGGTGCACGTGCTGGCCCACGACTGGGGGTCGGTGGGCGTCTGGGAATACCTGAAACGACTGGGTGCCGCCGACCGAGTCGCCAGCTTCACCTCGGTGTCCGGCCCCAGCCAGGAGCAACTGGTCGACTACATCTTCAGCGGCCTGCGTCAACCCTGGCTCCCGCGCAGATTCGCCCGCTCGGTCAGGCAGGCCCTGCGACTGACGTACATGGTGTTCTTCTCCATTCCGGTGCTAGCGCCGGTGCTGCTGCGGATCTGCATTCGCGGTGCCGGCGGTGCGGCGCAATATCGTCGACAACATCCCCGAGGAGCGGATCCACCACTCCGCCGACATCGCCAGGATGTGGCTCAATCGGTAAAAACCTATCCCGCCGACCTGGCCGACGGCAAACCGCCCAGTCGGGCGTTGTTGCGCGCGCAGGTGGGCTGCCCCCGCGGTGCAGTTCGGCGACACTGGTGTCGGTGACCGGGGCCGGCAGCGGCATCGGCCGGGCCACCGCGCTTGCGTTCGCCGCCGCAGGAGCCGAGCTGGTCGTCAGCGATATCGACGAAGCCGCCGTCAAGCAGACCGCCGCCGAGATCGCCGCGCGGGTCAGCGGCGAGCATGGCGTGCCCGACATCGTGGTCAACAACGCCGGCATCGGGCAGGCCGGGGCGTTCCTACACACCACGGCCGAGCAGTTCGACCGGGTACTGGACGCCAACCTCGGTGGCGTGGTCAACGGGTGCCGGGCGTTCGGGCGGCGCTTGGTCGAGCGCGGCACCGGCGGACACATCGTCAACGTCTCGTCGATGGCGGCGTACGCCCCTCTGCAGTCGCTGAGTGCCTACTGCACCAAGGCGGCGACCTACATGTTCTCCGACTGCCTACGCGCCGAACTCGACGCCGCCGACGTGGGGCTGACCACCACCTGCCCCGGGCTGATCGACATGAACATCATCAACACTACCTAATTCTACGCGCCCAGCCAGGGCAACACGCACGTCGACGACTGGCGCGGTCAACTGCGCACGATGTTCACGCTGCGCCATTAAGGGCCGGAGAAGGTCTCCGCCACCATCCTGTCGTCGGTGCAGAAGAACAAGCCGATTCGCCCGGTGACGCCGGAAGCCTATGCGCTGTACGGGGTTTCGCTGCTGTTGCCGCAGGCGCTGCGCAGCACTGCGCGGTTCCGGTTGATCTAGCCCGACTCAGGGCGCCGGCGCGCGATCCCGTCGCAGCAACAGTGTTCCCGCGATGCCGACCAGCCCGACGAGCGCCAACGGAATCGTCCATGCGCGCCGACTGCCGAGCGATGATTCGCACTGCGCCACATAGTCCGTGTGCGGAACGATCTGATTGACGATTGGGATGTTTGCCACGCTCTTGTCGTTGGCGTTGCGCGCCGCGGTCAGGTCCGAGACGGCGCCGTTGCCGCAGGAAACCGAATTGCCGTTGCCGTCGGACACCTTCACTGGCACCAACAGCCCAATCACGCCGACTAGTAAAAGCACGGCGGCCAGGCCGAGTATCAACCGTCGCACCGTCATGATTCGCTTCCTGTCGAGTTCTGATCGAAGGGGAGATTAGCCAGCCGAACACGTCGCTAAACGGTGAATTTGCCCGCATCGGTCCAAACCCGCGCGGTCGACTCGCACTGGCCGCAGCCCGGATCCGCGATCCCGGCACTCGGTGGGGGTGTGGCCGTTGGTGATCAACGACAAAACCGTGGTCGAAAGCTGCACTTCCGGTGCAGAGCTGGTTATCCGCGCTCATGTCGGGCCCCTCGGGGTGGCTCGAATCACGTTGCAGATTAATGATATTCCGGAAGGTTGCCGAATCGACATGATCGAGGTCCCGGTGGAGGGGCCGATAAGATCGGCTCGGATCGGCTGGCGCTGGCTGCCGTCTACCCGCGCAACCGGGAATGTCTGTTACGGCTAGCGGCGCTGGCCGAATGCCTCGAGCCGAGCGAGGTCACCTAACCCGTGGCTGGGGAGACGGTCGACGCGGTCGTCGTCGGTGCCGGTCACCACGGGCTGGTCGCGGCGGCGATGCTCGCCGATGCCGGCTGGGACGTGCTGGTGCTCGAGGCTCAACCGAACGGGTGGTGCGGTGCGCAGTGCGCAGCTGACGCCCGGTTACGTCACCGACCTGTTCAGCGCGTTCTACCCGATGACGGTGGCGTCACCGGCGATGGCGGCGCTGCGGCTGGAGGACCACGGGCTGCGCTGGTCGCGTGCGCCGGTCGTGGTCGGTCACCCGCGCGGCCCGGCCGACGACGACCCGCCCGTCGTCTATCCCGACCCGGCGCGTACCGCGGCGGAGTTCGAGCGCCGTGCCGCCGGTGATGGCCACAACTGGCTGCGCGTCGTTGATTTGTGGGACAGGGTGAAAAGGCCGCTGCTGGAAGCGTTCCTGGCGCCGTTTCCCCGGTGCGCCCGCTGCTGGCGCTGCTGCACAGGCTCGGGACGGCTGAGGAGCTACAGCTGGCGAACCTGTTGACACTGCCGGCTACCGCCATGGCGGAGCAGCTGTTCGACGGCGAGGCGCCGCTAATGCTACTGCTGGGCAACGCATTACATGCCAACATTCCATTGGACGCACTGGGCAGCGGCGTGCTGGGCTTGTTGATGACGCTTGTCGCCCAGGACCAGGGTTGGCCGGCCCCGGTCGGTGGGTCGGGACAGTTGTCCGCCGCGCTGGTGCGTCGTGTCCAAGCGGCGGGGGCGCGGATCGAATGCAACCAGAACGTGTCTCGCGTCCACGTACGCGACGGGCGCGCGACCGGGGTCAGCACCACAGACGGCCGGACGGTGACGGTCCGCCGTGCGGTGCTGGCCGACGCGACTGTTCTGCGACATGCTGCCCCTAGACGCGGTCCCGGCCGGACTGTGGCGCGACCTCACCCACTTCGGCTGGGATCCGCCGGTGGTGAAGATCAACTATGCGCTGGACTCCCCGATCCCGTGGCACGCCAAGGTGTTACGCGACGTGGGCACCGTCCATCTGGGCGCTTACGGTCCCGGCCTCATTCGCTGGATGGCCGACGTGAACACCCGCACCGTGCCGGCGCAGCCCTTCATGCTGCTCGGCTCAGACCACCACCGCGGACTCGACCCGATCGCCTGCCGGCACCGAAAGTGTGTGGGCCTACACGCATTTACCGCGCGACGTGCACGACGACGTTTTGGCCGAGCAGCTGGGGGGATCGATGGATCGCGTCATCGAACAACATGCACCGGGCTTCGACTCGCACGTTGTCGGACGGTTCCTGCAACGCCCCTCCGATCTGCAGGCGCACGACGCCAATCTGCACCACGGCACGCTCAACGGCGGGACCGCGCAACTGCAGCAGCTGCTGATCTTTCGCCCGGCGACCGGTATGGGCCGCGCCGAAACACGGTCGAACGGCTCTATCTGGCCAGCGCGTCGGCGACACCGGGCGGCTCGGTGCACGGCGCGTGCGGACGCAACGCCGCCAAAGCCGCGTTGGCCGCCGACGGTGTCACCGGCTGGCCACGCCGAAACCTGCGACGCACCGTGTTCTCGCTGCTGATCGGCAACCGTTGAGCGCTAGCCGTTTTCGGCGATGTCCTCCAGTACGGCGAACATGGTGCGTGTAGGCACTCCGGTCGAGCCCTTCGGCGAGTACCCCCACGGGCTGCCGGTGTTGTAGGCCGGCCCGGCCACGTCGATGTGCGCCCAGCTCACCCCGTCGGCGACGAACTCGCGCAGGAAAACCCCGGCCACCAGCATGCCGGCGAAACGCTGGCCGCTGATGTTCGACAGGTCGGCCACCGTGGACTTCAGGTCGTCCTTGAGGTCGTCGGGCAACGGCATCGGCCAGCCGTTCTCGCCCACAGCCTGCGAGATCGCCGCGACCCGGTCGCGGAACTCGTCGCTGCCCATCACTCCGGGGATGCGCGTACCCAGAGCCACGGTCTGCGCGCCGGTCAGGGTGGACGTCTCGATCAGGTAGTCCGGTTTGTCCTCGCAGGCCCGGACGATGGCGTCGGCCAGGATGAGCCGGCCCTCCGCGTCGGTGTTCTGCACCTCGACCGTGATGCCGCCGTAGTGGGTCACCACGTCGCCGGGACGCTGGGCCGATGCCGAGGGCATGTTCTCCACCATCGGCACGGTCGCGATCACGTCGATCGGAAGCTCCAGCTGCGCGGCCAAGGCGACGGTCGCGATCACTGCGGCGCCACCACCCATGTCCGAGGTCATGTGGTGCATGCCCTCCGCCGGCTTGATCGAGATGCCGCCGGTGTCGAACGTGACACCCTTACCGACCAGTGCGACCTTCTTGGCATGCTTGCGCTTCTTGGCCAGCTTCGACCCGTGGTGGGTCAGCCGCACCAGCCGAGGCGGACGCGACGAGCCCTGTCCGACGCCGATGATCCCTCCGTAGCCGGCCTTCTGCAGCGCCTTGTCGTCGAGCTCCTCCACCTCGAGGCCGACCGACTCGCTCAAAGCCCTTGCACGCTGGGCGAATTCGGCGGGAAACAGCGCGTTGGGCGGGGTGTTGACCAAGTCCCGGGCGGTGACCACCGCGGCCGCGACGGCAGCCCCGTGCGCGCTCTGCTTTTTGGCCTCCTTGGCCGCCCCGTCCGAGGACAGTACGGTGATCTCGCGCAGCCCTTCGTCTTTCGGCGCGGTCTTCTCGCTGCGGAATTTGCTGAACCGGTAGCTGCCCAGGATCAATCCCTCGACGGCGGCCGACGTGATGCCCTCGCCGGGCAGCTCACCCAGCGTGGTGAGCACCGATCCGCTCTTGCCGAGCGATCGCGCGGCCACACCGGCGGCGCGACGGATGGTGTCCGCCGGCCACGCGTCTTGCGGCTTGCCCAACCCGATGGTGAGCACGCTGGCCACCGGAAGCGACCCGATCACCAGCCGGTGCACCTGTTCGCTGCCGCCGGTGGCTTCCAGCGCGCACAGCCCGGCCTCGATCTCGGCGACCGCATAGGCGGAGACGAACGGCTCGGCGGCGACGACGCTTGCGCCCGGCCGGTCGTCGTCTCCGGTGGAGACGACGGGCACGAGCAACACCGACGAATCCGCACCGCGCTTGGGCAGTGACGTGGCGACGGTGACGGTAGGGGCCTGGTATCCGGGTTGGGTGCTCACGCGTCCTCACCCTAGTCATCGGACACCCGGCTAGCTCGGCAGCGTCCCGGCGCGCAGGTCGAACGTGGTGACCGGGTCGTCAACCCCCTTGAGCGTCAACGGGCCCGCTGCGACGGTAGCGTGGTCCGGCAAGGTGTCCCGCAGGTCGGCGGGGGCCAGGATCTGCTCCGGTGACGCCGCGGCCACCAGGTTGACCGGGTTCCCGAAATATCGCCGTTGACCGCGACGTAGGCCAGGCCCGCGCGGACCTGCAGCCCTTCATGGCGGGCTCGGGGATGTTCGACGAGTCGATCGCCGCCTGCAGCAGCCGTTGCGGGGTCGAACTCACCCACATCACCTCGTCGCCGATGAACTTCACCACCCGGCCGCCGTCGACGTGCACCACATCGGAGACCGTGCCGGCGAACTCGTTGAGCAGATACGACAGCTCCGCGGGGGTCAGCGCCTGGTCAACGCGGTGAAGCCGGACAGATCCGCGAAGCCGACCCCGCACACCACCGACGCCGAGATGTCGCGGAGCACGCCTCGGAGTGCGTTCGAGCGCTGATCAGATGATGCCGGTGCACGACGTCGATCAGCGCACCAAGGCGGGGGACGAAACTCTGCGATCGCGTGGTAGACCTGCGCGGTCGCCAGCTCGTCGTGGGTGTGGGTCATCTGGATGTCCGGCGTCCCGGCGCTGATCATCGTCGACTCGGCCTAGGCGAGCCGGGCCATCGTGACACCGAGCACGCGCAGCAGGCCGTGGGCGCCGCCTTCGCCGACCACCGCCTTGATCGCCAGCCAGGTCTGCAGGGCGTCGACGTCGGCCTGGCTCAGCACGGGGGCATCGGGACCGGCGGCGGTCAAGCCGAGCAACGCCCAGGCGCGGGCGACCTCCTCCGCGGTCACGCCGAGCTGCTCGGCCGCGGTCCCAAACGTGAAGGTCGGCCCGCCCCGACCAGGACAGCACGTCACTGGCCAGGCCGAACAGCCGGCCGCGTTGCTCCGCTTCGACCATCTTCTCGGCCGAAAAGCCGAGGTCATCCAGATACTTGATCAGATCGGCCCGCGCGTGCGCGTTGGTCACCCCGGCTGGCCTCCAGCCCATCGAAGTCCAGCGAATCGGGTACCTACCCCAGTCTGCCAGGCGCGCCCGCTATTTTAAGGTGGCGTCGTGAGCGTAGGGTGGCGTCGTGAGCGACGTACCGGAGCCGATCAAGGGACCGCTGGAAGACCGTCATCGGGAGTTGGGCGCCAGCTTCGCCGAGTTTGGTGGCTGGCTCATGCCGGTGTCGTATGCGGGCACCGTAAGCGAGCACAACGCGACGCGAAATGCAATGGGGCTGTTCGATGTCAGCCACCTGGGCAAGGCGCTGGTCCGCGGACCGGGCGCCGCGGAGTTCATCAACTCGGCGCTGACCAATGACCTGGGCCGGATCGGGCCGGGCAAGGCGCAGTACACGCTGTGCTGTACCGAATCCGGTGGCGTCATCGACGACCTGATCGCCTACTACGTCGCCGACGACGAAATCTTTTTGGTGCCCAACGCGGCCAACACCGCGGCGGTCGTCGAGGCGCTGAAATCCTCGGCGCCGGACGGGGTGACGATCACCAACGAGCATCGCTCGTACGCGGTGCTGGCGGTGCAGGGGCCGCGGTCTGCGGCCGTGCTCGGCGAGCTCGGCCTGCCGACCGAGATGGAGTACACGGCCTACGCCGACGCGTCGTATGCCGGGGTTCCGGTGCGGGTCTGCCGCACCGGATACACCGGCGAGCACGGCTACGAACTGCTGCCGCCCTGGGACTCCGCGGGCGTGCTGTTCGACGCGCTGGTGACGGCTGTGTCCAACGTGGGCGGCGAGCCGGCCGGCCTCGGCGCACGCGACACGCTGCGCACCGAGATGGGTTATCCGCTGCACGGTCACGAGCTCTCGCTGGACATCTCGCCGCTGCAGGCCCGCTGCGGCTGGGCGATCGGGTGGAATAAGGACGCTTTCTTCGGCCGCGACGCGTTGCTGGCCGAGAAGGAAGCCGGGCCGCGGCGATTGCTGCGCGGTCTGCGGATGCTGGGACGCGGGGTGCTGCGGCCCGGGCTGACGGTCTCGGCCGCCGACAAACCCGTAGGGATCACCACGTCGGGAACCTTTTCGCCGACGCTGCAGGCCGGCATCGCGTTGGCGCTGATCGACACCGACGCGGGGATCGAGGACGGTCAGCAGATCACCGTCGACGTGCGCGGCCGGGCGGCCGAGTGCGAGGTGGTGCGCCCGCCGTTCGTCGAGTTGAAAACCCGGTAGCAGCCCCGGCGTCACACCGGAAAAACCCATTGGTACGCGCATATAGAATCGGCGCATGACGAGCGGCCTTCTCGAGTTCACCGTTCAGCGCGCGTCTAATCCCACCAGTGGCGCTGAGCGGGAATCAATCTTGGCCGAACCCGGCTTCGGCAAATTCTTCACCGATCACATGGTCTCGGTCGACTACGACGAGGGCCAGGGCTGGCACAACGCACGTGTCACCCCGTACGGCCCGATCCAGCTGGATCCGTCGGCGATCGTGCTGCACTACGCGCAGGAAGTGTTCGAGGGCCTCAAGGCCTACCGCTGGGCCGATGGCTCGATCGTGTCGTTTCGCCCCGACGCCAACGCCGCGCGGATGCGGTCCTCGGCGCGCCGGCTCGCGATCCCGGAGTTGCCCGACGAGGTTTTCCTCGAATCGCTGCGCCAGCTCATCGCCGTCGACAACGACTGGGTGCCCCAGGCCGGCGGCGAGGAGTCGCTGTATCTGCGGCCGTTCATCATCGCCACCGAGCCCGGCCTGGGCGTGCGGCTGGCCAAGCGGTACCGCTACCTGCTGATCGGGTCACCGGCCGGGGCGTACTTCCGCAACGGCATCAACCCCGTCGATGTCTGGGTGTCAACGGAATACGTGCGGGCCAGCCCTGGCGGGACCGGCGCGGCCAAGTTCGGCGGCAACTACGCAGCGTCGCTGCTGGCGCAGGCCGAAGCCGCGGAAAACGGCTGCGATCAAGTGGTTTGGCTCGATGCCGTCGAGCGCCGCTACGTCGAAGAGATGGGCGGCATGAACCTGTTCTTTGTGTTCGGCAGCGGCGGCACGTCACGGCTGGTCACTCCGGAACTGTCCGGCTCGCTGCTGCCCGGCATCACGCGGGATTCGTTGCTGCAGTTGGCCACTGACGCGGGCTTCGGTGTCGAGGAGCGCAAGATCGACATCGACGAGTGGCAGAAGAAGGCCGCCGAAGGGGAGATCACCGAGGTGTTCGCCTGCGGCACCGCCGCCGTCATCACGCCGGTTGCGCGGGTCAAATACGCCGACACCGAGTTCACCGTCGCCGACGGCCAACCCGGTGAAGTGACGATGGCGCTGCGCGACACGTTGACCGGCATCCAGCGGGGCACGTTCGCAGACACCCACGGCTGGATGTCGCGGCTGGGCTAGCGGGCCCACTCCGCCAACGCCATCGCGGCGACCGTCGTGGTCAGTTCGATCGCGACCGCCCAACACGTCGCCATTGATGCCCCCGAACCGACGCACGCAATGCGCGACCAGTGCCGCCCCGCAGCACAGTGCCAACAGTATCGCGGCCGGCCCTGCCACGGTCGCGGACCCACCGCCAGCGAAACCCCGAGTAGCACCGCGATCTAGGCCGCCGCCACGGCAATGGGCTGCGTTCCGGCGACCTGGGCGCCCAGCGTGCTGCCGTCGGCCGCTGGCACCGACCGCCGGCAGGCCCGTACGGCGGTCACCCGGCCGGCCGCGACGGCCACCACGATCGCGGGCCAGCCCTTGCCGCCTGGTCGCGGCCAGCGCCGAAAACGCCAGCCCCTGCAACGCGATCACGAGCACGACGGCCGCCACCCCGAACGGGCCCCGTCGAGCCGTCGCGCATCACGGCCAGCGCGCGCGGCGGCGGCCCGTAGCAGCCCAACCCGTCGGCCGTTATCGGCGACACCGTCGATATGCAAGCTGCGGGTGACCAGCAAAACCGTTGTCACCGCGAGGAACCCGGGCAGCGGGCTGGACGTGCCGAATGCCGGCGCGCCGCCCCAAGTCACCTCGGCGGCCAGCACACCCAGGGCCGCGCCGACGACCGGTAGTGCGGTCATCGCGCCGCGACCCATTGCCGCGCCGCGTGACGCCGGCCCGGGCAGCACCGTGCCGAACGCGAAAGCTGTTGCCAGTGAACGAATCACGATGGGGTGGCCGGTGGGCCAGCGTTGGTGGCGACACCGGCTTCGACGAACGTCGCCATCGAGGCCAACGTGGCCACCGCGGCGCGCAGCATCGGCAGCGCCAGCGCCGCGCCGCTGCCCTCGCCGAGCCGCATCTGCAGATCGAGCAGAGGCTCCAACTCCAGCGCGGCCAGCGCCAGCGCGTGCCCGGGTTCGGTGGACCGGTGGCCCGCCTGCCACCACTGGTGCGCACCGGGGGCCAGGCGCTCGGCGACCAGCGCGGCGGCCGTCACCGCCATGCCGTCGAGCAGCAGCGGGGTGCGCCGTACCGCGGCCTGGGCGCAGAAGCCGGCCAGCGCCGCCAAATCCGCACCGCCGCAACTGCGTAACAAAGCGACCGGGTCGGGCAGCACCGGCTTCGTCCGGAACAACGCATCGCGGACCGCGGCCGTCTTGCGGCCCCAACCGGCGTCGTCGATCCCCGAGCCGAAGCCGACCATCGCGACCGGCTCGGCGTTGGTCAGCGCCGCCACCAGCACCGAGGCCGGGGTGGTGTTGCCGATGCCCATGTCACCGGCGATCAACAGGTCGGCGCCCGCGTCGACCTCTTCGTCGGCGATGCTGCGCCCCGCGACGATCGCCGCTGTGGTCTCGTCGTCAGTCAGCGCGTCCCGCACCGCGATGTCGCCGCTGCCGCGGCGCACCTTATAAGCTCCGATCCGCTCGGATCGTGGCTCGGCGTCCACCGCCAGGTCGGCGACGCGCACCGTCGCATCGGCGATCGCGGCCAGTGCATTGATCGCGGCGCCACCGGCGTCGATGTTGGCCACCATCTGCGCGGTCACCTCCGGCGGGTACGCCGAGACCCCCGAGCGCGCGACGCCGTGGTCGCCGGCGAACACCACCACCCGGGCACGCTCGAACTGGCGTGGCGGGCACTGACCCTGACACGACGCGACCCACACGGACAGGTCCTCCAGGCGGCCCAGCGCGCCGCGCGGCTTGGTCAGGGTGTCCTGGCGGGAGCGGGCGGCCGCGGCGGCGGCCGCGTCGGGCGGTGTGATCGGCGGAAACTCCATCACGCCTCCGGCGCTTTGATCGACACCGGCTGGCCCGCGACCACCAGCACCACCCGGTCGCACAGCGCAGCGACACGCTGGTTCAGCGTGCCCAGCTCGTCGGCGAAGCGGCGCCCGGACGCAGTAGCGGGCACCACGGTCAGGCCGACCTCGGTACTGACCAGCATCGGCGTCGACGCAAATACGCGAACCGCGTCGAGCAGCTCCGCGACGGGATCCGCCACCGACCCATTCTCCTAAGCCTGGTGCTGATCCAGCTTCCCGGTCAACCAGGTGCCCAGGTCGTCGATCAGGGTCGTAGTATCCGGTGATCGCCGCAATTCGGTTGCCACATACCGGGTTTCGACCGTCGTCCAGTGCTTCGGCCGACAGTCGCGGTGTTGCACGACTCGGCGCTCCCAGTCCGGATCCGCCCCGCCGCGGGTCCCGGGCGCCAGGTAGCGAACCGGCTGACCGGACGGCAGCGCACAGGCGATGGCGTCCTCGGCCCACTCGGACTTGCCGGATCGGATCCCGCCGAGCACCGGGGTCAGCGCGCTTTCGGCGGACGGGCTAAACGGACGGCTAATCGACATTGCCGCCGCGCTTGACTTGCGGCCGCGGCGCCCGCATACGGCGCATCTGGGATGCTCGGCCGGCGGCGTAAAGGCCCAATTTCCAGTGGCTTTCGGTGTTGTTCGGGAACTTCGCGTCCACCATCCGGCTGACCTTGCGGTCCAGGATCAGGCTGTCGACCGCCATCACCGCTGTGATCACCAGCATCGCCGGGGAGATGTAGAGCTGCAGCTGGGGAAGGGCGAACATGACGAACAACAGCGACAGGGTGGCCGGCATGAACAGGCCGAGCAGGTTACGGCGGGCGTCCACAACGTCGCGCACGTAGCGGCGGATCGGCCCCTGGTCGCGGGGCGGCAGGTAGGCCTCGTCCCCGGCCAGCATCCGTTCCCGTCGATCCGTCATCCGGGCCCGGCTGGCGAGGCGTTCGGCCTTGCGCTCCTCGCGGCTGAGTTTGGGGCCGGCCAGCTGCTTGCGACGGGCCCGCGCTTCGGCGGCGGTCATTGGCGCCGGCGCCACCGGGCCCTTCTTCGCGTTGCGGCGGGCCTCGTCACGCTTGGGTGTCGGCCGGCCCTTGGGGTCGGTCCGGCGCGATGCGCGAGACCCGGCAGCCGGGGTAGCGTCGGAGGTGATCGGCGTCACCAGTTCGCCCTCCGGGGCGTCCGCCTGGGTTTTCTTACGGCCCAACAACTTCACAATGGCCAGGTTACTTCGCAGCGGGGTCGATTCTTTGAACGCCCCGCCAGCAACACTATTGCTCTGCGCTGTGGCGATACTTCGACTTACCCTTGACCATGATGGACGGCTACGGGTGATGGACGACAGCTCGATGGCCTCGGACGAAGGTGCCGTTGGCCTCTCCCCGGGGCGTCTGCAGTTACCGGCCATGCGCGTGTTGGTCGCCCCGGATTGCTACGGCGACAGTCTCTCGGCGGTGGAAGCCGCCGCTGCCATAGCGACCGGCTGGACGCGATCGCGTCCCGGTGACCAGTTCATCGTCGCCCCACAGTCCGACGGCGGCCCCGGTTTCATCGACGTGCTGGCCAATCGTCTGGGGGAGAAGCGCAGCATCCGGGTGGCCGGGCCCCTGGACGGGACGGTCGACGCGGAATGGGTGTGGGATCCGGAGTCGGCGACCGCCTACCTGGAGTGCGCGCAGGCATGCGGCCTCAAACTGCTCGGGCGGCCGCCCGACCCCGAGACCGCGCTGGCGGCGCACAGCAGGGGAGTCGGCCAGCTGATCACCGAAGCGCTGCACAGCGGGGCCAAGCGCATCGTGGTCGGGCTGGGCGGGAGCGCCTGCACCGAAGGCGGGCAGGGCATGATCGCCGAGCTGGGCGGGCTGGAAGCCGCGCGCCGGCAGCTGGCGAACGTAGAGCTGGTCGCCGCGTCGGACACCGAATATCCGCTGGTGGGCCCGTGGAGTGCGGCCCGGGTGTTCGGGCCGCAGAAGGGCGCCGACACCCCCACGGTCGCGGCGCTGGACGTCCGGTTGGAGGCGTGGGCGCTGCATCTGGAGGCGGCGGCGGGCCGCGACGTCAGCTCCGAGCCCGGGGCTGCCGCGGCCGGCGGTATCGGCGCCGGGCTGCTCGCGCTGGGCGGCCGGTGTGAATCGGGTGCGGCGATCGTCGCCGAGTACACGCACCTGGCCGACGACCTCGAGATTGCCGAGCTGATCATCACAGGGGAAGGCAAATTCGACGAGCAGTCGTTGCACGGCAAAGTCGTCGGGTCGCTCGCGGCGGCCGCGGGCCCGCTAGGGATCCCGGTGATCGTGCTCGCCGGACAGGTCGGACTGGACAAGACGGCGGTGCGCACCGCGGGCATCATGTCGGCGCTGTCCATGGCCGAGTACGCCGGCTCGGTCGGATTGGCGCTGGCTGACGCGGCAAACCAGCTGATGGGATTAGCGTCACAGGTGGCGGCGCGACTCGGGAATAGCGGTCCTGCGAGGTACCGTTGAGGCAGTGGGTTCACCCCGAGAGGTTCGGGTGCCCGGGCACCTACCCAACGACAGGCATGTAGGAGAAGCAATGACGGTGCAAAACGAGTCGACCGCCAAGACCCACGGCGTGATCCTGACCGAGGCCGCCGCCACCAAGGCGAAAGCGCTGCTGGACCAGGAGGGACGCGACGACCTGGCGCTGCGTATCGCGGTGCAGCCGGGCGGGTGCGCCGGGCTGCGCTACAACCTGTTCTTCGACGACCGGTCCCTGGACGGTGACCTGACCGCCGAATTCGGCGGGGTGACGTTGACGGTGGACCGGATGAGCGCCCCCTACGTGGAGGGCGCCTCGATCGACTTCGTGGACACCATCGAGAAGCAGGGCTTCACCATCGACAACCCGAATGCCACCGGCTCCTGCGCCTGCGGCGACTCGTTCAACTGATCTGGTAGCCGGGAGCCGTTAGTACGAGCCCCCGGTCCGCAGCACGTACGAGCACACCAAGATCTGGCCGCGCTGGAACAGCAGCTGTGCGACGCCTTGGACCTGGCCGCGCAGCGGGCCGCCGGAGGCTGGCGCCACCTGTATGGTGAACAGCGCCTGGGCCTGGTACTGCGACAGGTACACGATCTTGTCGATCGAGGTCAACTGGACCTGCGAAAACTGCTTGCGGATCGCGTCGCTACTCAACTTGGCCAGCGCCTGGTCGGAGCGCCTGTCGCGCACTCCGTCGTACATGCCGCACAGCGCGTTGCGGGAGATCTCCTCGGTGTTGCGGCTCTCGAGGGCGTCCAGGTAGTTCTGGATGGCCGTCTTGGCCGCCGCCTCGGAGAACGACGCGCCGGTATTGGCGCCGTTGGTCCGGGCCCCGTACACGATCGCCGCGGTCAAAGCGGCGACCAGCGCCACCGCGGCCAGGGTGCCGATGACCAGCCGCCGGGCCGACTGCCGCCTCGGGTAGCCGGGCGGCGGCGTCGGGACGGGGTAGGGCGGTTCGTTGCGGGGGTGCGGCGGAAAAGCCATGTCGGCGGGTGGCTGGTCGCGCGGGAAGTCGACCGGCTGCTCGCTGTATCCGGGTGTTTCTCCGCCGACAGTCGGATTGGGCGAGTTCGGACCGCCCATGTGATTCTCCTCCGATGCGAGACGGGACCAAGACCACGAGCGAGCAGCTACCGCCCGCGAATTCAGTGCCGGCGACTTTTGTAAGTTCCCTAGGCAGGCTAGCGCACACCGTGTCGCCGGCCGCGCACTCAACGGGGTCGGTCGCGCGCGTCCACCCGTGGGTAGGCTAGACCCGCTTAACGATGAAGGGTGGAGATTTCGTGACGATCGCGGTGACCGGCTCAATTGCGACCGACAACTTGATGCGTTTCCCCGGCCGATTTTCCGAGCACTTGCTGGCCGAGCATCTGCAGAAGGTTTCGCTCAGCTTCCTGGTCGACGACCTGGTGATTAACCGGGGTGGTGTGGCGGGCAACATCGCGTTCGCCATAGGCGTGCTGGGGGGCGACGTCGCATTGGTCGGCGCGGCGGGTGACGACTTCGGCGAATACCGCGAATGGCTGGAGCGGCACGGCGTCAACTGCGAGAACGTGCTGATCTCCAAGACCGCCCACACCGCGCGGTTCACCTGCACCACCGACGAGGACATGGCGCAGATCGCGTCGTTCTACCCGGGCGCGATGTCGGAGGCCCGCAACATCAAGCTCGCCGACGTGGTGTCGTCGATCGGTAAGCTCGACCTGGTCATCATCGGCGCCAACGATCCCGACGCGATGGTGGTGCACACCGAGGATTGCCGCAAGCTCGGCCTGGCCTTCGCCGCCGACCCCTCCCAGCAGTTGCCCCGCCTGTCCTGCGACGAGATCAGCACGCTGATCGACGGCGCGGCCTACCTGTTCACCAACGATTACGAGTGGGAGCTGCTGCTCAAAAAGACCGGTTGGTCGGAGGCCGACGTCCAGGGCAAGGTCGACCTGCGGGTGACCACGCTCGGTGCCAAGGGTGTCGACATCGTGGAGCGCGACGGCACCACCACCCATGTCGGCGTGGTGCCGGAGACCAGCCAGACGGACCCGACCGGTGTCGGCGACGCGTTCCGGGCGGGCTTCTTGACCGGCCGCACCGCCGGGTTGGGTCTGGAGCGCTCGGCGCAACTGGGCTCGCTGGTGGCCGTGCTGGTGCTGGAATCGACGGGCACCCAGGAGTGGACCTGGGACCCGGCGGTGGCCGAGACCCGGCTGGCGGATGCCTACGGCGATGAGGCCGCCGCCGAGATCTCCGCGGTGCTGGCCTAACCGGCCCGGCCGGCGCCGCATCCGTTCGCGTCTCGACGGCGTCGAGTGTGCGCTGGCGGCGACACGCCGTGGACGGGGCGCCCACGGCTTCATACCGGACGCGCGGGCCTTACAGCTGCACCGGGTAGTGTGGTTCGCTGATCTGGGGCACCACCCTGTGCTCGACGAAGATCGCGTGCCAAAGCATGAAGATCAGCACGGTCCACAGCCGGCGGCTGTGGTCGCTACCGGCGGCGTGGTGCTCGTCGAGCATGCGGCGGACGGCGGCGACGTCGACCAGATGCCCTGCCTGTGACGCCTCGACCGTCGCGTAGGCCCATTCCAGCAGTTCACCGGCGCGCAACCAGTGCCGGATCGGCACCGGGAAGCCGAGCTTCGGCCGGTGCAACACGTGTGCCGGCACGATCGGCTCCAGCGCGCGCCGCAGGGCGTACTTGGTGGTGGTGCGGGTGATCTTCGCCTCGGCCGGCAGTCGCGACGCCACGGCGAACACCTCGGGATCCAGGAACGGCACCCGCAGCTCTAGCGAGTTGGCCATCGTCATTTTGTCGGCCTTGACCAGGATGTCGCCGCGCAGCCAGGTGAACAGGTCGACGTGTTGCATCCGGGCCACCGGGTCCCAGCCCGCCGATTCGGCGTACACCCGCGCCGTCACGTCGGTGTGCGTCCAGTCGTCGCGGAAGCCGGGCAACACGTCGCGCAGTTGCGCAGCAGAGAAACTGCGGGCATTGCCGTAGTAACGCTGCTCGAGCGTCAGCGAACCGCGATGCAGCAGGCTCTTGCCCCGCATGCCCTGGGGCAGCGGCCGGCTTATCCGGCCCATGGACCACCGAAGCGGTCCCGGTAGATAGTCAAAAAACTTCAGCGACAACGGTTCTCGATAGATGGTGTAGCCGCCGAACAACTCGTCGGCGCCCTCGCCGGACAGCACCACTTTGACGTGCTTGCGGGCCTCTCGCGCGACGAAGAACAACGGGACCAGCGCCGGGTCGGCGACCGGTTCGTCGAGATACCAGACGATTTCGGGCAGTGCGGCGACGAACTCGCCGGGGCTTACCACCTTGGCGATGTGGCGGGCGCCGATGGCCTCGGCCGACGCCACCGCGACGTCGATTTCGGAGAATCCCTCCCACTCGAACCCGGTGGTGAAGGTGATCAGCCGGGGGTTGTGCCGGATCGCTAGCGCCGCGATTGCGGTGGAGTCGATCCCGCCGGACAAAAACGCCCCGACGGTGACGTCGGCGCGCATGTGCTTGGCCACGGAATCCTCGAGCGCCGCGGTGATCTCGTCGTAGCGGGTCTGCTCAGTGTCGCGGGTGATCGGCACCGCGGCGAACCGCGGCATGAAGTAGCGGGTGGTCTCCGGCGCCACCCCGGGCCGGATCCGGGTGTAGCAGCCCGATTCGAGGCGGCGCACGCCGCGGTGCAGCGTCTCGGGCTCCGGAACGTACTGAAAGACGGTGTAGTGCTGCACCGCACGGGTGTCGATCCCCGAGTCGAACCCGATCAGTTCGACCAGATCCAGCAGACACTTCTTTTCGCTGGCCACCGCGGTGCCGCCGGGGCCGGTCGCCATGAACAGCGGCTTGATGCCGAAAGAGTCACGGGCGCAGAATAATTCGCGCGTCACGGTGTCCCACAGCGCGAACGCGAACATGCCCCGCAGCCGGGTGAGCACGCCGGTGCCCCAGTGGTGGTAGCCCGCGACGATGGCCTCGCCGTCGCCGTCGGTGGCAAACGCCACACCGTGCCGGGCGGTCAACTCGTCGCGCAGCTCGAGATAGTTGTAGATCTCGCCGTTGAACACCAGCACGTAGCGGTCGGGGGCGTCCGGCGGACCCCAGCGCAGCGGCTGGTGCGAGTGCGCCAGGTCGATGATCGACAATCGGTTGAAGCCGAACACCACCGACCCGTCGGCGCCGGGGTCCGACCAGGTGCCCGGCTCGTCGGGGCCGCGATGGCGCATCAGCTGCGAGGCCCGGGTGATGGCGCCGTCGGCCCGCGCGGCATGCGCCGCGGTGACGGCTGCACTCGCAGCTACGCCCCCACCTGCCTCGTCGTCCAGGCTGGTCGGGTCCGCTACGAACGCCAGCAGTCCGCACACGGCCCTCAATATGCCATACTTCGGCGACGCTTGGGGGCAGCCCATCGGACGGGTCACGACCGTGCGGGGTAGGCGCGGGGGACCGGCGGGTCGGGGTTTTGTCGTAGGCCTCGGAAGCGTGGTCTACGCTGCGTAGTATTCGAGATTCGAGCAGGAGGGCGCCAACGTGACACCCGGCGGGCAGGTCCGTTCGCAACGTTTGTCGCAGCGCAGAATTCGACCGCTGGCGCTGCCTGCGATGCTGGGCGTATTGGCGGTCACCCTAAGCGGATGCGGCTGGCAGTCGGTGTTTGCCCTGGGATGGCCCGAGGGCATCACCCCGCAGGCCCACGTGAACCGCGAGCTGTGGATCGGTTCGGTGATCGCGTCGCTGGTCGTCGGCGTCATCGTGTGGGGCCTGATCTTCTGGACCTCGGCGTTTCACCGCAAGAAGGCCTCCGACACCGAACTGCCTTGTCAGTTCGGCTACAACATGCCGCTGGAGCTGGTGCTCACCGTCACACCGTTTCTGATCATCTCGGTGCTGTTCTACTTCACGGTCGTGGTGCAGGAGAAAATGCTGCACCTGGACAAGGACCCCGAGGTGGTGATCGATGTCACGGCCTTCCAGTGGAACTGGAAGTTCGGCTACCAGAAGGTAAACTTCAAGGACGGCACGCTCATCTATGACGGCGCCGACGAGGCCCGCAAGAAGGCGATGGTGTCCAAGCCCGAGGGTAAGGACGAGGACGGCGAGGAACGTGTCGGGCCGTTGCGCGGGCTCAACACCGAGGACCGCACCTACCTGAACTTCGACAAGATCGAGACGCTGGGCACCCAGACCGAGATCCCGGTGCTGGTGCTGCCTGCCGGGAAGCGCATCGAATTCCAACTGAACTCCGCCGACGTCATCCACTCCTTCTGGGTGCCGGAATTCCTCTTCAAGCGCGACGTCATGGCGTGGCCGAAGCAGAACAACTCCGTCAACGTCTTCCAGGTGGAGGAGATCACCAAGACGGGCGCGTTTGTCGGCCACTGCGCAGAGATGTGCGGCACCTACCACTCGATGATGAACTTCGAGGTTCGGGTGGTGCAGCCCAACGACTTCAAGGCCTACCTGCAGCAGCGCATCGACGGCAAGACCAATGCCCAGGCGTTGCAGGCGATTGCCCAGTCCCCGGTGGCGGTGACGACGCATCCGTTCGAGACCCGCCGCGGCGAACAGATCCCATCGGTCGGTTAGGACACGCAATGCATATCGAAGCGAGGCTGTTCGAGTTTATCGCCGCGTTCTTCGTCCTGTGCGCGGTGCTCTACGGGGTGCTGACCGCCCTGTTCGCCACCGGCGGCGAAGAATGGGCGGGCACCACCGCTCTGGCGCTGACGGGTGGTCTGGCGCTGATCACCGCCACCTTCTTCCGATTCGTGGCCCGTCGCCTCGGCACCCGGCCCGAGGACTACGAAGGTGCTGAAATCAGCGACGGTGCAGGCGAATTGGGTTTCTTCGCGCCGCACAGCTGGTGGCCGCTGCTGGTCGCGCTGTCCGGTTCGGTGGCCGCGGTCGGCATCGCGTTGTGGTTGCCCTGGCTGACCGTGGCCGGCGTGGTGTTCATCCTTGCGTCCGCCGCCGGATTGGTCTTCGAATACTATGTGGGCCCCGAGAAGCACTGAATTGCGTCTCCGAAGGTAACAATCCGGGCATCAGTTGAGCTGTCGTTCGTTTGCCCAGACTTCGTTGTCCCGGTTGGTTCGGTAGGGTTTGCGCAGGCAATGACAATCTCCCGAGCGCGCGACACGAGGTCTCATCGGAGCCTCGTGCGCAGGTGAGGCAGTTGGACAGGGCAGGCAGACATGAGCGGGCCGAAACCTCCGGGATGGGAACCCGACGAATCCGATTCCGCCATTGAGTGCAAGCACGAATCGAGCTCCGGCGGCGGACACGGCGACGATTTGGAGCCGGACGGTGAATTGCCGTCCCGCGACGAGCTGGAACCCTTCGACGACAGCGCCGAGACCGACGACTATTCGCGTGCCTATTCCGCGCCCGAGTCCGAGCATTTCGTCAGCGGCCCGTATCTGTCCGCCGACCTGAGGCTCTACAACTACGACACCTTCGAGGACCCGCCCGACGACGAGGACGCCACCCCGCGCTGGCCGTGGGTGGTCGGCGTGGCCGCCATCGTCGCCGCGATCGCGCTGGTGTTGTCGGTGTCACTGCTGTTCGCCCGCACCGACACCAGAAAGCTCGCCAATCCCGCCACCACCACCCCGTCCTTACCGCCGGTGCAGGACCAGATCACCACGACCACACCGCCGACCACCACGACCGAACCGCCACCGCCGCCCCCGACAGCTACGGAGACCCAGACCGTGACG
>NZ_LR655709.1 GCF_902168065.1 Mycobacterium tilburgii | reverse complement strand
TCGGCTACTGCATCGACTCGCGGATGAAGTCACGACTGGCCACACAGGCCCTCACCAGTGCGGTGGCGCGTCGTGGCGATGTCGCGGGCTGCATCGTGCACAGCGACCGGGGTTCGCAGTTCCACAGACGAAAATTCGTTCGGGTTATGACTTTTCGATTGAGACGGATTTTCGAGACGCAGCGAACTAGCGCAACGGCACACCTGGATATTTGGAGACGCGGTCTCGTAAGCTTTATTTCGAGACTCGAGCTGATAGCTGCTACTCAGCAAGCCATTGGCTTTCAGCCAATACGCTCACCAGAGATCAGGGCCATTGGTGAACCGGCTTGATCACCCTACGACTCTCGTCAGTTCCTCGGACACAGAGGTTGCGTCACTTGGGGCCTCACGTAAATAGCGATGCTGATCGTGACATAGCACGCGCGTTTAGTATCGCCTGCGGCGCATCGCTAGTGTCCGATTAGATCACGGCATCCCACGGAATAGGTGCTGGTTCTCGGCAGGGAGCGCCGCTCTGGACATTCACACGAGTTGCTCGAGTAGCCAGTACGATTTGCCGGACACGATTTCGTTGAAGCGCTCTACCGCGAAGCCAAGAGCGCGCGCCCCTCGTCTTGACAACCCGCGATGAAGTCCGGGCCGGAGTCCACCCGGGCGATCTTGCCGCTTTTCAGACTGCCCATGAGCACCTGGTGACAGTACTCATTCAGGTCGGTGGCGGGATCCAACCGCACGTGGTGTTGCTGAACCTGTTCGTCGATGGCCTGTTTGCCTTGCCCGTGAGACGGGGAATTAGGATCGGCGGCCGCGGCACGCGCGAAGACGCAGCCCGGCACACAAAACCGCCGCCAAGGCCAATCCGCGCTCAAAATTCACGAACGCGACTTTACCGCGATCGGCCGTCATTACCGCGTGATTGTTTGCCCGGCAGGTGGCAGTGCCTAGAAGATCGGGCCGCCACGATTCGGGTGGACGTCTCCGTCCCCACCGCTCGATGATGAACGGCGCCCGTGAGGTTTTCGATGGTCGTGGAAGCTACCGGAAGCACTGCCCCGTAAAGAGATCCGTCCTTGCCGTCTCGCCCCTGAATGGGGAGCGTAGCTACGCCCAATGTTGCCGCGGTCTTCGCCTGACAGCGCTTTTTGTACTGTGACCTGCAATTACCTCGGTGGAGCTAAGGGGACTCGAACCCCTGACCCCCACACTGCCAGTGTGGTGCGCTACCAGCTGCGCCATAGCCCCAAGTCGTGCCCATCGAAGCTACACCACCGGCACCTGTCCATCAAAGTCGCTGGTCACACCGGGTCGGCAGCCACCGCCCCCGCCCTCACCCGATGGCCTTGTTGACCACCTCACGCGCGGTTTCCTGCACCTCCGCCAGGTGGTCGGGCCCGTTGAACGATTCCGCGTAAATCTTGTACACGTCCTCGGTGCCCGACGGCCTAGCGGCGAACCATGCATTGGCGGTGGTCACTTTCAATCCGCCCAGCGGGGCGCCATTGCCGAGCGCGGCGGTGATCTTGGCGGTGATCGGTTCTCCGGCCAATTCCGTGGCAGTGACCTCGTCGGCGGACAGCCGGGACAGCCGGGCCTTCTGCTCCCGCGTGGCGGCCTGGTCGACCCGGGCGTAGAATGGTGTGCCGTATTTGTCGGCCAGCTCCCGATAGCGCTGCGACGGCGTAGCGCCGGTGACCGCGACGATCTCGGAGGCCAGTAGGGCCAGGATGATGCCGTCCTTGTCGGTGGTCCAGACCGAGCCGTCGTGCCGCAGGAACGTCGCCCCGGCCGACTCCTCCCCGCCGAAGCCGATGGTGCCACCGATCAAGCCGTCCACAAACCACTTAAAACCGACCGGCACCTCGACGAGTTTGCGGTCGATCCCGGCGACCGCCCGGTCGATGATTGAGGAGCTCACCGCGGTCTTGCCCACCGCGATGCCGGTCCGCCACGACGGCCGATGCGTGTACAGGTAGTCGATCGCGGCGGCCAGGTAGTGGTTGGGGTTCATTAACCCCGCATCCGGGGTGACGATGCCGTGCCGGTCGGAGTCGGCGTCGTTGCCGGTGGCGATCTGGTAGTGATCACGGTTCGCGATCAGGGAAGCCATGGCGTCCGGGGAGCTGCAATCCATCCGGATCTTGCCGTCGTGGTCGAGCGTCATGAACCGCCACGTCGCATCGACCAGCGGATTGACGACCGTCAGCTCGAGGCGGTGCCGTTCGGCGATCACCGCCCAGTAGTCCACGCTGGCTCCACCGAGCGGGTCGACCCCGATCCGGATGCCCGCCTTGCGAATCGCGTCGACGTCCACGACGTTCGGCAGGTCGTCGACGTAGCTGTCCAGGTAGTCGTGACGCCGCGCCGTCTGCAGTGCCCGCGCCAGCGGCACCCGTTTCACCCCGGAGCCATCGGCTCGCAGAATCTCGTTGGCGCGCTTGGCGATTGCGTTGGTCGCTTCGGTGTCAGCCGGCCCACCGTTGGGCGGGTTGTATTTGAAGCCGCCGTCGGGCGGCGGGTTGTGCGAGGGCGTCACGACAATGCCGTCGGCGAATGCCTCGGTGCGCCCCCCGTTGTACCGGAGGATGGCGTGGCTGATCGCCGGGGTCGGCGTGTAGCGGTCGGCCGAGTCGATCACCGTAGTCACCTCGTTGGCGGCCAGCACCTCGAGCGCCGAAACCCACGCCGGCTCGGAGAGACCGTGTGTATCCCTGCCGAGGAACAACGGCCCGGTCGTCCCGTGGGCCGTCCGATACTCGACGATCGCCTGCGTGATCGCCACGATGTGGGCTTCGTTGAAGGCGCCGTTGAGGGACGAACCACGGTGGCCCGCCGTGCCGAACACAACTTGCTGCGCAACGTCCTCGGGGTCGGGTTGGATGGCGTAGTACGCCGTGACTAGATGGGACAGGTCGACGAGGTCTTCGGGCTGGGCCGGCTGACCGGCTCGCGGGTTGGCCATGTCTACAGATTCTGCCCGTGTCGGGGCGTCCACGTCGCTTCGTGCTACACGGCGCATGGGCAAACGAAAGGGAACCGACACGTGGCACGCGCCAGCGCGTCGTCGGTGACGGCAAGCGCTTCCTGGCCGACGCGATGTTCGACATGTTCGGCGCCCGCGACGTGGCAACCAGCGTGATGTTGCGCGGGATCGCCAGTTTCGGGCCGAGTCAGGAACTGCGCAGCGACGTGTTTTTGAGCCTGTCCAAGGATCCGGCGGTGGTGGTCGCGGCGGTCGACACCGAACCGAAGATCCGCTCCCTGATTGGGGAGGTGGCCGCGCTCACCGGCCGCGGGCTGCTCACGGTCGAGCGGGTGCGGCTGTTCACCCGACAACGCGGCACCGACGCGCTCGGCAGCTTCGACGGCCACAACGGCGATGCCGTGAAACTGACCGTGTACGTCAGCCTGCAGGAACGCATCGCCGGCAAGCCCGTCTATTACGCGGTCTGCGAACTGCTGCATCGGCATGGATTCGCCGGGACCATAGCACTTCTCGGCGTCGACTGCACAGCACACGGACAGCGCTTCCGGGCACACTTCTTGGGTCGCAACGTCGACGTGCCGATGATGATCATAGGCATCGGTTCACCGATCAAGTTGCCACTGCCGCAACGGAATTTGTCGCGATATTGGCTGACCCGCTGCTGACCGTGGAACGGGTTCGGTTGTGCAAACGCGATGGCGAGACGTTCGCCCGTCCGCAGCAGCTCCCCGCGACGGATGCACACGGCCGCACCCCGTGGCAGAAGCTGATGGTGTACACCGCCGAAACCAGCCGGCACGACGAGCTGCCGATCCATAGGGCACTCGTGCACCGGCTGTTGCGCTCCGGGACGGCCGCGGGGCGACGGTGCTGCGCGGCATGTGGGGATTCCACGGCGACCACAAACCGCACGGGGACAAGTTCTTTCAGGTCGCACGACGGGTTCCGGTGACCACCAGCATCGTCGACACACCGGAATCGATCACACACAGTTTCGACATCGTCGACGAGCTGACCGACCGGCACGGGCTGGTCACCAGCGAGATGGTCCCGGCGGTGCTGTCGCTGGACGATACGCAACGCCTGGGCAACATCTCACTGGCCCAGCTCGACTATTGACGTCGGGGTGACACCAAAAGCTCACGCGGGCAACGGCTCAACGCCGCGGATGGCACGGCGGTATGAGCGCGGTGTCATCATCGATGAGCTGGCCGATGATGTGCTGATAGGAACCGCGCCACGCGCTGACCTGGTCGGGGGACGGAGCCGCAAACGAGTCGCGCCGAGCCTCGGTCACCGTCGCGACCGCGTCTGTGGACAACTCGGCGATGCGGCGCAGATGGGGCGCCAGTTCGGGTGCCGACGCCTAATGCGAGTAGGCCACGAGCTGGTCTGACCAGTCCTGATATTTGTCCAGGCCGGGGCCACCCGGAGTGATCAGCCAGGCATCGAGCATGTTCGGGTGCGCGTGAATGTAGTTCATGACCGCATCGGCGGTCCGGCAGTCGTGACTGGGACCGCCCTGCAGATACCCGCGAGGTTTCGGAGTCAACCCGTCGACGATCCGCGCGTAACTCTGCTGCGCCGGACGCCGTGCCAGCGTCAGCAGCGCCGTCATGATCAAGCTGAATGCCGACAACGCCAGCAGCGGCCACACCCAGCCGTAGGCCGCAAGGCCGGGAACCCCACCACGCCCAGCAGGGACAGCGTGGCCGCGAAGATGGCCGCGTTCAGTAGCCAGTACACCCACCATGGCGCCACCACAAGCCGAGCCCACATTTGTGCCCAGTTTCGCAAAGAATCAGCTCGCGCGGGACCGGGGCACGTCGTCGGGTGTACGGGGCAATACGTACAGCGCCATCCGCCGATTGGACATGTCGTGCTCACCGAGGAAGACGCAGCCGCCGCGCTCACAAAACTTGCGCGCCGAGACATTGCGGTGGTCCGGGTCGAACATGACCCGGCGACACTGCGGGTCGAGGGCGAACACGCTGACGACGATGTGCGGCAGCACATAGCTCACGTGGCCGCGACTCAGATATTCCAGATCGGTAACCGCGGCGTGCAGGCCCAAATCGTGGGGGTCGTAGTCATAGCGTGCGGCGATGGAGTCCCGCGCCGCCCGATAGATTTCGACATATGCGTGGTCCACGCCGTCCAGGCTGATCAGGATGGGCTGGGAGAAGCTGCTGTCGAGCTGCGCGACGCAAAGATAGCGGTGCCAGCGCTCGGGCCAGAGATACTCCCACGATTCGGCTAGGTGAGGTCGGTTCATCCATTCCGAGATCATCTCGGGGTTGGCGTCCGGGTCGGCGAGGCGCAAACCGTACGGCTCCGGCACTTGGGGAATCGGCGGCGCGGGACTTTTCCGACCTCGACGCTGATGTCGGTCAGCTGCCGCGGCAGGATCACTTCACGATCACTCATATCGTGGCGGAGCCTACCCCCACCGCCTGCGCCCTAGCTGCGAGTTTGTTCGGTCGACCCCGCCGTCAGCTCACGCGCCTCCGTGCGCGGCTTCAGCCTCGCCCCAGCAACTTCGCCAACACTGCCGCATGAGCTTCCCGCCACTTCGCGGGTGCCGGTGACGAGGGTTATCACCCCGCGTCGAGCCAGCGTCCGCAGTTCTTGCAGCGCGGGATTGTCAGCCAATTCGGCCTCGTAGCGAGCCACGAACTCATCGAAGCGCTCCGGGTCGTGGTGATACCAGTCGCGAAGTTCTCGTGACGGCGCAACCTCCTTGCGCCAAATGCCCACCCGCGGATCGTCCTTGCGAATTCCGCGCGGCCACAGACCATCGACCAACACGCGTTGGCCGTCAGCTGGGGCGACGTCCTCGTAGAGGCGCTCCACCCGAACTCGGCTCTTGGTGGTCATGTGACCAGCCTAGGCGGCAGTAAACACACGGCGTTCGTCCGCGCCTCTTCGTGATATCCGAGATCAAAACGGCGCAGCAGCCCCGCGACGCGCTTGCCGACGCCCCTTGTCCGGAACAGGAATTTCGACAAAAACGATCTGAAACGCATGACCACAGTGGTGCGGGCTACGCGGTCGACCGCGCCCGCGTACGCGATCCGGCAAGCCCTGAGCCTCCTCGATTCTCCGTAGTCTGAATGACGTGAGTGTCGCACCCGACGTCAACGTCGCGATCCAGGACCGATTCGCCCGCGAGTTACCCGAGCTGAGAGTCCGCTGGCGAGCCGAGGCTCCTCCCGACCCGCGGCTGCTGGTCCTCAACGAGTCGCTGGCGGCGGATCTCGGGCTCGACCTGGCGTGGCTGCGGGGGCTTGACGGTATGCTATTCCCGGTAGGCAACCTGGTGTCCGACGAAGCGGTCCCCGGTTGGCGCAGGCCTACGCCGGACGGCGATACCCACGATCGCGCCACCCAGCCCGATCAACTGCTGCAAGCGTTTGAGCTCGAGGTGGACGCTCAACCCGCCGAGCAGGTCGGCCGCGTCGGCGCCGCCGGACGCCAGGAACCAACCCCGGGTGTTCTTGCCGCGCAACGCTGCCGTCGTGAGCAACCCGCCGATGAGCGCGTAGCGGTAGCTCATGGAACGCAGCAGCAGCCGCGCGGTGGGCGTCGGCTCCCCCGGGTCGCCCCACAGGCGATTCGCCTCCAGCGGGTCGACAAGAAAATGGACGCCTGAAGCGAGTCGGATACCTCCCGCGATGAGCGCGGCACGGTCGTGGCATGGCCGCAACCTACGCCGCGGCTCAGCGTGCCGTGCCGATTTCCGCGGCGGCGACCGCGTGCCCGGCCAGTAGGGCCGTAGCGGTGGCACAACATTCGTTGACTGCCCGAAGTTCCTCGGCGGACAGCCCATTCGACGCCCCCGCATATCTCGGGTCGATGACGTCGGTGCCGAAGTCCAGCCATTGTGAATCCGCGTCGACGCCAAGAAAATTCGCCAGGCGCGTCAGCGACTAACGCGGATCCGCGACGAGGTCGGCATACGACAACGGCAGATAGCGATCGGTGGGCAGGTCCGCCAGCTCTGCCTCACTGGTGACGATCAACTCGTTCCACATTTGGGCGAATCGGACGACGGGGAGGCACTGTCCCATCAGATATATCGATGTCGCAGGTGTCACCGAGCAGCGAGGCGAGTTCCATCGGTATCGCGGTCGGGTCCAGCCGCAGACCGGGATGCCGGGCTTCGGGGTCGAGGTCGAGCAGCTCGAGCGCGTCTTGGATGAGCGCCATCAAGCGGAATCCGGTGTGGCGACTCATCGAGACGGCCGTTTCCGGACCGTTGCGGTACAGGTGCACGAACTTCGCGTCGGGGAATGTCTGACGCAACCACGGGACGGCTCAACGACATGGCGGAGCGCTCAACCACCACAGTTCCACCGAAATGCGTTGCGAACAAGGCGAACAGCTGTCGATAATGCAGTCGTGCCGGTCGTTCGGGCCAGGTCTGGATCTCGGCGGCGAGAGCGTCGAAGACTCCGTCGGGATCGGACGACAGATGCGGCAGCGTCATCATGCTGATCGCGGGGATGCCGGTCGTGCTCGCGTCGAACCGCGTGTCCTGCAACCGTGGATAGATGAATTCAGACATGGCCGAGCCGCCCCGGACCATCGAGTCGAAGACCGGGTGCGGGTCGGCCAGCATCCTCCAGAACTGTTCGTCCGACAGCGTGTAGTCGACTGCCGACGTGACGTGCACCGACAGGCAGAACTCGTTGAGGCTGAGCACATCCGGGTGCGCGCCCAGGACACGTGACAGCGCTGTCGACCCGCTGCGACCGACCGTGACGATGAACGTCAGTCCCCTGACCGAATCGTGGGCCCGATCAGGAGACTAAGATGCGGCGCCACCGCGGGCGTTGACGTCGAAGGGTCGCCGCACGCATGGCAGCGGCGGTGGTGCCGTCCCACGCTGTTCAGCAGGTAGTCGCGGTCGACGATCGTATTGCGGTGCGGCTCACCGATCACCGCCCGCACTCCGGTCGTGTCGTAGGTCCGGCTGTGCGCGAGGCAGGGCATGAAACCGCTCGCCCACCGCAGCCGCCGCTCCAGCAGATTGAGGACCTCAATGGGACCCTCGACCAGGGTCAGCGGGATCGGCGACAGCGCGTTGAACAGCCCCACCAGGTCTGCACCGCAACGTCGTGGTGATGCACGATGTGGTAGGTGCTCAGGCCGTCGGGAGCCAACCGCATCAGACGAACCATCCCATCTCGCCGGCGGGCATGTAATTCAAGTGGCCGTTGAGATCTCCGCTGAGCCACATTGTCATGTTGGTTCGCATCGGCCACCCCGAGACGGAGAACAGACGCATCCCGCTGTCCGCCGATGTCGACAGGAAGGTAGAGCGGATGCAACGGAAAGTCCGGGTGCGGCAGCCGATCCACGATCAGGGTGCTGGGCCGAAGCACCACCACCCGGCGCCCGGTGCGGCGCGCCCAGTCGCGCACCAGTGACCCGGACTCGAATTTGGAACGCTCGTAATTATTTTCGAATCCTTGGTCGTCGCCCAGTTCGGTCTCGCGGATGAGACCGCTACAACGCTTGCCCGCGACGAACGCGGTCGAAACGTGGAACAGATCAGGGGCTCGGCCGCCGGACTCGGCGAGCTCGAGGATCCGGGTGGTGCCGCCGACGTTGGTCCGACGAAGGTCGTCGAGGTCGGCATCGAGCTCGATGATTCCGGCGCAATGCAGGATGGCGTCCAGGCTGTCGGCGAGCTCCCAGAACCGCCTCTCCGTCAGCCCCAGTCGGGGTTTCCTGTCGCCGCCAATCCATCAATGAGAGACTTTGGAAGTGTCGTCGGCACGCGGCAGGGTGACGGCAATACCAGAGGGAGAAGAACGCGATAGTGACAGCAGCTGCTGGCGCACCGGGGTGGACGGCGTGGTCGAAGGAGATCACGCGCGACGTGAACGCCGACAACTTCTGCCGGTTGACGGCCGCATGACCGGTCCACGCGTGGACGCGGAACAGCGCGCACCCTTCGCCGCACGGCTGATCCGCTGGCTGTCCACCCCCATCATCTTGGGCTGGCTGGCTCTCACCTTGATCGTGACCATGGGCGTCCCCTCGCTCGAACAGGTGGAGAAGGAACGCTCGGTCTCCCTGAGTCCCAGGGACGCCCCGTCGATCAAGGCGATGCAACGCCTGGGCGAGGAATTCAAGGAATCGAGTTCCGACAGCCTGGCGATGATCGTGCTGGAGAGCCAGCAGCCCTTACGCGACGATGCGCACCACTACTACAACCAGCTGCTGCGGCAGTTGGAGAGCGATCCCGCGCATGTGCAACATATCCAGGACCTGTGGGGCAATCCCGTCACGGCCAGCGGCGCACAAAGCGAGGACGGTAAAGCCGCCTACGTGCAGTTAAAGCTCGCCGGCAATCAGGGCACCAGCCTGTCCAACGAATCAGCCGATGCCGTCCGCAAAATCGTGGACCGAACACCCCCACCACCGGGAGTCAAGGTCTACGTCACCGGACCGGCTCCGCTGATCGCCGATCTCAACCACAGCGGCCAACGGACCATCGTGAAGGTCACCGTGGTCAGCCTGATGGTCATCTTCGTGATGCTGCTGTTGGTGTACCGATCGTTCCTCACCGTCATCATCCTGCTGCTGATGGTCGGAATAGAACTACAGGTGGCCCGCCAGATCGTGGCCTTCCTCGGCAACAACGGCGCACTGAGTCTCTCCACCTTCGCGGTTAACCTGCTGATCACTCTCGGCATCGCGGCGGGCACGTACTACGGGATCTTCTTCTTCGGCCGGTATCAGGAGGCGCGTCAAGCCGGCGAGGACCGCGAGACAGCTTATTATACGACGTGTCGCAGTACGGCGAAAGTGGTGCTGGCCTCCGGTCTGACGATCGCGGGATCCGTATTCTGCCTCAGCTTCACCCGGATGCCCTACTTCCAGACCATCGGGGTTCCCTGCGCGATTGGCATGCTCGTGGCGGTAGCCATCGCGCTGACCCTGGTGCCCGCGGTTCTCGCGGTGGGCGGTGGTCGGGGTCTGTTCGAGCCCAGGCGACGGCTAACGGTTCGGCGCTGGCGACGGATCGGTACAGCTGTCGTCCGCTGGCCCGGACCCATTTTCGCCGCGGCGTGTGCCGTCACCCTGGTAGGCCTGCTGGCCTTGCCGGGCTACACGACGAACTACCACGACCGGGTGTACCTACCGAGCGACCTGCCGACCAACCAGGGCTATGCCGCCGCGAACCAGCACTTTCCGCTGGGCCGCATGCTGCCGGAGTTTGTCTTGATCGAGGCCGATCATGACATGCGCAATCCCTCCGATTTCCTAATCTTGGAGCGACTAGCCAAGGGCGTGCTCGCGGTCCCGGGCGTCTCCCGGGTGCAGTCCGCTACTCGGCCCTCGGGGACCCCGATGGCGCACACCACAATCCCGTTCCGGTTAGGTGTAATGACCGCGAGTCAGTTGGTCAATCTCGAATACCAGAAATCTCGAATGAACGACATGCTCAAGCAGGCCGACGAGCTCGCCAAGACGATCGAGATCACGACAACGCTGTATCACCTGATTCTGCAGTTGAACGCCGTGACCCATGACCTGGCCGGCAAAACCCACGAAGTGCAAGCGATAACGGCGGAGCTGCGCGACCGGATCTCGAATTTCGAAGACTTCCTGAGACCAGTCCGCAGCTACTTCTACTGGGAGAAGCACTGCTACGACATTCCCGTCTGCTTCGCGATCCGATCCCTGTTCGATTCCTTTGACGGTGTCGACGAGATCAACGACAAACTCGCTGAAGTAGTGGTCAATGTCGACAAGATCGACGTGCTGCTGCCGAAGCTGGCGGCGGAGCTGCCGATTCAGATCGACACCATGAAGCAGATGCGCACAATGATGTTGACCATGCACTCCACCATGAGCGGCATCATCGGCCAGGCCGACTCGCAGGGCAATACCACCTCAGAAATGGGCGAAGCGTTCGACGCCTCGAAGAACGACG
The DNA here is from genome assembly GCF_902168065.1 of Mycobacterium tilburgii. Classification (GTDB taxonomy): domain Bacteria; phylum Actinomycetota; class Actinomycetes; order Mycobacteriales; family Mycobacteriaceae; genus Mycobacterium; species Mycobacterium tilburgii. The sequence goes on along the minus strand of NZ_LR655709.1, from coordinate 43,374 downwards.
ACTCCTTCTACCTGCCCCCGGAGGTATTCCAGAACTCCGCGTTCCAACAGGTGATGGGACTGTTCCTGTCGCCGGATGGGAAGGCGGCACGTATGACCGTTTCGGATCGCGGCGACCCCGCCACACCCGAAGGCATCGCGCGGGTCGCGGCTATCAAGACCGCAGCCGAGGAATCGCTGAAGTCGACGCCGTTGGAAAACGCCAACATTTTCGTGGGTGGCGTTTCGGCGACCTACAAAGACCTGCATGACGGCTCTCGCTACGACCTGATGATCGCCGGCATCGCCGCGCTCTGCCTAATTTTCGCGATCATGCTGATGATCACCCGCAGCTTCGTGGCCGCCATGGTGATCATCGGAACGATCGTGACGTCGCTGGGAGCGTCCATCGGTTTGTCCGTGCTGCTGTGGCAACACATCATCGGGCTCGGGTTAGAATGGCTTGTCTTGCCGATGTCGGTCATCATCCTGTTGGCCGTGGGCTCCGACTACAACCTGCTGCTGGTCTCGCGCATGAAGGAAGAAATCGGAGCCGGTATCAACACCGGCATCATTCGGGCAATGGGCGGCACCGGCAAGGTCGTCACGGCCACGGGGCTGGTGTTCGCCGTCACCATGGCCTCGATGGTGGTAAGCGATCTGCGGGTGATCGGTCAGATCGGCACCACGATCGGGCTGGGCCTGCTGTTCGACACGCTGATCGTGCGCGCGTTCATGACGCCGTCCATCGCGGCGCTGCTGGGCCGCTGGTTCTGGTGGCCGTTGCGGGTGCGGCCGCGGCCGGCAAGCTTCCTGCTCCGGTCCGAAGGCTCGCGTCCGATGGTCCGTGCCCTGCTCGGCACTCACGCGCCCGACTAACGGTCGGTCCGGCCGCAGCTAGCATGGCCGACATGTCCGAGCCGGGACCGACCACCGACAAAACCGCCGGGTTCGACGGTGGCGAGACCGCGGCCGCCCCGACCGCCGCGCGGAGCCCGAGGCGGCGACAACGTCGAACTCCGCCGGTCTGGGCTTGGTCCCGCGACGAGGACGGCGACGCACCACCCCGCGACCCGGCGAGCCAGCGCCAATCCTGGCGTACCGCCACTGCGCTGTTCGCGGCTGGGCTCGTGGTCGCCGTGAGAACATCCGCCTGGGCATGACGGTGCAGCAGGTCATCGCGGATTTCTGGGCCAGTAATCCCGCGCTCGGCAACGACGCTGACACCTACGCGACGATCTCTGTGCATACCTAACTTGCCCGCAGCACAGCAATCTGGTCGGGAGCGGGCCTAGCGGCCGCGGGCCAATGACAGCAGCCGGACGAGCACCAAAACGGTAAGCCCGACGAGCAAACCGACCACGGTGGACACCGCGGCGTCGAGCGGCCAGGCCAGCATGCCACCGACGACGTCGACGGCGTCGCTCACCTGTGATTGGGCATGGTGAATCGCGCCGCGCGGGGTGTGCCAACCGAGTCGGTCGCCGCCGTCGACCAAGATCTGTCCGCCGACCCACAGCATCGCCACTATCCCGATGAACGAGAGCGCGGACAGCAGTTTGGGCATCGCCGCGACCAGCCCGCGACCGAGTCCCCGTCCGATTCGAGAGGGAGTGGACGTGAGATGCAGACCGACGTCGTCCATCTTGACGATGACGGCCACGACGCCGTAGACCGCGATGGTGAGCAGGACGGCGACGACGATCAGAACGACCAGCCGGGGCCAGAACGTCTGATCCGCCACCTCGTTGAGGGCGATCACCATGATCTCGGCGGACAGCACCAGGTCGGTCCGGACGGCGCCGGCCACCACGTCGTCCTCGGCCGCCGACGCCGGATGGTGCACCTGGCCACGCAGACTCACCCACACCTTCTCGGTACCCTCGTAGCACAGGTACACCGCGCCCAGCATCAGAACCGGGGGGACCAGCCGGGGAGCGAACTGGCTCAGCAACATCGCGGCGGGCAGGATCACCACAAGCTTGTTGCGAAACGATCCCAGCGCGATGCGCCTGATGATCGGCAATTCGCGGTCGGCCGCGATGCCGTGCACGTATTGCGGCGTGACGGCGGTGTCGTCGATGACGACACCAGCCGCCTTCGCGGTCGCGCGGCCACTGGCGGCGGCCATCTTGGCCAGGACCGCGACGTCGTCTAGGAGTCCGAACAGGCCTGCGCTCATCTTGTCCCCGCCATGGCGTTGCAGGGTACCCGTTCGGTGTACGGTAACCGGCCATGGGACGAGTTGACAGCAAAGTGGCGCTGGTCAGCGGCATGGACGCATCGCATGCGTAAGTCCTGGTGGCCGAAGGTGCGCGCGTCTTGATCGGCGACATCCTCGACGACGAGGGTCGTGCGATTGCGGAAAAGCTAGGCGATGCAGCTTATTTCGCGCATTTGGACGTAGCGGACCCCGAACAGTGGGACCGTGCCGTTGACGCCGCCAAGTTCGGCCTGGGGGCATCACCAAATCGGCCGCCGTCGAATTGGCGGAGTATAACATTCGGGTGAATTCAATCCATCCCGGCCTGGTACACACCCCGCTGAGCCAGGGCGTCACCCAGGAGTTCATGCAGCCCATCCCACTGCGACGCGGCGCCGCGCCCGAGGAGATCTCCACCTTCGTAGTGTTTCTCGTCAGCTACGAGTCGGCATACGCCACCGGAGCGGAGTTCGTCGTCGACGGTGGCCTGACAAGTTACGTGCCCGCCAAGATTTGAGTCACCGCAACACCACAGACCACATCAGCATCAAAAAGCCTGGGCTGAACAGATCCGACAGGGCAGCGCCGATGCCGTGTCACGCCCGACGCGCACCGGTGATATGTTCCGGGCAGACGACTTACCGTCGGGTGCGAAGGGGATCGCTGTGCAGACGAGCATTTGGGCTCGGTGGATGGTGAGGTATGGCGCACCACGGGCATTCCTGGCCGTGCAGGCCCGTTGCGGGCAGCCGTTGGCCCGCTTCCTGATAGGGAGGGCGACCGACGCCGAGTTTATCGCCTGGTCGAAGACGTCAGAGCACAGGGCCGCCTGGTGCGACGACCGTTCGTGTGGGTGACCGCTGACCATCAGGTCTGCCGCACGGTGTTACGCGATGACGCATTCGGGGTCACCAACCTGGTGAATGCGCCTTTCCCGCAGCAGTTTCCAGCGTTGCTGGACCGCACGGATCCAGGCTTGCCCAATCCGGTGGAGCGACCCGCGATGGTGATGACCGACCCTCCCGATCACACCCGGTATCAGCGATTGTTCGCCCAAAGCTTCACGCCGCGGGCCATCGACCGACTCAGCGCACGCGTTGCCGAGATCACGACGGCCCTGCTCGACCGTTTGGCGGGCAACCCGCGCCCCGACACCTGGTTACCGACTTCGCGAACGAACTGCCCGTCGCGGTCATCGCCGAGATCCTCGGGCTGCCAACCGATGCGCTTCCGCAGGTGCGGGACTGGGAATACAGCCTGGCCCCGCTACTGGATTGCGGTACCGACTGTGACGACCCGTTCGGTCGCGTGGCCGCCGGTGGCGAGTTAACCTAGCGGGAATTCGCCGCCAACGCAGCACTTTTGGTCGGCGCCGGGTTCGAACCACCGTAAACTTGATCGGCAACGGCATTGTCTTGCTTCTGAATCATCCTGACCAGTTGCCTTGCTACGCGAGGACCCGGGGTTGTGGCCGGCGGCGGTGGAGAAGATTTTGCGCTTCGAAAGTCCCGTGCAGATGCTGGTGCGCAGCGCGCGCCGGGACACCGAGATCGCGGGCACGCGCATCCGCCGCGGAGCGATGGTGGGGTTGTTGATGGGCGGCGCCAACCGCGATCCACGGGTCTTCACCGATCCCGACCGCTTCGACATCACCAGACCCAATGCGCGCGACCACCTGGCGTTCGGTTCCGGCATGCACGGCTGCCTGGGCGCGGCGCTGGCAGGAGTCGAAGGCGCCATCGCCCTGCGCACGTTGTTTGAGCGGTTCCCCGATCTGTCCCTCAGCGAGCAGCCGGAACGACTCGGCCTCGTCACACTGCGGCTCTCCGCCACGGTCTTGATGACCTGGGCCTCGGACATCGCCTGGTCCACCAGTGCGCATTCCCTCTTGCCGACATTGATCGCGACACTCGGGATCGGATAGGAAATCCCGGCCTTCTTTAACGCGGCCAGAACATCCGCATCCGAACCCGGATCGGCCTGCGCCGGCACGGCCAATGCGATCAGGGCGACAAGGTTCGCAAGCAATAATAAAGATTCCCCACATCAACCCATCGTGCTACGCGCTGGCGCCGCTGTCCTGTCGTGCCCACCTGTGCGCGTGGCTCGCCGGATCTCGCCGGACGCGTTCACGGCCGCCGGCATGATCGCCGCGGTCGCCGTCGCATAGCGAAGGCCGCATCGGCGCCTTTGCCGCCCAGATAGTAGGCTGGGCGCGGCGAGTCCAATGCGCCCTTGACCTCCGCGACCGCAGCGCCAACGGGGTTTGTTTGTGCCGTCTCCAGGGTACTCTGCACCATCCACGTCCATGACTCGAGGACGCCCGGGCGCGCCGAGGCCTCACACCTCGACCATATTATGGATGCCTTGTTCGGTGGCACGCCAGCGATCGCCGAAACCTTCGCCGAAGCCGGGTGGCAGCGGGCCTTCGGTTCGGGCAGGATATAGCAACAGGGCGGTCTGGCAGGTCCAGCTCGGCGCCGTCGTACAGCAGTTTGGCCTTGCCTTGAAACACCAGCAACCCCGGCCAGGCAACGAACTGTGAAAGGCCTTGCACCTGACCGTATTCCAGCGCGGAAGCACCGACCTGTGGTTGTTGATTCAGCACGTCAACATCGCGGATCCCAGCCCGGTCCAGGACTCGCACCAAGGTGCCGTGGCCCGCCGAGCCGACACTCGCGGAGACCTTGGACCAGGCCAGATCGTTCAGCGTGGTCGCCGCCGACTCGGACGCGACCACCACCATGTTCAGAGCATCCTTGGGGTTGTAGCCGGTGCTGGAGACGACCTCGGTTTTTCGCCAGCGGGTTGGCCTGCGTCTTGGAGCCGTTGAGCAGCACAGGGTAATCCCCCCATCGAGCCGATGTCGATCTTCTCGGCCAGCATCTGCGCGGTGATCGGGGCGCCCGTGTCGTAATACTGCCACCACACAGCGTATTTGATGCCGGTGCGGGTGGTGATGTCGGCCAGCCGGTGCTCCAGATAGCCTTGCACCCGTGAGGTAGATCAGGTCGAGGCTGAGCGGCAGATCGCCCAGGTAGCGCAGCCGCTCGATGAACACCGCCTACTCGCCAGGCGCCAGTCGCAGCCGGCGGGCGACCATCAGCTGCGCGACCACCGGCATGGCGGCGCGCACCTCGTTGCGGACCTCGCCGATGTGTTTGAAGGTCTTGTTGAGGCCCAGCAGCGAGTCGCTCCGGTGGTCGTACTTGCGTTGCGCGACGTGCATGCCGACCTTGGGTCCGCGGTCGATCAGGCCCTCGTGTTTGAGAATGCCCAGCGCCTCTCGAATGGTGTTGCGCGACACCCTGAATTCGGCCGCCGGAGCGCTTTTCGGACAGCAGGCCGTCCGGATAAGCCGCGGCGTGAATCTGGTGACGGAGCACATCGGCAACCCGACGGGCACGGTCGGCCCAGGGTCCCCCGATGGGTATCGCCTCCGCCACGCCGCCACGCTAACGCGGCTCAGCGGCCTGTTTCGGGGCCGCGGCCGGGCGCCCGCGGCGGCGGCCCGGCGCATTACTCCGGGTGCCCCTCACCGGCGACCAGCGCAAACCGCGACCCCGGCGGCTATTGCGCCACCTGGGCAAACGCACAGCCTTTGCGATCCCGGTGAGTCGAACCTCAGCACAAGCACCGGTCGGGATCAGCGCATGGTGTCTTCGAGATACCGGGGCTTGCAGGCCTGATATCCGCCGATGAGCAGCGCCGCGATGGTGACCACCAGAACGCCGAACGACGGCCCCCACCCGCCGCTGACCTGATGCAGGACTCCGAAAATCAACGGTCCGGCGCAGGCGACCATATAGCCGACCCCCTGGACGAAGCCCGACAGAGCCGTCGCTGCCGCCCCGGTGCGGCAGCGCAGATTCATCAACGTAAGCGCGCCGGCGAACGTACTCTGGCCCAGTCCGACGATCAGTACCCATAGCAGGGTCGCGGTCAGCGGAAGCCAGAGCAGTCCGGCAAAACCGATCAGGAAGCACACCGCGCAGCCGATTACGACGGGAAAGGGGTTGGCGAATCTGACAAACAACGCCGGCGTGAAAAACGCCGCGACCAGTCCGCTGATCGAAAACATCGCAACCATGGCACCACCGAGCGCCTCACTGCCACCGGCCGAGGTGATGATCTGAGGGATCCAGGTCAACAACGCATAGGTATTCAACGACGTCATCGCGAACACGACGGTCAGAGCCCAGGTGACGGGCGACCGCCACACGGCTGCAACGGTTTCCGATGATGCAGCACGATGCTCCACGGCGTCAGCCGCGCACGATCGAAAACTGATCATCCCCCATGGCAGCAGCGAGACGAGCGGGATCAGTGCCCACACCCCGAGCGATACCCTCCATCCCCGGGCGTCGGCGATGGGCACCGCAAGGGCAGCCGGAACTATGGTGCCCAACTGGATACACGACGTGTAAACCGCGCTCATCGACGCGACGCGATCGGCGAAGTAGCGCTTGATCAACGGTGGGATCACGATGTTGCCGATCCCCATTCCCGCCAGCGCAAGCGCCATAAACCCCAAGAGGCTGGCCGCGTCCGAGACCACCGATCGGGCGGCCGTCCCGACAGCGGTCGCGGCGGCCGCATACCAGGCCAAGCGCTCGAGCCCGATTCTGCGGCCCAGCGCCAGGCCGATGAATCCGACCAACGCGAACATCGCGGTCGGAAGCATCCCGAGGATCCCCGCGACGACACTACCGAAACCCAGGGCGCCGGAAACTCTCGATAGCAAGGGTGTCAGCGAGGTCACCGCGGCACGTAAAGCCAGCGAGAATAACACGATCGCCAGCAACACCGTGACCCGCCCGGCAAGCGGCGAACGCCCAGCAAAGGGCTTGACCTGGGCATCTACCATCGCAGACATCATTCCGATCCTCGGGAAGTATTCATCGAATCATTGGATGATGCGATGTATTAGTCAAACCGGCTACCATCAGGGTGTGCAAACCGTTCGACGCCAGACGCTCGCCGCGCAGGTCAGCGACCAGCTGCGCGACGAAATCACATCCGGACGCTGGCAGGTCGGTGAGCGTATCGCGACCGAACCGAAGCTGTGCGAAATGACCGGGGCATCGCGTCACACCGTGCGCGAAGCGGTGCAGGCGCTAGTGCACGCCGGAATGCTGGAACGGCGCCAAGGGTCGGGCACCTACGTGCTAAGCAACGACGAGCACGGCGGCGCGCTCGCCGAATACTTCGCGGCGGCCCGCGAACGTGACGTGCTGGAGCTGCGCGAGGCGTTGGAAGTCACCGCCACAGCACTGGCGGCGCAGCGACGCGACGCGACCGACATCGCGGAGTTAAGGGCCATACTCGCGCGGCGAAACGCATTGTGGCGCCGCGACCCGGACACTGAAGCCGAACGCGCCGAACTGATTTCCGCCGATGTGGCACTGCATCGAGCAATCGTTGCGGCCAGCCACAATGAGGTCTACCTAAACTTCTACGATCTGCTGGTACCGACACTGTGCCGATACGTCGAGATCCGGCCCGTCGGCCACGAAGCCTCGTATGAGGCCCAACACACCAAGTTGGTCGAGGCCGTTATCTCGGGCGATCCGAAACAGGCCGAAGCAGCCGCCCGGGTATTCATCTCGGTCCTGCGCGGGTAGCAAAAAGTCCTAGCACCGACAGGCGCGCCGTCGTTTTCTCGTCGTGCACGGACTCGTGAGTCGAACCTTAGAATAGAATTAAGTGCCGCATCAACGACAGCGCCCACTTGTTGTGCGGCGGATAGATGAACGTGGGATCCGGCCGGGCCGGTTTGGTCAGCATAGAGCGACGGTGGCTGAGCTTCTCGAAACCCCACCTGCCGTGGTAGGCGCCGATCCCGCTGGCACCGACGCCGCCGAACGGAAGCTGCGGCGTCGGGCAGTGCATCGCCACGTGGTTGATCACCGAGCCCCCGGACGGCATCCGATCCACCAGGTCGCGGCCGAGCCGGGACGACGCGGTAAAGACGTACACAGCCAGCGGCTTTGGTCTGCCGTTGACGAAGGCAACGGCGGCGTCGAGCGATTCGACGACCAACACCGGCAGGATCGGCCCGAAGATCTCCTCGGCCATCACCGGTTCGATGCGCAGCGCGGCCAGCCGGTCGAACTTGCGTACGTTGACGATGCGGACGTCCGAGGTGGCCTCCGACGACCGGAACTGGCGCAGGTATCCGGCCGATCCGTCCACCAGTTGCCCGGCGATCGTGTGGTCGGCCAGCACGTAATCCGGTGCGATGCAGGTCTGTACGGAGTTGAGCAGTTTCATCCAGGCGATCCGCCGCGCGGTCACGTCAATGTCCACGTCGGCGGTTACGATGACCGAGCTCTTGCCGCCGAGCTCGAGCGTGACGTGTCAAGGTCGGGGCGGCGGCGGCCATCACCTTGCGGCCGGCCTCGGTGCCGCCGGTGAACAACGCGTGGTCGAAGCCCGGGCGAGCAACTCCCGGGTCACCGACGCGTCACCCTCCACCACCCGGATAGCCTCGGGGTCAAGGTATTTCGGCAGCAGCCGGGCGAGCAGCGCCGAGGATTCCGGGGCGAACTTCGATGGTTTGACGACGACGCAGTTGCCGCGGCCACGGCCGCCACCAGTGGTGCCCAGGCACAGGTAGAACGGATAGTTCCACGCCCGATGATCAGCACGACGCCGAGCGGTTCGTATTGCACCCAGCCGCGGCCGGGTAGCTGCGCCAGTGGCAGCTAGACGCGCCAGCGCCAAACCCATTTCTGGAGGTTGACGCAGCGCGTAGACCGCTTCGGCGCGGGTCGAGACGATGTCGCCCAGCGACGTTTCCGCGGGTGTGCGGCCGAGGTCCGCCCCGCCAGCGCGTCGGCGATGGCGGCCTCCTGCTCGCAGACCAGCCGTTCGATGCCGCGCAGTTGCCGGCGGTGCCACTGCACCGGACCGGGTGCGGCCGGTGGCGAAGACCTCACGCGCACCGGCCAGGACTTGCGCTTCGCCCGCCGTGGGCGGGCTCTCCATGACGAGCATTGCTGACCTCCAGGTTGCGGGGACGGTCAGAAACGGATGAGGCCGCGCAGGTTGAGCCCCGTCGTGCATGTCTTCGAAGCCCGACGAGGAGGTCACCATGCAGACGTCGGGCATCCGCGCCGCGGGTCAGGGTAGCGCCTGGCTTTCTCGACCGTCGCGGCGCTGTGCGTGGCGCCGAACTGCCCGGACGCGGTGCGTTTGTATTCAACCGGGTCCAGCGCAATAATGTTGCGCCGGACCCGCAATCCGGGCGCCCTGCACCGCGTTCATGCAGATGCCGCCGACGCCCATCACCACCACGGTATCCCCGTCGCGCACCTCGCCGGTATGCACCGCGCTGCCGTAGCCGGTAGTCACCCCGCAGCCGACCAGCGCTGCGGTGTCCAACGCGGTGTCCTGGTCGACCTTTATCACCGACGAGGTGGGCACCACGGTGTACTCCGAAAATGTTCCGAGGACTCACATTTGGCTGAGGTCCTGGCCTTTGGCGTGGAAACGGAAGGTGCCGTCGAGCTGCGGGCCGGCGACGATCGCCGCGCCTTGGACACACAGGTTGCTCATCCCGCGCGCACGGCACGCAGCGTCCGCAGGCCGGAATGAAGCTGAGCACCACCGAGTCGCCCTCGGCCACCTCGGTGACGCCGGGGCCCACCTCAACGACAACCCCGGCGCCCTCGTGGCCGCCCCCCACCACCGGCATCCACATCGGCATGTCACCGGTGACCAGGGGTCGTCGGAATGACACAGGCCGGTGGCTACGAGCTGGACCATGACCTCGGCGTGTTTGGGCCCATCCGGGTCTACCTCTTCGATTTCCCACTTCTGGTGCCCCCCACAGCACCGCGGCTTTCGTCTTCATCGGTCGGTGTTCCCCTCCGGTGTCCAGGTGGCGGGCAGGCGCTTGATGCCGTTGATGAAGTTGGCGACCAGGAAGTCTGGCTCGGGCGTGTCGATATCGGGGATGCGGGTGTAGACCTCGGTCAGCAGCGACTTGAGCATGGTGCGGGCGAGCGCGTTCCGCCATGGACTTCGCCCGGAACGAGCGAGCGGACAGGTCAATGTCGCGGTGCGTCGGGGTCAGCGCGGTGGTCATCACGGTCCTTCCGTTCGGGCCGCCCGGTGCATCGATTCGGCCGTGGCCCCCATCACATGCTCGCCCGGCAGTGACGCGCGCAGCACCGGCGCGCGTGCCAAAGCGTGGCCTGTGCGGGCCAATCGCACAGTCGGTGGGAATGATGACGGTCGCGGCCAAACCGCCGCCGTCACGGGCCGAGAACGTCAGCCGGCCTGTTGTACTGCACCAAAATCTGGATTCAACACCACCACCTGCGCGCTGTCATCGGGCAGGTGGTGGTGTCCGGAGCGGCCAGGATGCACTGCCCATGGCTCTTCGCAGAGGGTGTAGTCGACGGTGACGTGCATGAGTGTCTCCCAGGTCGAATCTGCTGCTGCGGCAAGTATTGCGCCGTTTCCCCGGGCAGCGGCGCCCGTGCGCGCCAACGGTGGCCTGGCGTGCCACAGAACGCCTCAGGCGTCTTCGCCGACCGACTGCCGGACCCGGTCCCCGTTGCACGCCCCGTTGAGCACCGAGGTGTCCGCGGGTAACTCGAACGACGGGAACGCGGTGCCCACGGCGGCGGCCGCCGCGCTGCGCCTCCAGCCGGGCCAGCGCCTCCTGGGTGAACACCGACAAGTCGAATTCCGGGTTGTAGCGGTGGATTTCCTTCACGTCGAGCTGCGCCAGAAAGTACAGGATCTCCTTGGACACCACATGACCCGGAGCCAGCACCGGGAAGCCCGGCGGGTAGGGCACCACGTGGCTTGAACGCGACGTCGAACTCGCTGAAAGTCGGGCAGGTGTGGACAGGTCCTCGGTGAGTTCCTCGACCCGCCGTTGGTGCAGCGTCCAGTCGGCGGCACTGGCCAGCTCCCGCTTCCCGGTCGAGGTCGGTCGCCAGCCAGCGCAGCACGTCGAGCAGATGGTGCACGCTCGACCAGGTAACGCCGATGGTGAAGATCAGCAGCACACTGTTGATTGACGTCTTGTTGATCTGAATCCCGAACCGCTCCATCAGGATCTTCTCGCCGAAGTCACACCCGTTCATCCCGGTCTTACCCAGGAACAAGCGTGACGCGCGTCGGGTCCAGCACGAACTGTTCGGAGCGCCACACCTCGTTTCACTCGGCCAGCGCGCCCTGCCGCACCTCCCGGTACGAGCTGACCGCCGAGGCTCGGAATTCCTCGGGCACCAAGTCGGATTCGTCGAGAATGCGGAACCACTTGTTGATCAAGCGGTCCTTGCGGAGCCGATGCCGGAACACCAGCGCCATGTCGTAGACCTTCCGAACCAGCTGGAATCCCTCGATGTCGACCTGCCGGCGGGCCAGATCCAGCGAGGCGAGCAGCCGCTGGTTCGGCGACGTCGAGGTGTGGGTCAAAAAACGCCTCACCGAACGCGTCGCGGGCCCGCGAATTGAAATCCGGTCCCACACATGGATCATCGACGCCTGCCGGAACGCCGACAGGGATTTGTGGGTGGAGTGTCGCGTACACCCGCACCCGCGCACGGTCCGGGTCGGGCAACAGCCGGCGGTTCACCCACTCCGATCGCGGGACGTATTCCGGTGACGCCGGCATCTGCTCGAGACGCTCCGCGGCGACCACCGCCGTCCATTGCCGGCCCACGACACCGCGGTGGCGAAGGCGTACCACCCTCGTCCCACAGGAAGCAGATATCCGGCTTGATCGCCAGCACCTCCTCCATCACCCGCTGCGGGTTGTAGACCACACCGTCGAAGATGCAGTTGGTGAACAACAGCATGCGCACCTTATCTAGCTGTCCGGCCTCTTCGAGTTAGAGCAGCGCCTTCTTGATCGTCTGCAGCGGCACGGCACCGTAGATGGCGAATTGCGGCAACGGACAGGCGTCCAGGTACAGCGGGTAGGCCCCGGCCAGCACCAGACCATAGTGGTGCGACTTGTGGCAGTTGCGGTCGATCAGGACGATGTCGCCGGGCCGGGTCAGGGACTGCACCACGATCTTGTTGGCCGTAAGTGCAGTTCCATTGTTATCCGGTCCGGCCAGCCGGGGTGATCTTTTTGCCCAGGATCGACGGGATGCTCAGCGCTCGGTGTCGTCGCCGTCGCCGACCCGTCGACCGGCGCGGGAGTTGTCCATCCACCGCAGCATCGGCAGGCCCCGGCCCCGCGCCGGCAGTTCGGCGACGTCGGACAGCGACCGCACGACGGCCTGGGTGAGACCCATCAGGGGTAACAGCGCCTGCAGCGGTTTGGCCGCCGACCGCACGGTGCTGATGTGGCGGGCGACGACCAGCCGCTCGATGCAATGGTACAGCCAGGCGCCCACGTCCAGCGCGTAGATCGACGCCGCCGACGCGACGATGGTCAGCCCGTAGGCAGCACAGCTCACCGCGCCCAGCACCACCGTAGAGGCGAGGACGACGGCAACCAGGGCGCGGAGCTCCAGCCTGTTCACGTTTCCTGGCGGCCCCGCACGGCCTGGGCCGCCAGCCGAATCTGCGGCGTCACCAGCATGACCTGGCCGAGCACGCCATTGATGAAGCCCGGCGACTCGTCGGTGGACAGCTCCTTGGCCAGCTGCACTGCCTCATCGACGGCGACTGGCTCCGGCACGTCGTCGGCATGCAGCAGCTCCCACACGGCGACGCGCAGAATTGCGCGGTCGACCGCGGGCAGCCGGTCCAACGTCCAGCTTTGCAGGTGGCTGCTAATCAGGTCATCGATGTGCGAGAGCTGGTCGCCGACGCCCCGGGCCACCGCGACCGTGTAGGGGTGCAACGGCTTCACGTCGGGATTCGATCGGGCCAGCGCGGTGCGGGCGTCAGCCACCTCGGCGGGACTCAAACCGCGCGCCTCGGCTTCGAACAGCAGGTCCACGGCGCGCTTGCGGGCGTGGTGACGTCCTTTGGCGGGCCTCGGCGGTTTACCGTCCGGCATGGTCAGCTGTTGACCCGGCCCAGATAACTGCCGTCGCGCGAATCCACCTTCAGCTTGTCACCGGTGTTGATGAACAGCGGCACCTGTAGCTCCGCGCCCGTCTCAACGGTCGCCGGCTTGGTCCCGGCGCTGGACCGGTCGCCCTGCAGGCCGGGCTCGGTGTGGGTGACCACGAGCTCGACCGACACCGGCAATTCGAGGTACAGCGGGGCGCCGTCGTGGAAGGCGATCTGCACCGGCAAGCCCTCCAACAGAAACCGGGCCGCGTCGCCGACCAGGGACTCCCGCAGCGGGTACTGCTCGTAGTCCTGGCTGTCCATGAACACGAAGTCCGACCCGTCGCGGTACAGGTACGTCGCGTCGCGGCGGTCAACGGTCGCGGTGTCGACCTTGACGCCGGCGTTGTAGGTCTTGTCGACGACCTTGCCCGACAGCACGTTCTTCAGCTTGGTGCGCACGAAGGCCGGGCCCTTGCCCGGTTTGACGTGCTGGAACTCGGTGATCTGCCACAGCTGGCCGTCGATCACCAGCACCAGTCCGTTCTTGAAGTCGGCAGTCGTTGCCACAGTCGGTCTATCTCCTACAGAATGACGAATTTTCCGGCCCGAGCCAGGCCCGGAGTGGAGCTTACGCGCTGCCCACACCACCAGCTAAGTCAGAACCGCCACAGGTCCCTGGGGAACCGGGTCAGCAGGTCCGGCGTGGTGGTCGCGTGCGCGCCCTCGGACCCCACGACCAGGGTGTCCTCGATGCGCACACCGCCGCGGCCGGGCAGGTACACGCCGGGCTCGACCGTCACCACGGAGCCGGCCAGCAGCGTCCCGGTCGAGGTCGCGCCGATCCCCGGCGCCTCGTGAATCTCCAGCCCCACCCCGTGTCCCAGGCCATGACCGAAGTGATCGCCGTACCCCGCGTCGGCGATCAGCTGGCGCGCCGCGCAGTCCACGTCGCGCAGATCGGCGCCCGGCCGCAACGCCTCGCGCCCGGCCCGCTGCGCCTCGGCGACCAGCTGATAGATCTCCAGCTGCCAGTCCGCGGCCTTCCCCAGAACAAAGGTGCGGGTCATGTCCGAGTGATACCCGGCGACCAGTGCACCGAAGTCGATCTTGACGAAATCACCGTCGGCGAGCACCGCGTCGGTGGGCCGGTGATGCGGGATCGCCGAGTGCGGGCCCGCCGCCACGATCGTCTCGAACGAGATTCCGTCGGCGCCGTGGTCGAGCATCAACGCCTCGAGCTCGCGGCTCACCTGGCGTTCGGTCCGGCCGGGCCGCAGACTGCCGCGGGCCACCAGGTCGTTCAGCGCGGCGTCGGCGGCCTCGCAGGCCAGCCGCAGCAGCGCCACCTCGCCGGCGTCTTTGATCTCGCGCGGCGTCTCGACCGCCCCGGCGGCACGCACCAACTCGGTCTTGCCGCCGTGCTCGTCCACCTCACCGCGCAGCGCGTCAAAGCCGTCCACCGTCACCACGTTGCTTTCGAAGCCCAGCTTGCTCACGTTCGCGTCGGCCGCGCGACCGGCCAGATAGCGGGCCACGGCGCGTTCGATCGCGACTTCGAGGTCGGATGCCTGTTCGGCGGCCTGGGTGCGGTAGCGGCCGTCGGTGGCCAAAACGGCTTCGCGATCGTCGGCGAACACCAGCAACGCGCCGTTGGAGCCGGAGAAACCGGATAGATAGCAGACGTTGTTCAGGTCCGTGACCAGCATCGCGTCCAGCCCGCTGGCACCGATCTGGGTTTTTAGCTTGTCTCGACGCTGGGAATGTGTCACGACACACGACGGTACTCGCTACGCTGATTGCCCATGGGTAACTGGATGGTGCGGGGATTGGCGTTCGCTGCGGCGATGGTGGTCGTCCGGTTGTTTCAGGGGACAATCATCAACACATGGCAAACGCAGGCCGGGCTGGTGAGCCCGGTACTGCTGCTCCTCTTCATCGTCAGCGTGATCGTGTGGGGCCTGCTGGACGGCCGCGCCGACGCCCGGGCCAACGCCGATCCGGACCGCCGCGCCGACCTGGCGATGACGTGGCTGCTGGCCGGCCTGGTCGCCGGGGTGCACAGCGGCGCCGTGTCCTGGCTCATCGCGTTGTTCTACAAAGGCCTCTACACCGGCGGCCTAATCAACGAGGTGACGACGTTCGCTGCGTTCACCGCGCTGTGCGTGTTCGTGCCCGGCATCGTCGGGGTGGCCGTCGGTCGCTGGCGGGTGGACCGCAATCCCCCGGCCGACCGCCCAGCCGGGCCCGACGCCGAACGGGGTGACACCGACGTGTTCGCCGCGGCCCGTGCCGACGAGGCGCCGACCGGCGAGATCCCGGCACAGCGCGCCGACGCAGGCGGAAGCCCCGACCTCGTCGGTTGCCACGGCCGAGTGCGCCCCACCGACCGAGACGATCCCGACCGGCCCGTGGGGCGCACCCACTGAATCGATTTCCACCGGTACCGATGACTCCAAACCGAGGTGATCCGCACCGACACCGACGCCGACAAGAGGGACTAACCGCTAGTCTTTCGCCGTCTCGGCCAGGTAGCGCAGCGCCAGCAGGTAACCCTGGACGCCCAGCCCGACGATCACTCCGGTCGCGACGGGGCTCAGATACGAGTGGCGCCGAAACTCTTCGCGCGCATGCACATTGGAGATATGCACCTCGATCAGCGGTGCGCGCAGCTCAGCACAGGCATCGCGCAGCGCCACCGACGTGTGGGTCAGACCACCGGCGTTGAGGATCACCGGTTCTCCCGCGTCCGCGGCAGCGTGAATCCAGTCCAGCAGCTCGGCTTCGCTATCGCTTTGCCGAACAACGGATTTCAAGCCCAATTCGGTGGCCTCACGTTCGATGCGCGCGGCCAGCTGCTGGTGCGTGGTGTCGCCGTAGACCTCCGGCTCGCGCCGGCCCAGCCGGCCCAGGTTCGGTCCGTTGAGGACATGGACCGTCGTGCTCATGGCGCACACACTCCCGCGTAGGCCGTCACCAGCAGGCCCGGGTCCGGGCCGACCAGCCGGGCCGGTTTGGCCAGCCCTTCCAGAACCACGAACCGCAGCACACCGGCGCGGGTCTTCTTGTCCCGCGCCATGTATTCCAGCAGCTGGGGCAATGCGTCGGGGTCGTAGCTGACGGGCAGACCCAGCGCGGTCAGGATGCGGCGATGGCGCGCGGCAGTGTCGTCGTCGAGCCGTCCGGTGAGCCGGGCGAGTTCGGCGGCGAACACCAGACCCACCGACACGGCGGTGCCGTGCCGCCATTGGTAGCGTTCGCGGCGTTCGATGGCGTGCGCCAAAGTGTGGCCGTAGTTGAGGATTTCGCGCAGCTCGGATTCCTTCTCGTCGGCGGCGACCACCTCGGCCTTGACGGCGATAGCGCGCCGGATCAGCTCGGACAGCACGTCACCGCGCGGATCCAGCGCCGCGTCGGGATCGGCCTCGATGAGGTCCAGGATCACCGGGTCGGCGATGAACCCGGCCTTCACGATCTCGGCCATTCCCGCGATGATCTCATTGCGGGGCAACGTTTCCAGGGTGGCGAGATCGACCAGGACGGCCAGCGGCTGGTGGAATGCGCCGACCAGGTTTTTGCCTGCGTCGGTGTTGATGCCCGTCTTGCCGCCCATCGCCGCGTCGACCATGCCCAGCAGCGTCGTCGGCACGTGCACGATCGAGACACCCCGCAGCCAGGTGGCCGCGGCGAAACCCGCGACGTCGGTGGCCGCCCCGCCACCGAGGCTGACCAAGGCATCCTTGCGACCAATTCCGGTGCGGCCCAACACTTCCCAGATGAACCCGATGACGGGCAACTCCTTGCCGGCTTCGGCGTCGGGAATCTCGATGCGGTGCGCGTCGACGCCCTTGTCGGCCAGGTAGGCGCGCATCGCCTCGGCCGTCTGCGCCAGCACCGGCTGGTGCAGGATCGCGACCCGGTGCCGGTCACCGAGCAGCTCGCCCAGCTCGGTGAGCAGTCGGGTGCCGATCACCACCGGGTAGGGTGGATCGACGGCCACCTGCACGGTGACCGGTTCACGGGTTTCAGTCATGTAGTCGCCTTGGACTGGTGGGTGTCGGGCAGGCGGGACGTGATGTAACGCACCACCGCCCCCGGGTTGCGGCGATTGGTGTCGATCCGAAGGGTCGCCACCCGCCGGTACAGCGGAGTTCGTTCCGACATCAGGGCGCGGTATTTCTCGGCCCGGTTCGCACCGTTCAGCAGGGGCCGGTCCGAGGTGCTGCCGGTGCGCCGGATGCCTTCGCGCACAACGATTTCCAGGTAGATTACGGTATGATCGGCCAGCGCCTCGCACACCCCCGGGCTGGTGACCGCCCCGCCGCCCAGCGAGACCACCCCGTCGTGGCCAGCCAGCGCCGCGCGCACCACGGCTTCTTCGATACGGCGGAATTCCGGCTCCCCGTCGGTGGCGAAGATCTCCGGGATGGTGCGACCGGTCTGCTCCTCGATCAGTGCGTCGGTGTCGACATAGCCGACGCCCAACGCCTTGGCCAGCCGGCGCCCAATGGTCGACTTGCCCGACCCCGGTAATCCGACGAGCACAGCCCTGGGTGTCACGGTGCCTACCCGGACGCCCGGGCGCGTGCCGCCGGTGCTTCGTGCTCGACGACCGCGCGCTGGTAGGCCTCGATGTTGCGCCGGGTCTCGGCCAGCGAGTCGCCGCCGAACTTGTCCAGCGCGGCCCGGGCCAACACCAGCGCCACCATGGTCTCGACGACGACGCCGGCGGCCGGCACCGCGCACATGTCGGACCGCTGGTGGATCGCGACGGTCTCGTCGCCGGTGGCCATGTCGACGGTGGCCAGCGCCCGCGGCACCGTCGAGATGGGCTTCATTGCCGCCCGCACCCGCACCGCCTGGCCGTTGGTCATGCCGCCTTCCAGGCCGCCGGCCCGGTTGGTGGAGCGGACCACCCCGTCCGGACCGGGGTACATCTCGTCGTGGGCCTGGCTGCCGCGCCGGCGCGCCGTGGCAAAGCCGTCGCCGATTTCTACACCCTTGATCGCCTGGACGCCCATCACGGCGGCCGCCAGCTGGCTGTCCAGCCGGTTGTCGCCGCTGGTGAACGAGCCCAGCCCAATCGGCAGGCCCAGCGCGACGACCTCCACCACCCCGCCGAGGGTGTCGCCGTCCTTCTTGGCGGCCTCGATCTCGGCGATCATCGCCTCCTCGGCCGCCTTGTCGAAGGCACGCACCGGGCTGGCGTCGATGGCGGCCAGGTCGCCGGGCCCTGGCGGCGAACCCTCGTAGGGCTGCGACGGGCCGATCGACACGACGTGGGAAAGCACCTCGACGCCGAGCGCCTGGCGCAGAAACGACCGAGCGACGGTCCCCGCCGCGACGCGTGCGGCGGTCTCGCGGGCGCTGGCGCGTTCCAGCACCGGCCGGGCGTCGTCGAAGCCGTACTTGAGCATGCCGGCGTAGTCGGCGTGGCCGGGCCGCGGCCGGGTGAGCGGCGCGTTGCGGGCCGAGTTCTCCAGGTCGGCCGGGTCGACCGGATCGGCCGCCATAACGGTCTCCCACTTCGGCCACTCGGTGTTGCCGATCTCGATCGCGATCGGCCCGCCCAGGGTCACGCCGTGGCGCACCCCTGCCAGCACCGTCACTACGTCCCGCTCGAAGGCCATTCGGGCGCCACGGCCGTACCCGAGGCGGCGGCGGGCCAACTGGTCGGCGATTTCGGTGGAAGTGACCTCCACACCGGCGACCATGCCTTCGACCACGGCGACCAGCGCGCGGCCATGCGACTCCCCGGCAGTGATCCAACGCAACACAAGAGCCATTGTCCCACGGGGTACTGCGCGGACGTAAATCCGCGCGGCGCCCGGCGGCCCGGGGTCAGAGCGACAGCACCGCCGCGGCCGCGGTGACCAGCACGGCGACGGCGCCGGGCAACGTCAACCAGTTCGGCAGCTGGCCGCCGGCGGATATCGTAGCCGCTGAGCACGGCCATCCACAGCACCACCGCCCCCGCCAGCACGGGACCGACGCTAGCGAAGCGCGGCGCTCATCGCCGCTCGCGGCGCGGGCAACCCGGTGAACTGTTCGACCTGCGCGAAGGCCTGATGCAGCAGCATCTGCACACCGTTGATAACCCGTCCGCCGGCGGTGGCCACGGCGGCGGCCAGCGGGGTGGGCCACGGGTCGTAGACGGCGTCGAGCAGCACCGGGATCGCCGCGAAGGTGCCGGTGTACCGCGCCGCGACGTCGACCGGAATGGTGCTGACCAGCACCTCCGCGGCCGCGACCTCGTCGGCCAGGGTGTCGCTGTCCAACCCGCAGGCCCGGGACGGCAGGCCGACCCGGGCGCCCAGCTCGACCAATCGGGCCGCCTTGTCCGGGTTGCGGGCCACGACGGTGATTCCGCGCACCCCGAGCTGCGCCAGGCCCACCACCGCCGCCGGCGCCGTCCCGCCCGATCCACAGACCAGCGCCCCTCCCGAGGCCGACCCGATTGCCCCGCTGACGCCGTCGATGTCGGTGTTGTCGGCGCGCCAGCCGCGCGGCGTGCGGACCAGCGTGTTGGCCGACCCCACCTGCGCGGCGCGTTCGGTGTGCTCGTCGGCGAAGGTCAAGGCGGCGAACTTGCCGGGCGCCGTCACCGATACGCCGACCCATTCCGGGCCGAACTCGCCGACCACCCGCGGCAACTGTTCGGCGTCGCACTCGATGCGCTCGTAGGTCCAACCGTGCAGGCCCAGCGCCCGATACGCGGCCAGGTGCAGCTGCGGGGACTTCGAATGTGCGATCGGCGACCCGAGCACCGCCGCCTTTCGCGGGCCCGCGTCAGCGGGGCGTGCTGTCGAGGACACCGTTGTGCTTGGCCAGCTCGATGTTGGCCAAATGCTGCTTGTAGTCGCGGGTGAACAGCGTGGTGCCCTGGCCGTCGATCGTGACGAAGTACAGCCAGTCCCCCGGTTCGGGACGCTCGGCCGCTCGCAGCGCGTCGATGCCCGGCGAACAGATCGCGGTGGCGGGCAGCCCTTGGGAGACGTAGGTGTTCCACGGCGTCTCCTGCCCGCGGTCGGCGTCACTGGTCGCCACCTCGCGGCGGTCCAGCGGATAGTTCACCGTCGAATCGAACTCCAGCGTGTGGTGGGCGTTGAGACGGTTGTAGATGACCTGCGCCACCTTCGCGAAGTCCGGGGAGTTCGATTCCTGCTGCACCAGCGAGGCCACCACCAGGATGTCGTAAGGCGAGAGCTTCAGGGCTTGCGCGGTGTTCAGCAGCCCGGACTGCGCGTACACCGTGGCACCGGCGCTGATCAAGTTCGTCAGGATCTCCTGCGCCGGCGCCGACGGGTCGACGTTGAAGGTGCCGGGCACGATCAGTCCCTCAAGCCGGCGGTGGTCGCTGCCGAGTTCGGTGACCGGCTGGATCGCCCAGGTGGGCACCGAAAGCTCGCTGGGCGGTGTGTTGCCCGCCGCCGCACGCAGGTCGGCCACCGAGACACAGTGCGTGTTGCCGTCGAGATCCACACAGCTGGCGCGGGAGATCAAGGTGAGGATCCCCGGGGTCACGACGTTGGTCTTCAT
This sequence comes from Mycobacterium tilburgii, assembly GCF_902168065.1. Taxonomy (GTDB): domain Bacteria; phylum Actinomycetota; class Actinomycetes; order Mycobacteriales; family Mycobacteriaceae; genus Mycobacterium; species Mycobacterium tilburgii. The sequence goes on along the minus strand of NZ_LR655709.1, from coordinate 22,680 downwards.
ATCGGTGGTGTCGTCGAGCTGGCGTCCCTCGGGGATGACCAGCTTGCCCACCCGGTTGCCGGGGTCGGTCAGCCGAGCGACGGCCGACGCGGCCGGGATCTCGGTGCGCATCCGGTAGTAGCCCGGCTGAATCGAGTTGATCGCGGCGTTGCCGTGGGCGGCGTTGACGAAAGCCCGGACGGTGGCGACCACGCCCTGGTTGTACAGCGTCTCGCCGACGTTCGTTGTCGAGTCGCCGGCCTGGATCTGAATGACGATGTCGCGCTTGCCGTCTCCGCTGTAATCGTCGCCGGTGCCGAACATCGAGTGCCACATCTTAGAGCCGACGAACACCGCCGCCACCACGATCACGACCAGCAGGCCCACCACGATCACGACCAGCAGGCCCAGCACGATGCGGCCGGTGAACCGGCGCCGCCGGCGGCCGCGCTCGGCCCGGATGCGGGCTATCCGTCTGGACCGGGCCCGGGGTGGGCCGACCGCCGGCGGCTCGGCCCGTTCGTCGCGCGCGCTGTCAACCATCGACGCCATCCCCTCGCGCGGGCCTGCGGTCGCTTTCCGATTCGATGCCGGCGCGGCGCTGATCGAGCCAGCTCTGCAAAATCGCCACCGCCGCGGCTTGGTCGATCACCGCCCGCTGGGCCTTGGCCCGCACACCCGCCGCGCGCAGCGACCGTTGTGCGGCGACGGTGGTCAGCCGTTCGTCGGCCAGCCGCACCGGTGTCGGCGCCACCCGCCGGGCCAGCGCCTCGGCCACCTCGATCGCGTCGAGGGCCGACGGGCCGGTGCGGTCGGCCAGCGTCCGGGGCAGGCCGACGATCACTTCGACGGCCTGAAGTTCGGCGACGAGTTTGGCCAGCCGTCGCAGGTGCTTGCCGGACCGGTCCCGGCGCACCGTCTCCACCGAGGTGGCCAGGATGCCGTCCGGATCGCTCGCGGCCACGCCAATGCGGACCGTGCCCACATCGACCCCCAGCCGCCGCCCCCGCCCAGCGTCGTGTTCAGGGTCACCGGGCCGGTCGGGCAAGCGATGCTGTGCCAACCCCACTCAACCGACCCGCGCTATCGCGGCGATCTTCGAACGCAGTGCGTCCAGCGCCGCATCGATGCCGGTCGGGTTCTTGCCCGAACCCTGCGCCAGGTCGGTCTTGCCGCCCCCGCGACCGTCGACGGCCGCGGCGAGCTCTTTGACCAGGTCGTTGGCGCGCAAACCGAGCTCCTGGGCGGCCGGATTGGCGGCGACGGCGTACGGCACGCTGTCGGCTTCCCCCTCGGCGATCAGCGCCACCACCGCGGGATCGCCGCCGAACTTTCCGCGGATATCGCCCGCCAGCGAGCGCAGATCGCCCGCTGTCATCCCGCCGGACATTCGCTGCGCCACCACACGGACGTTACCGATCCGCTCCGCGCCCGCGGCGGCATTGGTCGCGGCGGCGCGGGCACCGGCCATCCGAGCTTGCTCCAGTTCCTTCTCGGCGGCCTTGAGCCGCTCCACCAGGTTGGCCACCCGGGCCGGCACCTCGTCGGAGGGCACCTTGAGCGACGAGGCCAGCCCCGCCATCAGGGCGCGCTCCTTGGCCAGGTGCCGGAACGATTCCAGACCGACGTAGGCCTCCACCCTGCGAACCCCGGAACCGATCGACGACTCGCCGAGGATGGCCACCGGGCCGATCTGCGCGGAGTTGTGCACGTGGGTGCCGCCGCACAGCTCCAGCGAGAACGGCCCGCCGATCTCGACCACCCGCACCTCGTCGGGATAGGCTTCGCCGAACAGCGCCATCGCGCCCATCGCCTTGGCCCGCTCCAGCTTCTCGGTGAAGGTGTGCACCTCGAAGTCGGCCTGCACGGCCTCGTTGGTGACCTCTTCGATCTGGCTGCGCTGACCATCGGTGAGCGGGCCCTGCCAGTTGAAGTCGAACCGCAGGTAGCCCGGGCGGTTCAACGAACCGGCCTGAACGGCGTTGGGCCCCAGCACTTGTCGCAGAGCGGCGTGCACCATGTGGGTGCCCGAGTGGCCTTGCGTGGCCCCCTTGCGCCAGCCCGGGTCCACCGCGGCGACGACGGTGTCCCCCTCGACGAATTCGCCGGACCCGACGTTGACGCGGTGCACCCACAGCGTTTTGGCGATCATCTGCACGTCGGTGACTGCGGCCCGGGCGCTGGCACCGGAGCCGGTTCCGCTGATGGTGCCCTCGTCGGCGATCTGGCCACCCGACTCGGCGTAGAGCGGGGTGCGGTCCAAGACCAGCTCGACCCGCTTCCCGTCACCGGCGCCCCCGGCGGTGCCGTGCGCGACCACCGGAACGCGCTTGCCGTCGACGAAGATGCCCAGAATCTTTGCCTCGGAGGTCAATTCGTCGAATCCGGTGAACTCGGTGGGACCCGCGTCGACCAGTTCTCGGTACGCGCTGAGGTCGGCGTGCGCGTGCTTGCGCGCGGCCGCGTCGGCCTTGGCCCGCCGGCGTTGTTCGGCCATCAGCTCGCGGAAACCGAGCTCGTCGACCTGCAGGCCGGCCTCGGCGGCCATCTCCAGCGTGAGCTCGATCGGGAAGCCGTAGGTGTCGTGCAGGGTGAAGGCGTCCGAACCCGAAACCGTGGTCTTCTCGGCCGCTTTGGTGCTGCCGGTCACCTCGTCGAAGAGCTTCGCGCCCGACGTCAGGGTGCGGTTGAACGCGGTCTCCTCGGCGACGGCGATGCGGCGGATTCGGCCGAAGTCGTCGACCAGTTCGGGATACGACGGGCCCATCGCGTCGCGGACGGTAGCCATCAGGTCGCCGACGATCGGGCCCTCGATGCCCAGCAGCTTGGCCGAGCGGATCATCCGACGCAGCAGCCGGCGCAGCACATAGCCACGGCCGTCGTTGCCCGGGCTGACCCCGTCGCCGATCAGGATCGCGGCGGTGCGGCTGTGGTCGGCGATGATCCGGTAACGCACGTCGTCGGCGTGGTTACCCGCGTCGTAGCCGCGGGGTGCGCGCGCGGCCACCATGTCGATCACCGGCCGCAACAGGTCGGTCTCGTAGACGTTGTGCACGCCCTGTAGGATGAACGCGACCCGTTCCACGCCCATGCCGGTGTCGATGTTCTTGCGGGGCAACGGCCCATGGATCTCGAAGTCCTCCTTGCTGGTGCCCTCGCCCCGCTCGTTCTGCATGAACACGAGGTTCCAGATCTCGATGTAGCGGTCCTCGTTGGCGATCGGGCCACCGTCGACGCCGAACTCCGGCCCTCGGTCGTAGTAGATCTCCGATGACGGGCCGCACGGCCCGGGGATGCCCATCGACCAGTAGTTGTCGGCCATGCCGCGGCGCTGGATCCGCTCGGCCGGCAGCCCAGCAATCTCCTGCCACAGCTGGACGGCCTCGTCATCGTCGAAATAGACTGTGGTCCAGATCTTTTCGGGATCCAGCCCGTAGCCGCCTGCGGCGATCGGTTTGGTCAGCAGGGACCAGGCCAACTCGATGGCCTCCCGCTTGAAGTAGTCGCCGAACGAGAAGTTGCCGGCCATCTGGAAGAAGGTGTTGTGCCGGGTGGTGATGCCCACCTCGTCTATGTCCGGGGTGCGGATGCACTTCTGGATGCTGGTGGCCGTCGAGTACGGCGGCGTGCGCTGCCCCAGGAAGAACGGCACGAACTGGACCATGCCGGCATTGACGAACAACAGGTTGGGGTCGTCGAGAATCACCGACGCGCTCGGCACCTCGGCGTGGCCCGCCTTCACGAAATGATCAAGAAATCGCTTCCTGATCTCGTGTGTCTGCACTCTTTTTCCGCTTCTTCCTGATATCGGCTGTTCAAAGACTTTTTATAGACATTGTCCACGACTGTTTCGACCGCACACAGTACCGGTCCCGGCTGGGTCCGCCCGGCCGGGAGCTAGTCCCCCAGAAAGCTCAGCCGGACCGACAGGCGCGGGTTGTCCCGGTTGAGGTCGACCAGCTGACGCTCTGCCAGGTGCCCAGCTGCGGCTCACCGGCCTCGACCGGGACGGTCACCGACGGCGCGACGATCGCCGGCAACACGTGGCCGGCGGAGCCGTGCGAATGCCGGTACCGGTCATCGCGCGGCAGCAGCCGCTCCAGCGTGTCGACCAGATCGTCGGCGGAACCGGCGCCGGTCTCGATGATCGCGACCCCGGCCGTCGCGTGCGGGACGAACACGTTGCACAGGCCGTCCCCGCATGGAGAAGCAAAACCGGCGCACCGCGTCGGCCAGATCGACGACGCGGCGACAACTGGTGTCCACCTCGAGCACGTCCGTATGCATCTGCTCAAGCCTACGGCGCGGCGCCCGCGCCCGCGCGCCGGACGAGCCGCCGCCGGGCCGCAATCCCCCAATCGGGCCGCAATCGGACCATTGCCACGCGTAATCGGGAGGAGGAAGTGTAGTCGGTGGGACCGGTGGCGGCCACCGGGGGCGCTGCCCCGAACCTCAGGGAGCCATCGTGTAGGCACGCTCTTTCACCATCGACGGGCAACCCTTATCGGTAAACATCGGGGTCGCCCACGGTCGCGACGTCGTCATGACGGAATTGCAGGAAATCGACAGATACGTCGGGATGTCGCTGTTGGTCGAACGCCCGTCCGGGCGGCTGCATGGGGACCAGCGCCTGGGAGTCTCTCGCGGCGATGCGCGCCAGCGCCGAGCGGCTGGGGCTGATCCGCGACCACGTCGCGTTGATGTTCGACGGCAGTGCCAGCGTCGAAGAATGGCGCATCGCGTCGCTGCACCGCCGGCACCGCTCACCCGAGGGTGTGTTCGTGCGCGCCACCTGGCTCAAGGTGGTGCCCGACCAGCTCGACCGCTCGATGGACTTCTACCGGATGGCGGTGCTTCCGAAGATGGAGTCGCTCGAAGGGTTCTGCAACGCCAGCCTGATGGTCGATCACCCGGCCGGGCGCCGCGCGGTGTGGTGCTCGACGTTCGACAGCCAGCTGGCGATGGCACGCAACAGCGAGGCGGCCGGCGGGCTGCGCAGCCAGCGGGCCCGCGACCTGGGGCGCCGAGATCGTCGACGTGGCCGAGTTCGAGCTGGCGATCGCCCGCCCGAACGTGCCCGAGCGAGTCTGAGCCGTCAGCCGCGCAGGCGCCGGATGATGGCGCGCAGCCGGTCCAGTCGCCCGCCGAGCTCGCGTTCGACACCGCGTCCGGTGGGCTGATAGTAGTTGACGCCCACCAGCTCGTCGGGTGGATATTGTTGCGCGACAACGCCATCCGGGCTGTCGTGGGAGTATTTATAGCCCTGTGCGTTGCCGAGCGCGGCCGCACCCGAGTAGTGGCCGTCGCGCAGATGCGCCGGCACCAGACCCGCCTTGCCGGCCTTGATGTCGTTCATCGCGGCGGCCAGCGCGGTGGTGACCGCGTTCGATTTCGGCGCGGTGGCCAGGTGGATGGTGGCGTGCGCCAACGTCAGCTGCGCCTCGGGCATGCCGATCAGCTGCACGGTCTGCGCGGCGGCTACGGCGGTCTGCAGCGCGGTCGCGTCGGCCATGCCGATGTCCTCGCTGGCCAGGATCATCAGCCGGCGCGCGACGAACCGGGGGTCCTCGCCAGCCACCAGCATGCGGGCCAGGTAGTGCAGCGCGGCGTCGACGTCAGAGCCGCGCACCGACTTGATGAACGCGCTGATCACGTCGTAGTGCTGGTAGCCGTCGCGGTCGTAGCGCACCGCGGCCTTGTCCAGCGACTGTTCGACGGCCGCGACGGTCAGCTCGCCACCGGGCCGCACCGCCTCGGCCGCCACCTCGAGCGCGGTCAGGGCGCGGCGAGCATCGCCGGCGGCCAACTGCACCAGCAGGTCGACTGCCTCGGACTGCACCGCAATCTGGCCGCCCAGGCCGCGGGGATCGTCGATCGCGCGCTGCACCACGGTGCGGATGTCCTCGGCGGTCAACGGGCGCAGCTGCAGGATCAGCGATCGCGACAGCAGCGGCGCCACGACCGAGAACGACGGGTTCTCGGTCGTGGCCGCCACCAGTAAGACCACCCGGTTCTCCACCGCGGACAGCAACGCGTCCTGCTGGGTCTTGGAAAATCGGTGCACTTCATCGATGAACAGCACGGTCTGTTCGCCGTGCAGCAGGCCCCGGCGGGCAGTGTCGATGACGGCCCGGACGTCTTTGACGCCCGCCGACAACGCCGACAGGGCCTCGAAGCGGCGGCCGGTCGCCCGGGAGACCAGTGCCGCCAGCGTGGTCTTACCGCTGCCTGGTGGGCCGTACAGGATCGCCGAAGCCATCCCCGATCCCTCGACCAGGCTCCGCAGCGGCGAACCGGGCGCCAGCAGGTGGTCCTGACCGACGACTTCATCCAGTGACGCCGGCCGCATCCGCACCGCCAGCGGGGCACCGGCCGGCCCGGCGGGTGGCGATTCGCCGGGTAGGTCAAACAGACCGTCGGGCACGGTGTAAGGCATACCACGCTGACCGGACACGCACGCCACGGTGGCGGCGCGGGTCACGGCTGGACGCCGGAAAAACAAGCACGACAGGCAAACTTCAATCCTCGCTCCTCGGCCGCTTATTTGCTAAATTCCGCAGTGCCAAGTTCTCTGCGTGTGTGCCCGTAAGCTCCTCCCACAGCGAATCAGGACGGCAAATATTGAGCCAGCCACCAGAACACCAAGGCGATCCGGCCGGCCCCGACGGCGGCGACCAAAGCCCTGCGGGCTCCCCGCCCCCGCCCCCCGCGCCGGACTATCCGCCTTCGCCGGGCTACGGCGCACCCCCGACCGGCTATCCGCCGCAGCCGGGATTCGGCGGCGCCTACGGGGCCCCACCCTCGCCGCAATTCGACGTCGGTGACGCGGTGAAGTGGTCGTGGGGCAAGTTCACCCAGAACGCCGCGGCACTGATCGTGCCGGTGTTGGTCTACGCCGTGCTGATCACGGCCGCCGTTCTGGTGGCCGCGCTGTTGCCGATGGCGTTCGGCGAGAGCACCAGCACGACGTACACCGACAGCTTCGGCCAGACCACCAGCGGCGTCGAGATCGAGTACGGCTCGGCGTCGATCGCGGTGATGATCGTCGGCTACCTCCTGGTGTTCGTCGCGGCGGTGTACATGCACGCCGCGCTGCTGACCGGCGGTCTGGACATAGCCGACGGCAGGCCGGTGGGCATCGGATCGTTCTTCAAGCCGCGCAACCTCGGCGCGGTGTTCGTTGCGAGCCTGCTGATCGCGGCTGGCGTCGCCGTCGGTTTGATCCTGTGCTTCATCCCCGGCCTGCTGTTCGCGTTCGGCACCTTGTTCGCGTTGACGTTCGTGATTGACCGGTCGCTGTCGCCGGTGGAATCCATCAAGGCCAGCATCGCCACCGTCCGCGCCAACGTCGGCCCGTCGCTGCTGTCCTGGCTGGTGCAGTACGCGGTAGTGCTAGTCGGCGAATTGGCTTGCGGGGTGGGCATTATCGTCGCCCTACCGATCGCCGCACTGATCCAGGTCTACGCCTACCGCAAGCTCTCCGGCGGTCAGGTCGTCCCGCTGCAGCCCGGCTACCAGCCGGGGCTGCCACCCGGGCCACCGCCCGGACAGCAGTTCGCCTAGTCGGCGCCCCGATGAGCGAACTCCCACAGCAGCCAGCACCACGATTGAGCATCGGCAGCGCCTTCGGCTGGGCGTGGATCGCATTCACCCGCAACGCCGTAACGCTGATCGTGCCCACCGCCGTCTAGGGGCGTGCTGTTCGCCGCGGCCTCCACCCTGAACTTCCTGGGCCAGAACATGAGCACGAACTTAACAAGTTCGACTTCACCGACTACGACTTCTCGATGCACTTCAACCCCACCGGGGTGGCCGCCATCCTGCTCGGCTACGTCGTCTCGCTGGTGGCGACCACGCACACGCAGGCCGCGTTCCTGTCCGGCTGCCTGGACCTCGCCGACGGCAGACCGGTCAGCATCGGGTCCCTTCTTTAAGCCGCGCCAACCTCGGCATGGCTTTTCTGGCGGCGTTCCTGGTCAGCGTGATCACCGGGATCGGCTGTGCCGCCTGCTTCGTGCCCGGCCTGCTCGTGGTGATCTTCACTCAGTTCACCATCTTGTTCCTGATCGACCGATCGCAGTCGGCGACCAACTTCACCTCGAGCGTCGCCCTGGTCGGATCGAATTTCGTCAGCGCATTGCTGGTGTGGCTGGTGTCCGTGGCGGCGATTGTCGTCGGCTCAATGGTCTGCGGCATCGGCCTGCTGGTGACCGTCCCCGTCGCCGCGCTGATCCTGACTTACGTCTACCGCACCCTTTCCGGTGGTCAGGTCGCGACGGAGCCCCGGCCCGCCTAGCGAAGCCGCCCCGGCCCGGTGCCGGCAGTCGGATGGCGCGCTGCGGCCTGGCGACGCGTGTGATGAGATCAGCGGTTGTGACCATCAAAGTTGCGCTGGAGCATCGCACTAGCTACACCTTGACCGGCTGGTATCGGTGTTTCCGCACGTCGTGCGGCTGCGTCCGGCCCCGCACTCGCGCACGCCCATCGAGGCTTACTTGCTGCGCGTCGAGCCCGCCGAACACTTCAATCAACTGGCAACAAGACGCGGTGGGCAATTTCCCTTGTCCGGCTTGTCTTTCCGAACCCCATGCGTCAGTTGACCATCACGGTCGGGCTAATCGCCGACCTCAAGGTGATCAACCCGTTCGACTTCTTCATCGAGGACTGGGTCGAAACGTGGCCGCCCGCTTCCGGGTCGATCTACCCCAAGGCCCTCGCCGAGGATCTCAAGCCGTATCTGCGGCCCGTCGAGGAGGCCGAGGAGGGCTCGGCGAGCTCGCCCGAGAGTGGACGCGTAACTCCTCAGTTCCCGACGGCACCCGCACCATCGACTTCTTGGTCGCGCTCAACGCCGACGTCGCCTACAGCCTGCGCATGGAACCCGGCGTGCAAACGCCGGATTTCACGCTGCGCACCGGGGTGGGCTCGTGCCGGGATTCGGTGTGGCTGCTGGTGTCGATCCTGCGCCAACTCGGGCTGGCAGCCCGGTTCGTGTCCGGCTATCTGGTGCAGCTGGCCTCCGACGTCGAAGCGCTGGACGGGCCGGCCGCCGACTTCACCGACCTGCACGCGTGGACCGAGGTGTACATCCCGATGCGGGCTGGATCGGGCTCGACCCCACCGCCGGGCTGTTCGCCGGCGAGGGCCACATCCCGCTGGCCGCCACACCGCATCCCGCCAGCGGGGCGCCGATCACCGGCAGCACCGACGTCTGCACCACCACGCTCGAGTTCTCCAAAACCGTCACCCGCATCCACGAGGACCCGCGCGTTACACTGCCCTACACCGACGCGGCATGGGACACCATCTGCGTGGTCGGTCGCAGTGTCGACGAACGCCTGGCCGCCGGCGACGTCCGGCTGACGATGGGCGGTGAACCCACCTTCGTGTCGATCGACAACTAGGTCGACAAGGAGTGGACCACCGGGGCCGACGGCCCGCACAAGTGGCAGCGCGCCTCCGACCTGGCTGCCCGGCTGAAATCGGTGTGGGCCCCGCAGGGGCTGATTCATCGCGGACAGGGCCGGGGTATCCGGGAGAACCGTTGCCGCGCTGGCAGATAGCGCTGTACTGGCGCACCGACGGGCAGCCACTGTGGACCGACGCGACGCTGCCGGCCGACCCGTGGGCCGCCGAGCCGGCCGGCTCCGGCTCCGATGACAAGACCGCCTACAAGGTGCTCGACGGTGTGGCCGAGAGCTTGGGACTGCCACCATCCCAGGTGCGGCCGGCCTACGAGGACCCGCTGGCCCGGCTGGAGGCCAAAGTCTAGCTGCCCGAGGGCGACCCGGTGCAACCCGACGATGACCTCGCCGCCGACGACACGGCCGCCCGCGCCGCACTGCTGGTCCGGCTCGATGAAACGACGACGGCCCCAGCGGTTTTTGTGCTGCCGTTGCACTGCCGGGAAGACGGCAACAGCTGGGCGAGCGCCGACTAGCGGTTGCGCCGGGGCCGGATCATGCTGCTGGAAGGGGATTCGCCGGCGGGGCTGCGGCTGCCCCTGAACTCGATCAGCTGGAAGCCGCCGTGACCGTCGTTCGAGGCGGACCCGCGGGATCCTGGAAAGCCCTGGGGTGCGCGTTTCCTGCCGGAACTGGCCGCCAACCCGTGGCGCACAGGCAGGCGATCGCCAGCCGTGTAAAGTCTTGACATAACCTTTCCCGCGCCACCAGAACACCTTTCCCGCGCCACCAGAACCTCTTTGACCCCGGTGGAAATCGTCGTCGACCCCGAGGCGGTAGATGAAGTCGCTGAAGATCGCGCGGCGCGAGGTCGCGCAGCACCTAAATCAGCGGGCGGCTGGGGACAAAGCTGGGCGCCGCATAGTCGCGGACCTCGTCGGTGACCTCGGGCGGATCCAGGTCCAGGGTGAACTCGCTGGCCAGCGCACCGCGGCGCCCGGACGGCCGCGCCCGCCTCCCACGGTTCGACCGCCGGCCCACTGCTGTAGCGCTCCGGTGGCGCCGGGTACACGTTAACGATCGAGTCGCTGGTCACCGTCAGAGCGCGATGCGGTTCGGTGACGTGAAAGTTAGGAGCTGATATTGCCGTAGCCGTCGACGCTGGTGGAGCTGTCGGACGGGACCGGGTCGATGGTCAGCCGGTGCGCGATGCAGCGCTGCCGCTGCGAGTCGCGCGGAGTGAGGAAGCCGCGGCCGTACGAGCTGGTCACGACGTCGGAATAGCGGTATTCGGTGCGGTGGGTGACGCGATGCCGTCGGGCCTGAAGGCCTTGGTCTGCAGCAGACAACGAATACCTCCCGGGAGTGGCCCGTGCGAGGTGGGCAACCGATAGCCGATACGGCACCAACCGCACCATAGCTGGAGCACAATTGGAGGGGTGGCCAACTGGGACGATGTTGCCCGGATCGTGGGTGGGCTGCCACTCACCTCCGAGCAGTCACCACACGACTGGCGGGTCGGCAAGAAGTTGCTGGCCTGGGAGCGGCCGCTGCGCCCGACGGACCGGGAGGCGCTGTCGGCCCGCGGGGTTCCGCCGCCCGACGGCGACATCCTCGGAGTCCGGGTGTCCGACGAGGGCGTCAAGTACGCGCTGGTGGCCGACGAGCCGCGAATTTACTTCACTACCCCGTATTTCGACGGCTACCCCGCGGTGCTGGTCAAGCTGGACGCGATCGACGTGCGCGGTCTCGAGGAGCTGATCACCGAGGCCTGGCTGTCGCAGGCGCCCAAGAAGCTGGTGCAGGAGTTCCTGACCGGTTCGTTCTGAGCCCTCACGTCGTTCCGAGGTCGATCATCCGCTGCAGATCGTCGACGCAGGCCTGGACGACGTCGGCCAGCACCACCTCGGTAGCTCCCGGGCGCGCTGGTCAGCAGGTGCGCCGCGTGCCCTCGTGCGGCTTCGACGTGGGCTGTCGCGGCGGCGGGATCGGTGTCGGCCAGCGCGGTCGCCCGGGGCAGCTCCTCCAACACCTCCTGCACGGGGTGCGGCGCCCGATCGCCGACAGCCGTGGGTGGTGAGCGAGGCGGGCACCACGACGCGAGCCAGCTGCAGCACCGAACCCGCCAGCAGGGCCAGCCGCACGGCCTGCTGATCCCGGCCCGTACCGCGTCGCGAAGTCCCCACCGCCGCGGCGCCACCCGCACGATCTGCCGCGAGGTGGTGCCGGGCCTGGATCAAGCCAAGCCGCCCAGCCGTTCGTGCACCCGGTCCACCGCCGGCAACGGCCAGTCCGCGGCGGGCGCTTCGCGGCAGCGCTAGATCGCCGGTGCGCCGCAGCACCGACTCCAGCGTCTCCAGCACCGCCAGGCGCACCGAGCGCAGCACCAGCAGCGGGTCGGCCGGGAAGAGCAGGACTGCGTTGACGATGGCCAGGCTGGCGCCGATCAGCGCGTCGAAGATGCACTGCTGCACACCGCCGACGAAGGCGGCTCGCGCGAACGGGTGCGTCAGCAGCGATGTGCTCATTCCGCTTGCTTACCGCAGCGCCGGCGCGTGCGGCAATGTGACTCGCTAGACGCGCTTCAACTCGAACAGCGGAATGATCCTGCTGGTCTTCGACTCGTATTCGCCGAAGCCCGGCGCGGCTGCGACCACGCGGTCGAAGAGGCGGTCGCGCTCGGCGCGCGGCAGTTCGTGTGCGATCACGTCGACCGTCTCGATCCCGGATTGCGAGCCGATCTCGACGCGGGCCCGCGGGTTGGCGCGCAGGTTGTGCACCCACGCCAGATCCTTGGGCGCGCCGGCGAAGGAGCCGATGATGATCAGCTTGCCGTCGATGTCGAAATACGCCAGCGGGGAAAGCCGCTGGCGGCCGGACTTGGTGCCCGTCGTGGTGAGTAGCAGCAGGTCGCGGCCGGCGAATTGGCCGACGACCTGGTCAGCGTTGGCCCGAAATTCGTCGACGATGGCCTGGTTGAACGCGTGAGGTCGTCGATTGGTGTGGTTTCGGTCACGTCTGTTGAACCATCTTAGGTTTGACGTCTATTCCGGATTCCTTACGCTGTTGCGCGGTGATCGGCGCGGGCGCGTCGGTCAACGGGTCCGCGCCGCCGCCGGTCTTCGGGAAGGCAATCACCTCGCGAATGGAGTCCACCCCGGACAGCAGGGCGTTGATCCGGTCCCAGCCGAACGCGATGCCGCCGTGCGGCGGTGCGCCAAGGGTGAACGCCTCCAACAGGAATCCGAACTTGTCCTCGGCTTCGGCCTTGTCCAGGCCCATCACCGCAAACACCCGCTCCTGGATGTCACGGCGATGGATACGGATCGAGCCGCCGCCGATCTCGTTGCCGTTGCAGACGATGTCGTAGGCATCGGCCAGCACCCGGCCGGGATCGGTGTCGACGATGTCCTCGTATTCGGGTTTAGGCGAAGTGAACCCGTGGTGCACCGCGGTCCACGCCCCAGAGCCGACCGCCACGTCACCGGCGGCGGTCGCTTCTTCGGCGGGCTCGAACAGCGGCGGGTCGACTACCCACACGAACGCCCACGCGTCGGGGTCGATGAGGCTCAGCCGGTTGGCGATCTCGCCGCGGGCCGCGCCCAGCAGGGCGCGCGACGACTTCGCCGGGCCGGCGGAGAAGAAGATGCAGTCCCCCGGATTGGCGCCGACGTGGGCGGCCAGGCCGCTGCGTTCGGCGTCGGTCAGGTGCTTGGCGACCGGACCGCTCAGCTCGCCGTCCTCGCCCACCAGGACGTAGGCCAGCCCGCGATGGCCGTGCTGCTTAGCCCACTCCTGCCACCCGTCCAACGTGCGCCGGAGCTGCGACGCCCCGCCGGGCATCACCACCGCGCCGACGTAGGGTGCCTGGAAGACGCGGAAAGTGGTGTCTTTGAAGAACTCTGTGCACTCGACAAGCTCCAGCCCGAAGCGCAGGTCGGGCTTGTCGGAGCCGAACCGTCGCATGGCGTCGGCGTAGCTGATCCGCGGGATCGGCGTGGGGATCTGGTAGCCGATCAGCGCCCACAGCGCGGTCAGGACCTCCTCGGAGATCGCGATGATGTCCTCGGCGTCGACGAAGCTCATCTCCATGTCGAGCTGGGTGAACTCCGGTTGCCGGTCGGCGCGGAAATCCTCATCCCGATAGCAGCGTGCGATCTGGTAGTAGCGCTCCATGCCGCCCACCATCAGCAGCTGCTTGAACAGCTGCGGGCTCTGCGGCAGGGCGTAGAACGAGCCGGGGTGTAGCCGCGCCGGCACCAGGAAGTCGCGGGCCCCCTCCGGGGTGGAGCGGGTGATAGTAGGCGTCTCGATCTCGACGAAGTCGTGCCGGGCCAGCACCGACCGGGCGGCGGCATTGACTTTGGAGCGCAACCGGATTGCCGCGGCCGGGCCTTCGCGGCGTAGGTCCAGGTAGCGGTACTTCAGCCGTAGTTCCTCCCCGGCCGGCTCGTCCAGCTGGAAGGGCAGCGGCGCACATTCGCCGAGCACCGTCAGGGATGTGGCGTTGACCTCGACGTCGCCGGTCGGTATCTCGGCGTTGGCGTTGCCCTCCGGGCGGATCTCAACGACGCCGTGCACGGCGATGCAGAATTCGGCGCGCAACCGGTGCGCCTGCTCCAGCACGTCCGCGGCGCGGAAGACCACCTGGGCGACCCCGGACGCGTCGCGCAAGTCGATGAAGATGAAGCCACCGTGGTCGCGGCAGCGCGCCACCCAACCCACCAGCGTCACCTGCTGGCCGGCGTCGCCATCCCGAAGCGAACCAGCGGTGTGGCTGCGCAGCACGAACACTCCCCTCTGCCTTGGACGACTGATCAGTCTAAGGGGCGGTGTAACTTCACTTTTATCGCCACAAACATCGCACTCGTCGGCCCCGGCGCCGTCGGCACGACGGTCGCCGCCCTGCTGTATCGGGCCGGGCATTCCGTGCTCGTGTGCGGCCGCACTCCGCGAGACCGGATCGAACTACGTCCCGACGGCCAGGCCCCGATCGTGGTGCCCGGGCCGGTACACACCGACCCTGCACAGATCCGCGGCCCGGTGGACCTGGTGGTGTTGGCGGTCAAGGCCACCCAGAACGATCGGGCGGCCGGCTGGTTGTCTCGTCTGTGCGCCGAGCACACCGTCGTCACCGTGCTGCAGAACGGCGTCGAACAGGTCGAGCAGGTGCAGCCGCTGTGCCCGGATTCCGCCGTGATCCCCGGCATCGTCTGGTATTCCACCGAGACCCAACCCGAGGGCTGGGTGCGGCTGCGCACCGAACCGTCGCTGGTGTTGCCCAGCGGCCCCGCGGCGGAAACGGTCGCCGAGCTGCTGCGCGGTGCCGGCTGCCGGGTGGACTGCGACCCCGACCTCGGCACGGCGGCCTGGCGCAAACTGCTCACCAACGCCCTGGCCGGGTTCATGGCGCTGTCCGGGCGGCGGTCCGGGATGTTTCGCCGCAGCGACGTCGCCGCCCTGGCCCGCCGCTATGTGGCCGAGTGCCTCGCGGTGGCGCGGGCCGAGGGCGCCCGGCTGCCCGACAGCGTGGTCGACGAGCTGGTCGGGCTGTTCGAGCGGGCCCCGGAGGACCTGGGCACCTCGATCCTGGTCGACCGCGAACACCACCGGCCAATGGAATGGGACATCCGCAACGGCGTGATCATCCGCAAGGGGCGGCGGCACAACCTGGCGACGCCGATCAGCGATGTGCTGGTGCCGCTACTGGCCGCGGCCAGCGACGGACCGGGCTAGGTTTACCCCTATGCACCCTTGCGAGCGGGTCGGCCTCGACTTCACCGAGACGGCGCCCTTCGTGTTCCGCGACAATGTCGACCTGGCCATCACGCCGGAGCAGCTGTTCGAGGTGCTGGCCGACGCCGACTCCTGGCCCCGCTGGGCGCCGGTGATCACCAACATCACCTGGGCCAGTCCCGAGCCGCGCGGTGTCGGCACCACCCGCATCGTCGAAATGCGCGGCGGCTTGAAACCTCTGGTCGGCGACGAGGAATACTTGGCCTGGGTCGCGCCGTTGTTGAACGTCGCGCTGCGGCGCTTCCTGCGCAACCTGCGCCGCTACAACGATGCCCGTTACTCCACGAGCCCACAACATTAGGAGGGTGCGATGACCTTCAACGAGGGCATGCAGATCGACACCAGCACCGCGGAATCGTCCGGCGGGATGGGCGGCATGGGGATGGCCGTCGGCGGTGGTGGAATCGGGCTGCTGATCCTGGTCGCGGCGTTGTTCTTCGGCATCGACCCGGCCCGGGTGGCGACCCACCCGGGCCCGAGCACCGGCGGTTACTCCGCGCCCGGCTTCGACCTGAGCCAGTGCAAGACCGGCGACGACGCGAACAAGTACCTGCAGTGCCGCGTGTTGGCCACCGGCAACTCGTTGGACGCGGTCTGGCATCAGCTGATACGCAATTACACCCGCCCGCGCGTGCGCCTGTTCACCGGCTCGGTAAACACCGGCTGCGGCCCCGCCACGACCGCGGTGGGCCCGTTCTACTGTCCGGTGGACCAAGCCGCGTACTTCGACACCGACTTCTTCAAGGAGCTGGTCGACAGATTCGGTTCCAGCGGTGGGCCTTTCGCGCAGGAGTACGTGGTCGCCCACGAATACGGCCATCACGTGCAGCAGTTGCAGGGGCTGCTGGGCCACTCGCAGCAGGGCGCCGGCGGTAACGGGGTGCGCACCGAGTTGCAGGCCGACTGCTATGCCGGCATCTGGGCGCACTACGCGTCCACGGTCAAGCAAGAAAGCACCGGAGTGCCGTACCTGGAACCGTTGAGCGACAAGGACATTCAGGATGCGCTCTCGGCGGCCGCGTCCGTCGGCGACGACCGGATCCAGAAGGAGTCCACAGGGAGGGTCAACCCCGAGTCGTGGACCCACGGATCGGCCGCGCAGCGGCAGAAGTGGTTCACGATCGGGTATCAGACCGGCGACATGCACCAGTGCGACACCTTCTACGCAGAGTACCTGGGCTAGGTTATCATGGGGCTAGGAAGCGCCCAGCAGTGTCATCAGATAAACCCGGCCCGGCTCGTCGAGCGGCAGCAACGGCGCCCGCGATCGCCGATCGGGAAACCGAGCAGGTCTAGGCCCGCCTTCACGGTGGTCGGCAGGCCGCCAGCGACGATGAACTCCAGCAGCGGCTTGAGGTCGTCGTAGAGCAGCTGCGCCTTGTCCAGGTTGCCCGCGCCCGCACCGCTTCGTACAGGTCCCGGCACGGCTGTGCGCAGATTCGGCGCGGCCGTCCACCATCCGGAGGCGCCGGCCTTCAACGCGTCCAGCACCAGTGGTATTGCTGCCGTTGTAGAACGGCAGCCTGCCGCCGGACGATTCGCGGATGCGCGCCGCGTCCGGGTCAGGTCGCCGGTGGATTCCTTGACCTATGCGCACGTTTTCGATGTTCTCGAACATGCTGGCCAACAGCTCGGGTGATGTCCACACCGCTGGTGGCCGTGTTGTTGTAGACCATGATCGGGATGGAGACGGCGTCGCTGATGCTGCGGTAGTGCTGCACGATCTCGCGCTCGGCCAGCTTCCAGTAGGACACCGGCAGCACCATCACCGCGTCCGCACCGGCCCGTTGTGCGTACTCGGCGCGCCGGACGGTCCGGGAGCGTCACGTCCGACACGCCCACCACGACCGGAACCCGGTGATCCACGGCGGCGATCGTGGTGTCGACCACGGTGTCGAATTCTTCCTCGTCGAGGTAGGCCAGCTCGCCGGTGCTGCCCAGCGGCGCGATCGCATGCACCCCGACGGTGATCAGCCGCTCGACCAGTTCGGCCAGCGCGGCGGTGTCGATGCCGCCGTCGCTGCCCTCGTCGAACGGGGTGACCGGATAGGCGATGATGCCGTGGATTTCAGACACGGGATTCCTCAACCCGTCAGGGCGTCGGGGTGGCGGGCCAGCGCCCGGCGTGCGTAGTAGACAAAGTTGGCTGGGCTGCGTTTGGGTGTCAGGGTCCAGTCGTGTGCCTCGCGGGCCAGCCGCTCGGGGAGCGGATTAACCCGGCCCGCGGCCATCGCCGCCAGCTACAGTTTCGCCACCCGCTCGATCAGGATGCCCAGCGAGCAGGCCTCCTCGACGCTGGCGCCGGCGATCACGCGGCCATGATGGGCCAGCAGCACCGCCTTCTTGGCGCCGAGTGAGGCGCTGATGATCTCGCCCTCCTCGTTGCCGACCGGCTCTACGCCCGGCCGCGCGGCCAGAAACGCGCAGTCATTGTAGAGCGGCGTGGTGTCCATGTGCGAGACCACCAGCGGGACCTCGAGCATCGACAGGGCGGCAACGTGGAAGGCTTGGTGTGCACGATGCATTGCACGTCGGGCCGGGGCCCGGTAGATCCAGCTGTGAAAACGGGTGGCGGGGTTAGCCATTCCGTCACCGTCGAGCACGTTCAGGTCCTCGTCGACCAGCAGCAGGTTGTCCTCGGTGATCTCGTCAAACCCCAGGCCCAGCCGCTGCGTGTAGTAGGTCCCGCCGGTTTCCGCGCGTGCGGTGATCTGCCCGGCCAGGCCGGAATCGTGCCCCGCGTCGAACAGCGCCCGGCAAGTCAGCGCCAGCTTCTGCCGGGTGGTCAATTCATCATAGGAAACCCTGTGTCATTGGTCGTGAGAGGAAGGGCCTGCCGGAGCAGGTCACCCTGACCAAGCCGCGCGGCGGCTAACTCAGAACAAGGTCGGCTGAACCGGTTGCGGCTCGACGGTGCGGGCCGACTGGGCGAAGGCCCGCTGATCACCGGTCAAGCGGTGTTTGGCGATCAGCAGCGCGGCCCGCGCCCGCAGCATCTCGCGATAGTCCGGCGGCAAATACGCTCCGCGCCGGTACAGTTCGCGATAGCGACCGACGAGTTCGGGATGCGAGCGCTCCAGCCACGACATGAACCAGCCGCGGGTGGAACGGCGCAGATGCAGCCCGAAGACGGTGACACCGGTGGCTCCGACGGCGGCTATCTGGCCGAGCAGCGAGTCGAGGTGCTCGGCGGAATCGGTGAGGTGCGGCAGCACCGGGGCGACCATCACGTGGCAGTCCAGCCCGGCGTCGCGGATCGCGGCGATCAGGCCCAGCCGCGCCTGCGGCGTCGGGGTGCTCGGTTCGACGTCGCGGTGCAGTTGCGTGTCGCCGACCGCCAGCGACACCGCGACCGAGAGCGGAACCTGTTGCGCTGCTTCGGATATCAGCGGAATATCCCGTCGCAGCAGAGTGCCCTTGGTCAGGATGGACAGCGGGGTGCCGGACGCAGCCAGCGCCTCGATGATCCCGGGCATCAGCGCATACCGGCCCTCGGCGCGCTGGTAGGGATCGGTGTTGGTGCCCAGCGCGACGGTATCGCGGCGCCACGACGGGCGGCGCAGCTCGCGGGCCAGCACCTGCGCCACGTTGGTCTTGACCACCACCTGGGTGTCAAAGTCGTTGCCGCAGTTGAAGTCCAGGTACTCGTGGGTGGGGCGGGCGAAACAATAGCGGCAGGCGTGTGAGCAACCGCGGTAGCCGTTGACAGTGTAGCGGAACAGTAGTGCGGCCGCGTCCGGGATCTTGTTCAGCGCGGATTTGCACAGTACCTCATGAAAGGTGATCCCCTCGAACTGCGGCGCGCGCACGCTACGGACCAGGCCGATTCTCTGCAGGCCTGGCAGCGCCTCGTCGTCGACCGGTTTTCCGCCGACCGCGACGGCCTGGGCCGCCCACCGCATCGGTCTATTCGATCATTTGTTCGATGTGCTGTCAAGCGCCCCTAGACTTGGCCGAGGTCAGAACTGGCGGAGGGACGCTTGTCGAATCTTGAGTACGAAGACGAACTGCGGTCCGGGCAACGCTGCGTTACCGGACTGTATGCGCGGCTCGACGCCGATCGCGCCCGCCCGGGAGCGGTACCGGATGGCGCTGCGCGGCGACGGCGGCAGCCTCGCGAACCGCGACACCGAGGTGTGTTGCGCTGGCCCGCGAGGTCAAGCGGCTGGACGTGGCGGACTACGGCCTGTGTTTCGGGCGGCTGGATGGCGAGTCCGGCGACCGCAGCTACATCGGCCGAATCGGGTTGTTCGACGCCGACGACAAGTACCGGCCGCTGCTGCTGGACTGGCGGACGCCGGCCGCGCGCGTTACGTCGCCACCGCCGCCAGTCCGGAGAGCATGCACCGGCGTCGCCAGTTCCACACCCGGGAGCGGCGGATTATCGACTTCACTGACGAGTTCTTCGGCTGGCCGGGCGCGGCCGAGGCGGGCGGCTTGGAGGACTGGGCGCTGCTGGCGGCGGTCAACGCGCCGCGCGGCGAGGGCATGCGCCATATCGTGGCGACCATTCAGGCTGAGCAGAACGAGATCATCCGCCTCGACCACCCTGGGCGTCCTGGTGATCGAGGGTGGCCCAGAGCGGGTAAGACTGTGGTGGCGCTGCACCGTGTCGCGTATCTGCTGTACACCCAGCGCGAGCGCATCGAACGTCATGGCGTGTTGGTGGTGGGGCCCAACCCGGCGTTTCTACGCCACGTCGATCGGGTGCTGCCGTCGCTGGGCGAGTCCAGCGTGGTGTTCATGACGCCGGGCGATCTGGCGCCCGGGATGCACGTCACCGTCGAGGACACCCCGGAATGCGCGGCGTTCAAGGGCTCGCTGAAGATGCTGGACGTGCTGGCCACGGCGATCGCCGATCGGCAGCGAGTGCCCGTGCGGCCGTTGGAGATCGAGCTGGCCGCGTCACCTTGCGCATCGACGCCGGAGATCGCCGGTGGGCCCGCGACGAGGCACGCGGCAGCGGGAAGCCACACAACAAGGCGCGGGCCGTGTTCACCGATATCCTAACCTGGGCTATCCTAACCTGGGCGCTGAGCGAGCGCGCGATCGCGCGGATCGGTCGCGGCTGGCTGACCCGCGACGACCGCGCCGCGTGGGAGCAGCTGCGCGCCGAGCTGGCGGACAACGAGCAATTCGCCGCCGCGCTGGACCGGCTGTGGCCGATCCTGACGCCGCAGGAACTGCTGACGTCGCCTGTACCTGTCCCCGAGCGGCTGCAGGCCGTAGGCGCGCCCCAGACGCTGTTGCGCGTTCCCAGCGATCCGTGGACCGTGTCGGACGTGCCGTTGCTCGACGAGCTGGTGGATCTGCTGGGTTACGACCAGGCGGCCGCCGAGTCGGCCGAAGCGAACGCCGAGCGGGAGCGCAACTACGAGGCCGAGTACGCCGCCGGCGTGCTGGACCTGATGGTCGCCCGCGAGGATCTGATGGACGACGAGGACCACCTGATCGCCCGTGACGTGATCCACGCCGAGGCGCTGGCCGACCGGTTCGTCGAGCGCGACACCCGTGAACTCGCCGATCGTGCTGCCGCCGACCGGGATTGGACGTACCGGCACATCGTCGTCGACGAGGCGCAGGAGCTGTCCGAGATGGACTGGCGGGTGTTGATGCGGCGCTGTCCGGGGCGATCGTTCACGGTGGTCGGGGATCTGCGCAGCGTCGCTCGGCGGCGGGAGCGACCTCATGGGGAGCCATGCTGACGCCCTACGTGGCCGACCGCTGGGAGTACCGGTCGCTGACGGTCAACTACCGCACTCCGGAGGAGACCATGACCGTCGCCGCGGCGCTGCTCGAGGAGTTCACGCCCGGGGTGCGGCCTCCTGAGTCGGTGCGGTCCTGTGGTGTGCGGCCGTGGTCGCGGAAGGTCAACGACGACGAATTGTCCGGTGCCATAGAGGAGTTCGTTCGCGACGAAGCCGGCCGCGAAGGAACGAGCGTGGTCATCGGCCCGCCCGGCGTACCCGGCACCGTGCCGGCGTCGGAGACCAAGGGTCTCGAGTTCGACACCGTCCTGGTCGTCGACCCGCAGACGGGCCCCGCGGCTCAGCCAAGCTGTATGTCGCCCTCACCCGCGCCACGCAGCGCCTCGGTGTCCTGAACCGAGACCCGTTGCCGCAGGCTCTGATCGGACTGGATCAGGCCGAGGAGCGCGCAAGTCTAGCAGGTTCAGAGGGCGGCGGATCGGGGTCACCGGCGACGACGGCGGGTTCCGCACCCGACAGGGTCTCTCTTCTCGCCGTGCGCGCGTCGCGGTTGCGCCGGCGTTCGGTGGCGATGCGCGCGACACGATCCTGAGCGCGGGTGCGCTTGCGGCGTGGCATCATGGCGGTCTGGCTGCCGCAGTAGTCACCCAACGGGTCCGCCTCCGGAGCCGGCAAACCGCCCGTAGACCGGCACACGCCCGGAAACAGCAACGCGTGGGGTGGTATCATGGGTGCGCCCCGCCGGCGAGGTCAAGACCAGTGTCCCGTCGGGCAATTGCTCGTCGCGCCAGCTCCAGAATGTCTTGACCAAGTGATGGGGACGACAGTAGCACTTCAGGTTTGACACGTGCGTCGGGCCTCCGACGGCGTACGGGATCGTGTGGTCGAGGTCGCAGTCGACCGCGGGGCGGTCGCAGCCCCGGCCAGCGGCACGTCAGGTCTCGGCAGCGCACAAAGTCCTGCAGCGCCTCGGAGGGGACTTAGCCCGGATCGGGCGGGGCGTCGGCCGGATGTACAAGCGGTACCAACTTGGACGACTTAGCCAGTTCCGCTACGAGTTCCGGCGTGATGAGGCTGTCCGCACTCAGCTGGGAGGCGGGCACCGAGCCGGTGCCGTCGATGGTGGCCTGCTAGGCGATCACATGAATGACGACCGGGGCTGCCGGGCGACGCTTGCTCGCCGCGCAGTCCGGCCACACCGGCATAACAGCCGGTCGGCGGCCGCCGCCAACGCCCCGAGCGCGTCTGCGCGGCACTCCTCCCGGCTACGAGGGTCGTGCTCACACACAAGTGTTAGCCAACGCATTCAACCGTTGTTCCAAAACACGCGCGTCGTGCGTCAACAAGGAGCCGTGAATTTCGGACGTGCCGTCCCCGATGTCGCCGATCCAATCTCGCTGCCGGACTGGCGGTCCTTACGCCGCCGGACGGCATCCTTGTCGGCGCGCACGACGATCCTGTCGACCTGCGCGGCCAGGCGGCCTTGCGTCATCGACGGCCACCGCGGCACGGTGACGGCCAACCCTGCGTCGACGCAGAACAGCACCTCGTCGTCGGTCAGCAGATCGGTGCGATAGACGATCGTTTGAAACGTCCGATAGTCGATTTTGAAACGTCCGATAGTCGATATCGCCGGCTTTGAAGACCTCCGCGGCCCGTGGCAGCCGCTCCCGCATGGCGCGGGGCATAGCGAAGGCGACTCGCCGCCAGCCCTTGGCTGATCCGCAGGGCCGCCGCAACCTCTGCGGCCACGGCATCCATGGTGTCGACCGCCCAGTCCTCGGTGTCCGAGC
>NZ_LR655708.1 GCF_902168065.1 Mycobacterium tilburgii | reverse complement strand
ATCTTGCTGGTATTAACGCTGGTGCAGATGCGGCTTTCGCATCGGCGATCATGGGAGGCGTCTCGTGGCCTTGGCTGAGGGAGTGTTCAAACGCACTGTTGTTCGGGTTCCGGTTTACGCGGCACTGATCGCGATCGCGTGGTGCTGGCTGTTCCCCGTCGCCTGGGCGGTGTCGGGGTCGCTGAAGAGGGAGGGGGAGATCAGTGAGCCGAGGCTGTTCCCCGCCCAGCCGCAATGGTCGAACTACGCCGAGGTCTTCCGCGTGATGCAGTTCTGGCGAATGTTTTTTAATACCGTGCTGTACGCCGGGGCGGTCACCGCCGGGCAGGTCTTCTTCTGCTCGCTGGCCGGATATGCATTCGCGCGGCTGCAGTTCCGCGGCCGTGACACCCTGTTCGTGCTGTACCTGGGGACGTTGATGGTGCCGTTGACGGTGACCGTGATCCCGCAGTTCATTCTGATGCGCACGGTGGGGTGGGTCGACACCCTGTGGTCGATGATCGTGCCCGGCCTGTTTGGCAGCGCTTTCGGCACCTACCTGATGCGTCAGTTCTTTCAAACGCTGCCCTGTGATCTCGAGGAGGCTGCGATCCTCGACGGCTGCTCGCCGTGGCAGATCTACTGGCGGATCCTGCTGCCGCATGCACGGCCCGCGGTGATGGTGCTCGGGGTGCTCACCTGGGTCAACGTCTGGAATGACTTTCTGTGGCCGCTGCTGATGCTGCAGCGCAACAGCCTGGCCACCCTGACACTCGGACTGGTGCGGCTGCGCGGCGAGTACGTCGCCCGCTGGCCGATCATCATGGCGGCCTCGATGCTCATTATGGTGCCGCTGGTCATCATCTACGCGGTCGCCCAGCGTTCGTTCGTCCGCGGCATCGCCGTTACCGGGCTGGGTGGGTGAGGCGTGGCTTCAGTCAGGTGGGAACGGGCGACTCTGCGGTACCCGGGCGCGGACCGTCCGGCCCTGGATAGCCTCGACTTGTCGGTGGCCGATGGCGAATTCGTCGTTCTGGTCGGACCGTCGGGTTGCGGCAAGACCACGTCGCTGCGCATGGTGGCCGGGCTGGAAACGCTGGATGACGGATCCATCCACATCGGCGAGCGCGACGTCACGGATCTGGATCCCAAGGATCGTGACGTCGCGATGGTGTTCCAGAACTACGCCCTCTACCCGCACATGACGGTCGCCCAAAACATGGGCTTCGCGCTGAAGATCGCGAAAATCTCGAAGATGGAGATTCGGAAGCGGGTTCTGGATGCGGCCAAACTGCTGGACCTCGAGCCGTATCTGTATCGCAAGCCCAAAGACCTCTCGGGTGGGCAGCGGCAGCGGGTGGCGATGGGGCGGGCGATCGTGCGTCGTCCGCAAGTGTGCCTGATGGACGAGCCGCTGTCCAACCTCGACACCAAACTGCGTGTACAAACCCGCAATCAGATCGCCGCGTTGCAGCGTCGGCTCGAGACCACGACGGTGTATGTCACCCATGACCAGGTCGAGGCGATGACGATGGGGGACCGCGTGGCGGTGTTGCGCGACGGTGTGCTGCAGCAGTTCGCGGCGCCCCGCGAGCTCTACCGCAACCCCGCCAACGTCTTCGTCGCGGGATTCATCGGGTCGCCGGCCATGAACCTGTTCACGCTGCCGGTGGTCGATTGCACCGTGTCGCTGGGCGATTGGCCCATCCCACTACCCCGGGAGCTCGTCAACGGCGCCAGCCAAGTCGTGGTGGGGGTGCGTCCGGAGCATCTGGAGTTGGGGACCCTGGGTGTCGAGATGGAGATCGACGTCGTCGAAGAGCTCGGGGCGGATGCCTACCTGTACGGGCGAATCACAGACTCCGCCAAGGCAAGTGACAAACACGTCGTTGCCCGCGCGGACGGCCGCAATCCGCCGCAGAAGGGCAGCCGGGTACGATTGCATCCAGAACTCGGACATCTGCATTTCTTCGACATCGATGGAGAGCGAATGCGATGAGTACGGCACGCGCTGATCTGGTGTTTCAGGGCGGCGGCGTCCGGGGTATCGGCCTGGTCGGGGCGGTGGATGCGCTGACTGCGGCGGGTTATAAATTCCCCCGCGTCGCCGGGACCAGCGCCGGCGCGATCGTTGCGTCCCTGGTGGCGGCGCTGCAGGTGGCGGGCGAGCCGATGAGCCGGCTCGCCGAGATCATGCGGTCGATCGACTACCGAAAGTTTTTGGACCGCACGCTGATCGGGCACATACCGTTGGTGGGTGGCGGACTTTCGCTGCTGTTGTCCGAAGGCGTCTACCGCGGTGATTACCTCGAGCAGCTGTTGGCCGGGCTGCTGGCCGATCTCGGCGTCCGGACCTTCGGTGATCTGCGCACCGGCGAGGAGCCCGAGCAATTCGCCTTCTCGCTGGTCGTCACCGCCAGCGATCTGTCCCGCCGCAGGCTGGTGCGGATCCCATGGGACCTCGACTCCTATGGCCTGGACCCAAACGACTTCTTGGTCGCCTGCGCGGTGCATGCCTCGGCGGCCATTCCGTATGTGTTCCAACCGGTGCGGGTAGCAGGTGCCACCTGGGTGGACGGCGGCCTGCTGTCGAGTTTCCCGGTGGAGCTGTTCGACCGGTCCGAGCCGCGCTGGCCGACCTTCGGTGTCCGGCTGTCGGCGCGGCCGGGTATTCCGCCCACCCATCCCGTGCACGGTCCGGTTTCACTGGGACTGGCCGCAATCGAGACGTTGGTGGGCAATCAGGACAACGCTTACGTCGACGATCCGTGTACGGTCCGGCGCACCATCTTCGTCCCGGCCGAGGACGTGAGCCCCATCGACTTCGACATCCCCGCGCAGCAGCGCAATGCACTGTATGACCGCGGACTGGTTGCGGCCCAGAAATTCCTGGCCGAGTGGAACTACGCGGACTACCTGGCGGCCTGTGGCGGCCCCAGAGCGCAGGACTAGCGTCGCACCCGGGCGTCGTGTCCGTCGAGTTCGCTTGTGAGACTGGCGATCTCAGCATTGCTGATGCGCCGGGGCAGTAGCGATGCCATCGGCACATAGCCGGTCGCCGGCATCTCGGATGGGCAGCCCTCGCGCAGAAACGCGACCGTACGCGACACCCATAGCTACCATTCCCATGTCTTCACCTCGTAACCCGAAGGGCGTCAAGCGCTGCTGGGGAACGTAACAGCGGCCGCCTCGTCGATGCGCAGCCGCGGCAACGCCGTCCTTACGCGGATCGTGGCGATCTTTTCGGTTTATTAACGTCAACCGGTCGGGTGTGCCCTCACCATGTTTGGCCGCGATCGTTCCTAAGTATTGCCCGGGTGACGGATCGCTACGGAACCGATGTTATGGCCGCCGGCCGGCGCAAGCCGAAATCGACCGAACATCCGGCGAAACCGGGTTTGGTCGTCGAGGACGTGCAGACCGGGTATGTCGGTGCCGTCGTCCGCGTCGAGTACGGGCGCGTCGACCTGGAAGACCGCCATGGCCGCGTCCGTGGCTTTCCGCTCGGGCCCGGGCGGCCCGGACACCCTGGTCGTCGGGCATCCCTACGTCGACATCTGGCAGGCGGTGAAACCCCAGCGGCTGGGCCCTGGCGGTCTGGCCCGACATGCCGCGACACGTCGAGTGGAAGCACGGCGCGTGCCGCGCTCTCGGTTTGCCGCACGCCGACCAGGCCGACATCGCTCGGGCGTGGCAGCGCATCCGTTCCCGGGTCCGCGACTGGAACGATCTGGAACCCGCGCTGATAAGCAAGGTCGAAGAACTCATCGACTTCGTGACGGAACCGGGCCGCTGACCCGCCTGGGTGCGACGACCGTGCCGGCAGGGCCTAGCGCCACCGAGAACAGCAGCACCGTAGTCAGCGCGATCACGTTGAGCACGGCGTCGCGGGGGTCCATACATGTGCAGCATCCCGGAGGTGATAGATCAGGTGCAGCAGGTTGAACACCGTCCGGCTCACCGCCGTGACCAGGCGCAACGCCGAATTCGAAAGATTGACCAGCGTCAGCACGCTCAGGGCGGCCAAACCCAGATACATGCCGCCGACATCGGTCACCAGATGCTCGTTGTACGGCACGAGGACAGGAAGCCAGCTCCGGCCCATGCCCGGAAATGTGTTGTACCAATTCGCGGCATCCGACAGCCAGGACCACAAGACACGCACGATAAAGGGTGGAGTTCATGACATCGATGACGGCACAACTACAGCGCTTTTCACCCTAGTCACGGTGTTCGCCGCGACCGCGTGCAGCCATCCAGCGGTACCAGCTCGAGTGCACCCAAGAATGCCATGGCCAGGAGGCTGCCTATGCCAAGGCCCGAATGTTTTGTGAGCGTACGGTGGAGGGTTTTGTGCTGCCCGGCTTCGCGGCTGGTGACAACGCCAGCAGTCTGGACTATATGATCGACATGCGCGCCTCGAAGCCCGTTGACGCGAAGGTCGGCTGGAAGGGCCTTCATGCCATCGAACGCGACCTGCAGCAGGCTGGTGTCATCACCGCCGGAACCAAGGTTCTGAGCACCAAATTGGTCAGCAACGTCCGCAAATTGAACAACGTGGTGGCCGGCCTACAATACCGGCTCGAGGATCTGGCCAACGGTGCGAGCGATTTGATCGAAGAGGTGCAGAACACCAAGATCACCGGCGAGGAGGACTTCAGTCACCTCGATCTGGTCGACTTCTCGAGCAATGTCGAAGGCGCGCAACAGGCCTACGCGGCGCGCCGGTGCCGTCGGCGGCGCGTTCGCCGGCCACGCCCTGGCGGCGGGTCGGTACCGTCGACCTGCGCCGCAGCTATCCGTTCTACGGCCAGGTGCACCAGGGGGATCGCGACGCTCCTACAGCGCTACGCCGTGTTCATGTCGTTCTCGCTGGCGTCGGGCGCCGCCCGCGCCGATGTGCAGGCGCTGCTGGCGCGGTGGTCGGCCGCGGCGGCCGTGCTGCAGGGCGGCAAGCCGGTAGGAACCGTTCAGCCGCAAGTCGATGTGCAATCACCCACCGACACCGGAGAGGCGTACGGGCTGAGCCCGGCGAGTCTGACCCGTCACGATCGGTTTCGGGCCGGCGCTGTTCGGTGACCGGTTCGGGCTGGCCGCGCGCCGGCTCACCGATCTGCCGCCGCTCAACGGCGATAACCTGGATCCGCGGCTGCGCGGCGGCGACCTGTCGGTGCAAGCCTGCGCCGACGACCCGCAGGTCTGCTACCACGCGGTGCGCAACCTGGCCCGCCTCGGCCGTGACATCGTCTCACAGTACTGGGCTGTGCTGGGCTTTGGGCGGGCCCCCGCCGGACCCGGCCAGCAGACCCCGCGAAACCTGTTGGGGTTCAAGGACGGTATTCGCAACGTTAGCACCCAGACGGAGTACGAGCGGTTCGTCTGGGTCGCCGACAGCGACTAGCCCTGGATGAACGGTGGTATCTATCAGGTCGTCCGCAAGATCCGGAGTGCTGCTCGAGAGCTGGGACGTCGACCGGATCGGCAACCAGCAGAAAATCTTCGGCCGCACCAAGCAGGAAGGCGCGCCGCTGAGCGGCACGTCCGAATTCGCTGATCCAGCGCGTCGGCCCGGCACATCGATTCGGCCCACCGTCACGCGCGGGGGCCCAGGCAGCGTACTAACCCCATGAGGATCAATCCAGCGAGAAACGGAGGAAGTTCATGACTGACGCACTTGTCATCGACGCGGCAGGGCTCGACCGGCTGCCAAGGAAAACCTGGCACCGGCAAGAAGACCGTGCGCCGGCAAGAAGACCGTGCGCCGGCAAGAAGACCGTGCGCCGGCAAGAAGACCGTGCGCCGGCAAGAAGACCGTGAAAGCCAGGACTGTCTGTGAGGCGGGGTTCCGCAACATGACCTACGTGCGCGACCTCGCGCCCGCTGCTCGTGGGGGAGCCGCCGGCCCTGCTCGGCGACACTCGGCACCCAATCCCTCCGAGACGGCCCTGGCTGCGCTGGGATCCTGCATCTCGGTCGGCATGCAGGCAACGCCACTCACCGCGGCGTGACGCTCACCAAGATCGAGGTCGAGATGGAAGGCGACATCGACATCTCCGCGGTGTGGGGAGTCGGCGATACCCCGGACGGCAAGGTGCTCGGTTTCACCGCGGTCCGCTGCAAGGTGACGCTGGCCGGCGACGCCGACGAAGCGACGCTGAAGGAAATCCACGACAACGCCATCGCCTGGTCGTCGGTAGTAAACACGTTCCGCCGCCCGACGAGCGTCGACTCGACACTGTACATCGGCTAGTGCCGCACGGCGGTTCGGTGACGACAGATGACAACACACGAACAGGGGACTGACGTGACCGCAACCGCGGACGCCGAACTCCCAATGGCTCGATCCGGAACTGCTGGCCGACATCCGCGCCCACGCCGACACGTTGGATCGCGGCGAGTACGCCTCCCGGCGCAGTTTCACACGCCTCGGCGCCGCCGGGCTGCGGGCTGGGCGCACCCGGGAACCCTGACGGACTGCTCCCGCAGATGGCCGAGATCATCGGCCAGATCTCTGGCGAATGCATGAGCACGGGATTTTCGGTGTGGGCCCGAACCGGATTGCGGTAGAGTTTCTGCTCACGGCCGCAACGCCGTTCGCGCTTGCGGAGGTCAGATCGCTGCTCGTCGGGACCGCGCTGGGGGTCACCGGCATGGCGTCGGCGTTCCGGGAGGCGGCCGGCTGCGGCAGCCTGGACCTCACCGCGGTGCCGGCCGACGGCGGCTACCGGCTGAGCGGCACGCTGCGGTGGGCGGATTTGGAGATCCGCACCGCCGACGGTAAGGGATATGCCAGCCGGACGCCGACCAGCCGGCGCTACCGCGAGGCGGCTTTTATCCCGGTGCAGTCTCAGTCGGAGGCTCAATTGCGCTGGGAACTCGGGCGATGCGCTTGAGTTCGAGTCCATGGTGACACCGGTGGCGGTACCGCCGGAAGGCACGCGACACCAGGTCGGTGGTATCCCGTTGACAAATCTGGTTCGCCAATTCCATCGACCGATGGTGAAGTTCACTAGCACGATGGTGGATTCACCCACGGCGCCGAGGAAGCGGTGCAGGAGGCGTGGGTACAGGTGCTGCAGTCAGCCGACTCCTTCGAGGGCCGGTCCTCGGTGAGCACCTGGCTGTTCGGCATCGTCAGAAACACCGCGGCGCGGTACCGCCGCCGCGAATCCCGTATCCGTGACCACGAGCTGGCCGCGAAAGAATACGCCGATGACGACCCGCTGTCAGGCCGCATGCATCCGATCGGGCACCCCGACGCCGGGCACTGGAGTGTGCCACCGTCGCGGCGTTTCCTTCCCGAAGACCGCACCGTGGCGCAGGAACTCGTCGGCTACGTGCGCGCGGCGCTGGATGCGCTGCCGCAAAGGCAGCGGCAACTCGTGATCCTGCGTGATCTCGTCGGTACATCCGCCGACGAGACGGCCCAAATCCTGCATTTGACCGCCAAAGGGCAGCGCGCACTGTTTTACCGCGCCCGCGGCAACCTGCGCAATGAACTAGAGAAGCGGTATCGCCAATGACCTTGCACGACAACATTGTTCCCGCAATCGACTGCGTCGATTTCGTCCGGATGGTCGACGACCTGGTGAACACGGACCCGGCGCACTGGGGCCCGATCGCGGCCACGCACCTCGAGGACTGCCCGCCGTGTCTGGTCTAACTGCAACAGATGCTCGACCTGAAGGTCCTGCTCAACTATGTCTTCGACGGCGAGCGGCTCAGCGAGGAACACCTCACCGGGGTCGTTCGGGCGATCACCGACCGCAGCCATGGCAAACCCGGAGGCCGTCCGTCCCGCCAGGTGAGGACTAAAGTCTCACGACACGCGGGCGCGCCAGCTAATAGCGTTATTCCTGACGAAAGGAGTACGAAATGTCGGCACCCCTGAAACCACTCGGCATCGTCGCCGCGGTCGACGGCTCGCCCGCGTCGAATGCCGCGGTGGTCTGGGCAGCCCGCGACGCGGCGATGCGAAACATCCCGCTGACCCTCTTCCATGCGGTGGCGACGCCCACCACGACGTGGCCGCCCATTCCCTATCCCGACTCGGTACTGGTGAAGTTGGAAGACGACTGCCGCCGACAACTCGCGCATTCGTCCAAGCTAGCCGAGGAAGCGATGCCGGCCGACCGCAAGGTCACGATCCGCAAGGAATTCGTGTACTCGAGTCCGGCGCCTGCCCTGATGAACATGTCCGAAGAGGCGGAAATGATCGTGGTGGGCAGTTCCGGTCGCGGCCTGCTCGCCCGCAGTGTGCTCGGGTCGGTCAGTTCGTCCGTGGTGCGGCACGCCCGTTGCCCGGTCGCGGTCATCCGCGACGATGATCTACCCGATCCCGTGCACGGCCCTGTGCTGTTCGGAATCGACGGTTCGCCGGCGTCCGAATTGGCCACGGCGGTCGCGTTCGACGAGGCATCGCGGCGCGGCGTTGATCTCGTCGCGCTGCACGCGTGGACCGATATCGCGGTGCTCGAACTTCCGGCATTCGACTGGGAGGCGGTGGGGGCCGAGGCCCAACGCAGTCTCGCCGAGAACCTGGCCGGCTGGCAGGAACACTATCCTGACGTCACGGTGCGCCGACTACTGGTGCGGGATCTGCCGGCCCAACAGCTCATCCAGCAGGCGAAGGGCAGCCAGGCGCAGCTGGTCGTGGTGGGCAGTCACGGCCGGGGCGGTCTCACCGGCCTGATCCTGGGTTCGGTCAGCAACACCGTCCTGCACTCGGTCAAGGCCCCGGTAATCGTCGCCCGGCCCTCATAGACGGGCTCGTAACGGCCTCGGCGAAGCCAAGACTCACGACGCCGGACGCCCACGCGCACAGGGCGGAGACGTCGCGCCCGGCACGCATGACCGTCCGGTCAGGCCGCATCAGCGCGACCGCGGCGCGGCTGTCGCCGACGTACTCGACGTGCACGGGGCTCAGCTGGACCGCCTCACGCTGTCCGGACGGCTGTTTCGGCGCCGCCCGCAGGAGAGCGAGATTCTGTTGGCGCACGGCGCGGCCTTGCTGTCGTCCGATCGTGGTTTGGCCCCCGCGCGCTGCTGGGCCTGGGAAAGTTGTTGCGCAACGACCCGAGCCGCGATGACGAACAAGCCGCCGACGCCGTCACCGAAAACGTGTTGCGGCTGTTTGGGGCCCGCGCCGACGAGGCGCGCCGGATCTGCCGCCGCCTGCTTCCCGAAGGGGTGTTCGCCGAGGACTGTCGGCGACCCAGATGACGGGCACGTGCGTCAACAGCAGCACTGCCGCGCTGACGACCCAGCATCATCCGGACGAAGCCGCCGTAGCCGTGGCCGCCGACCACGACCAGCTGGGGGCGCCGGAACTCTCGACAAGCTGCCGGGCCGGATTGTCACGCGCGATGATCGTCTGGACCGGGGACGTCGGGGTATCGCTCGTTTCAGCCGGCGAGGCATCGAGC
This sequence comes from Mycobacterium tilburgii, assembly GCF_902168065.1. Lineage (GTDB taxonomy): Bacteria > Actinomycetota > Actinomycetes > Mycobacteriales > Mycobacteriaceae > Mycobacterium > Mycobacterium tilburgii. The sequence continues at coordinate 45,191 of NZ_LR655708.1, read as the reverse complement.
CACCGTCCTGTCTTCTTGCGCACGCAGCGACGGCCAACCCGGCCCAGACGAACTGACGATGGTGTCGAACACCCCCACGTTGCTCCACGCGTGTAGCTCCGTCGCCAGATTGCCAGCATCGGCGGCGGCACCACCGAGATGGCCCGAAACGTGATCGGCGAGCGGGTGCTGAACTTCCCGCGTGAGTACGCCGCCGACCGCGGCGTGCCGTTCAACCAGGTGCGGCGAAACCGGCCGTCCTGACGCATAATCCGATGTCAGAGAAAGGTGGCCCACGGTGAGCGACCAACTTCGAGACATCCCGGAGTTGGCCAGCGACGCCGACGCCTATCGGGACGAGTTGTTCCGCCGCTGGACCGGCCTGCTCAGCTACCGCTACATCGGGCGCAAACACTCGGCCATGGACCTCGGCGAGACCAACGGATCACGACCGTCTTGATCCGTCGGGAAATGCGCAATGAAGCGGGCGGCATCATGGTTGCGCTTCCCCAGCGGATGCGCAACTGGTCAACTCAGTTGTTGCCATCTGTCCGGTCAGTTGTTGCCATCTGTCCGGCTGAAAGGACTCATCATGATCGGAGGTGCGGCGGGCCGTTCGATCGCCCTGGCGCGCACCTGGGGTGAACCAGTCTGGTGGTGTGTACGTTGGGTGACGTTGACGGCCGGGGGATCGCCTGGTCGATAGGCAGGCGGGGCGTGGCCGACGAGTTCTGGCTTGCCTGCACTGCACTGGCGATCGCGCCGGCGACGGGTTGGGTCATCTCGGCGTTGCGTCGCAAGCGCGGCGGCGTGGACATCATTGCGGTGTTGTCCACTCGTGGGCAGCCTGCTCGTCGAGTGAGTATTTGGCCGGGGGCCCTGATCGCGGTGATGCTGGCGAGTGGTCGAGCTCTGGAGTCGTCTGCCGCGCGCCGGGCGGCGCACGAATTGCACGCGCTCCTCAAGCGCGCGCCGCGATTCGCTCGACGACGGACCGGATCGCAGGTCACCGTCGTCCCCTGACGGAGGTGGACGTCGACGATGTCTTAGTCGTCGGTCCCGGCGAGGTGCTTCCGGTCGATGGCCGGGTCTGTGGTGGGGTAGCGGTGCTCGACGAGTCTGCGCTGACAAGCGAATCGCTGCAAGTCGAACGTCATGTCGGGGAGCCTGTGCGGAGCGGGGTGTTCAATGCGGGCAGCCCTTTCGAACTGCGGGCGGACCACAACGGTCGACAACAGCACGTAAGCCGGCATAGTGTGATTGGCGCAGCAGGCGGGAGCGGAAACGCGCCGATTGTGCGGTTGGCCGACCGCTACGCGACGTGGTTCTTGCCGCTGGCGCTGGCCGTTGCCGCAGCTGCGTGGTTAGCGAGCGGGTCCGCGGTGCTGGTCGTGGTGACGCCGTGCCCGCTGTTGCTGGCGGCGCCGGTGAGTCACCGTCTTGATCCGGTTCCGCTCGGGTGAGCTGCGCACCGTTTTGTCAGCCATGACGGTAATTATCGCGGGGGAACCAGGGGAAACCCGGAAACATCGAATTGGATGTGCGCAAACAACACTGCGACGGCGGTCGGCGTGGCCGCCTGAGCTGAGGCTGCGGTCGCGATCTGACCCGCAGGCTGGGCGATTACGTGGCCGGCTATACCGACCAACTAGCCGACTGGGGAACCGGCCCGCCGCCCGGCTAGTCCGCCTGCCCCGGGCGGGCAGGCAGCTGAGCGGCGGCCTCTCGGTCGAGCAGCCACAGCGTGGTGTCCAGGCCGACGGCCCCGGCGGCCGGTACCTCGACCGGTAGGGCGCCGCCGATCGCCGCGGCGGCGGCCTCGCCCTTGGCCGCCCCGGAAACCAGCAACCACACCTCGCGGGAGCGCCGAATTGCTGGGATCGTCAGGGTGATTCGTTGTGGTGGGGGCTTGGGAGAGTCGGCGACCGGGACCACCATGCGGGTGTTCTCCAGCACCGCCGGGGTATCGGGAAACAGCGAGTTGATGTGGCCCTCGGGTCCCATGCCGAGCAGATGTACGTCGAATTCCGGGACCTGCTGGCCGGGTCCGGCGTTGGCCGCTAACAGTTGTTCGTAGGCCAGCGCCGCGGCGGCCAGATCGGCGCCGAACTCGCCGTCACTGGCGGCCATCGGGTGCACGTTGCTCGACGGGATGTCGATGTGGTCGAGCAGCGCCTCACGTGCCTGCTTCTCGTTGCGCTCGCCGTCGTCCTCGGGCACGTAGCGCTCGTCGCCCCAGAACAGGTGCACCTTCGACCAGTCGATCTGGTCGGCCTGGGCGCGCAGGTACTTCAACAACCCGATGCCGTTGCCCCCGCCGGTCAGCACGATCAGGGCGCGCCCCCGCGCCGCTACGGCGGCGCGAACGGTGTCGGCGAGCCGGCGTCCGGCAGCCTGCACCAGGGCGTCGCTATCCGGAAAGACCTCTACCGCCGTACTCACGCGTACTGCACCTCGTCGATTCCTTCCAGCGCCCTGAAGTAGACCTCGTTGGGGTCCAGACGCCTCATGTCCTCGGCCAGGCAGTCGCGGGTTCCCTGCGCGCCAACGGAACCAGAGCGTCCGGCCGGCCGGTTCGGCTCAGCGTCGCCGTCGTCCCGGCGCACCGGACCGTCGATGCGGCTGGCCAACCAGCCGGCCAGGAGGTCGAGCGACGGTCCGGTGCGCAAGCCGGACACCACGGCGGACTCGATCTCCTCGTGCGGCTTCTGGTCGACCGCCGAGGTAAGCAGCGCGCGCCAGTAGGCGTCCGCGCCCAGGCCAGGTCGGTGTCCCCGGCGGTGTAGCCGGGCAGTCGGCTCTTGATCGCCGACAGCGGGTCGTCGGAGTTGATCGCGTCGGTAATGCGCCGAATTGCCAACTTGCCCAACGGATCCTGGGCGGGAACGGCGGGGGCCACATCCGGCCACCACACCACGACTGGGATGTCGGGAAGCAGGAACGGGATCACGACGCTGGCGGCGTGACCGGACAGCGGGCCAGACAGTCGCAGCACCACGACCTCGCCGGCACCGGCGTCGCCGCCGAACCGCACCTGGGCATCCAGACGTGCGTTGCGGCCGTCGGTGTTGCCGGCCGCCGCCACCACCAGCACCCAGCTCGGGTGCTCATGGTTGGCGGCCTCGATGGCTTCCTCGAGCAGGGTGTCGTTATCCGACTTGATGATCAGCGTGCCGAAACACCCCATCATCACCATGCCGGCCTGCTCGCGAAGACTGTCGAGCTTCTTGTTGACGGCGGTGGTGGTCGTATCCAGCAGATCGACAATCATGTGCGCCGCTCCCCCACATCGCTGTGCTCTGCATCGTCGCCGGTGCGGATCATGGCCGCCGCCATTCCCGGCCGGTGCGGCGTAGCATCTCGAACGAGAAGGCGGGTCCCCAGGTGCCGGATTCGTAGGGCTCCGGCTTCAGGCTGCACCCGGATGACCAGTGCGTTGGCGCCGAGCTCGTCGGTCATGGTTGCGTTGAATGGCAGGTGGGGTGCTCGTTTGAACACCAGCCCGATCTCGGTGACCCTGCGGCCCAAGCGTTTTACGGGCGCAGCTAGAACGGGACGCCGGCCCACCGCCGGGTAGCCACCTCGAGGGTGATCGCGGCGAAGGTCTCGGTCGTGGACTCCTTGGAGAACCCCTCCTCGTCGAGCAGGCCTACCATCTGTTCGCCGTCCTGCCAGCCGGCCGTGTACTGGCCGCGGCTGGTGGTCTCGTCGAGCGGCTGCGTGAGCTGAGTGACCGAAAGCACCTTGATCTTCTCGGCCTGCAGCGCGCCGGGGGTGAAGCTGACCGGTTCTTCCATCTCGGTCAGCGCCAGCAACTGCATCAACTGGTTCTGGATCACGTCGCGTGCCGCGCCGATGCCGTCGTAGTAGCCGGCCCCGGCCGCCCAGCCCGATGTCTTCGGCCATGGTGATCTGGATGTGGTCGACGTAGTGCGCGTTCCAGATCGGATCTCACAGCTGATTGGCGAACCGCAGGGCCAGGATGTTCTGCACCGTCTCCTTGCCGAGGTAGTGGTCGATGCGGAACACCGCTTCTTCCGGGAAGACCGAGTTGACCACATGGTTGAGGTCGCACGCGCTCTTGAGGTCTTGGCTGAACGGTTTCTCGATGACGACCCGGCTCCACCGGTCCTCCTGCGGACGGGCCAGGCCCGAGGCGTGCAGCTGCTCGCACACCACAGGGAAGGACTTCGGCGGGATCGCCAGGTAGAACGCGTGATTGCCGCCGATACCGCGTTCGGCGTCCAGCTTGTCGAGCGGTTCGGCCAGTCGGGCGAATGCGGTGTCATTGTCGAATTCGCCACGGACAAACCGTAATCCGTCGGCCAGTCGCTCCCAGATCGCCTGCCGGAACGGCGTGCGGCAATACTGCTTGACATCGTCGTGGATCACTTGCGCGAACGCCTCGTGATCTCCCAGTCCCGTCGGCCGAAGCCGACCAGGGAGAACGTCGGCGACAACAAACCGCGGTTCGCCAGGTCGTAGACCGCGGGCACCACCTTTTTGTGGACCAGGTCGCGGCGATTCTGGGAAGCCGCTTGTCGTCCTTGTCTCGCAGTGGATTGCGCCACTGCGCGCTGTCGCCTCTTCGCGTCATTTGGTGATAGAGCTCAGCTGTTTCTGCGTCTCGTCCAGCAACTCGGTCCACGATTCGACGAATTTGTCCACGCCCTCCTTCTCGAGGACCAGGAACACGTCGGTCACGTCGATTCCCACCTCCGACAGCCTGTCAAACAGGGCCTGCGAAGCCTCGGCGGTGCCGGCGATGGTGTTGCCGGTGATGACGCCGTGGTCGGCGACGGCGTCGATTGTCTTCTCCGGCATGGTGTTCACCGTGTTCGGCGCGACCAGCCCGGTGACGTAAAGCGTGTCGGAGTAGTCGGGATTCTTGACGCTCGTCGACGCCCACAGCGGCCGCTGCACCCGGGCCCCGTCGGCCTTCAGCGGCTGGTACCGCTCGCCACCCTCGAACACCTCCTGGTAGGCCGCGTACGCCAGCCGCGCGTTGGCCACACCGGCCTGGCCGCGCAACGCGAGCGCGTCGGGGGTGCCGATCCTCTCCAGCCGCTTGTCGATCTCGGTGTCCACGCGGGAGACGAATAACGAGGCCACCGAGTGGATCTTGGACAGGTCGCATCCCGCTTCGCGGGCCTTCTCCAGGCCGGCCAGGTAGGCGTCCATCACCTCGCGGTGCCGTTCGACCGAGAAGATGAGCGTGGCGTTAACCGAAATCCCTTCCGCCAGAACGGAAGTGATCGCGGAGATGCCGGCCCTGGTGGCCGGGATCTTGATGAACAGGTTCGGCCGGTCGACGATCTTCCACAGCTCGACGGCCTGCGCGATGGTCTTGTCGGTCTGGTTGGCCAGCCGCGGGTCGACCTCGATGGACACCCGTCCGTCCACGCCGTCGGAAGCTTCCCACTCGCGCCGCAACACGTCGCAAGCGGTACGGACGTCGTCGGTGGTGACTGTGCGGACTGTGGCATCCACGTCAGCGCCGCGCTCGGCCAGTTCGGTGTTCTGCTCAGTGTAAAACACGCCCTCCGCGAAGGCTTTCTGGAAGATCGACGGGTTAGTGGTCACGCCCACGACACTCTTGGTGTCGATCAGCTCCTGCAGGTTGCCCGACTGCAGCCGCTGACGCGACAGGTCGTCGAGCCACACGGACACGCCCGCGGCAGACAGTGCCGCCAGATTGGGGTTCTGAGTGCTCATGGAATCGCCTTTCTCAGTTGTCGACTACTTCCTTCCGCAGCGGCAGCGACGGCCTCCGCGGTGAAGCCGAACTCACGGAACAATGTCTTGGCGTCGGCGGATTCGCCATAGTGCTCGATCGAAACGATCTTTCCGGTATCGCCTACCAGCTTGTGCCAGGACTGGGCGATGCCGGCCTCGACGGCCACCCTGGCCGAGACCGACGGCGGCAGCACGCTGTCGCGGTACTCTGCCGGTTGGGACTCGAACCACTCCACACACGGCATCGACACGACCCGCGCGATGATGTCCTTGTCCGCCAACAACTCTGCGGCTTCCACCGCCATCTGGACCTCCGAACCGGTGGCGATCAGGACCACGTCGGGCTCGTCGTCTTCGTCGTCACCGGTCCCGGCGCTGAGCACATAGCCGCCGCGGGCGACACCGTCGAGGCTGGTGCCCTCCAGCACCGGAACGCCCTGGCGGGTCAGGATCAACCCTACGGGTCCGCTGCCGTTGCCGCGGGCCAGGATCGTGCGCCAGGCGTACGCCGTCTCATTGGCGTCGGCGGGGCGCACCACCGACAACCTGGGGATGGCCCGCAGCGCCGCAAGGTGCTCGATCGGCTGGTGGGTGGGGCCGTCCTCGCCGAGGCCGATGGAGTCGTGCGTCCACACGTAGATGGTGTCGATGTCCATCAACGCGGCCAGCCGTACCGCCGGGCGCATGTAGTCGGAGAACTGCAGGAAGGTGCCGCCGTAGGCGCGGGTCGGGCCATGCAGCACGATGCCGGACAAGATGGCGCCCATCGCGTGCTCGCGCACCCCGAAGTGCAGCGTCCGGCCGTACCAGTCGGCCATGTAGTCCTTCGTGGAAATCGACGGCGGCCCAAAGGATTCGACACCGTCCATGGTGGTGTTGTTGCTGCCCGCCAGGTCGGCCGAACCGCCCCACAGTTCGGGCAGTTTGGGTCCCAGCGCGGACAACACCTTGCCCGACGCCGCGCGGGTGGCCAGCTCCTTGGATCCCGGTTCCCACCGCGGCAGGTCGGCGTCCCAGCCGTCCGGCAGTTTCTCGGCCGTCAACCGGTCCAGCAGCGCCTTGCGCTCGGGTTCGCGCTGGGCCCAGGCGTCGAAGGACGCCTGCCACTTCTCGTGCGCTTCCTTGCCTCGATGCACCAGCTTGCGGGTGTGGGCGATGACGTCGTCGCGCACCTCGAAGGTCTTGTCGGGGTCGAAGCCCAGGATCTTCTTGACCGCCGCGACCTCCTCGTCACCCAGGGCCGCGCCGTGCGCCTTGCCGGTGTTCATCAACTTGGGGGCGGGATATCCGATGATGGTGCGCAGAGAGATGAACGACGGCCGGTCGGTGACGGCCTTGGCGTTGGCAATGGCCTCCTCGATCCCGACGACGTTCTCGCCGCCCTCGACCTCCTGGACGTGCCAGCCGTAGGCGTGATACCGGGCCGCGGTGTCCTCGCACAGGGCGATGTCTGTGTCGTCCTCGATCGAGATCTGGTTGTGGTCGTAGAACACGATCAGATTGCCCAGCTGCTGGACGGCCGCCAGGGACGACGCCTCGGAGGTGACGCCCTCCTCGATGTCGCCGTCGGAGGCGATCACGAAAATGTAGTGGTCGAACGGACTCTCGCCCGGGGCCGCATCGGGGTCGAACAGGCCGCGCTCGTACCGCGCCGCCATCGCCATGCCGACCGAGGAGGCTAGGCCCTGCCCTAGCGGACCGGTGGTGATCTCGACACCCCGGGTGTGCCGGAACTCCGGATGCCCGGGCGTCTTGGATCCCCAGGTGCGCAGCGACTCGATGTCGGACAGCTCCAGGCCGAACCCGCCCAGGTAGAGCTGCAGGTACAGCGTGAGGCTGCTGTGGCCGGCTGACAGGATGAACCGGTCGCGGCCCAGCCAGTGCGTGTCACTGGGGTCGTGCACCAGCGTGCGCTGGAACAGCGTGTAGGCCAGCGGGGCCAGGCTCATCGCGGTGCCCGGGTGACCATTGCCGACCTTCTGCACCGCGTCGGCGGCGAGCACCCGCACCGTGTCGACGGCGGCCGTGTCGAGCTCGGTCCAGTCGTCGGGGTGGTGCGGTCGGGTCAGCGTGGAGATCTCTTCGAGTGTGGTCACAGGCGTCAGTCCGTGGGGTGGCCGAAATTCGTAGCGCCGATCAATGCTCACCCTAGTGCGGGACCGCCGGCGTTGCAGTACGGGATCCGGGGTATTGCGCCCGCCTCGGCCCCGAGCATCGGGGTGGAGCAAGGCTTGCGCTCAAGGCTGCGGCCGGGAAATTCTTGATGAATAGATCCTGGAGGCTGGCCGCGGTGGTGACGCGGTCTACCATCGTCTGTAGTAGATCCTGCGCCCCGCTGCACCCGAGGAGTCATAGCGTGAGCGTTCGCGGGCGCGTCAAGCCGACCCGAGCCCCGAGCCGCATACGCGGCACAGTGCTGGCTTACCTGGCGCTGACCAAACCGCGCGTCATCGAGCTGTTGCTGGTCACCGCGATTCCCGCGATGCTGCTCGCCGACCGGGGTCACGTGAACCCGCTGCTGATCCTCAACACGCTGATCGGCGGGATGCTGGCGGCCGGCGGCGCCAACATGCTAAACTGCGTGGCCGACGCCGACATCGACAAGATGATGAAGCGGACCGCGCGCCGGCCGTTGGCCCGGGCGGCGGTCCTGACGCGCAACGCGCTGGTCCTCGGGCTGGTGCTGACGGTGAGTTCGTTCTGCTGGCTCTGGTGGACGACGAACCTGTTGTCCGGCCTGCTGGCCATCGCGACGATCGCGTTCTACGTGTTCGTCTACACGCTGCTGCTCAAACGCCGCACCTCGCAGAACGTGGTATGGGGCGGTGCTGCCGGCTGCATGCCGGTGATGATCGGCTGGTCGGCCGTCACCGGCACCATCGGATGGCCGACGCTGGCGATGTTCGCGATCATCTTCTTCTGGACGCCGCCGCACACCTGGGCGCTAGCGATGCGCTACAAGGACGACTACAAAACGGCCGGCGTGCCGATGCTGCCGGTGGTGGCGTCCGAGCGTCAGGTCACCAAGCAGATCCTGATCTACACCTGGCTGACCGTGCTGGCGACCATGGTGCTGGCGCTGGCCGCCGGCTGGCTGTACACGGCCGTCGCGGTGGTCGCCGGGGTGTGGTTCCTGGCCATGGCCCACCAGCTGTATGCCGGGATCCGCGCAGGCGAACCGGTCAAGCCGCTGCGGCTGTTCCTGCAGTCCAACAACTACCTCGCGGTGGTGTTCTGCGCGCTGGCGATCGACTCGGTGATCGCCCTGCCGACCCTGCTCTGACCCGCGCGGCCCTTTCGGCGTGCGGCCGATGTCACGATTTTGGGATCGGTAGCCGGCCCACCGGCTCACACTGTGGCCACGGCAAAACCAGCGCATTGTCAGGAAAATGCTCGCCGGCGCGCTGCTGTCGGGCGCACTGGTCGTGTCCAATGCCGGTATCGCCGCTGCTGCGCCCGGGCCGATGCCGTTGAATGCCTGGCCCGGCTGCCCGTATGACCACCCGGCCGGCCCGTGCCGTTGGTGCCCCGGGTAACACTATCGCCGACCGGCAATCACGTGACCAACCCCGTGGTTTGGGACAACAACATTTGCCACACCTACTACTACGTGTATTTCGGGAATGGCAATTTCGCCCAAAACGTTTGGGAAGGCGACGATCCGCCGTCGCCCCCACCGGCGCCGCCGGGCCTGATCAACCGGGACAACTGCCAGCAGATCCTGGGCATCTTCTGCCACAAGACGTGACCGGGGCCGAATTACTCAGGGTGGCAATACGATCGGACCGATCGTATTGCGTCCTTCCAAATCCTGGTGAGCGCGGGTGGCTTCGGCCAGCGGGTAGCGGCCGCCGATTTCGATACTGATCGACACGTTGCCGATCACGTCGAACAATTCCTAGGCGCGCCAACTGAATTCGTGACCGGTGCGCATGAAGTGGGTCAGTGTGAACCGGGTCAGGAACACCGAGCCCGCGGCGTTGAGCCGTTGCCGGTCCACCGGCGGCACCGGGCCGCTGGCCGTGCCGAACAACGAGAACGACTTTGTACCAACACTGTTCGGTGTCGCGCCGCGAGACACCGTTGCGTTGGTGTTCGTCGGGGGTGAGCAGTCGCACTCGTTTACCGCGACGCGTGCGGTCGAGCCCGAGTTCGAGTCCTGGGATGTCGGTCATGCCGCCATCGCGGCGGCCGCTGACCGCGTCGGCATCCGTGCCGGTGAGCTGCTGTACGCGCGGGTCGACGTGACCGCAGCCGACCCGGTGCGGGTGGGAGTGGATGTGGTGGCGCCGTCGCTGGGCTGGCGGCTGCTGGACAACGGCGCCCGTGATCTGGCCTCAGCGCTCGTTCGCGTTCGCAGTGGTGTCAGCCTGCGAGCGGCTCGGGCTGGGCCCGGTCCCGCATCGATGCCCATAGCGCCGCGGTGGCCGCCGTGACGGCCGCGGCCCCGGCGACATGGATGGCGACCAGGACGGCCGGGACACCGGTGAAGTACAGGGTGGTCCCGACGGCGGCCTGCGCGCACACCAACGCCAGCAGCACGCCGAGGCGCACCATTATCGGACGCGCGGCGTTGACGGCCAGCAGCCCGAACCCCAGCCCCACCAGCAGGGCGAGGTAGGCGACCAACAGCGACGAATGCAGGTGCACCAGCGTGGTGATATCGACCTTCAGCCGCGGCACCGTCCGGCTGGGGCTGCGGTCACCGGCATGCGGGCCGGCGGCGGTCACCAGCGTCCCGGTGACCAGCACCACCGCCAGGATCACTCCAGTGAGCGCGGCGAGCAGTCGCAACGGCCGGGCCACCCGCGCGTGCACAACGCCGTCGTCGGGCTCGCCGACCTTGACGTAGAGCAGCACCGACAGCCACACCATCGTCATCGAGACCAGGAAGTGGATGGCCACTGTCCACCACAGTAGTCCGGTGCGCACCGTGATGCCGCCGATCACAGCCTGGACCACCGTCGACACCGGCATCAGCCACGCGTAGGCCAGCACCTCGCTCCGCCGCCGGGCCCGGGTCACCGTCAGCACCGCGAGTGCCGCGGTGATGACCACCGCGATGCTGAACAGCCGGTTGCCGAATTCGATGGCCTGATGCACGCGCGGCACTTCGGACACGGTCACCGGGACGAAGCTGCCCGGAAAACACCGAGGCCAGGTGGGGCAGCCCAACCCCGAGGCGGTGACGCGCACGATTGAGCCGGTGACGGCGATGCCGCCCTGGGACAGGATCATAGTCGCGGTGATGATGCGTTTGACGCGCGCGCTGGGGTCGGGGAGCAAGTCCACCAACCGCATCAGCATTCGTCCGACGCCCACCGTCCGATCGTAGCCCAACGAAAACTACGGCCTGTAGTACGTGGCGGCAGTGTCGGGAACAGGGCCTGACGTCAGGTGAAGCGGAACCAGCGCAGCGCGGCGAGGGCAGCCACCGCACCCCAAGCCCCCAGCACGACGACGCCGAACCAGTCGACCGACAGCGTCATCGCCTGTGCCAGCGCCTCGATGAGCGCGCCAGAGGGGGTGAGTCGCGCTGCCCACTTGACCGCCGTCGGGATCATGTTCGTCTCGAGCGTCAGTGCACCCAGACCGGCGAAGACGAACCACATCAGGTTGGCCAACGCCAGCACGATCTCGGCGCGCAGCGTGCCGCCCAGCAACAGGCCGAGCGCCGTGAAGCCGGCCGTGCCCAGCGCGATCACCACCGCGCCCAGCGCCAGCGCGGCCGGGGCGGGCCGCCAGCCTAGCGCAAAACCGATGGCGCCCAAGATGATCGACTGCAGGAACACCGTGCTGATGACGGCCAGCGATTTGCCGGCGACGATGCCCCAGACCGGCAGCGGCGTGGCACCCAACCGCTTCAACGCCCCATACCTGCGGTCGAAAGCCACCGCGATCGCCTGCCCGATGAACGCCGTCGAGATCACCGCCAGCGCCATGATCACCGGGGTGAAGGTCGCGGAGCGGTTGTGTCCGAACGAGCCGAACGGCAACAACGTCAGCCCGACCAGCAGGGTGATCGGGATGAACATGGTCAGCAGCAGTTGTTCGCCGTTGCGCAGCAACAACTTCAGCTCCAGCCTGGATTGCGCGGCCAGCATTTTCGGCACCGCATTGGGGCGCGGATCCGGGGTGAAGGTGCCCGCCGGGAACAGCGGCGCGTTGCTGTAGGTCACGGTCGCAACTTCCTGCCGGTGAGGTCCAAGAACACATCCTCGAGGCTGCGTTGTTCGACGCGCAGATCCGTTGCCAGCACATCGATCTGGGCGCACCACGCGGTCACCGTTGCGAGCACCTGGGGGTCGACCGGACCCTCGACCAGGTATTCACCCGGGGTCACCTCGGTGGTCTTGTAGTCTTCCGGCAGCGCCGACGACAGCAGCGAGAGGTCCAGCCGTGGCGGCGCGGTGAAACACAGCTGGTCTTTGGCGCCGGAGCGCATCAGCTCTGCCGGGGTGCCCGCCGCGACGGTCGCGCCGCGGTCGATGATGACGATCCGGTCGGTGAGTTCCTCGGCCTCCTTGAGCTGGTGGGTGGTGAGCACTACCGTCACCCCGTCGCGGCGCAGGGCGTCGATCAGTTCCCAAACCAGCAGCCGGGCGTGCGCGTCCATGCCGGCGGTGGGCTCGTCGAGGAAAACCAGTTCGGGTCGGCCGACCAGCGCGCAGGCCAGGGCGAGGCGTTGCTGCTGGCCGCCGGAGAGTCGCCGATAGGTGGTGCGCGCGGCGTCGGTCAGCCCCAGGGTGGACAGCAGCCAGTTCGGGTCCAGCGGGTCGGCGGCGTAGGCGGCGACCAGCTCGAGCATCTCCCCGGCGCGCGCCGCGGGATAGCCTCCGCCGCCCTGCAGCATCACCCCGATGCGGGCACGCAGTCGCGCGTTGTCTGCTATCGGATCCAGCCCCAGCACCTCGATCGTGCCGGCATCCGGGCTCACGAACCCCTCGCACATCTCGACCGTCGTCGTCTTGCCGGCGCCGTTGGGTCCCAACAGGGCCAGCACCTCGGCGGCGTGCACGTCCAGATCGAGGTTGGACACGGCCTGACAGACGGTCGCACCCATACCGTAATGCTTGCTCACCCCGCGCAGCCGCACCACCGTTTCGCTGGCGGGGGGAGATGTGGGCGCCGAACTCACGTCGAGTCAGCATAGGCGCCGGGCGCCGACTCGGATTGTAGGGGTCGACCGCTCGGCCGACGTCGTCTCTGGACTCGGCGCCTGCTCGGCGAGTCTAGTGTCCATCGGTGTAAGCAGCCGCGGCCGCCACGGCAGCCGGGTGTAGGTCAACGCGATCAGCAGGGCCACCACGGCGGCGCTGGCCAGGGTGGCGTCCAGGATCTGGAACAGTGCGAACCGGTCGCCATTGGCGGTCGGGCCGAAGATGCCGACGACCAGGGTGATCACGATGACGGCGACGCGGAAGCCGGGCCGGGTCGCCCAGCACGCCAGCGGAATGATCGGCCACAGCAGATACCAGGGCTGCACCACCGGGAACAGCAGTACGCAGATGCCCAGGGCGACGCCGAGGCCGCCGATCGGGTGCAGGCGACCGCGGAACACGGCCAGCAGCAGCCAGGTGACCAGCACCATGATGATCAGCACGCCGATGAACCGGGTAAGCGCCAACACGGCGGTGGTGTGGTCGCCCAGACCCAGCAGATTTCCCGCCTGACCGGTGGCCAGGGCCAGCAGCGTCGGCGGCGACATCCAGCTGCGCACCACGTTGGCGGTGCCGAGGGTGAACACCCAGCCGAACCCGAGCCCGCTGGCCCAGCCCACCAGGCCCATCACCGCCAGCGACAACGCTCCCATGCCGCCGCCGGCCAGCAGAAAGGCGCGCAGGTTGGCCCCGCAGCGGTGGGCCAGCGCCATCGTGACAAACCCCAGTGCCAGCAGCGAGGGCAGTTTGACCTGCGAGGACAGCGTGATCTGGACAGAGCCCGCGAGTAGCATGCCTAGCGGCTCCCAGCCGGGCCCCAGCCGACGCCACGAGGTCGGCCACAGCAGCGGCGCTTCGATACCGCGCAGCGCGAACTCGGCGCCGATCAGCATCAGCCCGAGCATCAGCGCCTCGTTGTGGATGCCCGCCACCAGATGCATCAGCAGCAGCGGGTTGGCCACGCCCAGCCACAGCGCGCCGACCTCGGCCACCCCGCAGCGGCGGGCGAGCCGCGGCGTGGCCCAGACGATCATCGCCACACCGGCCAGCACCACCAGCCGGTGGCAGAGCACGGCGGCGACGATGTTCTCGCCGGTCAGGGCGGAGACGCCGCGGCCGATCCACAGGAACAACGGGCCGTAGGGTGCAGGCGTCTCCCGCCACACGCTGGGCACCGACAGGGTGAACACGTGCCCGAGGCCGAGACCGGACGCCGGACCGACCTTGTACGGATCGAGGCCCTCAAGGGAGATCTGGCTCTGCGCCAGATAGGAGTAGACGTCCTTGCTGTACATCGGCGGCGCGATCAGCAGCGGCAGCATCCACAGCAGCAGGGTGCGATCCAGTTCGCCGCGCGACATCTGCCGCTTGCCCAGCGCGAATCGGCCCAGCATCAGCCAGGCCAGCGTCATTATCACGGCCCCGACGGTGGTCATCGTCAACGACACCGTCTGGATGCGCGACGGCAGGTTCAACAGCCGGACGCCGAACGTGGGGTCTTGCACGACGGGCCGGGCCCCGGCGCCCAGCGCGCCGATCCCCATCAGGACGGTTCCGGTCGCGCCGAACAAACGGGTGCGTTGAAGTGCAGTGAGTTCCGTCTCATTCAGCGGTGAACCCACCGCTGACTCGTCGCCGTGCAAACTGGCGATCGACGAGCTCAGCGTGTGCTGGCGCGCTGCCATCAGTGCAGCGTAGCGGCATGCCGCCGGGGAGCGGCCCGATGTCGGGCCGCCGATCCCGTGCATCCGCCGACTGAGGGCACCCTTCCTGGACCGATTTCCGAATTGCGTCACACTGGTGTTGTGAAAATCCCGACCTCTCAGGACAGCGCCGCGCCCACGATCGGTGCGGCGGTTCCGGCTGGAGTGTTGGATGGTCACACCCGCCATGCCATCGTGCGGTTGCTGCTGAAATCCGGCTCTATCACGGTCAGCGAGATCTGCGACCGGCTGGGCCTGGCCGCCGCCGGTGTGCGGCGGCACCTCGACGCGCTGGTCGACGCCGGCGACGTCGAGTCCGCCCCCGCCGCGGCGTGGCAGCAGGCCGGCCGGGGACGGCCCGCCAAGCGGTTCCGGCTGACGGCTGCCGGGCGAGCCAAGCTCGACCACGCCTACGACGATCTGGCCGCGGCGGCCATGCGCCAGCTGTGGGAAATCGGGGGCAGGGCGCGCTGCAGGAGTTCGCCCGGCGCCGCATCGACACGATTCTGGCCGAGGTGCAGCCCGCCGGCAGTGCCGGCGACGCCGACGTCGAGGCCGCCGCCGAGCGGGTGGCCGGCGCGCTGACCAAGGCCGGTTACGTGGCCACCACGACGCGGGTGGGTCCGCCGCTGCACGGCGTGCATATCTGCCAGCACCACTGCCCGATATCGCATGTCGCCGAGGCGTTCCCGGAGTTGTGCGAGGCGGAGCGGGAGGCCATGGCCGAGGTACTAGGCACGCACGTACAGCGGTTGGCGACCATCGTCAACGGCGACTGCGCGTGCACCACCCACGTCCCGCTGACCCAGGCGGCGGGCAAGGTAGCAATCAAGACCTAGCATCAAGCGGCGCCCAGTCCGCACCCGCACCGTACGAGCATCAAAGGAGTGTCCGTATGACCCTCACACCAGAGGCAACCACGTCGCCGTCAGAGCCCCTGACCCAGGAGCAGACGATCGCCTCGCTGGGCAAGTACGGCTACGGCTGGGCGGACTCCGACGTCGCGGGCGCCAGCGCGCAACGCGGGTTGTCCGAGGCAGTGGTACGCGACATCTCCGGCAAGAAGAACGAGCCGGAGTGGATGCTACAGACCCGGCTGAAGGCGCTGCGCACCTTCGAGAAGAAGCCGATGCCGACCTGGGGCTCCAACCTGGAGGGCATCGACTTCGACAACATCAAGTACTTTGTGCGTTCGACGGAGAAGCAGGCCGCCTCCTGGGAGGACCTGCCCGAGGACATTCGCAACACCTACGACAAGCTGGGTATCCCCGAGGCGGAAAAGCAGCGCCTGATCGCCGGCGTCGCCGCGCAGTACGAGTCCGAGGTCGTCTACCACCAAATCCGCGAGGACCTTGAGAGCCAGGGCGTCATCTTCCTGGACACCGACAGCGGCCTGCGCGAGCACCCGGACATCTTCAAGCAGTACTTCGGCAGCGTGATCCCGGCCGGGGACAACAAGTTCTCCGCGCTGAACACCGCGGTGTGGTCGGGCGGTTCTTTCATTTACGTGCCGCCGGGCGTGTGCGTCGACATCCCGCTGCAGGCGTACTTCCGGATCAACACCGAGAACATGGGGCAGTTCGAGCGGACGCTGATCATTGTCGACGAGGGTGCCTACGTGCACTACGTCGAGGGCTGTACGGCACCGATCTACAAGAGCGATTCGCTGCACTCGGCGGTGGTCGAGATCATCGTGAGGCCCGGTGGCCGCTGCCGGTACACGACCATTCAGAACTGGTCGAACAACGTCTACAACCTGGTCACCAAGCGGGCCCGCGCCGAGGCGGGCGCCACCATGGAGTGGGTCGACGGCAACATCGGGTCAAAGGTGACGATGAAGTACCCGGCGGTGTGGATGACCGGTGAGTACGCCAAGGGTGAGGTGCTCTCGGTCGCGTTCGCCGGCGAGGGCCAGCACCAGGACACCGGCGCCAAGATGCTGCACCTGGCGCCCAACACGTCGAGCAACATCGTCTCCAAGTCGGTGGCGCGCGGCGGTGGCCGGGCGTCCTACCGCGGCCTGGTGCAGGTGAACAAGGGCGCTCACGGGTCGCGGTCCAGCGTGAAATGCGATGCTCTGCTTGTTGATACGGTCAGCCGCAGCGACACCTACCCGTATGTCGACATCCGCGAGGACGACGTCACGATGGGGCACGAGGCCACCGTGTCGAAGGTCAGCGAGAACCAGCTCTTCTACCTGATGAGCCGCGGGCTGACCGAGGACGAGGCGATGGCGATGGTGGTGCGCGGCTTCGTGGAGCCGATCGCCAAGGAACTTCCGATGGAGTACGCTCTGGAGCTCAACCGCTTGATCGAGCTGCAGATGGAAGGTGCGGTCGGCTAGTGGGCAATCTGACCGAGGCAGTGGAGGGTTCGGCACTCACTGCCGTCAACAAGGGCGAATTGTTCGCGTCCTTCGACGTCGACGCGTTCGAGGTTCCGCACGGGCGCGACGAGCTGTGGCGGTTCACGCCGCTCAAGCGGCTGCGCGGCCTGCACGACGGCTCGGCTCGCGCCACCGGCAAGGCCCAGATCACCGTCGGCGAGCAACCCGGCGTGACGGTCGAAACCGTGCACCGCGGCGACGAGCGACTCGGGCAGGGCGGCGCTCCCACCGACCGTGTTGCTGCGCAAGCCTTTTCGTCGTTCAACTCGGCGACGGTGGTGACCGTCGCGCGGGACACCGAGGTGGCCAAACCCGTCGAGATCGCGATCAAGGGACCTGGCGAAGGCGCGGTCGCCTACGGGCATCTGCAGATTCGCGTCGAGGAGCTCGCCCGGGCCATCTTCGTCGTCGACCTGCGCGGCAGCGGAACCTACGCCGACAACGTCGAGATCATCGTCGGTGACTCCGCCGGCGTCGGGGTGATCTGGATCGCCGATTGGGCCGACACCGTCCACGTGAGCGCGCATCACGCACGGCTGGGCAAGGATTCGGTGCTCGGGCACGTCAACGTGACGCTCGGCGGCGACCTGGTCCGCACGTCGACGACGGTGCGGTTCACCGCGCCTGGCGGCGAAGCTCAGCTGCTCGGCACCTACTTCGCCGACGACGGCCAGCACTTCGAATCCCGGTTGCTGGTCGACCACGCGCAGCCCAACTGCCGCTCGGATGTGTTGTACAAGGGTGCGTTGCAAGCCGACCCGGGCTCCGGCCGCCCCGACGCACACACCGTTTGGGTCGGCGATGTGCTGATTCGCCCGCAGGCCATCGGCACGGATACTTTCGAGACCAACCGCAACCTGTTGCTCACCGACGGCGCCCGCGCCGACTCGGTGCCCAATCTCGAGATCGAGACGGGTGAGATCGTCGGTGCCGGACACGCCAGTGCCACCGGGCGATTCGACGACGAGCAGCTGTTCTACCTGCAGGCCCGCGGTGTTCCGGAAGCCCAGGCCCGCCGTCTGATCGTGCGCGGCTTTTTTGGCGAGATCATCCAGAAGATCGCCGTGCCCGCCGTGCGGGACCGGCTCACTGAGGCCATCGAGCACGAACTTGAGTTGACCGAAGGAATCAAGAACCAATGACCACGCTGGAAATCAAGGATTTGCACGTCAGCGTCGCACGCACCGACGCCGACACCATCGCGATCCTCAAGGGTGTCGACCTCACGGTGTCCTCGGGGGAGACGCACGCGCTCATGGGCCCCAACGGGTCCGGCAAGTCCACGCTGTCCTACGCGATCGCCGGGCACCCCAAGTACGAGGCGACGTCGGGCTCGATCACGCTGGACGGCCAGGACGTGTTGGCGATGAGCGTCGACGAGCGCGCCCGCGCCGGGTTGTTCCTGGCGATGCAATACCCGATCGAGGTGCCCGGGGTGTCGATGTCGAACTTCCTGCGCACCGCGGCCACCGCGGTGCGCAGCGAGGCGCCGAAGCTGCGGCACTGGGTGAAGGAAGTCAAGGGCGCGATGGACGATCTCGGTATCGATCCGTCCTTCTCCGAACGCAGTGTCAATGAAGGCTTTTCGGGCGGCGAGAAGAAGCGGCACGAGATTCTGCAACTGTCGTTGCTCAAGCCCAAGATCGCGATCCTCGACGAGACCGACTCCGGGTTGGACGTCGACGCGCTGCGGGTGGTCAGCGAGGGTGTGAACCGCTACGCCGAGGCCGAGCACGGCGGTGTCCTGCTGATCACGCACTACACCCGGATCCTGCGCTACATCCAACCGCAGTTCGTGCACGTGTTCGTAAGTGGTCGCATCGTCGAGTCCGCCGGCTCCGAACTCGCCGACGAACTCGAAGAGCACGGTTACGAGCGTTTCACCTCGGCGGCCGCGGGGGCGTAACGATGACGGCCTCCGTGAATCGACTGGATCTCGCGGCTATCCGTGCCGATTTCCCCATCCTCAAGCGGGTGATGCGCAGCGGAAATCAGTTGGCGTACTTGGATTCCGGTGCGACGTCGCAGCGGCCGTTGCAGGTGCTGGACGCCGAGCGTGAATTCCTCGTCACGTCCAACGGCGCCGTGCATCGCGGCGCCCATCAGTTGATGGAGGAAGCCACCGACGCCTACGAGCAGGGGCGGGCCGACATCGCGGCGTTCGTCGGCGCTGGCGTCGACGAGCTGGTCTTCACGAAGAACGCCACCGAGTCGCTCAACCTGGTGTCTTATGTGTTGGGCGACAAGCGCTTTGACGGCGCCGTCGGCGAGGGTGATGTCATCGTCGTCACCGAACTCGAACATCACGCCAACATCGTCCCGTGGCATGAATTGGCCCGGCGGACCGGGGCGACGGTGCGCTGGTATGGCGTGACCGACGACGGGCGCGTCGACCTGGACTCGCTGCAACTGGACGAGCGCGTCAAAGTTGTTTCTTTCAGCCATCATTCGAACGTGACCGGTGCGGTGGCGCCGGTGGGTGAGCTGGTGGCCCGGGCGCGGGCCGTGGGTGCGCTCACCGTGCTGGATGCCTGCCAGTCGGTGCCGCACCAGCCGGTCGACTTCCACGCCCTGGGCGTCGACTTCGGTGCCTTTTCCGGGCACAAGATGCTGGGGCCCAACGGAATAGGCGTTCTCTACGCCCGCTGCGAGCTGCTCGAGGCGCTGCCGCCGTTTTTGACCGGCGGTTCGATGATCGAGACGGTGACGATGGAAGCCACCACATACGCCGCACCGCCGCAGCGATTCGAGGCCGGTACCCCGATGACCTCCCAGGTGGTCGGCTTAGCCGCGGCCACCCGGTATCTCGGGGCCCTCGGCATGGACGCGGTCGAGGCCCACGAGCGTGAGCTAGTGGAGCAGGCCATCGACGGCCTGTCCGGGATCGACGCGGTCCGCATCATCGGGCCCACCTCGATGGAGGACCGTGGCTCGCCGGTCGCGTTCGTCGTCGACGGGGTGCACGCGCACGACGTTGGCCAGGTGCTCGACGACGAGGGCGTGGCGGTTCGGGTCGGCCATCACTGCGCGATGCCGCTGCACCGCCGGTTCGGGGTGGCCGCCACGGCCCGGACGTCGTTCGCGGTGTACAACACCGCCGACGAGGTCGATCGGCTGGTGGCCGGCGTGAGCCGGTCCGTGGATTTTTTCGGCGGAGCGTGAGCCGTGCACCTGGAGCAGATGTATCAGGACGTGATCCTGGATCACTACAAACACCCGCAGTACCGCGGTCTGCGGGAACCGTTCGGCGCGCAGGTGTCGCACGTGAACCCGATCTGCGGTGACGAGGTGACGCTGCGGGTGGCGTTGTCCGACGACGGGCAGACCGTCGCCGACGTCTCTTACGACGGGCAGGGCTGTTCGATCAGCCAGGCGTCTACCTCGGTGCTCACCCAGCAGGTGATCGGTCAGAGCGTGGGGGAAGCGGTGAAGACGGTGACCGCCTTCACCGAGATGGTGTCGTCGCGGGGGACGGTCGAGGGCGACGAGGACATCCTGGGCGACGGCATCGCGTTCGCCGGAGTGGCGAAGTATCCGGCCCGGGTGAAGTGCGCCCTGCTGGGCTGGATGGCGTTCAAAGACGCACTGGTCCAAGCCAGCCATGCTTTCGAGGAGGACCAGCGATGAGCGAAACCGCCGCGGCAAACGAGGAATTCCTCTCCGACGTCGAGGAGGCTATGCGTGACGTCGTCGACCCGGAGTTGGGGATCAACGTCGTCGATCTGGGATTGGTGTACGGCCTTAACGTCGAAGAGGGTGCCGAGGGCACGGTGGCTACCATCGACATGACGCTGACGTCGGCGGCCTGCCCGCTGACCGATGTGATCGAAGATCAGTCCCGCACCGCGCTGGTCGGCAGCGGGCTGGTCGACGACCTGCGAATCAACTGGGTGTGGAACCCGCCGTGGGGCCCGGACAAGATCACCGAGGACGGCCGCGAACAACTGCGTGCGCTCGGCTTCACCGTCTGAAGGCGACCGGTCAGAACGCGTCTTCGGCGAGGCACATGACGTCGTCGTCGAGGGGTTCGATGACGTGGCGCAGCGCGGTCAGTCGTGGCAGCATGTTCTTAGCGAAAAAGGCCGATGTCGCAATCTTGCCCTGATAGAACGCCGCGTCACTGGGCGACGGGCTGCCTGCCAGCGCTGCGTGCGCGACCCCGGCGTGCACCAGCAGCTACCAGCCGATGAGCCGGTCGCCCACCGCTAGCAGGTACCGCACCGACCCGAGCCCCACCTTGTAGATCTCGGTGGGCTGTTGACTGGCCGACATCAAGAAGCCGGTCAACGCGCCCGTCATTGCCGTCACCTCGTCGAGCGCCGTTTGCAGCTGCTGCGCTTGCGATTTCAGTGCGTCGTCACAGGTGTCGATGGTCTTGCTGATCTGCGCGATCACGAACCGCAGTGCCTGGCCGTGGTTGCGGACGATCTTGCGGAAGAAGAAGTCCAGCGCCCGAATCGCGGTGGTGCCCTCGTAGAGGGAGTCGATCTTGGAATCGCGGATGTACTGCTCGAGCGGATAGTCGTGCAGGGCATTGAGGTAGCCGGTGAACTACGCACCGGCGGCCTTGACCGCGATCTCCTGTTTGCCGCTTCCGACACCGGATCGGGCTCATCGACCACCTTGCTGCTTGACGAGCCGACTAACTACCTCGACGCGGATTCGATTGGCTGGCTGCGGGATTTCCTGTGGTCGCACACCGGCGGACTGGTGGTCATCAGCCACAACGTGGAGTTGCTCGCCGACGTCGTCAACTGGGTGTGGTTCCTGGACGCCGTGCGCGGCGAGGCCGATGTGTACAACATGACCTGGCAGAAGTATCTGGACGCACGCGCCACCGACGAGCAACGCCGCCGCCGCGAGCGCGCCAATGCCGAACGCAAGGCCGCCGCGCTGCGTTCCCAGGCCGCCAAGCTGGGTACAACGGCCACCAAAGCCGTTTCGGCACAGAATATGTTGCGACGTGCCGATCGGATTATGGCGGCCCTGGACGAGGAGCGGGTCGCCGACAAGGTCGCCCGGATCAAGTTCCCCACGCCGGCCGCGTGCGGGCGCACCCCACTGGTGGCCAGGGGACTGAGCAAGTCCTACGGCTCGCTTGAGGTGTGCACTGGCGTCGACCTGGCCATCGACCGCGGCTCGCGCGTGGTGGTGCTGGGGCTCAACGGCGCCGGCAAGACTGGCGGGGACCCTGTCCGGCGGAGAGAAGACGCGACTCGCGTTGGCCGGTCTGGTGGCCTCCACGGCCAACGTGCTGCTGCTCGACGAGCCGACCAACAACTTCGATCCCGCGTCGCGCGAACAGGTGCTCGATGCGCTGCGCAGCTATCAGGGCGCGGTGGTGCTGGTGACGCACGACCCCGGGGCGGCCGATGCGCTGAACCTCCAGCGGGTGGTGCTGCTGCCCGACGGCACCGAGGACTACTGGCCCGAGGAATACCGGGATCTCATCGAACTCGCCTGAGCCCGGGCAAATCATCGCGGGCGAATTCCGCGAAATTGACACGCTTAAGACGGCGGCTTCTTACTCTTGGGGCTTGGATTTGAGTTTCAAGCGTGGAGGGGTCAGTGCCAACGTCGAAAGAACTGCGTGCCGAATTGCTGGATGGGCTGCGCTCGGCCTACGAAGGCGGAGCGAGCATTCGGACGCTCGTCGCCAGCACCGGCAGATTGTATGGGTCGATACACAGCTTGCTGCATGAGTCGGTACCACAAATGCGCAGCCGGTGCGGGCCGAACCACACCCGTCATTGCTAGCCGTCCGCCGACCGCGCTCCGGCCAGCCCAGAGTCGTTGTGGCGCACCGACTTTTCTACCAGATCCAGCACGGCAGATAGCCGTTGTGGATCCTCGTCGGAGGCCAGCCGGGCCACCAATCCGTCCAGGACCAGTTCCAGGTAGCACTGCAAGACGTCACCGGGCACGTCGTCGCGCACCCGGTGCGTTTCCTTCTGGCGCTGCAGCCGATCGTGGGTGGCCGCCGCCAGTTCCGCAGACCGCTCCGACCAGCCCCGGCTGAATGCGGGGTCGTTGCGCAGCTTGCGCGCAATCTCCAGCCGGGTGGCCAGCCAGTCGAATTCTTCGGGCGCGGCGAGCATGTCGCGCATGACCTGGATCAGTCCCTCGCGCGAGGCGACGTCGGCCATCCGCTCCGCGTCCTCGTGGGCCAGCGCGAAAAACAGCGCGTCCTTGTCCCGGAAGTGGTGAAAGATTGCGCCACGCGACATCCCGATCGACTGCTCCAGTCGCCGAACCGTGGCTCTGTCATAGCCGTGTTCGGCGAAACACCGTCGGGCACCGTTGAGGATCTGGCGGCGGCGCGCCGCCAGATGGTCCTCGCTGACTTTGGGCATGGGCCGGGCCTGGCTCGGCTCCGACTAACCGGACTTGAGCATGTTGCGCAGCACGTACTGCAGGATGCCGCCGTTGCGGTAGTAGTCGGCTTCGCCGGGGGTGTCGATGCGCACCACCGCGTCGAACTCGATTGGGTCTCCGGATTCCTTGGCGGCCTTGACGTGCACGGTCTTCGGCGTCTTACCCTCGTTGAGCGCATCGATGCCGGTGATGTCGAACACCTCGGTGCCGTTCAGGCCCAGTTTTTGGGGCGTCTTGCCCTCGGGGAACTGCAGCGGAATCACGCCCATGCCGATCAGGTTGGAGCGGTGGATGCGCTCGAACGACTCCGCGATCACCGCGCGCACGCCCAGCAGTCGGGTGCCCTTGGCGGCCCAGTCTCGCGACGAGCCCGACCCGTATTCCTTGCCGCCCAGCACCACCAGCGGAATGTTCTTCGCCGCATAGTTTTGCGCCGCGTCGTAGATGAAGGCCTGCGGACCGCCGTCCTGGGTGAAGTCGCGGGTGTAGCCGCCCGAGACATCGTCGAGCAGCATGTTGCGCAGCCGGATGTTGGCGAACGTGCCGCGGATCATCACTTCGTGGTTGCCGCGCCGCGACCCGAAGGAGTTGTAATCCTTGCGCTGGACGCCGTGCTCGTCGAGGTACTGCGCGGCGGGGGTGCCTGGCTTGATGCTGCTGGCGGGCGAGATGTGGTCGGTGGTCACCGAATCACCCAGCAGCGCCAGCACTCTCGCGCCGGTGATGTCGCCGACCGGCTCGGGCTCGGCGAGCATGCCCTCGAAGTACGGGGGCATGCGCACATACGTAGAATCCGGGTCCCACTCGAAGGTGTTGCCGCTCGGGGTGGGCAGGTTGCGCCACCGCTCGTCGCCCTTGAACACGTCGCCGTAGTTCTTGGTGAACATCTCGGAGTTGATCGACGAGGCGATGGTGTCCGAGACGCTCTGCTGCGACGGCCAGATGTCCTTGAGGTAGACGTCATTGTCGTCCTTGTCGGTGCCCAGAGGCTGGGATTCGAAGTCGAAGTCCATCGTGCCGGCCAGCGCGTAGGCCACCACCAGCGGCGGGGAGGCCAAGTAGTTCATCTTGACGTCCGGATTGATGCGGCCCTCGAAGTTCCGGTTGCCGGACAGCACCGCGGTTACCGAAAGATCGTTGTCGTTAATGGCTTTCGAGATTTCCTCGGGCAGCGGGCCGGAGTTGCCAATGCACGTGGTGCAGCCGTAGCCGACCAGGTAGAAGCCGAGCTTCTCCAGGTAGGGCCACAGGCCCGCCTTGTCGTAGTAGTCGTTGACCACCTGGGAACCGGGCGCCATCGTGGTCTTCACCCACGGCTTGGACGCCAGACCCTTTTCAACGGCGTTGCGAGCCAACAGCGCGGCGCCCAGCATCACCTCGGGGTTCGAGGTGTTGGTACACGAGGTGATCGCCGCGATCACGACGGCGCCATGGTCGAGCACGAGCTCGCCGTGCTCGTCGGAGCGCACCGTCACCGGTTTGCTGGGTCGTCCCTTGGAATGCATCGCCGCCGAATGCACTTCGGGAACGTCGTCGGCGTGTCCGTTCGACACCGCGCCCGGGTCGCTGGCCGGAAACTTCGAGTAGCCCTGCTTGGGGTCCTCGTTGCCGTCGACGTAGCTGAGGATCTGCTCCCGGAACGTCTCCTTGGCCGCCGACAGGGCGATCCGGTCCTGCGGCCGCTTGGGCCCGGCTATGGACGGCTCGACGGTGGACAGGTCGAGCTCCAGGTACTCGGAGAACGCCGGCTCGTGGGATGGGGCGTGCCACAGGCCCTGCTCTTTGGCATAGGTCTCCACCAGCGCCAGCTGCTCGTCGGTGTGGCCGGTAAACTTGAGGTAGGAGATGGTTTCCTCGTCGATCGGGAAAATGGCTGCGGTGGAACCGAATTCGGGGCTCATGTTGCCTAGCGTGGCGCGGTTGGCCAACGGCACCTCGGACACGCCCTTGCCGTAGAACTCGACGAACTTGCCAACGACGCCGTGCTTACGCAACACCTCCGTGACCGTCAGCACGACGTCGGTGGCGGTGACGCCCCGCTGGATCTCGCCGGTCAGCTTGAAGCCGACGACCCGGGGGATGAGCATCGAGACCGGCTGGCCCAGCATCGCGGCCTCGGCCTCGATACCGCCCACGCCCCAGCCCAGCACACCGAGGCCGTTGACCATCGTGGTGTGCGAGTCGGTGCCCACGCAGGTGTCCGGGTAGGCTACCCCGTCGCGGGTCATCACCACACTGGCCAGGTACTCGATGTTCACCTGGTGCACGATGCCGGTCCCCGGCGGCACGACCTTGAAGTCAGTGAAGGCGCCCTGCCCCCAGCGCAGGAATTGGTAGCGCTCGCCGTTGCGCTGGTACTCAATTTCGACATTGCGTTCGAACGCGTCGGCGGTACCGAATAGGTCGGCGATCACCGAGTGGTCGATCACCAGGTCGGCCGGCGTCAGGGGATTGACCTTGTCCGGCTTGCCGCCGAGATCAGCGATCGCCTCCCGCATGGTGGCGAGGTCGACGATGCACGGCACCCCGGTGAAGTCCTGCATCACCACCCGGGCGGGGGTGTACTGGATTTCAATGCTGGGCTCCGTCTTGGGATCCCAATTTGTGATCGCCTCGATGTGGTCTTTGGTGATCTTGCTGCCGTCCTCGTTGCGCAGCAGGTTCTCGGCAAGGACCTTCAGGCTGTAGGGGAGTTTCTCGGTGTTGGGTACGGTGTCCAGACGGTAGATTTGGTACCTCTTGTCGCCGACCGTAAGGGTGCCGCGGGCTCCGAACGAGTTCACAGAATCTTGCTTGGTCACATCAACTCCCTGGGATTAAGTTCTTCCGCCGGCGGGGCTGTGCCGGGCGGTGCTCCGAACGATCATGCCAACCCTAACAGTACGCTTGTCCTGCAATTCATCGGCACACCAACTCAGTCTTGGCCGGGTCGGGGCGGGGTTGAAACCTTTGCGCACCGTTCGCGTACGGTTCGTGTAGCGCAGGCAGGAGGCACACCGTGACCGAGCAGAGTTCGTTCGTCCCAGCACCGCAGACCACCTATTGCTTGCGTCCGGTCTTGCCCACCTACATTCCCCAGGACGTCGACCTGACGGCAATCAAGGCGGCGGTCGCGGCGTCCGGCGTCAGCGCGCCCCCGGAGACGGTGCCGGCCCTGCTCGAGGTGGTCAACCAGGCGCACGCCCACGGCATCAATCTCAAAATCGTGCTGCTCGACCACAATCCGCCCAACGACACACCGTTGCGCGACATCTCCACCGTCGTCGGCGCCGACTACCACGACGCCATCGTCCTGACGCTGAGCCCCAGCTACGTTGGCACCTACAGCACCCAGTTCCCGCGCGTCACGTTGGAGGCCGGCGAGGACATCGCCAAAACAGGCAACCCCGTCGTCTCCGCGCAGCACTTTTTGCACGAGCTTCAAACCCCGGAGTTCCCTTGGACCGGGCTGACGATATTCTTTCTCATCGCTGTGTTCGCGGCGGCCGTCGGCGCGCGGTTCCTGCAGCTGCGCGAACGGTCAGCAACCTCACCCGATGGCGAAGCCGCCGACGTCGGCCGGCCTGCCGACGGCGTCTAACCACGCACATCCGTAGCGCACGGCGCCTCCGGGCGAATTGCGCGACAGCGCACGGCAAACGGCCTAGGTCACCGTTCGGTCACATTAAACACACGTAGAGGGTTGCGATTTGCAACGAGCATTTCCACGCGCATCAGTGTGACGTACGGTGCAAATGATGCTCGTGTTGTGTTTGGCGCCTGTAGATAAAAAGGGGGCTGGCGCCGCCGTCCGCGTTGAGCCCAAGGGGAGCCAAGTCCAATGAGACCTACACGCTGCGGCTCCGCTACGCGACCGTTCCGTCCACTCATTCCGTCAGTCTTGAGCTCAGTCTTGAGTGTCGCCCTGCTGGTCGCCACACCGGGTCTGGCACACAGTGATCCGAACGCCGACACGCTCGGCGCGCTCATCGCCAACGTCGCCAAAGCCAACCAGCGCCTGGAAGATCTGAGCGCCGAGATTCAGGGCGAGCAGGAGGCCGTCAACAAGGCCCTGGTCGACGTCGAGACTTCGCGGGACAACCTCGCCGCGGCCCAGCACGACCTGGAAGTCAGCCGGCAGTCGGTCAAGGACGCCAACGCCGCCATCGCCGCGGCGCAGCGCCGGTTCAACACCTTCGCGGCGGCCGTGTACATGAACGGTCCGTCGGGCAGCTACCTGGCCGCGAGCAGCCCCGAGGACATCATCTCCACCGAATCCGCCGCGCGGACCCTGACGGCCAGTTCGCAGACGGTGATGGCGAACCTGCAGCGGGCGCGGACCGAACAAGTCAATAAGGAGTCCGCGGCGCGGCTGGCCGAGCGGAAGGCGGAAAGGGCCGCCGCGGACGCGAAAGCCAGCCAGGATGCCGCCGTCGCCGCGCTCAACGAGTCGAAGCGCAAGTTCGACGAGCAGCGCGAGCAGATCGCCCGGCTGGCCGCCGAGCGCGACGAGGCTCAGGCCAAACTCCAGGAGGCACAGCTGACGTCGGCGCATTGGTCCGAGGGCGGTGTGCCGACGACCGGTGACCGCTGGGATCCGGGCGCCCCGGCCGGACCGTCGATATCGGGCGGCCGCCGTTGGGACGGGTGGGATCCCACGCTGCCGATGGTGCCGAGCGCCAACGTCCCGGGTGACCCGGTGGCGGTGATCAACCAGGTGCTGGGGATCTCGGCCACCTCCACCCAGGTCACCGCGCAGATGGGGAAGGGCTTCCTGCAGCGGCTCGGCATCTTGCGTCCCGACGACACCGGGATCACTAACGCAACGCCCGGCGGCGTAGGCAGACGCATCCCGCGAGTCTACGGCCGGCAGGCCTCCGAGTACGTGATCCGTCGCGGTCTGTCCCAGGTTGGCGTGCCCTACTCCTGGGGCGGGGGCAACGCGGCCGGGCCCAGTAAGGGGATCGACTCCGGCGCCGGGATTACCGGCTTCGACTGCTCGGGTCTGGTCCTGTACGCGTTCGCCGGGGTCGGCATCAAGCTGCCGCACTACTCCGGCTCGCAGTACAACCTGGGCCGCAAGATCCCGTCTTCCCAGATGCGCCGCGGCGACGTCATCTTCTACGGCCCGGGCGGTAGCCAGCACGTGACGATCTACCTCGGTCAGGGTCAGATGCTCGAGGCTCCCGACGTCGGCCTGAAGGTGCGCGTGGCGCCGGTGCGCACCAGCGGCATGACACCGTACGTGGTTCGCTACATCGAATACTGACGAGGAGCTGTGGCGCACAAGCGTTTTCGCCCGACCAACCTGGCCTGGATCACCGTCCTGGTGACCGGGCTGATGTTGGCCGTCGCCGCTCCGGCTCCAGTGGCCAACGCCGATCCCGCATGGGATCCCACCCTGCCGGCCACCATCAGCGCCGGCGCGCCCGGCGACCCGCTGGCCGTGGCGAACGCCTCGCTGCAGGCCACCGCGCAGGCCACCCAGACCACGATGGACCTGGGCCGGCAGTTCCTCGGCGGCCTCGGGATCAACATCCTCGGCGATCCCGCCTTCGCGGCGGCGACCCCCACCAACCCTGGCGGCAAGATCCCGAGGGTCTACGGTCGGCAGGCCATCGAATACGTGATCAAGCGGATGGGCTCGCAGGTGGGTGTCCCGTACTCCTGGGGCGGCGGCTCGCTGGACGGGCCGAGCAAGGGCATCGGCTCCGGCGCCAACATCACCGGGTTCGACTGCTCGGGCCTGATGCGGTACGGATTCGCCGGCGTCGGCGTGCTGATCCCGCGGTTCTCCGGCGACCAGTACAACGCCGGTCGGCACATTCCGCCGAGCGAGGCGCGCCGCGGCGACCTGATCTTCTACGGCCCCGGCGGCGGCCAACACGTCACCATGTACCTGGGCAACGGGCAGATGCTGGAGGCCTCGGGCAGCGCAGGAAAGGTGACCGTGAGCCCCGTGCGTAAGCTCGGGATGACGCCGTATCTGACTAGGATCATCGAGTACTGACCCGGGTGCGCTGATTTGCTCCCGCGCTGCGTGGCGTCGACGGATTCCCAGCGGCCTGGAATAGTTGGACCTGGGCACGGCGAAGCTTTGTAGGCGGGACCGAGAAAGGTGATGTGATGACAGCAGCAGGTGGGCCACCCCAGGGGGCCAGTGGTTACCCGGGTGGACAGTCGGGCCCCGGTGCCCACGCGGCGCCATTCGGGGGTTCCGACGGATTGGCTGCAGAGGTGCACACCCTGGAACGGGCCATCTTCGAGGTCAAGCGGATCATCGTGGGCCAGGACCAGCTCGTCGAGCGGATGCTGGTCGGGCTGCTGTCCAAGGGGCACGTGCTGCTTGAAGGTGTGCCCGGTGTTGCCAAGACGCTGGCCGTCGAGACGTTCGCCAAGGTGGTCGGCGGGACGTTCGCGCGTATCCAGTTCACCCCTGACCTGGTGCCCACCGACATCATCGGTACCCGCATCTACCGGCAGGGCAAGGAAGAGTTCGACACCGAGCTGGGCCCCGTCGTGGTTAACTTCCTGCTGGCCGACGAGATCAACCGCGCGCCCGCCAAGGTGCAGTCGGCGCTGCTGGAGGTCATGGCCGAACGTCAGGTGTCGATCGGCGGTAAGCGGTTCCCGCTGCCCAACCCGTTCCTGGTGATGGCGACGCAGAACCCCATCGAGCACGAGGGTGTCTACCCGCTGCCCGAGGCCCAGCGCGACCGCTTCCTGCTCAAGATTAACGTCGGCTACCCGTCGCCGGAGGAAGAGCGCGAGATCATCTACCGGATGGGTGTCAAACCCCCGCAGCCCAAGCAGATTCTGGAGACCGGGGACCTGCTCCGGCTGCAGGATATCGCCGCCAACAACTTCGTGCACCACGCGCTGGTCGACTATGTGGTGCGCATCGTCACCGCTACCCGCCACCCTGAACGGCTCGGCATGAACGACGTCAAAACCTGGATCTCGTTCGGCGCATCCCCGCGCGCGTCACTGGGCATCATCGCCGCCGCCCGGTCGCTGGCGTTGGTGCGTGGCCGCGACTACGTCATCCCGCAAGACGTCGTGGAGGTCATCCCCGATGTGCTGCGGCACCGGTTGGTGCTCACCTACGACGCGCTCGCTGACGAGATCTCGCCCGAGATCGTGATCAACCGGGTCCTGCAGACGGTGGCCCTTCCGCAAGTGAATGCCGTCCCGCAGCAAGGGCATTCGGTACCGCCGGTGATGCAGGCCGCGGGCGCGGCCGGCAGTCGGTGACCGACCCAAGACCCGCCGCGAAACCAGCGGCGCTGCATCCGCCGTCTTTTCAGCGCGGACAGATTGACGACTCGAAGTTATCGGCGGCGCTGCGCACCCTCGAGCTCACCGTCAAGCGCAAGCTGGACGGCGTGCTGCACGGCGATCACCTGGGCCTGATGCCCGGGCCCGGTTCGGAGCCGGGGGAGTCGCGGGAGTACAAGCCCGGCGACGACGTGCGGCGGATGGACTGGGCGGTCACCGCCCGCACCACCCACCCGCACGTGCGGCAGATGATCGCCGACCGTGAGCTGGAGACGTGGATGGTGGTCGACATGTCGGCCAGCCTGGACTTCGGCACCACGTTCTGCGAAAAGCGTGACCTGGCGGTGGCCGCCGCGGCCGCCATCACCTTCCTCAACAGCGCCGGCGGCAACCGGCTCGGCGCGCTGATCACCAACGGCGCCACCACGGTTCGGGTACCGGCCCGGTCCGGGCGGCAACACGAGCAGACGCTGCTGCGCACCATCGCGACGATGCCGAAGGCGCCGGTCGGGGTGCGCGGCGACCTGGCGGTGGCCATCGACGCGTTGCGCCGGCCGGAAAGGCGCCGCGGTATGGCCGTGATCATCAGCGATTTTCTGGGGCCGATCAACTGGATGCGGCCGCTGCGCGCGATCGCCGCGCGGCACGAGGCGCTGGCCATCGAGGTGCTCGATCCGCGCGACATCGAACTGCCCGACGTCGGCGACGTCGTGCTGCAGGACGCCGAGACCGGCGTGACCCGCGAGTTCACCGTCGACGCGCAGCTGCGTGACGACTTCGCCAAGGCGGCGGCGGCGCATCGCGCCGACGTGGCCCGCACCATCCGCGGTTGTGACGCACCGGTTTTGACGCTGCGCACCGACCGGGACTGGATCGCCGACATCGTCCGCTTCGTGGAGTCCCGGCGGCGCGGGGCCATGGCGGGGCGCCAGTGACGGTGCCTCTGCTTGGCGCAATGTCGCTGTCCGGGTTCGCTCACGCGTGGTGGTTCCTGTTCCTGCTCGTCGTCGCCGGGCTGGCCGTGCTCTATGTGCTGATGCAGTTGGTCCGCCAGCGGCGGATGCTGCGGTTCGTCAACATGGAGCTGTTGGAAAGCGTGGCCTCCAAACGGCCCGCCAAGTGGCGGTACCTTCCGGCGATCCTGCTGGTGGCGTCGTTGGTGTTGTTGACCATCGCGATGGTGGGCCCGACCAACGACGTGCGGATTCCGCGCAACCGCACGGTGGTGATGCTCGTGATAGATGTGTCGCAGTCGATGCGGGCCACCGACGTCGAACTGAACCGGATGGCCGCCACGCAAGAGGCGGCCAAGCAATTCGCCGACGAGCTCACGCCGAGCATCACCTTGGGCTGATCGCCTACGCCGGCACCGCGACCGTGCTGGTGTCGCCGACGACCAACCGCGACGCCACCAAGATCGCCCTGGACAAGCTGCATTTCGCCGACCGCACCGCCCATCGGGGAGGGGATCTTCACTGCGCTGCAGGCGATCGCAACGGTCGGCGCGGTGATCGGCGCGGCGACAAACCGCCCCCGGCGCGCATCGTGTTGTTCTCCGACGGTAAGGAGACGATGCCGACCAACCCGGATAAACCGAAGGGCGCGTTCACCGCCGCGCGCACCGCCAAAGATCAGGCGTGCCGATTTCGACGATTCGTTCGGCGCCCCTTATGGGTTCGTCGAGATCAACGACCAACGGCAACCGGTGCCGGTCGACGACGAGACGCTGAAGAAGGTCGCCCAGCTGTTCGGTGGAAACGCTTACAACGCCGCGACTTTGGCGGAGCCGAAGGCCGTCTACGCCTCACTGCAGCAGCAGATCGGCTACGAGACCATCAAAGGCGACGCCAGCGTGGGCTGGCTACGACTGGGGGCGCTGGTTTTGGCGCTCGCCGCCCTGGCGGCCCTGCTGATCAACCGCCGCCTCCCGAACTAGCCCCATTTCCCGCGAGCGTAACGCCGGGGCGGGATCTGACTCGGTTTTGCGGCCTGCCGTTACGCTCGGCGCGCGCGTGCTTCGCGGACGCGGCGCACGATGTCGTCGGGGTGGTCCTCGGCGATCACCCGCACCACCAACCACCCCCTGCGCTGCAGCATTTCGAGCCTGCGAATGTCCCGGACGTACTGCGCTCGGACTGGACCGGTGCCGGTCTCCGTCATACTCCACAGCGACCTTGATGTCCTCCGAGCCCATATCCAAATATGCTTCGGCCGATGCCGTCGCGCGAGGTCGAGAGCCGTCCTCGCCGGGGTGGTTATCCGCATGCCCTCGACGACGGCGATCTCGTCGGCCTCGATCCGCTCTTCCCAGACATTCACACCGGCTATGCGACGGCGATTGGTGTCGATGATCGCGGCCGGCAACCCCGGATCGATCCATTTCGCGCCGTAGAGGGCTGCGGCGGAATGGCTGGCAAGAATGCCGCGACCACGCGATCGCAACCAACATGCCTTCGCGCGCAGTATCGGGGTCAACTCGGTATCTCGAACGACATACACGTCACGGTGCACTGCGACATATCGACGGCGCAGCTCGTGCCTGGTGATTGCACCCGCGGCCCGCGCCCGGCTGCCCAGAAACGGCTCATCCATGGCGGAAGTGTGACGAGTGCCACGACAGCGCGGCACTGATGACCTCGAGCCTAACGCCAGGGCGAGATTTGGCTCGCTTTTGCACCCTGGCGTTCCGCTCGCGGCGCTTGATATGTGACATTGGGCGCGTACGGACAACAGTCGTGCACCTGTGAGCAAGTCTCGCGCGGGCAGCTGCCGAATAGTGAGGTGTGGCAGCGTTTATCGCACGTAGAGGAGTATCGCTTGCTCGCAGTGGTCGCGAAGGGCCAGCCCACCGAGGCGCACCCGCACCCGCTGGTGTTCGTCCACGGCGCCTTTCAGGGCGGATAGTGTTGGGACGCACACTTCCTGGACTTCTTCGCAGAACGGGGATTTCAAGTCCTGGCGCCCAGTCAGCGCGGCAGTTCCAACCCGAAAGCACGCGGGCATTGCTGATCGACATGGGCCCGACGACATTGCTGCGCTGGTCGCGGATCGGCGCTCCCGTGTTGGTGGTCGGCGGGGAACACGACGCCAGTATCCGCCCTGTGACGTGGTGGCGACGGCGGCGTGCTATGGCACCGAGCTGAGCTCATCTCCAACATCGGACACGATATGATGCTCGAACAGCGGTGGCCAGCCGAATGCATCCTGGCGTGGTTGGCCCAGCGCGGCTGTAGACCGCAACGGAGTCATGAACCGTCGGGACCCGCAAATCGAGGAAGGCACCCGCAACGGCGCGGAAGAACAGGTCGACACGTTCCGGCACGCAGTGTCGGAGACATTACGTGCCGTTGACGATGTCCATCGCCGATCCCGCCCGATTCTCCGGCAAACTCCGCTCCGCCAGTGTGGGCGATGTGATGTTGTCGGAGATGGCCGTCGACGCCAACGGCGTAGAGGTTCGGCGCACGAAGCGGCTGGTCCGGCGCAACGACCCGGACTGCATCGAGGTAGGGGTGCAGTTCAGCAGCCGTTGTACGGTGCACCAAGACGACCGGCACTCGACTCTGCAGCCCGGCGACATGGCCGTCTACGACACCTTGCGGCCGTATCGACTGCGGTTCACCGAGTCCTACCGGTCTGCTTGTGGTGATGGTGCCCAAGGCGCTGCTGCGCTTCCCCGCGGCGCGGCTGGCCGACCTGACCGCCCGGACGATCAGCGGCCGGTTGGGTCTGGGCGCGGCGGTGTCCCCGTTCTTGACGCGGGCCGCCGGCCAGATCCTGGCCGGCGAAGGCGCAACTGGCCCGCGTTCAGGCCTATTTGGAGCGCTCACTGGGCAACCCCCACCTCGACGTCGGCGTGATCGCCGCGGCCAACGGCATGTCGGTGCGGTACCTGCAACGGCTCTTCGAAGAGGACGGCGACACCGTCACCGGCTGGATCCGCGCCCGGCGGATCGAACGGTGCCGGCGTGATCTCACTGATGCCAGGTACGCCCACGTGTCGGTGAGTTCGGTGGCCGCACGCTGGGGGCTGACCAACGCTGCGCATTTCTCCCGGCTGTTCAAATCCGTGCACGGCGTCCCCCCGACGCACTACCGTGCGCGCGCAACAGCCGCCGAAGGTGCCTAAGTCCATGCGCTAGGCGGAAAAGTCCTGTGCGCGAGGTGGCAAGAACGGGTCGGCTGCTGCCCCCAGAGTGGAGGTGATTCCACCGCTCGAACGAAGGGGGTCGCGCTGGACGCCGACGTCGGAGTACAACGCGGACGTGATCGTGGTGGGTGCGGGGGGATCGGCGGGAGCCGCCGTCACGCGCCGACTTGTCGACCACGGCCTGACCGTCTTGGTTCTCGAAGCCGGCGGACCAGACACCAATTCCGCGATCGCCGATCCGGCACGGATGTTCGAGCTGTGGTCCAGCCCCGATGACTGGGCCCACCAGACCGTCCCGCGGCCGCAGGAGGCCGATCGACGGCTGAACTGGCCGCGGGGGAAGGTGTTGGCGGGTCGAGCTCGCTGAACGCCATGATCTACGTGCGCGGCGCTCGATTCGATTACGACCATTGGGCGTATCTGGGCAACACCGGCTGGTCCTGGGCTGACGTGCTGACCATTTTCCGGCGCATGGAGGACTACGACGGCGGGACCTCCGCATTGCACGGCGTCGACGGACCGCTGCGCGTTCTCACCCGTTACCAGCCGGATCCGGTGCAACGATCGGCGATGGACGGCTTCGTCGGGCTCGGCCTGCCGGTCAACGCGGACTACAACAGCGGGCTGCTCGACGGCGTGTCGTCGATGGCGCTGACGATCAAGGACGGGCGGCGGCATCGCACGGCCGCGGCCTATCTGCGACCCGTCGAGACACATCCCAATCTCACGGTCCTCACCGGTGCACACGTTCGCCGGCTGAGATGGACGGCGGCCGGTGCATCGGGGTGGAATGGATCCGCGCCGGCCGGCTGGAAGCGGCGACCGCCGCGTTAGAGGTGGTCGTCTCGGCGGGTGCGATCGAATCGCCCCGGTTGCTGGTGATGTCGGGCATCGGCGACGCCCGGAACCTGCGCGCCCCTTGAGATCCGTGTGACCGGTCGACCTGCCCGGAGTCGGCCGCAACCTGCACGACCACGTGCTGGCGCCGGTGGTGTTGACGACCGAGCAAACCATCGCTTCGCCGGCACCCGGCCTGCCGCTGGCCCAGACCCACCCCGTGGGCACGCCCGGCCCGGTCTGCTCACGCCCGACGTCCAACCGATCGTGTTCGCGTTTCCGCTCTACAGCGAGGCGTGGATGACCGGGCCGGAGAACGGCATCTCGCTG
Organism: Mycobacterium tilburgii; assembly: GCF_902168065.1. Taxonomy (GTDB): domain Bacteria; phylum Actinomycetota; class Actinomycetes; order Mycobacteriales; family Mycobacteriaceae; genus Mycobacterium; species Mycobacterium tilburgii. Next base: position 9,278 of record NZ_LR655708.1, on the reverse strand, counting down.
CTGGCGGGCAAGGCCCGGCCGAACAGCTGCGGCAGCATCCGGCTGACCGGCCCGAACCCGGATGACCCGCTGCTGATCGATCCCGCGACCTTAGCTGCGCCGAAGACCTCGCCGTACTGGTGTCCGCTCTGCAACTGTGCCGCGAGGTGCACGGCCCCGGGGCGATGCGCGGGTACGGATTCCAAGAGCAATACCCAGGGCCGGAGATGCGGTCCGAGGCCGCGCTGGCCGACTACGTGCGTCGCACCGCGATGACGTATCACCACCAGGTGGGCACCTGCAAGATGGGCGTCGAGGCCGCCTCGGTGGTGAATTCGCAGCTCCGCGTTTACGGGGTCGATGGGTTGCGGGTGGCCGACGCGTCGATCATGCCGGCGGTCACCTCTGGCAACACCAATGCGCCGTCGGTGCTGATCGGGGAGCGCGCGGCCGATTTCGTGCTAACCGCGGCCGGTTATTGATCAGCGAGCATGCCGATTTCGGCCTCGACGAGGCGAGGCGATAAGTTGACCGGGTGACTTACACAGCCACTGAGCTCGCCGCGACCGGCGGCAAACCCCCTTTCGTATCCCGTTCAGTCCTGGTCACCGGCGGAAACCGGGGAATTGGATTGGCGATCGCGCAACGGCTGGCCGCCGACGGCCACAAGGTCGCCGTCACCCACCGCGGCTCCAGCGCGCCCGACAGACTGTTCGGCGTGGTGTGTGACGTCACGGACAGCGAAGCCGTCGATCGCGCCTTCAAAGCGGTCGAGGAGCACCAGGGGCCGGTCGAGGTGCTGGTCTCCAACGCGGGCATCTCCAAGGACGCCTTCCTGATCCGGATGACCGAGGAGCGCTTTGAAGAGGTCATCAACGTCAACCTCACCGGCGCGTTCCGGGTAGCCCAGCGGGCGTCGCGCAGCATGCAGTGCAAGCGGTTCGGCCGCATCATCTTCATCGGGTCGGTGTCCGGCATGTGGGGCATCGGCAACCAGGCCAACTACGCCGCCGCCAAGGCCGGCCTAATCGGCATGGCCCGCTCGATCTCCCGCGAGCTGTCCAAGGCCGGGGTGACCGCCAATGTGGTTGCCCCTGGCTACATCGACACCGAGATGACCCGCGCGCTCGACGAGCGGATCCAGGCGGGCGCACTGGAATTCATCCCGGCCAAGCGGGTCGGTACGGCCGAGGAGGTCGCCGGGGCGGTCAGCTTCCTGGCGTCCGAGGATGCGAGCTACATCGCCGGCGCGGTCATCCCCGTCGACGGCGGCATGGGCCTGGGCCATTAAGAGAGAAAAGGACTTTCACATGACAGGACTTCTCGAGGGCAATCGGATCCTGGTTACCGGGATCATCACCGACTCCTCGATCGCGTTTCATATCGCCAAGGTGGCCCAGGGAGCCGGGGCGCAGTTGGTGCTGACCGGATTCGACCGGTTGCGGCTGATCCAGCGTATCGCCGACCGGCTGCCCGAGAAGGCTCCGCTGATCGAACTCGACGTGCAGAACGAGAAGCACCTCGACACCCTGGCCGAGCGTGTGACCGCCGAGATCGGTGAGGGCAACAAGCTGGACGGCGTGGTGCACTCGATCGGTTTCATGCCGCAGACCGGGATGGGAATCAACCCGTTCTTCGATGCGCCGTACGAGGACGTCTCCAAAGGCATTCACATCTCTGCATATTCGTACGCTTCGCTGGCCAAGGCGGTGCTGCCGATCATGAATCCGGGCGGCTCCATCGTCGGCATGGACTTCGACCCGTCGCGGGCGATGCCAGCCTATAACTGGATGACGGTCGCCAAGAGCGCGCTGGAGTCGGTCAACCGGTTCGTGGCACGCGAGGCGGGCAAGGCCGGAGTGCGCTCCAATCTCGTTGCCGCCGGGCCGATCCGGACGCTCGCTATGAGCGCCATCGTCGGCGGCGCGCTGGGTGAAGAGGCCGGTGCCCAGATGCAGCTGCTCGAGGAGGGCTGGGACCAGCGGGCCCCGATCGGTTGGAACATGAAGGACCCCACCCCGGTGGCCAAGACGGTGTGTGCGCTGCTTTCCGACTGGCTTCCGGCGACGACGGGAACCATCATCTACGCCGACGGCGGCGCCAGCACCCAATTACTGTAGACAGCAATGGAATTCGACGCCGTCCTGCTACTGTCCTTCGGCGGGCCAGAGGGTCCCGAGCAGGTGCGGCCGTTCCTGGAGAACGTCACCCGCGGCCGCGATGTGCCGCCGGAACGACTCGACCGCGTCGCCGAGCATTACCTGCACTTCGGTGGGGTTTCGCCGATCAACGGCATCAACCGTGCGCTGATCGCCGAGCTCGAACATGAACTCGGCAACCGGGGTCTGGACCTGCCGGTGTATTTCGGCAACCGCAACTGGGAGCCGTACATCGAAGACACGGTGACGACGATGCGCGACAACGGTATTCGCCACGCGGCGGTGTTCACCACGTCGGCCTGGAGCGGCTATTCCAGCTGCACGCAGTATGTCGAAGACATCGCCCACGCCCGCCGGGCTGCGGGGCCGGGTGTGCCCCACCTGGTCAAGCTGCGGCCCTATTTCGACCACCCGCGGTTCGCGCAGATCTTCGCCGATACCATCGGCGAAGCCGCCGGCGCCCTGACCCCCGAGCAGCAAGCCGGCGCGCGGTTGCTGTTCACGGCTCATTCGATTCCAGTGTCCGCTAACGAACGGATGGGCCCGCAATTGTACAGCCGCCAGGTTGCCTACGCCGCAAGGCTTGTTGCGACCGCGGCCGGATATGCCGAATACGATCTGGCCTGGCAGTCGCGGTCCGGGCCGCCGCAGGTGCCGTGGCTGGAACCCGAGGTCGAGGACCAGGTGGCCGCCCTGGCCGCCGCGGGTACCAAGGCGGTGATCGTCTGCCCGGTCGGGTTCGTGGCCGACCACATCGAGGTGGTGTGGGATCTCGACGTAGAACTACGCGAGCAGGCTGAGGCGGCTGGCATGGTGTTGGTGCGGGCCTCGACGCCCAACGCGCACCAGCGGTTCGCGCAGCTGGCCGTGGATCTGATCGACGAGTTACGGTACGGCCGCCCACCGGAGCGGGTGAGCGGTCCCGATCCGGTGCCCGGTTGCCTTGCCAGCATCGACGGCCAGGCGTGCCGACCGCCGCATTGCGTTGCGGGACAGAACGGTTAGTTCGCCCAGGCCGAGTGCAGGATCGCGTTGACCGCGGCCATCCGCGCCGACCGCACCACGCCGCTCAAAGGTAGCAGGGCATCGCCGGCGATGCGTGCCTCGGACGCGGATTGCGTCTCGAGTGGTTTCGGGCCGGCGGCGACCGGCGCCGTGAACCGCTCCGGCGAGTCTGACCGCGTGAGCCCGGTGCTGACCGCGATGATCGCGTCGACATGCGCGGCGTTCTCCAGCACCCGTAACGCCCGTCGAGGTGTATGATCGGGGAACCCGATGTTGGCGTGCGGATTCCAGCAGCTGCCCCACCAAGCCGCGCGGATCGTCGATGTCGCTCGTCGCTCCCAGCCCGATGGCGCCGAGCGTATCGGCGGCCGACCGCACCGAGTAGTCGGCATCGCCGAGCTCGTGGTGCTCGAACACCGGAGCGTCGGGCAGCGAGTACACCGTCCACGACAGTGCGCACAGCTCCGGTGCTGTGCCGTCGTCGTCTGCCGAGTCGTCGGCATCGGCGTAGGAGAACTCGGGAACCAGGCCGACGGCCGCGGTGGGATCGTCTGGGTTGGTGACGATCACGGCCTCACCGGCGGCCAGGGCGTCGCGCTCGAACTGCGTGCCGGGAGTCAGGCCGCGCACGTCGCCGGGCACCGGCAACACCACGTTGATCGTCCCTCGCGACGCCCCCAGGGCGCCGCTGGAACCCGGGCCGGTCAGCCGGCCAACCGCGCCACGCAGTGTCTGCAACTGTAACAAGGTGACGGTTCTGGCGTCGTGCACATTGGGCTAAGGCAGCCCGATGTGACCGGCCGCGCCGGCATAATACGCGGTGACGGATTGCTTTGGCGCTCAAAGAGATAACGCGTCCACCACATCGTCGGGCGCAGCTGTGCCCGCGAGCCATGCGTTAGCCCACAGGGACATCGGACGGGTCGCCCGCGACGAAGGCCAGGTCAAGCTCGACGGCCAGGTCTGGACGGCGCGGTCGTTCAACGATGACGATGTCTACGAACCGGGGGAATCGGTCACCGTCGTCCACATCGACGGTGCGACGGCGGTCGTCTTGAAACATTGACGTCGGCCTAGACGCTGCGAACACGCTGCGAGAGAAAGGAACTCCGGTGGAAGGTGCGGTTGCTGGTTTGGTGTTGCTGGCCGTCCTGGTGATCTTTGCGATCATCGTTGTGGCCAAATCGGTGGCGTTGATCCCGAAGGACTAGGCGAGGTGATCGAGCGGCTGGGTCGGTACAGTCGTACGGTCAGCGGCCAGTTGACGTTGTTGGTGCCCTTCATCGATCGCATCCGCGACCGGGTTGACCTGCGTGAGCGGGTGGTGTCACTTCCGCCGCAGCCGGTGATCACCGAGGATAACCTGACGCTCAACATCGACACCGTGGTTTACTTCCAGGTCATGGCCCCGCAGAAGGCGGTGTATGAGATCAGCAACTACATCGTCGGTGTCGAGCAGCTTACCACGACGATGCTGCGCAACGTGGTCGGCGGCATGACCCTGGAGCAGACCCTGACCTCCCGTGACCAGATCAACGTGCAGCTGCGCGGCGTCCTCGACGAGGCCACCGGCCGCTGGGGGCTGCGGGTGGCACGGGTGGAGCTGCGCAGCATCGACCCGCCACCGTCGATCCAGGCGTCGATGGAAAAGCAGATGAAAGCCGACCGGGAGAAGCGGGCGATGATCTTGACCGCCGAGGGCACCCGGGAGGCCGCGATCCTGGCGGCCGAGACCGACCGGCAGTCCCGGATGCTGCGCGCCCAGGGTGAACGCGCAGCCACCTACCTGCAGGCGCAGGGGCAGCTCAAGGCCATCGAGAAGACGTTCGCGGCGAACAAGGCGGGGCGGCCGACGCCGGAGATACTAGCCTACCAAATATTTGCAGACGCTGCCGAAGACGGCGCGCGGCGATGCCAACAAGGTGCGGGTGGTGCCCAGCGACTTCAGCGCGGCGCTACAGGGCTTCACCAAGCTGCTAGGTACACCGGGCGAGGACGGGGTGTTTCCGGTTCCAGCCATCGCCGGTCGAGGATGCGCCCCGACACAGCGTCGACGAGGACGACGCCGAGGTCGCGGACTGGTTCTCCACCGAGAGCTATCCGAAGATCGCCCAGGCTGCCGCCAACGCCGAGGCGATCGCCCGCCAACCTGTCGACGGCCAGCCCGGGGCACCACCGGAACTGACCCGATAAGATCACTAGGATTGCCGGATGAGTGTTTTGACTTCGCCTAAAACCTATGCGGCCCTTGCCGTGTTCCACGCCGCCGACGCGGTCGCGTGCGGCGTCCAGGTGGCTCCGGTCAAGAAGACCCTGGACGATGTGGGCGTCCCGGAAAACATCCGGCCGGTGTTCCCCGTGGTCAAGGCCGTCGCGGCGGTCGGGCTGGCGTCGGTGGTGCGGTTCCCCGCTTTGGCGCGGCTGACGACGGCGATGCTGACGCTGTACTTCGTGTTGGCGGTGGGCGCGCATGTGCGGGTGCGGGACAAGGTCGTCAATGGCCTGCCGGCCGCGGTGTTCTTGGCGCTTTTCGCCGCGATGACCGTCAAGGGGCCGGACCGCAGCCGGTAGGGCGTCCGTAAGCGCGGCCCGGCCGATTGCGCGGTCACGGCGGTGAGCTGCCACCTGTCCAGCCAGGGCTGCACAAGTTCGGCGATGGAGTACTTCGCGGGAGCCAAGCAGCCCGCTTTGGGAGTCGCGGGGTTGCTGCCGCGGATGTCTATGCTGACCGCGGTGACGGTGCCGTCGTGTTGCATCAGGTAGACCGGGCCACCGGAATCGCCACGTTGGCCGCCCGCGGCGAACGAAACCTTGCGCTCGGTGACGTCGAAGATCTGTCCGCATTCGGCCTCGACGCTGCCCATGCCTAACTTGCATAATTCCTGGCCGGTCGTCAGCTCGCTGGTGACCCCGGTGATCGGCAGTGTCGTGGCGATGGCGGAGCTGCGTGGTACGTTGTCGCGGTCGAGCACGATCAGGCCGATGTCGTGTTGTTCGTTGTGCACCCCTTCGCTGACCGTTTTGACGAAGGTGCCCATTGCGGCGTACGGAAGGACTTCGCCGAGGTTCACCACACCTTGCTCGGCTTGCCAGGGCAGTTGCAGTGTCCGGCGGTCAGCACCACTGCTTGGCCCGTGCTGGTATGCACCAAAAACCCTGCAGTACAACCCATTCCGCCAGAGCCGTCTGCGTACTCGAAGTAGATGCCGGTGCCCCGTCCGGCCGCACTGGCCGCGGGAAACGTGATGGGCGTCAGGTCCGGGCACCGGGGTGGGGTTCGGCGCGTAGGCGACGTTCTTGGGGATCAGCCAGATGGCCGTGATGCAGATCGCGGCCACGAGCGCCGCCGCGATCGTCAGCTTTGAGGCATGTGGTCGCGGCCGTGGTGCCGGCGCGTAGCGGATGGCGGTACGGGCGGCCACCACGCCCCCGCCGGGAACGCGATGCAGCTTGATCCGGTCCAGCACAAACGATAGCATCGCGACGTCCACCGAGGTGAAGGCGCCGAGCAGCTGCATGAGCAGGCCGGTCCGCGACGGTTGCAGATTGAAGCTCGCAAGCTGCTGCGCGTAGAGCCTCTCCATTGATGTAGATCTTTCAGGCAATCGGCTACGCATTCAACAGTGCGTTTGCAGTTAGCTGATGACGACGGGCTTGGCCGCGGGCGCGTCGGGACGCGACGGGTGCTGGCGGCGGTAGTGCCGAATCTCAATAAACAGACCCGTGAGGCCTAGGGCGCTGGTGAACAACGAGAACGTAAACAGTAGCGGGCTGGGGTGGCCGGCCAGCGCGTCGCCGAGGAAAACCACCGCGGCGGTGCCGGGCAGCAGACCGGCCAGGGTGGCCACCGTGTAGGGGAGCAGGCCGACGGCCGACGCGGCGGCGGCGTAGTTGATCGCCGAGAACGGCAGGATGGGAATCAGTCGCAACGACAGCACCGACACCCAGCCTCGCTCCCGCAGCCGCTCGTCGGCGCGGTGAATGGCCTGGTAGCGAACCAGCCGGTTGAGTCGCCACCCGGCCGCGCGGACCAGCATCAGCGCTAGCACCGCGCTTGCGGTGCTAGCCACCACGGCGATCAGCACGCCCAGGGCCGGCCCGAACAGCAGGCCCGCGGCCAGGGTGAACGCCGTGCGCGGGATCGGCACCACCGTGACGAGGATGTGCGCGACCAGGAAGGCTAACGGGAACCACGGGCCGACCGATTGCGCCCAATCGCGCAGTTGCACCGCGCTGGGCAGCGGAACCCACAACACCACCGCGATCAGGACTGTGATCCCAATTACTGCTGCGAGCGTGTGCGGCCGCGCCAGCCGGCGCGCGGTTAATCCCAGCGCGCGCGACCGAGTACGCAGCGTGCTGGTGGTTTTGGGGGTGGCGGGGACCGTCACGTCAGTCAACGTTACGGGTCGTATGTGAATAACCTGTATCCCAAACCTGGCGTTTCACCGCCGGCTCGGCCTCATCGCTGCCCGAGCGGTTTTTAGCGGCGGGGTCAATCAATTTAGCCTGATTAGCGAGTCGCATATCCCCAGCAGCCTCAATCAACGTTGCTGCAGCTGCGGAAACAGGAACAGTCGGTGTCCATTGATGTACCCGAGCTCGCCGACCTAGAACAGGTTCGCGAGCGCTGGCGCACCGCGGTTGCCGGTGTGCTTGCCAAGAGCACCCACAAGGAACCCGCCGAGTTGGGAGACCACCCCGAACGTCTGCTGGACACCCGACCTACGACGGGTTCGCCGTGCGGCCGCTCTACACCGCCTTCGACGAACTCCCCGAGCCGGCGCTGCCCGGCGAATGGCCCTATCTGCGCGGCGCCGACCCGTTCCGCGACGTCAAATCCGGCTTGAGGGCCGGACAAGGCGGTCGCCGACGTCGATGCGGCGCACCGTCCCGACGAGTACCTGACAGCCAACATTAATGCGATCGAAGCACTTTCGGATCTGCTCACTCGGTTGGGGCGTGACACGATGACGACGTCTACTCCGGTTATCGGCAGCTTCGCCGACGTACCGCTGCACGGTGACCGCGCGGGCCAGGCGCCGGCGCCGGCCGCGGTGGACAAGCATGTCGCCGCGGCCGCCGCGGCGCACTGGTACTCGCCCGAGCAGCTGATCTGGCATACGCCCGAAGACATCGCAGTCAAGCCGGTGTACATCGCAGCCGACCGCGCCGCCGTCGCAGCCGATGGTTTTCCGCTACACAGCTTTCCCGGCAAACCGCCGTTCGTGCGCGGCCCATACTCGACGATGTACGTCAACCAGCCCTGGACCATCCGGCAGTACGCCGGGTTCTCCACCGCGGAATCCAACGCCTTCTACCGTCGCAACCTGGCCGCGGACCAGAAGGGGCTGTCGGTGGCGTTCGACCTGGTTACCCACCGGGGCTACGACTCCGACCATCCCCGCGTGCAGGGTGACATCGGAATGGACTGTGTGGCAATCGATTCCATCTTGTACATGTGACAGCTGATCGACGGTATCGACCTGTCCTCAGTGTCATCCTTAAAGAGTTCATGGTGTGCAACGCCTACATTTATCCGCAGAAGCCGTCGATGCGGATCATCCCCGACGTCTTCGACTATACCAGCGCCAAGATGCCGAATTCAATTCTATTTCGATCTCCGGCTATCACATCTAAGAGGCCTTTGCCACAGCAGATTTGGAGTTGGCGTACACGCTGGCCGACGGCGTCGACTACATCAAGGCCGGCCTGGACGCCGGGCTGGGCATCGACAAGTTCGCGCCCCGGCTGTCCTTCTTCTGGGGCATCGGGATGAACTTCTTCATGGAGGTCGCCAAGCTGCGGGCCGGACGGTTGCTGTGGAGAGAACTGGTCGGTCAGTTCAACCCGAAGAGCGCGAAATCGCTGTCGCTGCGCACGCATTCGCAGACCTCGGGGTGGTCGCTGATTGCGCAGGACGCCTTCAACAACGTCGCCCACCCCTGCATCGAGGCGATGGCCGCGACGCAGGGGCACACCCAGTCGATGCACACCAATGTGCTGTACGAGGCTCTGGCACTGCCGACCGACTTCTCCGCCCGCATAGCCCGCAACACACAGTTGGTGTTGCGACAGGGGTCGGGGACCACGCGGCCATCGCCTCGATGCAGGGGTGGGCGACGTTGTTGAAGG